>NZ_JBQSVS010000001.1:0-1033828 GCF_052376475.1 Halomonas sp. AOP5-B2-8 | reverse complement strand
TGTGGGGTCTCCCCATGCGAGAGTAGGTCATCGTCAGGCACTTATATGAAAAATCCCCCGAGGCTAACGCCCCGGGGGATTTTTTTTGCGTGAAAAAACGACAGTTATGCTGCTCATTGTTTAACAATTTTAATGTGCTGGGTGCTTTGAAACTCGAATAAATATGTTTTAAAGGTTGTTATAACAACAGGTTGCGTATTTGTCATGGTATTGTAGACGAGCACCATCTAGTATTATGGTGAATGTGTTATGACGTAAAATCTCAGGAGGAGAAGCATATGACGATGTCATTAGCCAAGAAGTTAGCAATCGCACTATTGATGACCTTTACGGCAGGTGGGCTGATCGCTTGCGATAATAAAGGGCCTGCTGAAAAAGCCGGTGAAAGCATTGATGAGAGCGCGGAAAGTGCCGGTGAGAGCATGGAAGATCTAGGCGAAAATATTGAAGATGCTGCCGAAGACTAGGCCGAGTATTAGTTGCATGCATTAGCCAAAGCAGTCGCCGAAAAGCGGCTGCTTTGTTGTTTATGGAATGTCGACTATGGTTCTAACAGCGATAAATAGCTCTAATAACGATAACAACTGAAATGTAGGAGCCGACGTGCAAATACAGCGTGATAAAAGTTTGCTCTTAATGGTCGATTTTCAAGCGCGGCTGCTGCCTGTGATTGACGGCGGTGAGGAAGCCGTTAGCGAAGCGGCTTGGCTCGGCGAAATAGCATGCTTGCTTGAGGTGCCCGTATGGCTAACAGAGCAATCGCCAGACAAGCTGGGAGGCACGTCGACGTCACTGCTCGCCTGCCTGGGCAACCACTATCGGCTCTGGCAAAAGCAGCATTTTGGCGCCATGGCTGAAGATGATTTTCGCCAAGCGCTGAACGCTACGGGGAAAACACAGATCGTCTTGTGTGGAACGGAAGCCCATATTTGCGTACTGCAAACAGGGTTAGGGCTATTAGAGGCAGGCTACGAGCTGTACTGGCTCAGCGATGCCTCTGCTAGTCGACGTCCACAGGAAGCAGTGCTTGCCCGTGAACGCGCCTGTCAGAGCGGGGCAGTCGCGGTGTCAGCCGATATGGTGGCCTATGAATGGCTGCACCGTTGTGACACGGCGCTGTTTAAAGAGGCGCACCAGCAGCTTTTAAAGCCCCGCTCCGCGCGCCCTGTCCGTTTCTTCTAGGCCTGATTCTCTAACGATCCGTTTCTTTACGGGTGAAAACGAACGTATCGCCCTGTGATGAAGCGGCATTGAAGCGATAGCCAGCGACGGTAAAGTCTTGAAGGCGGTCTGGGTCGTTGATTTGCTCCTTAATAAGCCAGGCGCTCATCAGGCCGCGCGCTTTTTTGGCATAAAAGCTAATGATTTTGAACGTGCCATTTTTCTCGTCTTTGAACACCGGTGTAATGATTCTCGCGTTGAGTTTTTTAGTATCTACCGCTTTAAAGTATTCATTAGACGCAAGATTCACTAGTACGTTAGAGCCACTTTCAGAGATAGCTTCGTCGAGAGCCGGTGTCAAAATAGGCTGCCAGTAGGCGTAAAGATCACTACCTGCTCTATTGGCTAGCTTAGTGCCCATTTCCAGGCGGTAGGCTTGAATTAAATCCAAGGGCCGTAGCAGGCCATATAAGCCGGAAAGTATACGTAAGTGTGACTGCGCATAGCGATTGTCTGAATCGCTGAACAACTCCGCTTGTAGGCCGGTGTAGACGTCGCCTTGAAAGGCTTGAGCGGCAGGTTTTGCATTGCTTAGTGTAAAGGGTGGCTGCCATTCTTTAAAACGCGCAGCGTTCAGCCCCGCCAGCTTATCGCTGATGCCCATCAGCTCGCTGATTTGCTGTGGCGAGTAATCGTGCAAAATATCGATAAGCGGTTGGCTGTGAGATAAAAAGCTGGGTTGAGTGACGTCGTCAGTCGTTGACGGTGTTTCAAAATCCAGCGTTTTCGCCGGTGAAATAACGCTCAGCATCGCGTACTCCTGGAATCATCATTAGTGAGTGCAGTATACCAAGCCTTGGCGAAGGCCGAGGCTATAGACGCGATAGCTTGGTGTATAAGGGGGTAATGCGGTTTAAAGACTGCCCCTAGAGGCAGTCTTACCATCTATTTTTTAAACTCTTTTATGGGCAGGGATTCGACATTCTGCGGTGGATGCTTTCGATCGCCTCTAATACGTCGTCATCAAGCTTTAGACTTTCACTAGCAAGGTTGCTTTCCAGCTGGTTCATGGTGGTAGCACCAATAATATTGCTGGTTAAGAAGCTGCGTGAGTTAACAAACGCGAGCGCCATTTGTGCCGGGTCCAAATCATGCTGTTGGGCCAATGTCACGTAGGCCTGCGTCGCGGCTTCTGCTTCTGGCGAGGTATAGCGTTTGAAGCGCTCATAAAGTGTCAAGCGACCTTTCGATGGCTGAGCACCGTTAAGGTACTTGCCCGAGAGCACGCCAAACCCTAGCGGCGAATAGGCAAGTAGGCCGACATCTTCGCGATGAGCAATCTCAGCCAAGCCCACTTCAAAGGAGCGGTTGAGAAGATTATAGGGATTTTGAATCGAAGCGACACGCGGTAGACCAAGCTGGTCAGCTAGCTGCAGTGACCGCATCACTCCCCATGGTGTTTCATTAGAAAGCCCAATGGCACGCACCTTGCCCGCATCGACTAATTCTTTAAGCGCTGAGAGCGTCTCTTCGAGTGACGTCGCTTCTTCGTCATCACTATGCATATAGCCCAATTTGCCAAAGAAGTTGGTTTGGCGGTCGGGCCAGTGGAGCTGGTAGAGGTCAACATAATCCGTATTTAGCCGCTCAAGGCTGCTATCGATGGCGCGATGGATATGATCGCGCGTCAGACGCGGCCCCCCGCGGATATGTTCAATTCCTGGGCCAACGGCCTTCGTGGCAATAATGACATCGTCTCTTGAGCCGCGCTGTTTTAGCCAGCTACCGACATACTGCTCGGTGAGGCCTTGAGTTTTGGCCAGCGGAGGAACGGGATACATTTCAGCGGTATCAATGAAATTAATACCAAACGCCACGGCGCGATCAAGCTGTTCGTGAGCTTCGGCTTCGCTATTTTGCTCACCAAACGTCATCGTTCCTAAGCAGAGTCTGCTGACCTCCATACCCGTTCTGCCAAGTGGGCGCGTTTGCATATGTATCTCCTAGCTAAGGTGGAATTGCGGCAAGATAAGCAGCCATTACTCGAATAGTTCACGGCGTGTGTAGGGCATGTTAGCGAGGCGTTGCAAAAGCAGCAAATTAATGGGGTTGAGTCGTCGCTAAGGCAGGCGTATGCTTGCCAGCCCGTCGACCGGCTAAAGGCCGGTTTCTTGTGTGGTTGGCGTCAATTTTTGAGTGACTGCTAGCCCAAGGTTTCAACAGATAGGCAGGTTTGTTTGCCATGTTGCAGGCATCAATGTTGTTTATTCAGCTAGAATTTAGATTGGCTGAAAGGTTGTCTCATAATCGCTGGCTGCTGCCGCGCTCAAAGCGTACGCAGCGCTTAACGATGCGTTTATTTAAACGCTGTGCAGACGCGGGGCATCCTGATGCGCTGTCTATGTATGGCCACATGTTGTTTCATCGCAGCCAAACCCCGCAAGATAAAGCGCGCGGTGCGCGTTACGTGCTGGAAGCCGCGCATGCAGGGGACCTAAAGTCACAGTATCAGGTCGCGCAAATTCACGAACATGGCTGTGTTCAATACCCCCGTCGCGAAGACTACGCGGTTACTTGGTACGCGCGTGCCGCTCAAGCCGGCCATTGTTTAGCCGCTGAGCGCCTTGCTCAAGCCTACCGCTTGGGTGAGCTAGGATTGGCCGTTGACGGTGAGCAGGCGGCTTACTGGCAGCGACAGGCTATTGCGCAGCCGCTAGACGAAGCAGCCGCGGCCTGAAGCCGTTACTGCTTTTTGATTGAGTGAGGAAGTTTGTGTCCGAGACGCTACCCACAGTGTTAGATATTGAAGCGTCCGGGTTTGGGCGTGGCAGCTATCCCATTGAAGTGGGTATCGCACGTGCTGATGGAAGCTGTTGCGCTTTCCTCATTCAACCACTTGATGAGTGGACACACTGGGATCCTAAGGCCGAGCTGCTGCACGGCATCTCCCGTGATCGTCTTACCCGGGAAGGCTATCCGGTTCGTCAAGTCGCGCAATGGCTGAACGATGAGATGGGCGAATTGGGAAAGGCCTACAGCGACAGCTGGGGCTACGACAATACCTGGCTCTCATTACTCTTTCACCACGCAGGAATGCTGCCGCGTTTTCGTCTTGAGGCATTAAGGATTCTGCTTAGCGAAGACCAGCAGGCGCTGTGGAGCGATACCAAAGAAACGCTGATCTCCGAGCGCGGCATTCACCGCCATCGTGCTGGTGAAGATGCCCGCTTACTGCAGCTTACCTATCAGCATACCCGCCATCTCACCGAGCATGTGGGCCGCTAGCCACGTTCTGTTCCTTCCGCATTAAAGCTGCTCTTCTAGCGCATCAAGTAATTCATTGGGCGTCGCTGCGTCCAGTAACATGTCGCGAGTCGCTGAGGCTAAAAAGCCATGGCCGACGGTGCTGTCTAAAAAGGTTAGCAGCGGTGAGTAGAACTCATCAATATTCAGCAAGCCCATCGGTTTGGTATGCAGGCCTAGATAACCCCACGTCCATGTTTCAAACAGCTCTTCAAATGTCCCAATGCCGCCGGGTAACGCGATAAAAGCATCGGCATTCGCCGCCATGGTGGCTTTGCGTTCGTGCATATTGCGCACTCGGATCAGTTCGCTTAAGCCAAAATGCGCCTGCTCGCGATCAACCAAGTGGTCGGGCATCACGCCAATGACGTCGCCGCCAGCCTCCAAAGCCGCATTCGCCAGTTCGCCCATAAGGCCAAGGCGTGCGCCGCCATAAACCAACGTGTGGCCACGTGCAGCCAGTGCACGGCCGAGCGCATTGGTTGCCAGACGAAAGCCTGGGCTGTTGCCTTCACGGGAGCCAAGATAAACACAAATTCTAGACATCCAGTTAATTCCTTATGCTAAAAATGAGCAATTGCTAGGGCAGGTGGCGGTCGATCTGATGCTGCTGATCCATCCATTGACCGATCACATTGTCACCACATAGATGGTGGGCGTACTGAGTATGCAGGCAGCGAATCTGTTGCCAATTGCTAATGCCACCAATGCCGCGCTCGGTCAGCACGTCGGTATAGCCGAGCTGTGCGACTTCATCACGCTGAGCGGCGCTCATATAGTCCCAGCGAGCGGTGACGTAATCGCGGTGACTCTGCTGGTAAGCCTCAAGAAACTCGGGCTCTTCCTGAAGACGTTGCTCCAGCGCTTTGATAACGCCAACGGCCTCAATGCGTGAAATCTCGACTTTAAGCACGTCTGAGCAAAGCCAGTACAGCGTTGGAAAGGGTTTGCCATCAACAATGGGAGCCATACGCAGAACTAGTGGCGTACCTTCACCGTCAGTGGCGGCAACGGCTTCGATACCACGCGGTGCGCGGCCAAGTTGTTGGGCAATAATGGCGAGCTGACGCTCGTCAGGAACCTGATTGGTGCGTATCACCATTGGGCTGGTCTCTCACAAATTTATTTGAGCGGCCAACAGCACGGAAAAAGCAGCGGTTGAGCTGTTCGGGTGACGCGACATAGCACCACGTCCGCTCACAGTATTCAGCGGCTCGTGCCATTAACACGTCATAAAGGCGGTTGAAGGGGGCATCATAATCGTAGGGGTCGGCACCGAACAAGCGGATATGCGGATAGTCGGCGAAGCGTTCCATAAAATAATGCTCAAGGTCAGCCGCGACAGCGCGATGCTGGGCAACGTTGTCAGGGTCTAGCCAGAGAGTGTAACGGATTGCCATTGTACGGGCTCCTGTTGCCCCAGCTGCCTGGGGCGACGTCAATCAGGCAGGTTCAGGCGCATCCTGTACATGCGCCGTTAGCGCTTCGCGCAGGCCGTCCTTGATCGGTACAGCGCATTTGGCCTGATGGTCATATTGCACCATAACGGCGTGACCAAGATTGGTGAGCTTGCCGTGCTGGCGTGCCTCCTGGGTCACTGTAAACGAGCTATTGCCTAGTCGGGTTAAGTAAGTGCGTATTTCGATATCGTGACCGTAAAACAGTTCAGCTCGATAGTCGACTTCCATGCGCGCCATGATCAAACGCCACTGCTTAGGGTTTAAATCGGGTGTGAAGAGCTTAAACAAGTCATTGCGGGCGAGTTCAAACCACGCGGGTAGCCGCGTGTTATTAATATGCCCTAGCGCGTCGGTGTCATAAAACGCGGGCTCAATAGTGCGGGTAAACATGGCGTATCCTCATTGTTAGCAACGCAGCTCATTTAGGATTATCCCAACCAAGCTCTTGGTCAAGTGGTGCGGCGCTGATACCAAGCGGTCAATTGCATCCATCCCAGCAGCCATAGCGTCGCCGCTGCGAACCCAGCCAATGTGCCCCACAAAAGCCCTAGCGAACTATAAGTGTAGGAAACGCATAGCGTGTAACTTAGCAGTGAGCCTAGTCCCATCGGGAAATGCTTAATGACAGTGGCTACCGGTGCCATGCCATGGTTCAAGTGAAGGATCAGCAGAAAGGGCAGCATAGTGACAGGAAAAGCAGCCAGGGTGCCTGCCCAGGCGGGCGGGAGCCAATGCGCTAGCCGCGTGATTGTAAACACGATGATGGTTGCAAGGCAGGCGCGTGCGGCCAGCGCTGATAGTGAAAATGCACGGCTAGCGGGACTTTTTACATCAGGGATCGCGCGGAACAGCGTACTAAACACGCCAATAGCGCACAGTGTTACTAGCGTACCGCTGAGCCGGGTGAAGTCAAACTGAGTGAGTAGGCTGCTGGCAGTGAACCATGCTATAAAGCCACCGGCCACGCCGCTCGCCATGCCTTTAATGCCGGGCTGTCGTCCGCCTGCCACTAAGTAACCAGCGCCTAACGCTATTGTCGCGGTAAAGCCCGCCAGTGTATGTATCGCGCTTTGGGTTGCAAATGTTGGAGAAATTTCTAAACCAATAAAAAACAGCGTCAAGGACGTTCCTAGCGGGTAGCCGGCGAGTAGCCCGGCCGTACGAGGGCTCGTACGCATCGCAATCGCACCCAGGCCTAATACCATGCTGATTGAGAGGCTGAGTTTCGCTAGCTGCCAAGTGAGCGGAATTTCTAACATGCGGCGTTGCCCTTACGGTTATGGTATCGCTATTTTGATTTTAAGTATTTTATTTTAAAGATATTGATGCATAAGCATCGTCATTTAGACTAAGCGCAGCCCTTGCTGGTCGCGCCACGCGGCCTCTAGCGCATTGTCTAGCGGTGCTTTTAAATGCGTGGGGAGCGCCTCATGAGCGGCCTGTAGTGAGTCAAACGATCGGTTCCGCAGCCAGCAGTAGGCCCAGGCACAGGCTTCAGCATCGCTATTCGGTGTCGGGCGAGCGGGCATTTGATTGAGCAGAAATACCGCCGTACGGGGTGCCCAGAGGGGAATGTCATCCGCGCTGGCCGTGCTCCATGCATCGAGCGTTGAGCCGCTCGGCGTACTTTCAGGCTCACCCAGCTTGGCCACCCGTGCCGTCTCGGCGAGAATCAGCGCCAAGCGGTCAGCATCCGCCTGGCCTAGTGCACGCCACTGGCGCAAAAGAGCGGGAAGCCCAGCGCGCATCTTGGTATAAAAGTCATCTTGCGGCATGCTCAGCACAACTCCTATTGAATGAGTGAGATTTTTTATGGCCTATGATTTTGCCACGCCTATTGAACGCCGCCATCCAGAAGGTGGCTGGGTATCACAGAAATGGCACCGTTACGGTGACAATATCTTACCTCTGTGGGTTGCCGATATGGACTTTTGCTCGCCGCCAGCGGTCATTGATGCGCTACAGGCGAGAGTGGCCCACGGTGTTTATGGCTATGGCGAAGTGCCGGCTACGTTAACAGAAACGCTGTGTCAGTGGAGTGCTCAACACTATGACTGGCGCATTCAACCCGAGTGGCAGCAGTGGTTGCCTGGGGTGGTGCCGGCATTGCACCTAGCAGCGTTGGCCCTGACTGAACCTGGCGACGGCGTATTGACCGTCGCACCGATCTACCCACCTTTCTTAGCGGTGGCTGAGCGAACGGGGCGGCTGCCTCAGCAGGCCATGCTGGCGCAACCTACCGCGCCGGGCGAGCCTTGGCAGCTCGATATCGCTGCTCTAGAGGCGGCAATTACGCCTAGAACACGCTTGTTACTGTGGTGTCAGCCTCATAACCCGACCGGCCGTGTATGGCGACATGAAGAGCTGGCAGCGCTGGCTACGCTGGTGGAGCGCCACGACCTTTGGGTAGTGTCAGACGAGCTGCACTGTGACCTGCTATTAAGCGAGGGGGCGCAGCATCGCCCGTTGGCCGCGGCGTTTCCTGGACTAGCGAAGCGCACCATTACGCTGTGGGCACCGTCTAAAACCTTTAATTTAGCCGGTTTAACCAGCGCCTGCGCGGTGATTCCCGATGCTACGCTGCGCAAGCGATTTGCCGCCGCAGCAAAAGGGCTGCTTCCTGACGGTAATGTGCTGGGCTTGGTTGCGGCGGAGGCCGCTTATCGTGAAGGAGAGGCGTGGCGACAGGCACTGTTAAATGTATTACGCGAGAATCGCGACACCCTGCAAGCGCGCGTGGCGACTTGGCCGGGCGTTAATTGGCATGCGTCTGAGGCCACCTATTTGGCATGGCTAGATATGCGCGAGGCGGGGCTGGGTGAGGCGCCATATCAAACACTGCTGAGCGAGGTGGGCGTGGCGCTCTCGGACGGAGCAGCCTTTGGTTGCCCCGGCTTTGTGCGGCTTAACTTTGGCACCACTGCTTCTCTGCTGGAAGTGGCGTTGTCGCGTATGGACGCCATGTTGAAAAACAAAGGCGTTAGATACGGAGATTAAGGCATCGCTAAGTACAGGGAGGGGCGCGGACTAAACGCCGCGACCCCTCTTCCGAGAGGGCGTGCTACTGGCGCTGCTTCAGCTCTGCACTCAGGCGATCGTTCATGGCATACATATCATCACACAGCGCCTGGGAAGGCTGGTGGTTAGAACCAGGCTCCATCATTTCCAGTTCGTCTGCGTGCTTAGCAATCGTATTATTCACACCTGCATTCTGAAGAATGCTTTCCATTTCAGCCATTGCATCGCTGTTTTGAGCGTCCGAGGACATTCTTTGCTCGGCAAACTGCGCCATCTGAATTTGAACTTCCTGATTGGCAGTCATCAGCGCTTCGGCTGAGCACTCTTGTGTTTGGGCGCTAGCAGCATGGCTGACGAAGAGGCCTAGGAGCACGAGTGCGGAGATAGTTTTTTTCACGAAACGATACATCCTATGATAATGGGCAATCGCCCATGCTATAACAATTTTATGCCAGTTGCTAAAAGCATTCTGCAAGTAGCAAGGTTCGTTGGAACGAGCGCTGCAGCTATATCTGGCAACAGAGCTTGCATGCCACTTCAATCCTGCATCTCCTCCAACTGCTCCAGAATATGGGTGTAGTTTGCTATTCCCTGTGCGCCCGTCACAAGATGACGGCGATTGAAAATAACGGCTGGCACGCCTTGAATGCCTTGTTCCCGCGAAACTCGCTGCGCATCGCGCACTTCTTCAGCAAAGCGTTGACTCTCAAGAATCGCTAGAGCTTCGGAGCGATCCAGGCCAATCTCTGCGGCTATTTCTGCCAGCACATGGTTGTCAGAAAGATGGCGCTGATGGGTGAAGTGAGCAGTAAAAAGAGCCAGTTTAAGATCGTGCATACGCTCTTGCTGGCCGGCCCAATGCAGAAGCTGGTGTATGTTGAAGGTGTTGTACGTACGCGTATCGTCACTGAAGCGGAACTCGAACCCGACATCTGCACCAAGCGCTGTCATCTTGCGCCGACTCTCTTCGGACTCCTGGGCACTGGTACCATATTTCTCAGCAATATGGTCGCGCAGGTTTTGGCCCTCAGGCGGCATGTCAGGGTTCAGCTCAAATGAGTGCCAATGAATCTCATGCGCTGTGTCGGTTGCTTTTAACGCCTCGGCCAGTTGTCGGTAGCCGATGATGCACCAGGGGCAAACGACATCCGACACGATATCTATGCGTAATGGCTTGTCTTGTTTGTTCATGATTCCTCAAGCAGCGTTGTCAGATATGCGCGCCATGCGTAAGAAGATGTGAAAAGTTGCTTAATAGAGCATTGCAAAGAGTTTGCGGCGGTAGGCAACGGTCAGTGGATGGTCCGCGCCTAGCGCATCGAACGCCTGAAGGAGCGTTTTACGCGCTGCGTCATCGTTGTAGGCGCGGTCTTGCTTCATCAGCGCAAGCAGCGCCTGTAGACCTTCATCATAGTGGCCATCCGCGATTTGGCGCAGAGCCCGCTGATACTGCGCCTCGCTATCGGTGCGATCAGCAAGCGCGGCGATCTCGTCAGCCGAGAGTGCCTGCTCGCTAAACTCGATGCTGGCACGTACTCCACGCGCAGGCGCGGCATCGCGTTCTTCCGGCGGTAAATTATTCAGCACGTCTCGCGCTTCGTCATAGCGATTTTCGGCGACCAGCACGCGCGCAAACGCTATTTGATAGGCATAGTGTTCAGGATATTGGCCAATGAGCGTTTGATAAATATCGCGCGCGCCAGCGGTATCGCCTGCTTTTAGGGCTTCTTCCGCCAGATCTTCTGGGCTGGGCGGGGCTTCGCCGGAAGCGGGGAAGTAGCGGTTTAACCACTCACGCACTTCTTTTTCAGGCAGCGCACTTTGGAAGCCATCCACTAAACCACCCTGACTGATTAGCTTTACATCAGGCACAGAGCTCACGCCTAGTTGACCAGCAATTTCTGGATTGGTATCAATGTCGAGCTTGGCAAGTAGGAAGGCGCCTGCGTATTCAACCGCTAGCTTTTCCAGCACCGCGAGTAGCGTCCTGCATGCCTCGTTGGCAGGCGAGTAGCAGCCCATTAGCACCGGAACCTGCTTTGATGCTTCCAGAATCTGCTGAATATTGCCTGCATTCAGCTCAATAATGACATCTTCGGGACGTACGTTTGCTCGCTCAGCGTTCGCGGTCGTCGTTGCGGTATTGTCAGGATCGGCAGTAAGCGGCTTACCCGAGCGGGGGTCAATAATTTGCATGGCTAGACTCAACCTTAAAAAAGAAGAAAGCTACCCATGATATGCAGGCGCTGCGGGGAATATTCAACCGTGACATTGGCTGGCAAGGAATATAGAAGCGCTTAATCATGCTATAACAATGGGAAAGCTGATACGGTGTTCGTATCTTAGATGCGTTACAAGTAAAGATACGCCGTCATGGAAGGAATACTGATGATGTTAGTGAAGCTACTTAGGCTACGCCTGTGCCTTGTCGGCATTGTTGCTTGGGCTTTATGCACAAGTACGTCTTATGCTCAGGATGAGCAGCCGTATCGTCAGAGTATCGAAGAGTGTTTGGCGGCGACTGACACCTTTGGAGAGAAGGTCGATTGTATTGGTCAGCCGGCGCATGAGTGCATGGCTAATCGTAGCGATGGCGATACGGCAGAGGCGATGACCGAATGCTACGAGGATGTGCTGCAGTCTTGGGATGCTAGGTTGAGTGAGGCCTATAGCGCAATGCAGGCCGAGCAATCCACTGAGCTTCTGCGCACACAGTTACTCGATGCGCACCGCACTTGGCTGTCTTTTCGCGATGGCATGTGTGAATTCATTTCGGTTCAAGACCCCACCATCGCCAATCTTTCTGAGATGCAGTGCGTCACGCAGTTGACGGGCGAGCAGGCGCTGCGCTTAGAATCTATGTTGGAGTAGTGCATGCTTGAGTGAATTAAGCTTAGCTGCCAAAGACTGATCGTCGACAGGGATGTCATTCAGCATAGATAGGGAGTTTTCTGGAACCCAGAAAGCAAAAAAACCAACACCCATAAGGTATTGGCTTCTTCTATATTTGGTAGCGGGGACCGGATTTGAACCGATGACCTTCGGGTTATGAGCCCGACGAGCTACCATACTGCTCCACCCCGCATCAACTTGTGGCGTATTCTACAGGCTTTTTGCGTGAAGTCAACAGGCGTATTAACACGTTCGGCTTATAGCGGTTCGCGGCGTACTACTGCAACATTAAGGGCGTATCGCGATGCTTCAAATAGTCACAATAAAAAGCTTACGCTGGTGTATTGCTTGACCAGCGGGCGGACTAGAGTAGTACAGGCGCAGGCGTAATGCTGTGCTGTTAGGTTCAAGTCATTTGTCATATCAGGGAGGTAGTCAATGGCCAATCAAGCCCCCGTCGCCTGGGTAACTGGTGGAACTGGTGGTATCGGTACGGCGATTTGCCGTTCGTTGGCAGAGGCGGGTTATCTGGTCGTCGCGGGTTACCGCAACCCCGATAAGGCCAAAACCTGGCTAGAAACGCAGCAGGCTGACGGCTACAGCAATATCGAACTATCCGGCGTCGACCTGTCCGATCACAATGCCTGCCTGGAAGGTGCCCGCGAAATTCATGACAAGTACGGACCCATCAGTGTGCTCGTGAACTGTGCGGGCATTACGCGTGATGGCACCATGAAAAAAATGTCTTATGAGCAGTGGTACGAAGTGCTCGATACCAACCTCAACAGCGTTTTTAATACGTGCCGCAGCGTCATTGAGATGATGCTTGAGCATGGCTATGGACGGGTTATTAATATTTCATCCATTAATGGCCGCAAGGGGCAGTTTGGCCAGGTCAACTACGCGGCCGCCAAAGCTGGGATGCACGGTTTAACCATGTCATTGGCGCAGGAAACAGCGACCAAGGGTATTACCGTTAATACCGTATCGCCTGGCTACATCGCCACCGATATGATTATGAATATTCCAGAAAAAGTGCGTGAAGCCATCAGGGAAACGATTCCAGTGAAGCGCTATGGTACGCCGGAAGAGATTGGCCGTCTGGTCACTTTCTTAGCCGATAAGGAGTCAGGATTTATTACGGGCGCTAACATCGATATCAATGGCGGTCAGTTTATGGGCTAGTGGCTCGCTATTAGCTGATAACGGCATGTGTGCTTGGTTATGTGAACACGCAAACGGGAGGCTTTTCAGCCTCCCGTTATTGTTTTATTGATGGCGTTAAGCCACGCTTTCGCTAAGGCAGCGGCACTCTTGCTAGCCGGCTCAGTAGATTATCAAACTCTTCCACTTCAGCGGCCCATAGCGCGGCAGGCATCGGCCCTAGCGCCAATAGTGCAGCTAAAATGTCAGTGACATTCTGGTCACGGCTACGTTCTTGATTAAAGCCTTCATTCAGGCGCTCTACCTGAATGGCAAGGCGTAAAGGCTCATCGCTTTGGCGCACGCTGCCCAGTGCCAGCATTGAAAGGTGCACTCTCAAGCGAGCGAGAGAGTCAGCTATTTTGCTGAGTTCCGCATCTGAGAGCGGTGCCTTAACGCTGAGGCGCTGTTCATTGCGTGCGTGATGAGCGGCGATGAACTCTGCGGGAAGCGCAGCGCTGAGTATCGTTTGAGCATCAACATCGTCGGCAATGGCCTCGCCTAGATAGTGCTCGTCGGCAGCTAAGTGAGCATTCACTAACGGCATGATGGCGTGCCACTGCTGGACCGTATCGGCGATCGCAAGACGGTTCAAGCGCTCTCGTCGCGCGCGGACTATGCCGCTCATGCGGCGCTGCATGCCTTCGCTACGTCGATTATGTGGCAGCGGTTCTAGCTGGCTGGCCTGCTTGAGGAAGTTGTCGAGGCTGGTCGCCTCGCTGACGTTAATGGGCTGCCAGCTCTCCATTTGGTCAATTAGCGTCTGCATATCATCCAGCTGTTTTTGCTGACGCGCGGCCTGCTCGTTTTTATGCGCATCGCGCTGGGCAAAGAGCTGATCGCACTCGTGACGAAAGTTTTTCCAAAGCGCTTGCTCTTCACCCTTAGGCGCACGGCCTAGTGCACGCCACTGGCGCTGAAGCTGTTTCGTCAGATGGATACGCTGTGCCAGCGGCTGGCTATCGTCGCTGCGCAGCGCTACGACTTGGCTAATCAGCGCCAATTTTTGTGATGCGATGGTCTCAGCGCGCTGGTCTATCAGCGTTTGCAGGCGATGACGAATGACGCCAAAGCGACGCCCTACGGCCTCAGAGCCTTCTCGCGGGATGGGACTGTAATGGCGCCATTGATGGCGTGCTTTATCGCGAATCTGTCGAAGTATATCGGGGTCAGCATCTTCTGCGGGCTGTTCCAGTAGGCTTTCAAGCTGATCGCAAAGGGTCTCGCGAGCTTTCAGGTTGGCCGCACGCTCTTCGCTCAATTGATCCCGCCAAGGGGCCAGGCGTTCATGAATGCTGTCTGAAGCGGTGCGAAAACGAGCGGACTGCTCTCGATTAGCCGCCGCGTCACCCAGGGATTTCCACTCTTTGACCAGCTGGCGATGATGACGGTCGAGCGCTTCTTCGTCCATGTGCAGATCGCTGGCCAGTGCTTCAATGCTGGCGCACAGCTGCTCTCGTTTTGGCCCGGCGACAAAGCCACGCCAATCGCGAAGCTCTGCAAGTCGGGCGGCAAGATGCTTTAAACGTACTTTGAGAGGCTGGGCAGCGATGCTTTCTAGTGCTTCTATGTTGGGTTTAAGCCGCTGGTGAAGCCGGCTAGCGCTCTTAAAGGCACCGCGTTCTAGCAACTGCTCAAATGTATCCAGCTCCGCCGCATGGGTCTCTACTGTGGCCGTATCTTCAGTGGTCGGCTGTGCCGGGGCGGCATTTTCCGCGCTGAGAGCCGCCTGGGCGCGGCTCAGTAAGCTTGGCGACGAAAAGCTTTCGGGCCACTGGCACTGAGCAACCAGCGTTGCCAAATCCGAGTGATCGCCATTGCCCAGGGCAATTTCGATAGCAGGGCTGGTAGCGCTCCAGCGTTGCCATGTTTCTAAGCACTGGTCGTAGTGCTGAATGGCCCTTGCATGGCGTTGGCGGAGGGTGTCGCTAGGCGGATGCATGTCGGACAGCGTTTGCCAGCGCTGGCCTAAAAGCTGGCGCTGGGCGCGCAGGCTGTCGATATCTTGGGCAGTTATGGCGCTGGCATGACGCAGGCCGTCAAGGGTCTCTTCGATACCTTCAAGCAGCTGCTCGCGGGTATTTTCGGCTTCGTCGCGCTGCTCTGCACTTTGCTGACGCGCCTGCTCTTGGGTTTCGTGGTCGTGCAACGTCTTGCGGCCGTTGAGCAGGGCGTGGTGGAAACGTTGGTCCTGCTCAACGCTGGCGGGCTGAGTAAGCTGTTCCCACTGGCGATGGAGGTGGCGGAGGCGGCCGCCGTAAAGAGGCTCCCAGGGCGCACGGGCATGCTGCTCAAGCTGATTAAGCAGCTTTTCTCGCTGCTGCTCTTCGGCTTCCTGCCACTGAGCGTCGCTGCGTAGGCGGTTAAGACGATCACGCGCTAAGCGAACCACCTGGCGATCACGGCGGGCTTCTTTCAGTAACCGCTTCAGCCCTTCTTCGTCTTCAATGCGCTCGGCGGCCTGATGGCGAACGGCCGCCACGCCGTTATGACACGCCTGATGGATCAAGTCATTGTCATCAGTGAGCTTATCCAGCGCGCTCATGCGCAGACTGAGATTATCGCCTTGCAAGGCAACGGCGCTCAGCGCTCGCGGCTCGTCGATCTGCTCAATAAGTGTTTGGCGCTGCTGCAGATCGGTATGGCCCTCACGTCCACTTACCCGTTGGCAGACGGCATTAAACCAGGCGTTTTCTTGCAGGTGTTGTGGATACGCTTTGACGAGGCCCGCACAGTCATCAAGAGCGAGCAGCGCGGCAAGCTGAATGTGACTATCGCTATCTTGAGCGAGCGACTGCAGCGCTTGGCGCTGTTCGTTATGCTGTGGGTCGAGTCGCTGGAGGGCCTGGCGGCGGACCTCAGGGTCCGGGTGCTGCCACCGAGGGGCGAACAGGCGTCTTAACAGTCCGTGCATGGATCATCCTGCTGTATGAGGTGTATAGCGCTAAAAAAAAGCAGTCTTCTACGACAAGGCGGTTGCAGTCACCGGCGCTGTCGCTTAGCTTGGTCTTACTATGATCTGGTAAGCGACTATTTTCTACATCACAATGCGTGAATAGTGCGCTACCTTTATCTAATCTAAACATGACATGGAGTTCGGCCATGAGCCTTAACTTGGATAGTGCCGCAGTGGCCTTTACCTTCAAAGGTGGCATGCTGCCGATGACCGTCATGGAGCTAAGCAGCGCCGACCCGGAACGTATCCGTTTGCAGCTGGCCGGCAAGCTATCGCAGGCCCCCGCATTCTTTCAGCATACACCGGTTGTGCTCAGCGTGGAAAAGCTGAATGAACCCCACTTAGCCCTTGAGCGTATTTGTGCTGTGTGTCGGGATCACAAACTTTTGCCTGTGGCCGTGCGTGGAGGAACCGAGCCGGTGCGCCAGTCGGCATGGGCACTTGGACTGGGCTGGTTTCCTCCGGTTGAAGAAGGCCGTGCACGCGCGCTTGAAAGTGTTGATAGAACGCCAGTGCATGAAGTAACCGCTGAAGACGCGACAAGACAAAATGAGCAGTCAGATGCGCCTGCACTTGGTACACGTCTTTTCCGTGGCACCGTCCGTTCGGGGCAGCAGGTCAGTGCCTCTGAGGGAGATCTGGTTGTGATTGGCGCCGTCAATGCCGGGGCGGAGGTACTAGCCGCCGGCAGTATTCATGTGTATGGCGCGCTGCGTGGTCGTGCTTTAGCGGGTATTCACGGCAATATTCAGGCGGGTATTTACTGCCGTGAACTTGAGGCGGAGCTGTTATCCGTGGCGGGTAATTACAAGCGCATGGAAGATATTGATTCACAGCTGCTGGGGCGGCCAGCAGAAGTTCACTTTACAAAAGAACAGCTTGAAATTAAGCCACTCGGTTAATGTGGTGCGACCGCTGGCAGGCGCTTTACGCCTAGCGACGCCGAAGACACTATCCGTTACAGTGTGGCAAGTTGATAACATTGACGTTCCCGTTATGCGTAGAGCGCTTGATCACTCGCGCTCACGACAAATGACTTCAAGAAGGAAGTGACCTTTGGCCAAAATAATTGTAGTGACCTCTGGTAAAGGAGGGGTTGGTAAAACCACCAGTGCAGCAGCAATAGCCACAGGGCTTGCGCTGCGTGGTAAAAAAACCGTCGTCATCGATTTCGATGTGGGTCTGCGTAATCTGGACCTCATCATGGGCTGCGAGCGTCGCGTGGTGTACGACTTAGTCAACGTCATTCAAGGCGAAGCAGGGCTGAATCAAGCGTTGATTCGCGATAAGCGCGTTGAAAATTTGTTTATTTTGCCGGCCTCACAAACCCGCGACAAAGATGCGTTAACCCAGGAAGGCGTTGCCGAAATCCTGGAGAAGCTGAAAGAAGATTTCGATTTCATTCTGTGTGATTCCCCCGCGGGTATTGAGCGCGGCGCGCAGCTGGCTATGTATTTTGCCGATGAAGCGGTTGTAGTGACCAACCCTGAAGTCTCGTCAGTGCGCGACTCAGACCGTATTTTAGGGCTGCTGGCCTCTAAAACGCGCCGCGCAGAGCAGGGTGAAGACCCTATTAAAGAGCACCTGTTGGTGACGCGTTACAACCCTGAACGAGTCACCTCTGGTGACATGCTGACACTGGACGATATTCGCGAAATTCTAGCAATTAATTTGCTAGGCTTAATTCCTGAGTCAGAAGCCGTGCTACGCGCATCTAACCAGGGCGTACCCGTTACGCACGATATCTCTAGCGATGCAGGCCAAGCATACAGCGATACGGTGTCGCGCTTGCTCGGTGAAGACATACCGCTGCGCTTTCATGAGGTGCAGCGCAAAAGTCTACTGAGCCGCATGTTCGGGGGAGGTCGTCGATGAAATTACTGGAATTTTTGAAGCGTGAGCGCAGGAAATCCGCTTCGGTGGCAAAAGAGCGTTTGCAAATCATTGTCGCGCATCAGCGTGGTCAGCGCGGTCAGCCGGATTATATGCCGCTGCTTGAGCGCGAGCTGCTAGAGGTGATTCGTCGTTACGTTAAGGTAGACGACGATGCGATTCAGATTTCGCTGGACAGTGAAGATAACTGTTCCGTGCTGGAGCTGAACGTCACTCTGCCTAAGGGTTGAGGTCAAGCGCTGAGTCAAAGCGCTGAAGACGCGGCGAAAGGGGTGGCGGGTGTGCTAGGCTTGGGCTTTTCATTGCCCAGCGGAGTGTTTATTCATGGCGCCACCCAATGCTGCCCCTGCCAGTTTTCTCTGGCATGACTATGAAACCTTCGGGGCTGACCCGCGACGCGACCGTCCTGCTCAATTCGCGGCGCTGCGTACGGATTCCGAGTTAAATGAAATCGGTGAGCCGATAGAGCTTTACTGCAAACCAGCCGATGACTATTTGCCCCATCCCACTGCCTGTTTGATCACCGGCATTACCCCCCAAAAAGCCCAGCGTCATGGCCTCCCTGAGGCAGAGTTTGCAGGCCAAATTCAGCGCCATATGAGCGAGCCTGGTACCTGCGTGGTGGGTTACAACAGCCTGCGGTTTGACGATGAGATTTCGCGTCATCTGTTTTATCGCAACCTGCTTGATCCCTATTCGCGCGAGTGGCAAAACGGCAATTCCCGCTGGGATTTAATCGATATTGTGCGCGCTTTTTATGCACTGCGCCCGGCCGGTATCGAGTGGCCGCTGCGCGAAGACGGCGCGCCTAGTTTTAAGCTTGAACACTTAACCGCGGCCAACGGTATTGCCCATGAGGGCGCCCATGACGCGGTGGCCGACGTGCGGGCGACGATTGCGCTGGCCCGCTTACTTAGGGCACGTAATGCAAAGCTATTTGATTATCTACTCGGTCTGCGCGGTAAGCGTGCAGTTGCTCACCAGCTCGACTTAGCTAACGCCAAGCCGCTGCTGCACATCTCGCGCCGCTACCCTGCAAGCCGCGGATGTAGCGCATTGGTGATGCCGCTAGCCGAGCACCCCTCCAATCCAAACGGCGTGATTGTCTACGACTTAAGCGTTGATCCTGATGATTTGCTCAGCATGTCAGCACAACAGATTCGTGACCGCGTGTTTGTTAGTCAGCAGGATTTGACCGAAGGCGAAGCACGGATTCCCTTGAAAGTAATTCATATCAATCGCTGCCCGGTGGTTTTCCCCGCCAGTGCTTTGAAAGACGTTGAGGGGCCGCAGCAGGGCGAGTACGGCAGCATCGTCACGCGTTTAGGGCTCGATGTTGCAGCCTGTCGGCAGCACTGGAAAACGCTGCGCGATGCCAGCGGCATAGCAGAAAAAGTCGCAGAGGTGTTTAGTGCAGGCTACGACGACGGCTCGCAGGATCCTGATCTAATGCTTTATTCGGGCAGCTTTTTCTCCGCCGCAGACCGTCAGCAGATGGAGCGTGCGCGCACCATGGAGCCCTGGGATCTAGTGGGCGAGCGCTTTGCGTTTCAAGATGCGCGCCTGGAAGAGATGCTGTTTCGCTTTCGTGCCCGCAGCTACCCAGACACCCTGGAAGGCGACGAGCGAGAGCAGTGGGAGGCGTTTCGCTGGATGCGCATCAACGACCCAAGTTTAGCCGGCTTTACGCTTAAGGCATTTGCGCGCGAAATTGCCCAATACAATCAGCAAACGCTCAGCGATCGTGAAAGGCAAATTCTAGAAGAGCTGGTGATGTTTGTAGAGGCAATGATGCCGGCCCAGGCATTTGACGCCTGAGCCGGTGGTAGTGAGATCCTCCTTAGCGCTTGATGGCTAAGCGTTAAGGATTGCTCTGCTCATTGTGAACCGTAGGCAGTGCTGAAAGCGCTGCTCTGTAGGCTTCGATGTTGCTGCTGGGTTTATCGCCGGGGTTAAAGCGCACGTCCAGAGTATGTGCCCGCAGCGATGGCCAAAGTGTCTTTATATCGTCAAGGCTAACGTTCAGCACCAGGTCGGCTAACTGGCTGCGTCGATCAAAGCGTACGTCTTCCAATGCCGTTGCCTGCCAGTAGCGGTTGGCCATGCCTGAGAGGCTGGTATCTCGCTGGCGCAGCTGGGTGTTGATCGCCTGGCGGTGGGGGGCTAGTTCTTCGTCGCTCAGCTGGGCAAGGCGCTGGCCAGCTTCTTCAAGAAACGCCTCCATACGCTCAGCGATAGTGTCGCTGTCGGTATCGGGAGATTGCACCATCATGGCGATGCCTGGCGCATTGAGCAGCGGTGAATAGCCGGCGTTGACGATGTAGCCAAGCTGCTGCTCGGTGCGCAGCTGCTGGTAGAACGGCGTTTCCAGCCACTGGGCGATGACCATCGTTGCTGCCTGCTCTTCAGGCGTTTGGTCACGACCTTGTAAATAGCGCAGCACCAGCGACTCATCCCGTGAGCTGTCAGGGTGCAATACGCTAGGCTCATCACTTACGGCCAGCGGCGTTAGCGTGGCAATGTCGTCGCGGGTCAGGCGGGGCTGTAGCCGGTCACGTATCAGCTGTGCCTGTTCTCGCGCTAGCGCTGCGTCGGTATTGCCAACCGCCATTGCGTCGACATAAAGGTCGCTTAGAAAGCGCTCGCGGAAATCTTCCAGATGGCGACGATCAAACCGCTGGCTAGCAGTGAGGAGCTGCGCGTTAGACCATTGCGGCGTTAGCAAGGCTTCGCCCAAAGTACTGCTGGCTTGGCCGTAAAGAGCGCCTTGAGGGGCGTTGTGCAACTCGCGCTGCAGTTGGTAGCGCACGCGTTCAAAGGCGCTGTCGCTGATGTGGGCGTTCTCCAATTGGTCCAGTGCTTGCTCAATGAGCGGCGTTTGCCCATCGCGCCAGCCGGAGAAAGACAGCGTCATGCCTCGGGCGTGTGGGTAAGCGCTGAACGCCTGGCCCGCTAACCATGCAGGATAAAGCGATTCGTTGAGGCTGTCGTTGAGCCATCCGGCGAGCAGCTGGGTGAGAACGGCTTCTTCCGCTGAGTAGCTTGTAGTGGGATTTTGTAAGCTGACTCGCCATTCAACGCTGGGCGTGTTGAAGCGCGCATCCTGCATGTGCCAAGCGCTAAACGTGGGGGTTTCTACTAGCGCACTAGGCTGTTCGTCTTGGCCGTCTAGCAGCGTCAAATCGCTGGCAATAAAGGGGTTGGGGGCGGGTAGGGCTAAGCCGCTTAGTGCTTGGCCCGCTGTGCCAGGTTCCTGTTCTTTCCACTGCGTATTGAACCACGGCGATACGGTCTCGCTTTCAATATCCGTCGCGGAATAAAAGCGCAGCATGTTATCCGGCGTGAGCGCATCTAGATAAGCCTGCTGACGCTCTGCGTCCAGACCGTCCATGCGATAAGCCGCATACTGCACGTCCTCTACGGGATACCGCGACAGGCTCATGGAAAGCTGAGTGGCCTCCTGCTGAGGGGCGCCGTGCTGCTGAAAGCGAAAGCCCTGTTCGTTAAGGCTTTTCTGTTCATCGTAGCGCCATGCGTTAAGGCCGTCGTTGCGCAACTGCTCAGCCGCTGCAAATAGCGTGGCCTGAATGTCATCCAAGCGCTCCGCGCCTGCTGGCGTCAGGCTGATGGAAACGGTGAACAGCGCATCGTTACCGTCACCGCGGCCAACGCCGGCGGAAAGCCCGTCGGCAAGCCCTGCATCTCTTAAGACGGCCAGTAGGCTGCCATCGCCCTCGTCACCGAGCAGGTGTGAGATCAACTGCGACGGTTTAGTGCGGTAGTCATCGGTAGGGTCCGGGACGGGAAAGTAAAAGCGTAGCTGGCGACGGTCTTGCAGCGACTGGCGCTCAATATAGCGGGGCAGGGTGTCAGCATCCACGAGCGGCGCATCAATAGTTGGCACGCTTAAGTCGTTGTCGGGAATGTCAGCGAAGCGTTCGGCCACCCACTCTTCCAGCGTGTCCAGCGGCTGAGGTGCGACAATGGCAAGATTCATGACGTTGGCGTCGTAATGCTGGTGATAAAAATCAATAACCCGTTCACGCAGCGTTGCTTCACCTTCGGGCGGGCTGGCGAGCGTTTCACGGCTTCCCACGGCAAAGCCCGTCGTCGCATTATCAGGGTCAAGTAGCTGATTAAGCACATCGTTTTCGCGTCGGGACTCATCGCGAATACGTGCCATATACTCCGAGTGAACGATATTACGCTCGCTGGCTAAATGATCTGCATTGAACAGCGGTGAAAGGAAAAATTCGCTAAAGCGGTCTAGTGCGCCGGGTAGCGCCGATGGCTCAATGTCAAAGAAGTAATTGGTGTCTTGCTGAGCGGTGAAGGCGTTATGAGAGCCCGCGTTATCCGAAATGTAGCGCTGATAGCCGTCCGATTCGGGGTAGGGTTCGGTGCCTAAAAACAGCATGTGCTCAAGGAAATGGGCTAATCCCTTAAGATCGTCAGGATCTTGAGCGCTGCCCACGCGAACATTCATTGATGCGGCCGCTTTGTCTGCTTCTGGGTCGCTGACGATAAGCACATTGAGCCCATTCTCCAGCGTCAAAACGCGATAGTCGCGGCTGTCATAAGGGCTGATGATCGGAGTGATTGTGTCCTTAATCGCGTCTTTAGTAGCGCCAGTCGCCGTGGTGTCACTATCATCGGCTAGCGCGCAAGAGGCTATTCCGAGGCTCACAAAAAAACCAAGCAGCGCGCGCTGAGGCAGAGCGCGCCAGTGCATTAAACTAGAAGATCGCAACATTACAGCTCCTGAGGCACAGCCCAGCGCAGCATCGACCCGGTGGGATGGGCGCAGGCCGGTGACTGATAGGCGGGATTATTGACATATTTAGATACCGGAAAAGCGCCTAACAGTTCCAAAGGCGCCGGCGCTAATAGTGAATTAAGCGTTTGTGAGTCGGTGTCCGGGTTAAGCCATGCGGATAGCGCATGGCTTGGGATGACCACCGGCAAGCGGTCGGTCAGCGGTGATAAAAGAACATTGGCGGGCACGGTGATGAGCGCGGCTGAGTCACTAAACGCCGTTAGCGTGGTGTGGTAGCGGCACCATAGCGCGCCTAGCAGTAGCGGCGCCCGTGATACCTGGGTGACCAAGTAAGGCTGCTTGCTGCGCGGCTGATTTTTCCATAGATAGAAGCCGCTGACCGGGATGACGCAGCGGCGTGCGTTAAACGCATCGCGAAACATTGCTCGAGATTCAAGCGTTTCGGCTCGCGCGCAGTGAGGCGCATGATCTAGCACCTCGAGCCAGGGGGGCGTTAATCCCCAGAAAAGCGACGATAGCCGATACTGGCCCTGCTCAGCGCGAATTGCGGAGATGGGCTGTCGAGGCGCAAGGTTGGGCGATTCAATCAGCGGCTCAGATGTGTCGAGCGTCGGCAATAAACGGGTCAGCGGTAAGTTTTGCACATGCAGTCGCCCCGTCATACTTACCTCCTTTAGCAAAATCGTCGTGGAAGTGTACCTGTATAGCGGGAGACTTCGCGCAATAAAGCACGAAAGGGTGTTTTTTAGTGTCGAAAACAGTGTTCGATATAAGGTATCCTATATCACCCGTTGTTCCGACTAAAGTGCAGCGAGGCTTCCTTCTTGTTTGTTGTTGACCTTAAGAGATCGCCATGGCCCGTCCTAGACAGCATGCGCCCGATGCCCTCCATTCGCAGGTGATGAACGCTTGTGATGAGTGGTTGGCTGAGCAGCCAGTCCATGGTCTTTCACTGCGTGCCTTGGCGCGAGACGTCGGCTGTGCTCCCAGCACGCTGCTCAAGCTATATGGCAGCTTTAATAACTTATTGCAGCACGTTAATGTTGAGTCGCTAGCCCGCTTACAGCACACCATTACTAGCCTTGCCGATGACGACCCGGAGCCATGGCTGCGCGCGTTGGCGCATTCCTACTGGCGGTTCGCTGAGCAGGATTGCTACCGCTGGCAGCTACTTTTTGATTATCCGCTGGCGCAAGAGGGCGAGCTGGATCAGCGCCAAAGCGATTTGATCGAAGCGCTATTTACGCAGGTGGAGGCGTCGCTTAAATCTTATCAGCCTGCACTGGATGATCTTGAGGCACGTCGTTTGGGGCGTACTCTGTGGGGCAGTGTGCACGGCCTTGTTCAACTGGGCCTGAATGAGCGATTGGGCTACTGGCAAGGTCAGCAGTTAAAGGTTGATGAACTGTTGGATCAACTCATGAGCACCATTCTGGCGGGTTTGCGTCACCGTGAGGCATCGTCGTGACGGGGTGGGTTAATGCAGCTCGCCAAGTGTTGCGCTGGCTTATTTTTGTTTCAATGCGGCTTTGCTATCGGCTGCAAGTGCACGGTCGTCAGCATATTCCCCGTCAGGGAGCCGCGCTGGTGGTGTGTAACCACGTAAGCTTTATGGATGCGCTGGTGCTTGGAGGCGCGAGTCCTCGCCCGCTGCGCTTTGTGATGGATCAGCCGATTTTTGATTCCCCGTGGTTTAAATGGTGGTTTCAGCTGGTGGGGGCTATCCCTATTGAGTCCGAACGGCGCAGCCCGGGTGCTATAAGGCGTGCGTTGGATGATGTCAGCGAGGCGCTGCGCCAAGGTCAAATTGTCATGGTGTTTCCCGAGGGGCGATTAACCCCCGATGGCGAAATTCACGCCTTCCGGCGCGGTTTAGAGACGATTCTGGCGCGCGACGACGTACCGGTCATTCCCGCCGGGTTGGCAGGTCTGTGGGGGTCGTGGACCTCTCATCATGGCGGCAAAGCGCTTAAGAAATGCCCCCGGCGTTTCCGCGCCCCGGTCAGTTTGCACTTTGGGCCAGCGCTAAACCGTCTGGATGCTGACGACATGGCGCTAAGGCGGTTTCTTGAAGCGCGAGTGAGGGCGCTAAAGGCTGCGGCCGATCAGGACCTCGCCAATCGCCGCTGAAGGATGCTCTGCTGGCGAGCCTTAGCCTAGCGGCGTGGCAGGCGAGCTTTCTGCCAGCAGCGTGCTGAGGTGATGAGGTTGTCGCGAATCTCTAATATCTCCATACGCATATTGCCGATCTGTAGGCATGCAGGGCCTTCTGGAAACGCCTCAAGATGCTCAAGAATTAGCCCGTTCAGCGTTTTGGGCCCATCGGTAGGCAGCTGCCAGCCGAGCATTTTGTTAATCTCCCGGATATTGGCGGTGCCTTCAATCACATGGCTGCCGTCATCCTGCTGATGAATCTCTTCATCTTCGGACACGTCAGTGGTGAACTCGCCCACGATCTCTTCCAAAATATCTTCCAGCGTGACGAGGCCGTCCACGTCGCCATACTCATCGACGACGATGCCGATGCGCCGCTTCTGCTTTTGAAAATTGAGTAGCTGGGTATGTAGCGGCGTCGATTCAGGAATAAAGTAGGGTTCGCGGGCTTCCTGAACAATCGAGGCTTTGGTGACTTCGTCGCGAGAGAGAAAGCGTGCCGCATTGCGAAGGTGCAGCATGCCAATGATGTTATTGATATCGCCTTTATATACCGGCAGTCGCGTGTGCTGGCTGGTGCGAATCTGAGTCAAAATATCTTCTAAAGAATCATCCAGATCGATACCCAGTACCTCATGGCGCGGCACCATAATATCGTTCACCGTGACGTTCTCCAGATCGAGAATGGAGAGCAGCATCGCGCGGTGGCGGTAAGGGATCAGCGTGCCGGCTTCATGAACGACGGTGCGCAGCTCGTCGCGCGTCAGGCTGTCGCCACCGCTATCAACGCTTTTAACGCCAATGAGTCTGAGTAAGCCATTCGACATCACGTTGACCAGCCATACCAGCGGATAAAGCAGCTTTAGCAGCGGCTCAAGCGCATAAGACGTGGGGTAAGCAATGCGTTCTGGCTTAATCGCGGCGTAGGTTTTGGGCGTAACTTCAGCAAAAATCAAAATGGTAATGGTCAGCAGGGCGGTAGAAATGGCAGGCCCTGATACGTCGCCAAAAAAGTGAATAGCGATAATCGTGGCAATCGATGCGGCTAAGTTATTAACGAAGTTGTTGCCGATCAGAATGACGCCAATCAGGCGGTCTGGGCGGGTGAGCAGGCGCATAACCCGTTTTGCTCTGCGATCACCGCTGTTAGCCTGATGGCTCAAGCGGTAGCGGTTGATCGACATCATGCCGGTTTCAGAGCTGGAAAAAAAAGCAGAAAGCACTATCAGTAAGGCTAGCAGGCCGAACAGTAACCCCAGGGGGAAGTCGTCGCTCAAGTCGAAAGGTCCTTTGTGGCGTATTAGGCTCGTTTTTAGAAGGTAGCGAGTAGTGTGTCAAGACAACTAAAGGCGTGGTTGCGCCTCGTCAGCAATTAAGCCGTTATCGGTTGAGTAGCTATCGATTGAGTATAATCTCAAGTACAAATTTGCTGCCAAAGTAAGCCAGCACGAGCAAGCCGCAGCCGCCTAGCGTCCAGCGCACGGCGCGCATGCCGCGCCAGCCAAAGCGATAACGGCCTATCAACAGCGTGGTGAAGATTATCCAGGCCAGGAGCGACAGCACTGTTTTATGCGCTAAGTGCTGGGCAAAGAGATTGTCGAGGAAAATGAGCCCGCTAGCGATGGAGAGCGTCAGCAAGATAATGCCGGCCCACACAAGTTCGAAGAGCACCCGCTCCATGGTCGTGAGCGGCGGTAACGATTGCACAATGCCACGTATATGATGGTGGCGAAGCGCTTGGTTCTGCAGGCCCACCAGCACTGCCTGGGCCGCGGCAATCGCCAGTACGGCAAACGCAAGCGCCGAGCTTACCGCATGCAGCAAAATGCCGGGCGTTAGGCCGGTATGACCCCCTTGATTCGGTAGCCAAGTGGCTGCCAAGAGCGCAATGCCTGCCAGCGGGAATAGTGCAATGCCAGCGTTTAAAACCGGTTTGAACAGGCTAGCCACGAGCAGCACATTAACCGCTACGGCCATCAGTAGCGTGGCGCTAGTGGAAAAGCCTGGCAAAAGCCCTGGGGATTGTCCTACCAGTTTGATCGCCACGGGGATGTGCAGCAACAGGCCCAGCACGGCGATTAGGCGCACCATACCTTGGCGCGGCGGCACGCGCCGGAACAATGTCATGCCCTGCCAAATGGCAGCGGCGACATAGAGAATAAAGGCCATCGTGGCGAAAGGGAGCGCCTGCATTGATGCTATCCGTGCGCCTTGCAGCGCGTTGCTTTAAATAAGTAAACGACGTTAAGAGCGGTTGCGGCCAAAACCTACTCCGCTACTATAACGAATCCAAGCCATATCGCACAGCCGTGCACGCGTATACGAAAATAGCGTGCTGGCTCTCATGATCGTCAATGCGCCCCATGGAGACTCAGGGCGTGAACGCGTATAATCGCGGCACATCAGTCCAGGGCGTGCGCGCCGACGGCAGTGACGGAGGCAGAGAGGCCCCATGTTCCAGAATCTTAGTGAGCGTCTTTCCCAGACGCTAAAGTCGATCAAAGGCCAGGCTCGCCTGACCGACGACAATATTAAAGACACCTTACGCGAAGTGCGCCGAGCACTGCTTGAGGCCGACGTAGCGTTGCCGGTCATCAAGGAGTTTATTGAACGCGTGCGCGAGCGGGCCGTTGGGCAGGAAGTATCCAAAAGCCTGTCGCCCGGTCAGCAGTTCGTCAAGATCGTTCAGCAAGAGCTGGAAGCGATCATGGGCGAAGCTAACGATGGCTTCGTGCTTAAAGGCTCCCCCGCGGTTGTATTAATGGCGGGTCTACAGGGTGCGGGTAAAACCACCTCTGTGGCCAAGCTGGCTCGCTATCTGCGTGAGCGCGAGAAGAAAAAAGTGCTGGTAGTGTCTGCCGACGTCTATCGTCCGGCGGCTATCGACCAGCTGGAAACGTTGGCGAAAGAGGTCGAGGTAGACTTCTTCCCGTCTCGCTCTGATCAGCAGCCGGTCGCGATTGCCGAAGCGGCGATCAAGCACGCTAAGATCCAGTTTCACGACGTAGTGTTGATCGATACCGCCGGCCGCCTGGCGATTGATGAAGCGATGATGGCGGAAATCCAGGCGCTGCATAAAGCAGTCTCGCCTCAGGAAACGCTGTTTGTGGTCGATGCCATGACCGGTCAGGATGCCGCCAATACGGCTAAGGCATTCAGCGAAGCGCTGCCGCTGACCGGGGTGATCCTGACCAAGGCCGACGGTGATGCTCGTGGTGGCGCGGCGCTGTCAGTGCGCCACATTACCGGCAAGCCGATCAAGTTTATGGGTGTCGGTGAGAAAGTCGATGCCCTGGAACCGTTCCATCCCGACCGCGTGGCCTCGCGCATCCTCGGTATGGGCGACATGCTGTCGCTGATCGAGGAAGCTGAGCGCACCGTCGATAAATCCAAAGCCGCCCAGCTTGCCAAAAAAGTTAAGAAGGGCGATGGCTTTGATCTGGAAGATTTTCGCGACCAGCTCCAGCAGCTTAAAAAAATGGGCGGTATGGGTGGCCTGTTAGGTAAGCTGCCTGGTATGGGGCAAATGGCCGAGATGGCCCAAGGCCCAGGCCCTGAGAAAGAGATGGGCAAGCTTGAAGCGCTGATTAACTCCATGACGCCTAAAGAGCGCCGTAAGCCCGACCTGATCAACGGTTCGCGCAAGCGCCGTATTGCCGCCGGTGCAGGCCTGCAAGTGCCGGACCTTAATCGTCTGCTCAAGCAGCATAAGCAGATGCAGAAAATGATGAAAAAAGCCGGCCAGAAGGGCGGCATGCAGAAAATGATGCGCGGCATGTCAGGCATGATGGGCGGCGGTGGCTCGGGTGGCCCAGGTGGAATGGGCGGCCCCGGCGGCATGGGCGGTATGGGCGGCCCCGGTGGATTGCCGCGACGCTAAAGTAGGCATCTGCTCGCTGGGTAAGGTTGACGGCCTTTGAGTTTTCTGGCTGTCAGGCTTTCCAAGCAGAGCGCATTTGCGTAGAATGCGGCCTCTTCATGCGTGGGTGTTGCCTAAAAGCGCGTAAAGCGCGGCAGCAGCGCCCATCAATGAAGGCCTTTATATAGCATGTAGCACGACGAGTGTTCCGACGGCGCTAAGCGCTAGAAATACACTCTCGTAACCTCAACCGAAGGATAGTTATCGTATGGTTACCATTCGTTTGGCCCGTGGTGGCGCCAAGAAGCGTCCCTTTTACCACCTGACCGTTACTGATTCTCGTAACGCTCGCGACGGTCGTTTCATCGAGCGTATCGGCTTCTTTAACCCGGTAGCCCGTGGTCAGGAAGAGCGTCTGCGCGTTGACCTAGACCGCGTTATTCACTGGCAGAGCCAAGGCGCCCAGCTTTCTGGTCGTGTTGCTGAGCTGGTTAAAGAAGCACGCAAACAGGCATAAGCCTGCTGTGTGAGACTTGCTGTGTGAAATTAGTTGAGTGCTAGGTAGCTGAGGTCGTCAATGACGCGTTCTGAACTGAGTCAAAAGCTAAGCCAAGAACTAAGCCAAACTGACGACACGCATGTGGTGCTAGGCAAGCTGACTAGCCCTTATGGGGTGAAAGGTTGGCTGAAGGTGTATTCCTATACTAGCCCGATGGACAGCATTCTCGAATACCCGGAATGGTGGGTGCGCCAAGGCGAAACGCTTAAGCGCATAAGCATTGTTCAGGGGCGTCGGCAGGGCAAAGGCGTTGTGGTGCAACTGCAGGGCGTTGATGACCGTGATGCGGCTGAAGCATTGGCCCAAACGGACATTCTGATGCCTAAAGAAGCACTGCCCGAGCTTTCTGACGACGAATACTATTGGCATGAGCTTGAAGGCATGGCGGTCTTCACTCAGGCCGGCGAGCGGCTCGGGCGGGTAAGCTACCTGTTTGAAACCGGCGCCAACGATGTCATGGTGGTTCGCGGTGATCAGGATGCGATCGACATGCGTGAGCGGCTGCTGCCGTTTTTACCAGACGATGTCATTGTCAAAATCAGTCTCGACGAGGGCCGCATGGTCGTCAATTGGGATCCTGAGTTTTGAGAGAGCTGAGTAAGCTGAGCGAGTTGGATACGCTGAACAATGATGTGCCGTCCGACTCAAGTGAGCCGGTCACTGGTGAAAACCTAGCAACGCCTGCAATGTGGATTGGTGTGGTGTCGTTGTTTCCCGAGATGTTTGATGCGCTAACGCAACAAGGCGTGGTCGGCAGAGCGGTAGATAAACAGCGTATCGCACTGGAATTTTGGAATCCGCGGGATTATGCCACTGACCGCCACCGCAGCGTTGATGACCGCCCCTATGGCGGTGGTCCTGGGATGTTGATGAAAGTCGATACCCTGCGCGCAGCGATTTTTGCAGCCCGTGAGCGGGCACAGCAAGCCACCGGCCAAGTGCCGACGGTGATCTACCTGTCGCCTCAAGGGCGTAAGCTAGATCAGCAGGGCGTTCAAGCACTAGCTTGTGCCGGACCACTAGTGGTCGTGGCCGGGCGCTATGAAGGCATTGACGAGCGCGTGGTAGAAAGTGACATCGATGAAGAATGGTCAATTGGTGACTATGTGCTGAGCGGCGGTGAGCTGCCAGCGATGGTGCTGATTGATGCGGCGGCAAGGCTGATTCCCGGCGTGCTGGGCCATCAGGATTCCGCTGTCGAAGACTCGTTTAATGACGGTCTGTTAGACTGCCCGCACTATACCCGTCCAGAGGTTATTGACGGGCGCCAAGTGCCCGATGTGCTGTTAAGCGGTAATCATGCAGCCATCAAGCGCTGGCGGTTAAAGCAGTCGCTAGGCCGGACATGGCAGCGTCGTCCGGATATGTTAGAAGGGCGGCCGTTAGATGCCGAACAGCGCAAGCTGTTGAATGAGTTTATCGAGGAACACGCGCTGTCGACTCAGTAGGCGTTTGCCCACTCAGTAGGCCAGGGCGGCGGTGCAGGGCGAACAAGGCAGCAAGCCTGCGTACCTGTGTCACCCATAACGACTCCCGCGCAGCTTGTTTCGAGCGCCGGGATCACGGCTTCCGCCTCCCATGATTGAGCGGTCAAGCCATTACGTTATTCAGGAGTATGATGATGAGCAGTAAATGCAAAGTGATCCAGGCGATCGAATCTGAGCAAATGGGCAAAGAAATTCCTCCCTTTGCCCCCGGCGATACTATTGTCGTTCAGGTAAAAGTAAAAGAAGGTACTCGCGAGCGTCTTCAGGCATTTGAAGGTGTGGTCATCGGTAAGCGTAACCGTGGCCTGAACTCCGCATTCACCGTGCGTAAAATTTCTCACGGTGTTGGCGTTGAGCGTACTTTCCAGACCTACAGCCCGTTAGTTGACTCGCTTGAAGTCAAACGTCGCGGCGACGTGCGTCAAGCCAAACTGTACTACCTGCGCGAGCGCAGCGGTCGTTCAGCACGTATCAAGGAAAAATTGGCTTAATCGCCACTGTTCCACAGGTGCTCGCTGTTTTCGGACATGCGTAGCGTCTGGATACCAAAACCCCGTCACCGCTTTGCGGGGCGGGGTTTTGTCTATAGAGCAGGTGCTTTGCGTAGTCACGCTAAAGCAGGCGCCGGGAGATGGCTAACGTATGAGCGTTATTGATGCTTTTTTGGATGCCCTGTGGTTAGAGCAAGGGGCTAGCGACCATACTTTAGCGGCCTATCGACGTGATTTAACCGCGTGGCAAAATCATCTGGACACGCACGGTGAGGCGCTGTTGGCACCGCCGCCTGAGCGGCTCAGAGAATGGCTTTCCAGCCGCCGTGAGCAAGGATACCAGTTACGTAGCACCGCCCGGCTACTATCGACCTTGCGTAGTTTTTACCGCTGGGGCCGTCTGAATAATCAGGTGGCGAGCGATCCTCTAACGGATATCAAGCTGCCGCGTGTGATCCCCGGATTGCCCAACACGCTGGATGAGGACGAGGTAGAGCGGCTGCTGATGGCGCCCGATACGGATACGCCGCTAGGAGTACGCGACCGCGCCATGCTTGAGCTGCTTTACGCCTGTGGCCTGCGAGTTTCTGAGCTGGTAGGACTCACCGGTGACGCGGTCAATCTTCGCCAAGGGGTGGTGCGAGTACGCGGTAAGGGCGATAAAGATCGCCTAGTGCCCATGGGCGAAGAGGCCGCCGATTGGATAGCTCACTACATGCAGACCGCGCGGCTTGCTTTAATGAGCGACCCAACGCGTCCGGCGCTGTTTCCTGGGCGCGCCGACAAAGCCATGACACGGCAAACGTTTTGGCACCGTATTAAAGTTCATGCGATAACGGCTGGGATTACCCGGCCGCTGTCACCGCATACGCTACGTCACGCATTTGCGACCCATTTATTGAATCATGGGGCCAATTTGAGAGTCGTACAGCTGTTGCTGGGTCATAGCGACTTGTCGACGACCCAAATTTATACCCATGTAGCCCAAGCACGCTTGGAAAGCCTACATGCAGAACACCACCCACGAGGTTGAATTGATGATGCGTCAACGCCATTTTTTAGCACTGCCTTTACTGTCTCCTTTCTCAATGATGACGCTGCTGATAGCGGGTAGCCTATTGCCTGTGGCTGCTCAAGCCGATGACGTGGCAGACCGTTTAGCTGGCTCACTGAGCGTTAATGGTCAATCGATGCCTGTCGAAGCGGTTACTGAAACGCCCATGGATGGTATCTATCATGTGCGGCTGGAAAGTGGCGAGTCCTTCTACTCGAACGCTGACGGTAGCTACTTTTTGCTTGGCGACCTGTATGAAAATGCGCCCAGCGGACTGATTAACTTAACGGAACAGGCGCAAAACCAAGAGCGCGCCGATGCGTTAGCGGCCGTGCCGGAAAGCGAGCGAGTCGTATTCCGCGGTGCCGCAGAGCCTAAGGCGACCATCGTGGTGTTTACTGACCCGACCTGCCCTTACTGCGCGCGTTTGCACGACACTATTCCCGAGCTCAATGAGCGCGGTATCGCCGTTCACTACATGGCCTTTCCTCGCGCCGGTATGAATAGCGCCGCTGCCACCACTCTGCAGCAGGTGTGGTGTTCGGATAACCGCAGCGAAGCGATGACCCAGGCCAAAGAAGGTCAGAGTATTGCTAGCTCGGCAAGCTGCGACAATCCCGTCGCCGGGCAGTATGATTTGGGCAAAGCATTGGGTGTGCAGGGTACGCCCGCCATTATTTTACCTGATGGGCAGCTAGTGCCTGGATTTGTGCCCCCCGAGCGGCTCACCGCCATGTTAGGCTTAGACGACGAATAACGTCACCGACAGCAAAGACTGCTGAGACTCCAAATTTAAGACCCGACACTGACGGGTGCGAACTGTGAAAGGGGAAGTATTTTGAAACCGGTAAGAGTAGGTATTTGTGGTTTAGGCACTGTCGGTGGCGGCACCTTTAACGTATTGACCCGCAATGCCGACGATATTGCGCGTCGTGCTGGCCGTCCTATTGTGATTGAACAGGTCGCTCACCGCAGTATTCACCCTGACTGCGATATTACCGGCATCAATGCCACCTCTGACGTGTTTGAAGTTGCCACTAACCCCAATGTGGATGTCCTGGTTGAGCTGATTGGCGGCTACGATATGGCTCGCGAACTCGTGCTGACCGCCATTGCTAATGGCAAGCACGTGGTCACGGCCAATAAAGCGTTGATTGCCGTGCACGGTAATGAAATTTTCAAAGCCGCCCATGAAAAGGGCGTGATTGTGGCATTTGAAGCCGCCGTTGCCGGCGGCATTCCCGTGATTAAATCGCTGCGCGAAGGCTTAGGTGCCAACCGCATCGAATGGGTGGCCGGCATTATCAACGGCACCGGCAACTACATTCTTACCCATATGCGCGACGAAGGCCGTGCCTTTGAAGACGTGCTCGCTGAAGCACAAGCGTTAGGCTACGCCGAATCCGACCCCACTTTTGATGTGGAAGGCATCGACGCCGCGCATAAGCTGACTATTTTGGCCTCTATCGCCTATGGCGTGCCGCTGCAGTTTGAGCGCGCTTTCACCGAAGGCATTTCGCGAATCACCTCTGAAGATATTGAGCAGGCCGATAATCTAGGCTATGTCATCAAGCACTTGGGTATCTCCAAACGCACCGACCAAGGGCTTGAACTGCGTGTTCATCCCACGCTGATCCCCAAAGAGCGCCTGCTGGCCAATGTGCATGGCGTTAAAAATGCCATTGCGGTCATGGGCGATGCGGTTGGCCCAACGCTTTACTACGGCGCGGGTGCTGGCGCTGAGCCAACAGCGTCGGCAGTGGTTGCCGACTTACTTGACGTGGCCCGGGATATCGCCACGGATCACCGCTATCGCGTGCCTTATCTGGCGTTCAGCGGTATCGATGACGATGTCAGCCAACTGCCCATCATGCCGATGGAAGATATCACCACGGCGTACTACCTGCGCCTGCTGGCCGTCGACCGCCCAGGCGTGTTGGCACGCGTGGCAACCATTCTTGCTGAGCAGGGCATCTCGATCGAGGCGCTGATTCAAAAAGAAGCCACCGAAGGCGAGCTGGTGCCGATTATTCTGCTGACGCATCGCACCAAAGAGAAACAGATGAACGAAGCCATTCGTGAAATCGAAGCAATGGCTGATATCGCTGGGCCGCTGACGCGTATTCGTGTGGAAAGCCTGGACGAAGGGGAGTAAGCCAAGATGCGCTATATCAGCACGCGTGGGCAGGCGCCCGCACTGTCTTTTGAAGAAGTAGTGCTCACCGGTATGGCCAGTGATGGTGGGCTGTACGTACCAGAAACGCTGCCTGAGTTTTCCCGCGAAGAGCTCGCCGATATGGCCGGGCTCTCCTATGCCGAGATCGCCTTTCGGGTGATGAAGCCGTTTGTGAATGGCGAAATCGATGATGCGACGTTCAAGCGTATCGTTACCGAAGCCTACGCAACGTTTAATCACGATGCGGTAGTGCCGCTCAAGCAGCTCGATGCCAATCACTTTTTGCTTGAACAGTTTCATGGCCCCACTCTGGCGTTTAAAGACGTAGCGCTGCAGCTGCTAGGTCGCCTGCTGGATCACTTCCTGAAAAAGCGCGGCGAGCGCGCGGTGATCATGGGAGCCACATCTGGCGATACTGGGTCGGCGGCGATTGAAGGCTGCCGCCACTGCGACAACCTGGATATCTTTATCCTGCACCCGCACAACCGCGTGTCGGAAGTGCAGCGTCGTCAAATGACCTCGGTGCTGGCCAACAACGTCTTCAATATTGCCATTGAGGGCAATTTCGATGACGCCCAGGCGATGGTGAAAGCGAGCTTCGCCGATCAAACCTTCTTGAACGGGACTCGCCTGGTCGCGGTGAACTCGATCAACTGGGCGCGCATTATGGCGCAGATCGTTTACTACATTGCGTCGGGCGTTGCGCTAGGCGCGCCGCATCGTGAGGTGAGTTTCTGCGTACCGTCGGCTAACTTTGGCAACGTATTTGCAGGCTACATGGCCTACAAAATGGGGCTGCCGGTGAAGCAGTTCATCATTGCCACCAATGCCAACGATATTCTGCATCGCACCTTAGCGGCCAACGACTTCTCCAAAAAAGAGCTGGCGGCGACGCTAGCGCCTTCCATGGACATCGTGGTGTCGTCTAACTTTGAACGCCTGCTGTTTGACGCCTATGACCGCGACGGCCTGGCCGTGGCGGCGCTGCTTGAACGTTTTCAGCAGGAGCCTACCGCCTTAGCGGATGCGCCGCTGGCCAAGCTGCGCGAGAAGTTTGCAAGCTACAGCGTGGACGATACAACCATTCTGGAAGCGATCCGTGACGCCCATAAACGTACGGGCGAAATGCTTGATCCGCATACCGCTACCGGCTATTGGGCCGCTGAGCGTGCCCGTGCGGACCAATCAACGCCGATGATTACGCTGGCGACTGCGCACCCGGCCAAATTTGCTGAAGCCGTGGTGAAAGCGGGCTTCCTCGGCGTGCCGTTGCCGCCGCACATGGACGATCTGCTTGAGCGCGAAGAGCGTTACACCGTGCTGCCCGCCGAGCTTGCCGCCGTGCAGCAGTATGTCGCTGAACATCGTCGTTGAACCGTTAATGAACGCCGTGAATGAGTTGCCTAACGACGCGCTGCCCCCTAGTACAACCAGGCCGCGCTTGGAGCCTCGTCCACTGGACGAGGAACTCTACGCGCGCGCGCAAGCAGAGGGCCTAAGTGAGCTGCAGGCGCGCTTGCTAGCCTCACGCTTGCCGGGCTATAGCGGTGAGCTTGCGCCGTTAATCGCACCCAGCCTGCGGTATTTGGCTCACCCTGAGAAGCTTGTCGACGGCCGCCGCGCCGCCGAACGCATCGCCCAGGCGGTCGCCGAAGGCGAGGCCATTGGCATTCTTACCGATTACGACGTCGACGGAATCACGTCGCACGTGGTGATTCGGCGCACGCTAGTGGAGCTATTCGGCGTGCCGGAAGGCAAATTGCACAGTTTGATTGGCCATCGTATTAACGACGGCTACGGCATTAGTCTGCCGCTGGTGGAACGCACGCTCGCACTTAAGCCTTTTCCAACGCTGGTGATCACTGCCGACTGCGGTAGCTCCGATGAGCCGCGTATTGCACGCCTCAAAGCAGCGGGTATCGACGTAGTGGTCAGCGACCACCACGCGCTGCCGGTGGAAGGCCCGCCCTCGTCGGCCTATGCCTGTGTAAATCCGACCCGCAATGACTGTGACTATCCCGACAAAACGATTGCCGGGTGTATGGTGGCATGGCTGCTGATGTCGCTTGCACGCGGCGTATTGATCGAGTGGGGCGCGCTGCCAGAATCGACGCCCAAGCTTTCGCCCTGGCTTTCCTACGTGGCGCTAGGCACGGTAGCTGACTGCGTCTCGCTGGGCGGCAGCCCCGCTAACCGCGCAGTGGTCAGCCAGGGCTTAACACTGATTAATCGTATGGATGCGGCCTGCTGGCGCGCTATGGCCACGCGCTTAGGCGCTGACAGCGTGCCGTTTAATGCCGAGACACTGGCGTTTCAGATGGGGCCGCGTATCAACGCGCGTTCGCGGCTTGATGATCCCTACGCGGCGCTGCATTTTATGCTTGCTGAAAGTGATGCCGTTGCCAATCGTCAGCTCGACGTGTTGGATCAGGATAACCAGTCGCGCAAGGCCATTGAGGCGGATATGGCTGCCGAAGCGCGCACCCTCGCGGTGAGTGCACTGTCCGCTGACGAGCCTGCCGTCATAGTGCTGCTGGAAGATGGTCACCCTGGTGTGCAGGGCATCGTTGCCTCGCGATTAGTGCAGGCCTACGGGCGCCCGGCATTGGTGCTTACCAAGGCCGCGACCCCCGGCATGCTCACCGGCTCTGGTCGCTCAATCGATGGGCTGCATCTGCGCGATGCCCTGCAGCGTACTTATGAGCTTGCTCCCGAGGCGCTGCCGCGCTTTGGTGGTCATAGTGGCGCAGCGGGCGTTGGCGTGCCTCGGAGCCAGCTTGATGCTTTTAAGGCGGCTTTCTTGCAGGCAGTCAACGAGCAGTTGGGAGGGCGAACGCTTTACCCGCGCTTATGGACCGACGGTGAGCTTTCCACCGCACAGCTTTCGCTGACAACGCTAAAAGAGATTGAAATGCTCGGCCCCTACGGACGTGAATTTGATCCACCGCTGTTTGAAGGGCGCTTTATCGTAGAGGCATTGCGCCCGGTCGGTACCGAGGGCTCGCATCTGATGCTGGAGCTTTCCACCGGTCCGGTAACCTGCAAAGCCATCTGGTTTCGTGCTTTAACGCCCGGTGAGCTGCCTGGTTTCAGCGTGGGGGATACGCTGCACTGCGCCTATAAGCTTAATCGTAACCGCTGGCGCGGCCGCGAATCACTTCAATTGATGGTCGAACACGCCAGCGCTATTTAAACCGTCCCACAAACTCGTAAACCCCCAACAACCTCCAAGTAAGGTCGCCCCTTATGCGCGTGGAAGATTTACCCAAAGACCAGCATCGTCCTTATGAAGATCTCATGGCGATGCTGCTGGGCACGTTTTTTGTTGCGCTGGGCGTCACCTTCTACACCCATGCGGTGCTTCTCACGGGCAGCACCGCGGGTCTGGCGCTGTTGCTGAGCTATATGACCAGTAGCGTCACCGGCTGGGGCTTTGGGGTGTACTTTTTTGCCATTAACCTGCCGTTTTATTATTTGGCCGTTAAGCGTATGGGCTGGAGTTTCACGCTGCGTACCTTTGCTGCGATTGGTTTGGTCTCGCTGTTTTCGGAACTCACCCAAGGCTGGGTGCAGTTTGCTAACGTGCCTTCGCTCTATGCTGCGTTAATGGGTGGTGCGTTAATGGGCATTGGCATGCTGATGCTATTTCGCCACCGCACCAGTCTTGGTGGTATTAATATTTTGGCGCTTTATCTACAGGATAAACACGGCCTGCGCGCAGGCTATGTTCAACTGGCAATCGATGGCGTCATTTTACTGATTGCATTGACACAGCTACCGTTAGATCGCGTGGGCTACTCGGTGCTGGGGGCGCTGACGCTCAATCTGATTATCGCCTTGAATCATAAGCCAGGGCGCTATATCGGCGTCAGTTGAGCCAGAACCACCACACAATCAGCGCGATGGCACCCAGCCCTGCGAGGTTAACCAATATACTCATGAGGCAATCTCCGGGTTGTCTGATTTCCATAGCCGTAAACGGTTGGCGTTACTCACCACGGTGATGGAAGAGAGCGACATCGCTGCTCCGGCGATCATTGGCGAGAGCAAAGTGCCGGTGAGCGGGTAGAGCACGCCGGCGGCGATGGGAATACACAGCAGGTTATAGCCAAACGCGCCCACCAGGTTTTGTTTGATATTACGCAGCGTTGCCCGGCTTATCTCAATGGCGGACGCCACTCCGTGTAGCGAGCCGCGTATTAGCGTTATGCCCGCACTCTCAATCGCTACGTCGGTGCCTTGACCAATGGCAAAGCCTACATTTGCCCGGGCCAAGGCGGGCGCATCATTAATGCCATCGCCCACCATGCCAACGATTTCTCCCGCCTTTTGCCGCCGCTCAATCTCGGCATGCTTTTCTTCAGGCAATAGACCCGCACGATACTCGTCAATACCCACTTCCTGAGCAACTGCCTTGGCGGTGTGCTCGTTATCACCAGTGAGCATCACAATGGTCAAGCCGTCTTTTTGTAGACGTTTGATGGCGGCCACGGTGTCGCGACGCAGAGGGTCGCTAATACCAAACAGGGCGGCCAGTTTGCCATCTATCGCTAAGTACACCAGCGTGCGGGCCTGCGCTTCCAGAGTGCGGGCTTGGCCCTCACCCGCATGGAGATCCACCCCCGCTTCCGTCAGTAGGCGAGCATTGCCCAGTAATAGTGATTTGCCATCGGCAGTTTGCGCCTTCACGCCACCCCCGGTCACACTATCGAAATGCTCAATCTCAGCGGTTGGAGCGTTATGTTCTTCGGCGTAATACATCAGCGCCGTTGCCAGCGGATGTTCGGAGCCTTGCTCCAGTGCGAACACCCATCCCAGTGCGGTGGATTGCTCGGTGTCAAACATCTGTACATCAGTGACGCTGGGCTTGCCTTGGGTCAGCGTGCCGGTCTTATCGACGACTAGCGTGGTGAGCTTGCTGGCGGTTTGCAGCGCTTCGCCGTTGCGCACCAGTACTCCGTACTCTGCCGCTTTGCCAACGCCGATCATGGTCGAGATGGGCGTTGCCAGGCCCAGCGCGCAGGGACAGGCAATGATTAGCACGGTGGTCGCCGTGACCAGCATATGGATGACCAGCGGTGCCGGCCCCAGGTTGAACCAGGTCAGCGCCGTGAGCACGGCAATGATCATGACCGAAGGGACAAATACGCTGGAGACCTGATCGGCGAGTTCGCCAATCGGTGGGCGCGAGTTCTGGGCACTCGCCACCTGTTCGGTAATCTGCCCAAGCCGAGTGTCGGCGCCTACTCGCGTTGCTTGATACACCAGCCCGCCACGACCATTCACCGTGCCAGCGCTGACGTCATCACCAACGTGCTTGGCAACCGGCACCGGTTCGCCAGTAAGCATAGACTCATCAATATGGCTTTGGCCTTCGGTCACCTGGCCGTCTACCGGTAGGCGTTCGCCGGGGCGTACCCGAATATGATCGCCTGTGCGCACATCATCAATCGCAACCTCCTGCTCCTGGCCGTCGCGGATAATCCGCGCCGTGCGGCTTTGCAGATCGAGTAGGCGCTTTAAAGCATTGCTGGTACGACCGCGCGCGCGTAGTTCCAGGGCATTGCCGAGCAGAATCAGCCCGATCACCATCGCAGAGGCTTCAAAATAGATACCCTGAGCCACCTCCGGTAGCCACGGTGCGAGCAGCACCACTGCCATGGAGTAAAGCCAGGCGGTGCCAGTTCCCATGGCAATCAGCGTATCCATATTGGCCTGATGATGTTTTACGCTCTTCCAAGCATTGACGAAGAAGTGACGCCCGGGAAAGGCCATGACGGCTAGCGTGAGCAGGCCAACGACTAGCCAATAAAGACGCCCCATGCCCACTGGGTGAGGGTGAAAAAAGAACATGCTCAGCATGAGAGGAATCGCTAAGGCTAGCGAAGCAGCGCTGCCGCGTAGCCGCTGCTGATAGGTCTTGGCATCGTGCTCTGCGCGAGTACGCTCGGCGTCAGCCATGTCCACAATAGGTGCCGCGCTATAGCCCGCCGCTTCAACGGCGGCGATTAATGCTTGGCTTTCCGCGCTGCCAACTACCTGCGCAGAGTGGGTGCCGAAATTCACGCTGGCGGTGTCGACGCCATCGGTATGCTCAAGCGCTTTCTGAACACTTTTTACACAGCCCGCACAGGACATGCCGCTGATCGCTAAACGCTGCTTTTTCACCGTGTGCTGGGCATTGCCGGTAGCATCGCGGATGACGCTCAACGAGTTGCTCATGGTGTCTCCTGGCTAGACGCTGGCGCTGGAAAGCTTTCAATCAAGCGGCATACGCTGTGTCCGTCAGGCGTGCCGTCGGGCATGTTTTGCCAGCTCACGAGGGCATGCTCCATGCGCTCGGCCAGCGCTTCCAGTTCAGCAATGCGGGCGCGAATGAGAGGTAGGCGGCTGGTGAGCAGATCACGCACCAGCGGGCAGGGGGAGTCGCCCTGGTCGGCGTGGGAAAGTATGTCGCGGATTTCAGCGACGCTAAAACCTAGCTTGCGCGCCCGCTGAATAAAGCGCAGCCGCTCTAAGTCGGTATCTGAAAACAGCTGATAGCCGTTATCCGGGTGGCGCTGCGGGGCCAGCAGCTGCTCGCGGGCGTAATGGCGCACGGTCTCTGCGGTGACGCCGCCACGTTTGGCAAGCTCATTCACTTTCATGGCCGTCTCCCTCATCTAATAAGCGAATCGTTGGATTGCATCATGCTTTTAAGTGTAAAACCTATGGGTGACCCACAGGTCAAGCTGGGCTTAGTGAATGAGTGAAAATAACTAAAACACTGATTTAAAACGATCGTACGACTAATGTATAAGCGAAAAATGAAATAAAACGCTCGTTTACTCTTGATCCTTTAGCGTAGTTGCGAGAAAACAGTCATGTAAAAAATAACGAAGTTGGATCGTCTGTATCCATCGGATCATTGGGAAGAGAGGCTCGCTATGAACAATACATTTAAGAATAATAAAGTTAAGAGCAATAAATTTAATAAGCTCACCCTGGCTGCTGCCATCACAGCCGCCTTCGCCAGCCAAGCCCACGCGGGCGGGTATCAAATCAACGAACAGAGTGTAAGCGGGCAGGGTTACGGCCATGCTGGGCGCAGTTCTAACATCAACGATGCCTCTATTGTTTATGGCAACCCGGCGGGCATGTCATTTTTAGATCGTGCCCAAATCACCGTGGGTGGAACCTATTTAAATGTAAATACGGATCTTTCAAATGTGGAGGCTACCCGTAATATCGACTCCGGCGTTGCCCTCGGCGGTGCGCCTAATGGCAATCAAATTCCTCTGGGCAGTATTCCCGGCGGTAACGATGGCGATATGGTGCCGGGTACTTTCATTCCCTTTGCCTTCTATGCACAGCCCGTTACTGATCAGCTAGCGTTTGGGTTTGGGGTGTACGCGCCGTTTGGCTCTAAAACCGAGTATGAAGATGACTTCCAAGGCCGCTACTTTGGTGATTACACCGAAGTGACGGTAGTCAGTGCCCAGCCGACGGTGTCTTATCGCTTTAACGATCAATGGGCGGTCGGCGCTGGTGTTACTTATAACCGGGTAGAAGGCGAGCTGCGCCGCCAGTTGCCCTCAAGCCCCGCTTTTGATGCCGCTGGCGATATCGATTCGCGCGTTGAAGGTGACGACGAGGCGTGGGGTTATAACTTAGGCGTTATTTATCGCCCGGTAGCTGAAACGACGCTGGGTCTGACTTACCGCTCAAAAGTAGATTACAACTTGGAAGGCAGTTTTAGTGCGACCGATCCTATGGGTAACGTGGTGCGTGCTGATTCAGCAAGCCTCAATCTAACCACGCCTGAGACGGTTAACCTCTCGCTGACGCAGCAGATGACGGATCGTCTTAAGTTGATGTTTGGCGCTTCATGGGTGCGCTGGAGTCAATTTGATGAGATTTTGGTCAGAGGCAGTCAGGGCGACCAAATCACTCAAGAGCCACAAAATTATTCAAACGCATGGGCATTTGCCACCGGCGGTGAATATCAGCTAACGCCTACCTTGGCGTTGCGTGCAGGGGTGTCACTGGACTTTACGCCGACCAATGATGAAGACCGCAGCGTACGTATTCCTTCGGATGATCGGCGTATCTTCTCGCTGGGGGCAGGTTGGAGCCCAACGCCTGACATGACGCTAGACTTTGCGTACTCTTACCTGACTGAGCGCGGCACTTTTGTGGAGCAGGAGCGTAATGACCTGCTAGCCAGCGCTGCCACGGGGGGCGCGGCCATCGGTGGAGCGAATTATTCGGCAGACTACAAAAACGAAGCCCATGGCTTTGGCGCTCAGCTGACCTATCGCTTTTAAGCCACAGAGAAGGCTAAGCCTCATCGAAACCCGGCGCACGCCGGGTTTTTTATTGCCCTGACGCTGGCCATTGGATGCGGGGCGGGTCGGCTTTCGTTACACTATGCGCTTTTCTGATCGATACACCTCTGTTCGATCCGATGCAGACCACGCTAGGGCAATCCCATGTTGGAAACCAACCCGATTCATAACCAGATCAAGGACCTGTCTGAGCGGACAGACGTTCTTAGGGGGTATCTTTGACTATGCCGAAAAGCAAGATCGGCTAGAAGAGGTCACCCGCGAACTGGAAGACCCCAATGTCTGGAACGATCCGGCCTATGCGCAGAAACTGGGCAAAGAGCGCGCCTCTCTTGAGGCCATTGTGGCCACCATTGATGATCTCGACCAGGGCTTAGGCGATAGCCGAGACCTGCTAGAGTTGGCTGAAATGGAGGACGACGAAGGCACGGTTGATGAAGTGCGCAAAGAGCTAGACAGCCTGCAGGCTGCGCTTGAAAAGCTTGAGTTCCGGCGCATGTTTTCTGGTGATATGGATCAAAATAACGCCTATCTGGATATTCAGTCTGGCTCTGGCGGCACCGAAGCGCAGGACTGGGCGAATATTTTGCTGCGCATGTACCTGCGCTGGGCGGAAAGCCACGGCTTTAAAGCCGATATCAGCGAAATTTCTGCCGGTGAAGTGGCCGGTATTAAGTCGGCAACGGTACATATCCAGGGCGATTATGCGTTTGGCTGGCTGCGTACCGAAACTGGCGTGCATCGTTTAGTGCGCAAAAGCCCGTTCGACTCAGGCGGCCGCCGGCATACTTCCTTTGCATCGGTCTTTTTATCGCCGGAAATTGACGACAGCTTCGAGGTTGAGATTAATCCCTCGGATCTGCGCGTTGATACCTATCGCTCTAGCGGCGCCGGCGGGCAGCACGTTAACACCACCGATTCTGCGGTACGGATCACTCACGAGCCAACCGGCATCGTCGTGGCCTGCCAAGGGCAGCGCAGCCAGCACGCTAACCGCGACTTTGCTATGAAGCAGCTGAAAGCACGGCTGTGGGAACACGAAATGCAAAAGCGCAATGCAGCCAAGCAGGAAGCCGAGGATTCAAAAGCGGATATCGGCTGGGGTAGCCAGATTCGCTCTTACGTGCTTGACGATCAGCGCATCAAAGATTTGCGTACCAGCGTGCAGTCCAGCAACTGCGATAAGGTGCTCGACGGGGATATTGATCAGTTTATCGTCGCTAGTCTCAAGCAGGGTTTGTAATTTTTTAACGGTTTGATTATCAACAGGGTGCCACATGGCTAACCAAGACGCGTCTGAGCAGCATGGCTCTGAAACACATGGCTCTGAACACCAGGAAAATCATCTGATCGCCGAGCGCCGGGCCAAGCTTGCCGCGCGTCGTGAACTGGCCGCCGAGCAGGGTAAGAGTGCGTTTCCAAATGATTTTCGCCGCGATAGCTTAACCGTCGAGCTGCAAAATAAGCTGGGCGATAAAGAAAAGGCGGATCTTGAGGCGCTTGATCATCACGCCTCGGTGGCGGGGCGAGTCATGCGTCAGCGCGGGCCGTTTATCGTTATTCAGGACGTGGCCGGACAAATCCAGCTGTATGTGGATAAAAAAGGCCTGCCCGCTGATGTGCTAGACGATATTAAAAGCTGGGATATTGGTGACATCGTGGCCGCTCGCGGGCCCGTGCACAAGTCCGGTAAGGGCGATTTGTACGTCATGATGAAAGAGGCCCAGCTACTGACGAAGAGCCTGCGTCCGCTGCCAGATAAGTTTCACGGCTTGACTGATATGGAGGCCCGCTACCGCCAGCGCTATGTGGATCTGATTATGAATCCGCAGTCGCGTAAGGTGTTTGAAACCCGTGCCGCGGTGATCAGTTCCATGCGTCGCTTCTTTGAAACGCGCGGCTTTATGGAAGTAGAAACGCCCATGCTGCAGCCGATTCCTGGCGGTGCCGCAGCGCGTCCTTTCATCACGCACCATAATGCGCTGGATATCGACATGTATCTGCGTATTGCGCCGGAGCTTTATCTCAAACGCTTAGTGGTGGGCGGTTTTGAAAAAGTCTTCGAGATTAACCGCAATTTTCGCAATGAAGGTCTGTCGACGCGCCACAATCCAGAATTCACCATGGTGGAATTCTACTGGGCGTACGCGGATTATCGCGACCTGATCGATATGACCGAAGCGATGTTGCGCACGGCAGCCGAAGAAGTGCTGGGCAGCGCGGTGATTGAATATCAGGGCACTAGCTATGATTTTGGGCAGCCGTTTGATCGTTTGACGCTGCGTCAGGCGATTTTGGATCACGGCGACGGCATTGCTGACAGCGATTTAGATTCACTAGAGGCTGCGCGAGCGGCTGCTGAGAAGCTCGGTATCAAGGTCAAAGAGAGCTGGGGCCTGGGTAAGGTGCAAACAGAGATCTTTGAAGAAGTCGCTGAGCACAAACTCGATCGGCCGACGTTTATTATCGAGTATCCGGCTGAAGTCAGCCCGCTGGCGCGGCGTAATGATGCTAACCCTTTCGTTACCGATCGTTTTGAGTTCTTTGTTGGTGGCCGAGAAATCGCCAACGGATTTTCGGAGCTCAACGACGCCGAAGACCAGGCCGAGCGTTTCCGCGCCCAGTCAGCGGAAAAAGACGCAGGTGACTTGGAGGCAATGTATTACGACGCCGATTACATCCGCGCGTTGGAGTATGGTATGCCGCCTACCGCAGGCGAGGGCATTGGTATCGACCGTCTCGTCATGTTATTTACCGACAGTCCCTCTATCCGTGACGTGCTGCTATTCCCTGCAATGCGCCCTGAAGTGGACTAAACAAATTCTATAGCGGATGAAAAGTTGGTAAGGGCGCGTTATAGCGCCCATAATGGTCAACGTTTCGACGGCGAGGAGAATCCCATGAAACTGCTTAACCGCTCCGCATTGAGCGTCAGGCCGACCCAGCCCTTTGTGGACTGGATCAACGCGCTGGAACCCACCATGGGAGACGACGACCTGACCTTGGACGACGTCGAACGTGAAAGTACCATTTACCTGATTCCTGAGATGGATACGCCGGAAGCGCTGGAAACGTTTGTGCGCGACCGCTACGTGGACATTCTCGAAACGGAGCTGCGCGCGTGGGAAGAGGATGAGGGCCAGTGGCCGGATAAACTCGATTGGGCGCTGTTTCAAGAATTTGTGCGCGTCGAGCACAGCTATCTAGCGATTGATCTTGATGATGAAACCGCGCTTGAAATATCAGAAGTAGATGACGCGCTGCTGTTAGATAGTGAGTAGGCGTAGCATTCGAACGGTATAGGCGCTTTAAAACGCGCTGCGCTAGGCCTAATCCTTACTCGCCGACGTTTGAGGCAGAGCCTAGCATTGGCGCACTTTGAAACCGGCTAAGGCCGGTTTCTTTGTTTCTAAATACTGTGCTTCTAAATGCTGTGTTTCTAAAAACTATGTTTCTAAAAACTGTGTTGTTTTAGCCGTTTCGTTAAGGAACGCTCCTCTAGGAACTTCGCTATGCGATTGTTTGAAAGCCGTCCCGGAGACGATGGCCTGCCAGGCCCTGAGCGCGCTCTGGCGGTGCTGGCGCTGGTCACCGGTACCTTAATGGCGGTGGTCGATACCACGATGATTAACTTGGCGCTGCCGACCATTGCCGCCGATTTAGATGTGCCCGCTTCGCGTGCGGTGTGGATTACCAATCTTTTTCAGGTAGTCTGCGCCGCTTTTCTGCTCGTCTTTGCAGGCATTAGTGAGCTAGTTACTCGCCGCCGGCTGTATCTATTCGGAATAGGGATCTTTGTTGCGGCCTCGTTAGGGGCGGCGCTGTCGCGTAATTTGGAAACGCTGCTTGTTTTTCGTGCCTGCCAGGGGCTAGGCGCCGCGGCGACATTGTCGATAGGCCCATCGCTCTATCGGGCGATTTTTCCTTCGCGCTTGCTCGGCAGTGCGCTTGGCCTCAGCGCGTTAGTGGTCGCGGGTGGCTACGCCGCGGGGCCTACGCTGAGCGGAGTGATTTTATCTTTCGCCGACTGGCCTTGGCTGTTTGCATTAAATGTTCCGCTGGGTATGTGTTCTCTATGGCTAGCAAACCGTGCGTTGCCCCGCGAAAAGCCGCGTCAAGGTAGCTTTGATGTGGCCGGCGCGCTGCTTTCCATGGTGATGCTGGCCAGTCTATTTATCGCCATGGACGCCGTAGGCCACGCCGTGCCGATTTGGCAAAGCGGCGGCTGGGCGCTGCTGGCAGTGCTGGCTTGCGGCGGATTTATTATTCGTCAGCGCCGCGCACCTTACCCGCTGCTGCCGCTTAGCGTCTTTTCTGAGATGCGCTTTACGCTAGCGGTGTCGGCCTCTGGGCTAGCGTTTATTGGCCAAGGGCTGACGTTTGTAGCGCTGTCTTTTTTCTACCAAGAACAGATGGGGTTTACGCCGCTGGAAACCGCATGGCTATTCACGCCTTGGCCGCTTGCCATCATGTTGGTGGGGCCGATTGCAGGGCGTTTAGCGGACCGGATTAACCCCAGCGTGCTGTCGAGCACGGGGCTAGGACTATTAATTGTTGGCCTGATTGCACTGGCATTAGTGGATGAATCAACCGGTGTGGCGGGCAGCCTGTGGCGCACCGCGCTATGTGGGATAGGGTTTGGACTGTTCCAGCCGCCCAATAATCGCGAAATGATGGGCAGCCTGCCATTAGAGCGCAGCTCGAATGTGTCAGGCGTGATGAGCACGACGCGTACCGTTGGCCAGTCATTTGGCGTGGCGATAGTGGGGGCTGCGCTGGCGCTGGGTTGGCCGGTTCAGGTAACGCTATGGCTAGGGGCCGCAACGACGCTGCTGGCATTACTGGCAAGCGTGGCACGTATGCCGCTGGCTCGCCGCGCGTTACACGCACGTCGGGCATCGTCGGCGGGTCACTAAGCGAGTACAATAAAACGGTTTCTGATCTCTAGGAGAAATGATATGACGCTGCAGACACAAATTGAGCAGAAGTTAACGGCATTAGCGCCTGACGTGCTGCAGGTTGAGAACGAAAGCCACATGCACAACGTGCCCGCTAACTCTGAAACTCATTTCAAGGTGACGCTGGTTAGCGAACTTTTCAGCGGCATGATGCCGGTGAAGCGCCATCAGCAGATCTATGCGCTATTGGCTGATGAGCTTTCGGGCCCGGTTCACGCGCTGGCATTACATCTTTATACCGCCAGCGAGTGGCAGGCCCGGGGCGGCGAACGTCCGAACTCACCGAACTGCCATGGCGGCGAAAAGTGACACAAGAAGTTATTCGGCGGCACTACCTTGATGCTATGGGCATTACGGCCTGGGCCGCTAAATATCAGCTACCGAATGCACTGCCCACCGAGGCCTGTGAGTGGGAGGAGTCTGCGCCCGCGCCGACGCCGCCTCGTGAGCGCCTGCAGGCGTTGTTGGATGATGCCCCGGCGCCAAGGCGAGCGGCGCCCGAGTTATCAGTGCCAGGCGATGTAACCGCTTCGCCCTCCGCGATTCGCGCTCTGCTGACCAACGATCAACCCGGGCAAGCCAAGCACGCGGGCGAACCGCCGGTTCCAGCAGCGCTGCCAGATTCTCAGCCCGCAGAGGCTGTTGCTGCGCCTGATGCAGCGCCCGCTAAGCCGCTCGCATTTTCACTTTCCTGCCTGTGTGTTGACGGGCGTTGGCTGGTGCTGCACGCAGGTGAAATGAGCACCTCAGAGCAGCAGCTATTGATCAATCTACTCTATGCGGCGGGTATTCAGCCCAGCGTCGCGCCAAGTATCACGCACTTTACTTGGCCGCAGATGACCAACGCCTTTGCCGTTGAAGACCCTCTGGATGAAGCCCGTGAAGGCTTGGCAGCCTTTGTCGCCGGCCGCGTAAATCGTCAAGGATGGCAATTAGAGCAGCTACTATGGTGGGGAGCGCTAGGCGCCGATCAAGGCACCTTGGATCGCGTCTTAAACGTGGCCGATGGGCAGAGCCATACGCTTTCGCTGCCGGTATGGCAGGGGCCTGCGCTGGCTTCACTGCTCGACAATACGAACAATAAGCGTGATCTTTGGCCTGAGCTTCAGCTGTTGGGCCAGCAATGGGCATCGGTTAGCCCTGCGGACACTCCTCAGGCGGCTGATGATTACTGAGTTGAGGGTCGACGATTTAGCATTACTCACCGCGCTGGAGGATCAGGCGCGAAGCGGCATTAGCGCTTCACAGCTGCAGGCCGCGCTTAGCTGTCAGCAAACCTGTGTGTTGGGCCTATGGCATCAGAAGGCGCTAGTAGGCTATGCCATTGTGGTGCAACTGCTGTTTGACGCTGAGCTACAGGCGATAGGCGTATTGCCGGTGTGTCGTCGACAGGGCGCGGGTGACGCGCTAATGGGCGCCGTCTTAACGACAGCTCAAGGATGGTCTAGCGAGCGGCTGTTGCTGGAAGTTCGCGTTGGCAATCTTAGCGCTATCCGGCTCTATCAGCGCAGCGGGTTTAGCGAAGACGGGCGACGAAAGGGCTACTATCCAAGCTGCCCAGCGGTTGAGGGCCCCGCCGGGCGTGAGGACGCGCTATTGCTGTCTCGAGTGCTTTAGTCGCGTGCCAATGCGCCGTTTAGGACGCGCTGGCGTTATCTTGGCTGTCGAATTTGCTTAACAGGCTGTTGAGACGACGCTCCCATTCTTCACGCTCTTCTTTGAACTTGGCATTTTCACTGCGCAGCTCTTCATTTTCCATTTTCATCATTTCTAGAGCGTCAACGGTATCGGTGACTTTCTGTTCAAGCTGATTAAATAGTTCCAGGCTCATGCATGTCTCCATAGAGTAAAAACGAGCACCAAAAAAAGTAACTAACAAAAAATAAGTACCCAGAAACAAGCGCCGTGCTTGCTAATAGGGACGAATGAGGCGAGCGTAACGCCGCTGCCGCGTGGCGGCAAGCGCTGTTTACGGCAATTGACGTTGGTAAAGCCGTGCGGTGCTTTCGCCGGCCTGGGTTTCGCGGTGTAACTGCCAGTTAATAGGCACGTCCGGCGCCAGCGACGTCTCGGTTTCGAGGTAAATCATTGCCTCACTGGCTAGCCAGCCACCGTTTTCTAGCGCGTGGCAGCACGCTGCGGCTAACTGCTGGTGAAAGGGCGGGTCTAGAAATGCCAGCGAATACGGCTTTGCCGCTCGCGTTAGATACGCCTGCACATCGTTAACATGTACTGCGCTTGCGGTAATATTAAGCAGGGTAAGATTCGCCGACAGCTGCGCAGATACGCGCGGGTCGCGCTCGACAAAGTCGACACACGCAGCGCCGCGTGACAGCGCTTCAATACCCAGTGCGCCGGTGCCTGCGAACAGATCCAACACCGCTTGGCCGTAAAACTGTTGGCCTAGCCAGTTGAACAACGTTTCACGCACGCGGTCTGGGGTTGGGCGCAGGCCAGGGCTGTCTAACACCGGTAGCTGGCGGCGGCGAAATTCTCCGCCAATAATGCGCAGCTTGCCAACCTGCTGAGCAGGTGCGCGGCGAGAAGTGGGTGAACGTGAGGAGCGTTGTCGTGTCATGAAGCGGATTGTAGCGGGCTAGTTATCCAAAGTCTTGGGTTACGGTGTTAGCATAACCTTAATGTTCACTATTTTTGTCGGGTAGCACTCATGTTTGGTTTTTTTAAGCGTAAAAATAAGCAAGATCCACAGCAGACGCCTCAAGAAGAAGAGCAGCGGTTAAAAGAGCAGACCCAAGAGCAGGCTGATGAGGTGGAAATTGAGCCCGAACTTCCTCCTGAGCCTGTTGAAGAGGCCCCGCAAGCACCGGATACTTTGCCAGAGCCAGAGCCAGAGCCAGAGCCAGAGCCGGAGCCAGAGCCAGAGCCAGAGCCAGAGCCAGAGCCAGAGCCAGAGCCAGAGCCAGAGCCAGAGCCAGAGCCAGAGCCAGAGCCAGAGCCAGAGCCAGAGCCAGAGCCAGAGCCAGAGCCAGAGCCAGAGCCAATCGCTCCCCCTGCTGTTTTGCAGGAAAAGCCAGGGGCGGAAAAAAGTGACAAAAAAGGCTGGTTTGCGCGGATTAAATCAGGCCTGGGCAAAACCCGCGCTAATTTGACCGACGGCATCGCCGATCTGTTTTTAGGTAAAAAACAGATCGATGACGAGCTATTAGAAGACTTAGAAACGCAGCTGTTGCTGGCCGATGTCGGCATTGAAGCAACGACAGAGATCATTGGGCGCCTGGAAGCGCGCGTCTCGCGCAAAGAGCTCAATAATCCCGAAGCACTCTACCGTGGTTTGCAAGAAGAGCTGACCACTATGCTGGAGCCGGTCGCCAAACCTCTTGTGATTGAAAAACGCTCGCGCAATCAAGAGGGCAACGGGCCGTTTGTTATTTTAGTCGTCGGCGTTAACGGCGTGGGTAAAACGACCACTATAGGTAAGCTGACTCAGCGTTTTCAGCGTGAAGGTAAAAGCGTCATGTTGGCGGCTGGCGATACCTTCCGCGCCGCCGCCGTTGAACAGCTCAAAGTATGGGGCGACCGTAACCGCGTGCCGGTGATTGCCCAGCATACCGGTGCCGATAGCGCTTCGGTTATTTATGACGCGGTAGCTGCTGCCAAAGCACGCGGTGTCGATGTGCTGATTGCCGACACCGCCGGCCGGCTACATAACAAAAGCCACCTGATGGAAGAGCTGAAAAAAGTCCACCGGGTGATGCAGAAACTAGATACCAGCGCCCCTCATGAGGTGATGCTAGTACTCGATGCGGGAACTGGGCAAAACGCTATTTCTCAGGCCAGTACCTTTAACGATGCCGTGCCTATCAGCGGTATCACCTTGACCAAGCTGGATGGCACCGCCAAGGGCGGCATTATTTTCGCGCTGGCTAAGCAGCTAGGAACGCCGATTCGCTTTATTGGCGTGGGGGAGGGCATTGATGATCTTCGCCCCTTTGAGGCCAGTGATTTTGTGCATGCGCTGTTTGACCGTCAAGAGGATGATGTCAGCGCATGATCGCTTTTGAGCATGTGGGAAAGCGCTATGGCGGCCGTTTTGAAGCGCTAGCGCACCTCAATTTTCGTGTCGGTCGAGGTGGAATGGTATTTCTTACCGGCCATTCCGGCGCGGGTAAGAGTTCACTGTTGCGCTTAATCATGCGTCTTGAAAAGCCCAGTCGCGGGCGTGTCATAGTGGCCGGTCACGATATTGCCCAGCTGCATGCCAGCCAGGTGCCGTTTTATCGCCGCCAAATTGGCGTCGTCTTTCAGGACCACCAGCTGCTCTTTGACCGCAGTATTTTTCACAACGTCTCGCTGCCGCTGGATATCCAAGGGATTGAATCCCGCGAAACCGCTCGTCGAGTGCGTGCGGCGCTAGATAAGGTGGGGTTATTGCACCGTGAGAAAGCGCTGCCGATAGAGCTGTCTGGCGGTGAGCAGCAGCGGGTGGGCATTGCCCGCGCCGTGGTCAATAAGCCCGCGCTGCTGCTGGCGGACGAGCCAACGGGTAACTTAGACCCTCAGCTTTCGGCGGATATCATGGCGCTGTTCGAGGATTTTAATCGCATCGGCACCACTGTCATGATTGCTAGCCACGACCTCGCTCTGATTGCACGACTGCGTCATCGTATTCTGCGCTTGAGTGACGGTCGTCTCGTGGGCGACGAGGGGGCGCTATGAAGCCATCGGCTACTCCCAGGCGCCGCCAAGGAGCGGCGTTAAAAACGCCGCGCAGGTCGCCCGTCAAAGCACCTGATAATAAACCTTCGCAGCGAGGCGCCAGGTCGCATCAGGCGCGCTTTTCAAGCCGCCTGCGGGCCTGGGGTCGTCACCACCGCAGCATGGCAGGAGACAGCTTCTATCGCTTGGTGCGCTACCCGGTTGGCAATCTACTAACAATGCTGGCCATTGCTATTGCGCTGGTGCTGCCGGCCGCTCTCTGGCTAACGTTAGATAGCGCGCGCCTGTTAGATGCGGAGCTTGATGAGAGCGCAACGCTAACGATGTATCTAGAGTTGGCCGCTGATGACGCACAGGCTCTGCGGATTGAAGAAGCCGTCAATGCTGAGGGGAGTGTGCTTGAGACACAGTTGATCAGCGCGGACCAGGGTATGGTGGAATTTCAGCAGGCGCTGGGGCTTGATGATGCGCTGGCTGGCCTGGACGATAATCCGCTGCCGATTAGCATCGTAGTGCGACCAGAAAGCGTTGACCCTGCAGCCATGCAGCAGCTGGCTAACACGCTTGAAGCGCTTTCGGGCGTTGATGAGGTGCGAGTCGATTTAGCCTGGGTCGAGCGGCTCAGAAACTTAGCCGAGCTTGGCCGGCGCGTTGCCCTGGCGCTAGGAGCGCTGTTCGGTTTAGGGGTGCTGCTGGTGGTTGGCAATACTATTCGCTTGTCCGTAGAAAGCCGCCGCCGAGAAATTGAAGTTGTCATGCTGATTGGCGCTACTCATGCTTTTGTTCGGCGGCCATTTTTATATAGTGGCGCTTGGTACGGTGTCGGTGGCGGCCTGTTAGCACTGGGGCTACTCGGCGTGGGCAATCATTGGCTATCACTGCCGGTGGCGGCACTGGCCGCAAGCTACGGCGCGAGCTTCTCCTTGCCTCAACTTGATGTGACAGGCTCTACAATTCTGCTATCTTGCAGTACACTACTAGGCTGGTTGGGCGCTTGGCTGGCGGTGACTCGCCATCTCTCAAGTATTCGTCCAAGATGATGCCGTTGGGTGGCAAAGGCTTTGAACCTTATCCACACAATCGGGTCTGAATGTATAAGTTAATTAAGGCGTGCTACGTCAACCACGATGGTTTACAGGGGAGACCACCTGCACATGAGCACTAGTCTTCTACCGGTGGGGCAGCTTTCACCCGGCGGCGATCTGGGCGGTTATATCCGCGCGGTCAATGGTATTTCGGTATTAACGGCCGATGAAGAGCGCGAGCTTGCCTATCGTTTGCACGATGAAGGCGATTTAGAAGCCGCTCGGCGTTTAGTTATGTCGCATTTGCGCTTTGTTGTGCACATTGCCCGCAGTTATTCAGGTTATGGGTTGCCGCAAGCGGATCTAATTCAAGAAGGTAACGTTGGCTTGATGAAAGCCGTCAAGCGTTTTGATCCCAACCACGGCGTTCGGCTGGTTTCTTTTGCGGTGCACTGGATCAAAGCTGAAATACACGAATTTGTACTGCGTAACTGGCGCATTGTGAAAATCGCCACGACGAAGGCTCAGCGTAAGCTGTTTTTCAATTTGCGCAGCGCTAAGAAGCGCCTAGCATGGTTGAACAACGACGAAGTCGCCGCTATTGCTAAAGATCTCGACGTTAAGCCTGAAATTGTTCGCGATATGGAAGGCCGCCTTTCTTCTTACGACGCTGGGTTTGACGGCTCGCCGAGCGACGATGACGACAGCGCTTATCAAGCGCCGGTGCATTTTTTAGATGATGCTGCGTCAGACCCGGCAACACAGCTGGAAGACAGCAATTTCGAAGAAGACTCCACGCGTCGTTTGCAACTGGCGTTGGAAGGGCTGGACGATCGCTCGCGAGATATCTTGCAGCGCCGCTGGTTAGCCGAAAATAAAGAAACGCTGCATGATTTGGCCGACGTTTATGGCGTGAGTGCAGAGCGTATTCGTCAGCTTGAAAAAAATGCCATGAAAAAGCTGCGCTTGAAAATGGGTGAAGATTCCATTGCTGCATAGCTAGGTTTAACTAACGTAAGTTTAAATACCGTAAGCTGCAATATCGTAAGTTGCAGTATGGTATGTGTAATACAAAAAACCGGCCCTCTTTAAAAGCAGGGCCGGTTTTTTTATGGGTAAGTTTTATGGGGCAAGGCTCGCGTCCCGTTGGCTTAGGCAGGGAGTGCGACGGCGCGTAGCAAGTGAGCCGACAACAATGACCACTGATCTTCCCAGTGCTCGGTCGGCAGGCGTTTAAAGTCACTGCGCACGTACTGCGAAATGCGTCCCTCTGCCTGGGCTGTTAGCAGGTTAGCAGCTGCCGGGGCCGGAATGGTGGGCCGCAGCCCTTCGCGAAGTTCTGCCTCGCGGAGGATCTGCTTTAGCTGCGTCTCTAGGCGCTCAAACAGCTGATTGACGCGCTGGCGCAGCCGAGCGGTTTCGCCAGTAAGCACGTCGCCCCCCATCACACGAGCAAGGCCAGGGTTCTTTTCAGCAAAGCCTAGTAGCAGCGCAAGGATGGTGCCGCAGCGCGTGGTGGCATCGGGTACGTCTTCTAAAATGCGCGTAATCCGGGCAAAAATACTTTCTTCAATAAAGTCGATCAGCCCCTCAAACATGCGCGCTTTGCTAGGAAAGTGGCGATAGAGTGCCGCTTCGGATACTCCCACCTGGCGCGCCAGGGCCGCCGTGGTAATGCGTTTTCCGCTGTCCTCTTCAAGCATCAATGCCAGCGCCTGAAGAATTTGCTCGCGACGGCGAGGCTTTTGGTCATCACTCATAAAGTGCCCTCCGTCGCGGTTAGTACGCGTCCATTATTTGAGTGCCTACCCCAGCATTGGTGAAGATTTCTAGCAACACTGCGTGGGGGACGCGGCCATCAATAATGTGTGCGCTGTTCACACCGCCTTTAACGGCATCAAGAGCGCAGCGGATTTTGGGCAGCATGCCGCCATAAATCGTGCCATCGGCGATTAGGGCATCTACCTGGAAAGTGGTTAATCCAGTAAGTACTTCGCCTTCGGCATTCATTAAGCCGGCCACATTGGTGAGCAGCATTAATTTTTCGGCATTAAGAGCTTCGGCAATCTTGCCGGCCACTAAGTCGGCATTAATGTTGTAGCTGTGGCCTTTTGCATCAACGCCGATGGGAGCAATCACCGGAATAAAGTCGCGAGCCGCGAGCATCTCGATTAGCTCGGTTGAGATCGACTCGACTTCCCCTACGTGACCAATGTCGATAATTTCAGGTGCGGTCATTTCGGGGCTTTGGTGCTCAACTTTGAGCTGGCGGGCACGAATTTGTGCGCCGTCTTTACCTGTTAAGCCTATCGCCTTGCCGCCGCTCTGGTTGATGAGGTTGACGATGCTTTTATTGACCAGGCCGCCTAGAACCATCTCAACGACGTCCATGGTTTGCGAGTCGGTGACGCGCATGCCGTTCACAAAGCGTGACTCAATGTTGAGCTTTTTTAGCAGGTCGCCAATTTGCGGGCCGCCACCGTGCACCACCACTGGATTGATACCGACTTCCTTCATTAACACGATATCGCGTGCAAAGGAGTCTATCAGGGTGCTTTCAGTCATCGCATTGCCGCCGTATTTGACCACGACGGTTTTGCCGGAAAACTGTTGGATATAGGGAAGTGCTTCAGAAAGCACTTCCACAACGACCTGGGGGTCGCTACTGGCTGAACTCATTATGTTGTCCCTTGCGAACGTTTTTATGCTGATCACATTTGTGCTGATGCAGTGATAAGGGCCGTGCTTTCTTGGTGCACACGATCCCTTCGGCGCCTAGCTTTCTTCAATGGCGAGCTTAAGCTCTGGCGCGGCGCGTAATAACGCGGTGTTAAAAACAGTTTTGACGCGCGCTAGGGCGGCATCGTCTTTGCCTTCAAAGCGCATCACCAGTGCAGGCGTGGTGTTAGAGGCTCGACACAGCCCCCAGCCATCGGCATAGTCGACGCGAATGCCGTCCAGCGTGGTTTTGATACCTTCGCCGAAGTCGCCCTCGCGAGCAAGCTTATCCACGATAGAAAATTTGTTAGCGTCGGTCACCGCAATATTAATTTCCGGGGTGCTCACGTCCTGGGGGAATTGTGCGAAGAGCGTATCAGCGTCGTCAGATTGGTTAGCTAAAATCTCAACCAGTCGGGCGGCGGCATAAAGGCCATCGTCAAAACCATACCAGCGTTCTTGGAAAAAAATATGCCCGCTCATTTCACCTGCCAGCTGGGCACCCGTTGCTTTCATGCGCGCCTTGATCAGCGAGTGCCCGGTGCGCCACATTTCCGGTTCGCCACCTGCTTCGCTGATTACTTTCACCAGGTTGCCCGTGGACTTAATGTCAAAAATGACCTTGGCGCCGGGCTGGCGAGTGAGCATGTCGGTGGCAAATAGCATCAGTAGATGATCGGGAAAAACTAGCTGGCCGTGAGGCGTCACAACGCCTAGACGATCGCCGTCACCATCGAAGGCAAGGCCAATATCAGCGCTGGTTTCGTGAACCTTGCGTATCAGATCTTGCATGTTCTCCGGCTTGCCAGGGTCCGGATGGTGATTGGGAAAATTGCCGTCGATCTCAGCAAACAATGGAATCGTCTCCACGCCTAGGCGCGACAGCAGCTGTGGCCCCAGCTCTCCGGCGACGCCGTTGCCGCAGTCGACAACGGCTTTTAGCGGCCTGCTGAGGCGAACATCGCCTAAAATACGCGCTAAGTACGTTTCGCGAATATCTTGCTGAGTGATGCTGCCTTGGCCCTCTACTAGCTCGCCCGACTGGATGCGCTCGAACAGGGCAGTGATGGCATCGCCGGAAAGCGTCTCGCCGCCCAGCACAATTTTAAAGCCATTATAATCTGGCGGATTGTGGCTGCCGGTCACCATGACGCCCGACTGGGTACCCTCTAGCAGATGCGTAGCAAAGTAAAGCACCGGGGTGGGCACCATGCCAATGTCGATGACGTTGCGCCCTGCAGCGTTTAGGCCGCGCATTAAGGCCGCTTGCAGCCGCGCGCCGGAAAGACGCCCGTCGCGGGCCACCACCACCGTGGACTCACCGCGTGCGGCCGCCTCGGAGCCCACAGCGCGGCCAATCATCTCGACCGTGCTTTCTGTCAGCGTGTCGTCAACAATGCCGCGAATGTCGTAGGCGCGAAAAATCGAAGCGGGTACGGTTTGTGCATTCATAAGGCTTCCTAGCTAAACGCAACATGCGTTGCTCATCGCGGCGTTATCCGCCAAAGGCTACTGACTGCCGGTGCTGCCAAATCCTGCGCTGCCGCGTGAAGAATCTTCAAAAGCGTCCACAAGAGAGAGTTCGGCCTGTACAACAGGCACAAGCACATACTGTGCCAGACGCTCAAAGGGCGCGAGCGTAAACGCGCTTTGGCCACGGTTCCAGACAGAAATCATCAGCTCACCCTGATAATCAGAGTCGATTAAGCCGACCAAGTTACCCAGTACGATGCCGTGCTTATGCCCCAGACCCGAACGCGGCAAAATCATGCCCGCAAGGGCAGGGTCTTCAATATAGATGGCAATGCCGGTGCGTACGAGCTGACATTCGCCGGGGGCTAATGTTAGCGGCTCATCTAGCAGGGCGCGAAGATCCATGCCTGCGGAGCCTTCGGTGGCATACGTTGGCAAATAGTCGTTTAGTCGCTCATCCAGCAGTTTGCACTGTAGCCGAGGTCGGGCGGTCATAGGATGTCTCCAGAAGCGGTGTTAGATGATTTTTCAGCTGTTTGTGTCGCTAGTAGGGCGAGCGCTTGACGAATAATGGTGCCAGCCAGCTGTGTTTTTGGCTGGGGCGCTTCTGAGCGACTTTCAATGCCTTGAGGCGTGCGCCACAGTAGCCACGCAGCGTTCTGGTCGCTGCCAAAGCCAAGGCCCACTAAAGAAACGTCATTAGCGACGATCATGTCCAGCCCTTTGCGCTGGAGCTTATCGCGTGCGTAGCGCTCGATGTCCTGGGTTTCGGCAGCAAAGCCGACCACCAGCGGACGCTGCTCAGCGGGCAGTGCCGCGACGCTGGCGATAATGTCAGGGTTTTTCACCAGGGTCAGGGTAAGCGTATCACCCGTTTCCTGTTTTTTGAGTTTGTGCTCGGCGGGGGCCGCGGCGCGATAGTCGGCGACGGCGGCACAGCCAATAAACAGCGCGGCGCGGGGCGCTAGCCGCTGAGTCTCGGCGTGCATCTGTTCGGCAGACTCTACGTCAATACGCGTGACGCCTTCTGGTGTGGGTAGCTCAACTGGACCGCTGATTAGCGTCACGTTGGCGCCTTCAAGCGCCGCCGCAGCGGCCAGCGCGAAGCCCATTTTCCCCGAGCTGTGATTGGAGAGGTAGCGCACGGGGTCGAGCGGCTCACGGGTAGGGCCCGCCGTAATAACAATATGAGGAGCACTCGCTGCAGGGCGTGGCGTGGAGGGAGATGCCCTAAATAGGTCGACAATCGCGCTAAAAATCGCGTCAGGCTCGCTCATGCGGCCAGGGCCGACATCGCCACAGGCTTGATCGCCGGCAGCGGGGCCTATCAGTTGCCATTTGTCGTTTTCCAACTGCGCTACGTTGCGCTGTGTGGCGGGATGGCGCCACATGGCTTGGTTCATCGCCGGGGCAATGAGTTTAGGCGCATCAGACGCTAAACACAGCGTAGTGAGCAGGTCGTCGGCCATGCCGTGTACTAGACGTGCGATCAAGTCGGCGGTGGCCGGTGCAATCAGCACGACATCTGCCCAGCGCGCTAGCTCAATATGCCCCATGCCCGCTTCGGCCTCAGGGTCGAGCAAGGACGTGCGCACCGGCTCGCCAGAAAGCGCCTGCAGCGTTAGTGGCGTAATAAACGCCTGTGCCCCGCTGGTCATCACCACGCGTACCTCGCAGCCTGCTTGCTTAAGCAAGCGCACCAAAAGAGCGCTTTTATAGGCCGCGATACCCGCGCTAACCCCTAGCAGCACGCGCTTTCCCGTGAGCGTCGACGCCTTGTCAGGCGCGCTTATTGAAGTACCAGAAGCCATGAGCAGTGATCCACGTCAGCGTTCGTGAGGAGGCTTACCATACCATTGGCATCGTGATTTGGCATGCTAGGGGTAAACAAGGTTAAGCTAGCATTATCCGGGCTAGTTTTAATGAGGTTTGTCTGTGGGCGACTATTCTCAATAAGGCGGATATCAATACGCACAAAAAAGATGAAGGCAGGAAGGTGTCATGGGAATCAATCACTGGCCGGAAGGTGAGCGGCCTCGAGAGAAATTATTAAATAACGGCGCTCAGGCGCTTTCCGACGCAGAGCTACTGGCGATTTTCCTGCGCGTTGGCGTGCAAGGGCGCTCGGCGGTTGATTTAGCGCGAGACCTGCTCAGCAGCTTTGGCGGCTTGCGGCCCCTGCTAGAGGCTAATCAGGCAAGCTTTTGCGCCGCGCATGGATTGGGCAGTGCTAAGTATGCCCAGCTTCAGGCGACGCTTGAGTTGTCGCGACGTCATTTGGCCAGTCAGTTGGCACGCGGCAATGCGCTAACGTCACCTGCCTTGGTACGTCACTATTTGAGTTCACAGCTGCGCCATTTAGGGCATGAAGAATTTGCGGTGCTTTTTTTAGATACTCAGCACCGAATTATTCGCTATGAATCGCTGTTTCGCGGTACCCTAGACAGCGCATCTGTTTACCCCCGCGAAGTTGCCAAGCGCGCGTTAGAACTTAGCGCTGGCGCCGTTATCCTGGCTCACAACCACCCCTCTGGCGTGGCAGAGCCAAGCGATGCTGACCGACGTATTACGGAACGTTTAAAAGACGCTCTCGCACTGTTTGACGTGCGCGTGCTGGATCATTTCGTGGTGGGGGATGGAGACGTGGTCTCTTTTGCCGAGCGTGGCTGGCTATAAGCTCAATTGGTGCATCGTTCTTAGCCGCTAAGAGATTCGCGGTGTAGAACATGGCGCCATCCTTGTTTTGCTAAGTTTTGTGAGCAAAAAGGCTGTTTTTTAGCCTTTTGGGTCGGTTTAGCTTGCTGCTAGTCAGGTGCTCTGGTATAAAGTGCCACCTTTAAACTTGGGTTGAATAACGGATTTGGATAAAGCTTGGCCGGTTAACCGCGTCGACGCCTTCCTTGCTCCGGTTTGCCCGACAGTTTTGAACACTCAGGTTATTATATCCTGGCCAAGCAGTTGAGAGGCTCTCATGTCCAAAGTATGTCAGGTTACCGGTAAGCGTCCGGTAACTGGAAATAACGTTTCACACTCAATGCGTAAGACACGTCGTCGTTTCTTGCCAAACCTGCACACCCATCGTTTTTGGGTTGAGTCTGAAAACCGCTTCGTCAAGCTGCGCGTTTCTACCAAAGGAATGCGCATTATTGATAAAAACGGTATCGACGCAGTTTTGGTTGGTATTCGTAAGCGCGGCGACGCTATCTAAGCCAGCTTTTGGCCAAGCGTTTCGGACCAAGCATTTTGGAAGGATTAAACCATGCGCGATAAAATCAAGTTGGTGTCTAGTGCCGGTACAGGTCACTTCTACACCACTGATAAAAACAAGCGGAACACGCCGGACAAGTTCGAATTCAAAAAATTCGATCCGGTCGTCCGTAAGCACGTTATGTACAAGGAAGCTAAGATCAAGTAATCGCTGTTGCGATGAAGATCGGCTTTCACTGCAGGCTAGCGCCTGTTCAAAAACCCGGCCCCAAGCCGGGTTTTTGCATGCATGTCTTTCATGTTACATGTGTCTCTTTGCCACTTTCACAAGGCTGTCATCAATAGGCCGGTACAGTGTCCAAATATGCCCGAACTCCCCGAAGTTGAAACGACCCGACGCGGGATAGCCCCCTATATTGAGGGCCAGGAAATTACCGAGGTGTTGGTGCGGCAGCCACGGCTGCGTGTGCCGGTGCCAGAGGATCTCGCTGAGAGGTTGGTGGGCGCGCGGATTGGCGTGTTGACGCGACGTGCTAAATATTTGCAGATCCCCATTCACGCTGGCCAAGCGCCAGAAGGCGAACGTGATACCGCGCAACAAGCGGATGCAACGCTGCTATGGCATCTAGGTATGTCGGGTAGCCTGCGTATTGCTAGGGTGGGGGACTTGCCTAAAAAGCATGACCATGTCGATGTGGTGACTGCCAGCGGCTATGTGTTGCGCTACCATGATCCTCGCCGCTTTGGCTTTGTGGATTGGCAGCAAGAGGATGCAGCGCTGGATAAGCGCCTTGCGCACTTAGGACCAGAGCCGCTGTCTGATGCGTTTAACGGTAAATGGCTATACACGCTCTCGCGCAACAAGCGGGTGGCGGTTAAGCCGTTTTTGATGGATAACCAGGTAGTGGTTGGCGCCGGGAATATTTACGCGGCCGAGGCGTTATTTATGGCCGGTATTGATCCACGGCGCGCAGCGGGCCGCGTGTCCCTCGCGCGCTATCAGCAGCTGGCGGTAGCGGTAAAAGAGGTGCTGGCCGCTGCGATTACTCAAGGCGGCACTACGCTACGCGATTTTGTGAGCGGCCAGGGTGAGCCGGGCTACTTTGCCCAGCGCCTGAAGGTTTACGGGCGCCATGGCCAGCCGTGCTTTCGCTGTGGTGCTGAACTGCGCCGCATTACGCTTGGCCAGCGCGCCAGCGTGTTCTGTCCCGGCTGCCAGCACTAATGGCCGCCCCTAATACTGTTGTTTTGCACCTCAAATGATTGCCCTATTCAAGTTTGTTGCCATGCCTAGGTTTTATTAAGCCTAAGATTTTCTAAGCCTCAGGTTTTTCAAGCCTAAGTTTTAAGGCAACGTTTTAAGACAAAGCGCTAAAACAGCGCTTTTGGAGATTTTTGTGACCCAACGCCTGCGCCTAAATAAACACGCTGACCGCCGCCTTAAAGCGGGACATCTTTGGATCTACTCCAACGAGGTCGATATTAAAGAGACGCCGCTGAAAAACTTTGCGGCAGGCGAAACCGCTCTGGTAGAAGCTTCCAACGGCAAAGTCATGGCGGTGGCGTATGTGAATCCTCATTCGCTTATTGCGGCGCGGGTCATGTCACGCGATCCCGAAATGCGCTTGGACCGCTCGCTGTTTGTGCACCGCTTTAACCAAGCGCTTGCTCTGCGCCAGCGCCTGTATGACCAGCCCTATTACCGCTTGATCCACGGCGAAGGGGATCTGCTGCCAGGTTTGGTGGTTGATCGCTTTGGCGATGTGGTCGTCGTTCAGCTCAATACTGCCGGCATGCAGGCATTGGCAGATGAGATCGTTGATGCGCTGGAAAAAGTCATCAAGCCTGAAGTGATCGTCTTCCGTAACGATACCGGCGGGCGTCGTCAGGAAGGGTTAGAGGCTCACGTTGAAGTGATCAAAGGCGTTTTGCCTGACGAAGTCTTGCTTGAAGAGAACGGCGCGCGCTTTGCTGTGCCGGTTATTAACGGCCAGAAAACCGGCTGGTTCTTTGACCACCGGGTGAACCGCGAGTGGCTCAATCGCCAAGTGTCGGGTAAGCGCGTACTGGACGTGTTCAGCTACGTGGGTGGCTGGGGTGTTCAGGCCGCGGTTCACGGTGCCAAAGATGTGCTGTGCTTAGACTCTTCCAAGACAGCGCTTGAGCAAGTGGCTCGCAACGCCGAGCTGAACGGTGTTCAGGAGCAGGTTGCCGTGGGTGAGGGCGATGCTTTTGAAGCCCTGGCGGCTTTGAAAGCAGACGGTGAGCAATTTGATGTCATCGTGCTTGATCCGCCTGCGTTTATCAAAAAGCGCAAAGATATTCCCAACGGCGAGCGTGCCTATGCCCGCTTAAACCGCGAAGCTATGCGCCTACTGGGTCGCGATGGCCTGCTGATGTCCGCCTCGTGCTCTATGCACTTGGCGAATGATCGGCTAATGGATGTCGTGCGTGGCGCGGTACGCCACCAAGACCGTCAAGGCCAGGTGATTTTCCAGGGCCACCAAGGGCCTGATCACCCGGTACACCCGGCTATCCCAGAAACGTCTTACCTAAAAGCACTCGGCGTGCGTGTGTTCCGCGATTAATCGAAAGGAAAAAGCTAATGGAGTGGGCGCTGCCTGATCCCTTCATGATTGATATCCGCGTGGCTGATGAGGCGATTGACGCCTATCAGCACGCCAACAACAGCGAGTATCTGCGCTGGGTTGAGCAGATCAGTTGGGCGCACTCGGAGGCGCTCGGGCTGTCGCTTGAGCGTTATCGTAAGCTTGATCGTGCCATGGTGGTTCATCGCCACGAGCTGGACTATCTCGCGCCCGCCTTTGCAGGCGACGAACTGCTGTTGGCGACCTGGATTGTCGATTGTGATGAGCGGTTCAGTTTGACCCGGCGTTTTCAGCTTAAGCGACCGCGGGATGGCAAAACGTTGCTAAACGCACGCACGCGCTTTGCCTGTGTCGCGCTTAGTACGGGACGGCCCAAGCGGCTGCCCGATGAGTATCGGCGTATCTATGGCGGCGCGGTGGTGGTGGAGTGACGCAGGGACAAGTTGAATTTTTCGTGTAGAAACGGCATTCGCTAGATTTTTCTCCTAAAAAACGCCTTAACCGGCGTTTTTTTTGTTTTTATTTTCTGGGCTGGTGGTCAACGTTAGGGGTGATGTAGTTTGCCTAACAGAGCTAATTTTTCTGCTGAGCGCCGACGTTACATAAAAAAGGAAGCCGCCAATGAATATCGCCATCCCTAAAGAAATTAAAAATCATGAATATCGAGTGGCTTTAACACCCGCCGGCGCACGCGAGCTAGTCGAGCGTGGCCATCACGTCAGTGTTCAGGCCGGTGCCGGTGAGGGTGCGGGATTTGCGGATGACGACTATCACGCCGCCGGAGCGCAGATAGAAACCGATGTAGAGGCGCTGTGGCGCGGTGCAGAGCTGATTCTTAAGGTCAAAGAGCCTCAGTCGGAGGAGGTGGCACGGCTCACCGCGAAGCATACGCTGTTCACCTACCTACATCTTGCCGCTGAACAAACGCTTACCTGTGGGCTGATGGAAAGCGGCGCGACCTGTATCGCCTATGAAACCATTACCGACGCGCGTGGCGGCCTGCCGCTGCTGGCGCCGATGAGCACGGTGGCCGGTCGAATGGCCGTTCAGGCCGGTGCGCACAGCCTAGAAAAAGCCCAGGGGGGCGCTGGCGTGCTGCTGCCCGGTGTCCCTGGCGTTGCGCCGGGCAAAGTGACCGTGATTGGGGGAGGCGTGGTCGGCGAAAACGCGGCCCGTATGGCGCTGGGGCTAGGTGCTGACGTCACCATTCTGGATAAGTCGCTGGCCCGGCTAGAAGTGCTAGATGATCGTTACCAGGGGCGCATTAAAACGGTTTATTCAACTACCGACGCATTAGACAGCGCTGTGCGTGAGTCCGATATGATCATTGGCGCAGTGCTGGTGCCTGGTGCGGCCGCTCCCAAATTAATCACTCGGAATATGCTGGCTAATATGAAGCCCGGCAGCGTATTGGTCGATGTCGCGATTGACCAGGGCGGTTGTTTTGAAACCAGCAAACCCACGACGCACGCCGAGCCGACCTACATCGTTGATGGCATTGTGCACTACTGCGTGGCCAATATGCCCGGTGCGGTAGCGCGGACCTCTACCCAAGGGCTAACCAATGCAACGCTGCCGTTTGTGATTGCGCTGGCAGATAAAGGCTGGCAGCAGGCGCTGCGTGATGACCCGCATTTTCTGCCGGGCCTTAATGTCCATGCCGGGCGAGTGACGTACCCTGCGGTGGCGCAAGCGTTTGGTCTTGATGGTGTTGATCCCGCCAGCGTCATCAGCGCCAGTTAAACCGTCCACCCGCTGGCCGTCGGTTTAATAGTGCGGAGGCAGCTCATCCTCAGGGCGTCGGCCACCCTGGGGCTCGCTATCTTGGAGTGCCTGATGTTGCTCGCGCAGGCGTTCGCGCATTAGCCCACTGAGCTGCTCTAATTTTTCCAGGCGCCGCTCCTGTTGCACGACCGCTTGGTCTAGCGTGTCCAGCCAGTGTTCTTGGTAGGCGAGACGACTTTCTAACGATTCAAGAAGTTGAGTTAGCTCAGCAGGCGTTAATTCGTGGGTCATGATAACATTGCAGCCTTATGTAGTAGTATGCCGGTGCTATTGGGAGTGGGCCTGATAGTTCGGGTATTGTCCTTCGTCTGTTACCCATACAACAAGAGAGCTTTCTTTTTCTATGAACCCAAAAGTTGTGTTTCGCTGTTTCTTAATCAGTGTATTACTGTCCGCCCCCACGCCATTTCTGCTGGCGGGGATTGTTCATCTAACCGATAGTGCGCTCGCTGAGCTATGGTTGGCCGAGTTAGCCATCAGTGGTATGAGCGGTGTGTATATTGCCGTTGCTATAGGGTGTTTTATTGTTTTGTTCCTCGGCACCTTGGCATCAGCGGCGCTTGCGCCTTCAATGGTGGCGTCAGACGCTATGGCACGCTCCAAGTCAGCGTCGCGCCCGCCCCAGGCGGCTCCTTTGGAAGATGATGAGGAAGAAGACATCATCGACCCCAATGACGGCCGTGAAGAAGGTGATGTAAAGTGGTTCAACACTAACAAAGGTTACGGTTTTATTACCCGCGACAATGGCGAAGACGTATTTGTACATTTTCGCGCCATTCGGGGTCGTGGCCCGCGTATGTTGGCAGAAGGTCAAATTGTGCGTTACCACGTGATAAAAAATGAGCGTGGCCTGCAAGCTGACGATGTGAGTATTATCGAGTAGGTTTAACCACTTATTTGATAGCAAACGACCCCGCCTTGGCGGGGTCGTTTGCGTTTAGCTCGTTGGGTGGTTTAGTGAGCCTGATATCAGCGGCCCGAATCTGGCCACGCAATTTCACCTTCTTTGCCGCCCGGGAATACTTGCCAAAAGCGATCAGGGTCATCGCCAGGATGCCAGCCGCCTAGCGAGCAGCGCACCTCGGTTTGCAGCGCTTCGGCTGCCTGCTGGGCGCAGTCTTGGTCGGTTAGCCAGGGGGTAAGGTTGCTATCAAACCAAAGGCTAGCAAACCCATCCGCAGCCCTATCAACCAATAAAACCGGTACACAGTCGCCCTGATATTGGCCGCGGGTTTTCCACTGGCCTTTACCGGCTGGGCTAAGCGGCGGTGCTATCAGCGAGCTTTTAAGCCACGCATTGAGTGCGTCAAGCGAAATGCTCTTCAGGTAAATTTCTATATCGGGGTAACGCTCCATCATACGGTTGCCTCGCCGGGTGTGAGCAGCGCCTGTAGCGTGGCTTCGTAAATCCGGCTTAAATCGTCTAGATCGCTGGCGCGAACGCGCTCATTGACCTTGTGGATGGTATCGTTAAGCGGTCCTAGCTCGACCACTTGCGCGCCCAGGGTGGCAATAAAGCGGCCATCAGACGTGCCGCCGCTGGTTGAAAGCGTGGGCCTCAGGCCGGTCACCGCTTCAACGCCTTTAATGGCCGCATCGACAAGCTCGCCTTCTGCAGTCAAAAATGGTTCGCCATTGAGCGTCCAGTCTACCTGATACTCAAGCGCATGCTGGTCCAAAATCGCGTGTGTGCGCGTTTTGAGCTCTTCATGCGTCACCTCAGTGGAAAAGCGGAAGTTAAATACCACCTCCACGTCGCCAGGAATCACGTTGGTGGCGCCTGTGCCTGCTCGAAGGTTAGATATTTGAAAGCTGGTGGCCGGGAAGAAATCGTTGCCAGCGTCCCAGTGCTCGTTGATGAGCGCCGTTAGCGCAGGCATCGCTTGATGAATAGGGTTACGCGCTAAATGCGGGTAAGCCACGTGGCCTTGAATGCCTTTGACGTGCAGTACGCCGCCGAGCGAGCCGCGGCGCCCGTTTTTAATCACATCGCCCAGGCGCTCAGTAGAGGAAGGCTCGCCGACGATGCAATAATCAAGGCGTTCATTGCGCTCGCGTAAATGCTCAACCACCGCACGGGTGCCATCCACTGCGGGGCCCTCTTCGTCGGAGGTAATCAGAAAGGCAATTCGCCCATCGTGCTGAGGGTAGCGGGTAACAAAACGCTCAACCGCTGTCAGCATTGAGGCCAGGCTGCCTTTCATATCGGCAGCGCCGCGGCCGCAGAGCATGCCCTCGTCGTCGATACAGGGTTCAAATGGCGGATGCTGCCAATTGATATGCGGGCCGCTGGGGACCACGTCGGTATGCCCCGCGAACGCTATGACGGGGCCGTGATGGCCGCGTATTGCCCAAAAATTTTGCACATCGCCAAACTGCAGGCGCTCAATATGAAAACCGAGCGCTTCTAAGCGCTCGATCATCAACGGCTGGCAGCCCTCGTCGTCTGGCGTGACCGACGCACGGCGCAGCAGCTCAAAGGCGAGCGTGAGCGTGGGCGACAGTGATTCAGGCTCAGTTATGGGCATGCAGCGCCTCGTTGAGGGCGATCGCACTTTTATTGGTCAGGCACTCAATGCGGCCACTTTGTGAATTGCGGCGCCATAGCAGGTCATCTTGGCCGGCTAACTCGCGCGCAGCGATGGTATCCACTTCTTGGCCTTGCTCATCCAAAAGCGTAATTTTAGACCCCGCGGTGATATACAGGCCTGCTTCTACCGTGCAGCGGTCGCCTAGCGGAATGCCGATGCCTGCGTTGGCGCCGATCAAACAGCCTTCGCCGACCTTAATAACCATATTGCCGCCGCCGGAGAGCGTGCCCATGGTCGAACAGCCGCCGCCAAGGTCAGAGCCTTTGCCGATCATGACGCCGGCTGAAATACGGCCTTCAACCATGCCAGGGCCTTCAGTGCCGGCATTGAAGTTGACGAAGCCTTCGTGCATGACGGTGGTGCCTTCACCCAAATAAGCGCCCAGACGCACGCGGGCGGTGTCAGCAATGCGAATGCCGGTGGGCACCACGTAGTCGGTCATTTTGGGGAACTTGTCAACGCAGTCAACGGACAGCGCGCGGCCGGCCATGCGCGCCTTCAGGCGGCGCGTTGGTAGCTCTTCAATATCAATCGCGCCTTCGTTGGTCCAGGCGATATTGCGCAGCAGGCCAAACATGCCGGTGAGATCGAGGCCATGAGGCTTGACTAGGCGATGCGACAGTAGGTGCAGCTTTAAATACACCTCAGGCACGGTTTGCGGAGCTTGGTCTGTGTCCAGGAACATGGCTACCAGCGGGCGCTGGCTGGCAGAAAGCGCTTCAGCAAGCTCCGCTTGGGCAGAATGGCCGGCGGCTTCTAACGCCTTGGCCAGCCGCGTGCAGTCTTCGGGTAGAAAGCTGATGGCGGCATTGCCCTTAGGCGCATCTAGCGCTTGTTGCGCGGCCTCCACCAGACTCGCTTCTGGGTTGAACAGTGGCGCCGGGTAATAAATTTCCAGCCAGTTGCCCTGAGTGTTTTGAGTGCCGATTCCAAGCGCAAAGCTCAGCATAAGTCGTCGTCCTGTGGTTAGGGAAAAGGGTCGTAAAAATAAACAGTGTGTGGCCGCGGCTAGCCGCGTAGCTGGTCGTAATCGCCCTCGCGATAGCCGACTAAAATGGTGGCGTCGTCTACTTCGAGCAGCGGCCGCTTAAGCAGCGTCGGATGTTTGATCAGCAGTTGGCGAGCCGAGTTGGCGTCGTAGTTTTTCTCCTCATCGGAAAGCTCGCGCCAGGTTTTGCTGCGCTTATTGATTGCCTCCACTAGCGCTACGCGCTCCAGGATATGCTCAAGCAAGCTCGCTGAAAGGCCATCTTTGCGTAAATCATAGCTTTTAAAGGCAATACCTTTCGCTTCTAAATCTTTTTGTGCCTTACGGCAAGTGTCGCAATTATTGATAATGTAGAGCGTTCGCATACGACCTCCAAGAACGTTAAATAAGGGCGCGGTGAGTAATCACTGTTAACCGAGCTCTATCAGCTGGCGAATTCGCTGGGCCGCTTCAAGCGTGGGCGCTAACTCAGCGACCAGCGCTAATCGCAAACGGCCGGCTCCGGGATTTTTGCCACTTCTGCCGGTACGGCCCATTAGGCTGCCGGGCAAAACGCTCACGTGCTGCTCAGCGAATAGGCGTTGGGTAAAGGCGATGTCGTCACCGCCCGGTACCGCAGGCCATAGATAAAAACTAGCCTTTGGCGCCGGAAAGTCCATTACGGGTGCGAGTACACCGGTAACGGCGCTAAACTTTTCGCGATAGGCGTCGCGATTCGCGCGCACGTGGTGTTCATCCTGCCAGGCGGCGATAGAAGCATGTTGCAGTGGTAGCGACATTGCGCAGCCGTGATAGGTACGGTAGCGCTTAAAGGGCGTCAGTAATGCCGCATCGCCCGCCACAAAGCCAGAGCGCAGCCCTGGCAAGTTGGAGCGTTTGGAAAGCGAATGAAAGACGACGCAGCGCCGGTAATCGTCGCGCCCAAGCTCTGCGCAGGCCTGCAACAGGCCGGGCGGTGGGGCGGCTTCGTCAAGATACAGCTCCGAGTAGCATTCATCGGAGGCGATAATAAAATCATGTTCATCAGCCAGCGCAATCAGCTGCTTGAACTCATCAAGAGGCGTGACCGCACCGGTAGGGTTGCCCGGCGAGCAAATAAAGACGATCTGCACCTCGCGCCACGTGGCGGCGGGCACCGCGCTAATGTCGGGTCGAAAGCCATTCTCAGCGGTGCAGTCCAGGTAAAGCGGCTCGCCACCGGCTAACAGCGTCGCGCCTTCGTAAATCTGATAAAACGGATTGGGTACGGCAACTTTGGCCGGGCGGGTGCGGTCCAGCGCCGCCTGAACAAAGGCGAAGATAGCTTCTCGCGTGCCGTTAACCGGCACTACGTGGCGCTCGCTATCCAGCTCGCGCAATTGAAAACGCTGGGCTGCCCAGGCAGCAATCGTTTGGCGCAGTGCAGGCAGGCCGTTAGTGGCCGGGTAGCGGGCCATTTCCAGCTGATGCGCCACCATGGCTTCCAGCGCTGCGGGGTAGGGGGCGTGCTGGGGTTCGCCAATCGTCAGCGAGATAGGTGCGATCTCAGCCGGTGGGGTGAGCGCTGCCTTGAGCGCGGCCAGCTTTTCAAACGGGTAGGGATGCAGGGCGTCAAGGTCGGCGTTCATGATATGTCCGTTGGTGGCGTGGCGGGCGTAGACCGACAATTATAAGCAAGCCCCAGTGTTGGCTCAAACCTTACTGGGCTTGCAGAGCATTCTAAACCCCTAATACTTCTATTAAGCGCTCGCGCAGCTGCTGCTGGCGCTCGGGGTCAGTAAGCGGCTCACCTGCTTTGGTGGTAATGAAAAATACGTCTTCTACGCGCTCGCCTAGCGTGGCAATTTTTGCCGCAGAAAGCGCGATGTCCTGCTCCATAAAAATACGCCCTACTCGGGCCAACAGGCCGGGGCGGTCGGGGGCCGTTAGCTCTAGCAGGGTGCGCTCGTTGGCCGGGTCTTGCTCTATAATGACCTCCGTGGGTACCTTGAAATGCTTGAGCTGACGCGGCGTATGGCGGGTGACAATGTTGGGGTAGTCGTCAGGGTCATCGAGCTCTTCGACTAAATGCTGGCGCATCTCTTCGATGTACGCAGGATCGCGGATTGGCTGGCTGTGGCTATCGAGGACGATAAAGGTATTTAGCGTCCAATCGTTGTGGGAAGTGGCGATGCGCGCATCGTGAATCGAAAGCCCCAACTGCTCCATGGCGGCCGCGGTGGCGGCGAATAAATCATCCACCGAGCGGGTGTGGATAAACACCTTGGTGCCGCCTTCGGCCATGTCTGCTGTGGGCGCGCTAATCAGTACCAGCGGTAGCGGTGACTGGTTGTGATTGAGGATGCCCTGGGTTTGCCAGACAATTTCACTCGGCGCGTACTGCAGAAAGTAGTCTTCCCCAAGCGAGTCCCAAAGCTGGTCAATTTGCCCACGATTGACGCCAATGGTTTGTAGCAGCGAACGCGCTTCTGTTTTCGTCTCGCGTACCCAGTCGTCACGGTCCGGTGGATTGTTCAGGCCGCGGCGCAGGGCGCGCTTGGTTTCGGCGTGAAGTTGGCGCAGCAGCGATGCACGCCAGCCGTTCCACAGCGTAGGGTTAGTGGCATTGATGTCGGCGACGGTGAGCACATACAGATAATCTAGGCGGGTCTCATTGCGCACTATTAAAGCGAAATCGCGAATCACGTCAGGATCGGTAATGTCGCGCTTTTGTGCCGTCATCGACATCAGCAGGTGGTGCTCGACAAGCCAGCTAACAAGGTTGGTGTCATGCAGCGATACGTGATGCTTTTGGCAAAACTGCTCCACGTCGCGAGCGCCGATTTCCGAGTGATCGCCGCCGCGCCCCTTGCCGATATCGTGGAACAGGCCGGCAATCCACAGTAGCTCCAGCTTTGGCAGCTGAGGTATTAGCGCAGCCGCTACCGGGAAGTCGTCCTTGGCGTCCGATTTGCGGAAGCCGTGCAGAAACTTAAGCAGCCGCAGCGTGTGGGCATCGACGGTATAGATATGAAACAGATCGTGCTGCATGAGACCTACCGCGCGGCCAAATTCAGGCAGATACTTGCCTAAAATGCCGTAGCGGTTCATGCGGCGCAGCTGGCGCGGTACGTTGCCAGGGGCGCGCATGATGGCCATGAATAGCCGCTGATGGCGAGGCTCGTCACGATAGTGGTCGTCAATTTGATGGCGGTGATCGCGAATCAACCGGATCGTATCTGCGCGAACCCCTTCAATTTCAGGGTGCTGGGCCATGAGAAGAAACAGTTCCAGCATGGCCGCGGGTTGCTCGCGAAACAAGGTGCGTGAGCGCGCTTGAATGTAGCCGCCTTTGGTCTCAAAGCGCTCGTTGAGCTTGACGGTTTCTAGGGCCTCTTTGCCACGCAGAATGACCTCGTCAAAATGCTGTAGCAGCATGTCGTTAAGGCCTGCGAGCGCGGTGACATGCCGGTAGTAGCGTTTCATGAATTGCTCAACCGCCAGGCGTTCCGGCGTATCGCGAAAGCCAAACATGTCGGCAATAGTGCGCTGGTGGTCAAACAGCAGGCGGTCTTCAGCGCGGTCGGTGAGCATATGCAGGGCATAGCGTACCTGCCATAAAAACGCCTGGCCCTGGCTGAGAATGCGCAGCTCGGCATCATTCATAAACCCTTTGGCCACGATGTCCGTGTACTGCTCAGTATCAAAATGGCGTTTAGCGACCCAGCCGATCATTTGGATATCGCGCAGACCGCCTGGGGAGCTTTTAAGGTTGGGCTCCAAGTGGTATTCAGAGTTGTTGTAGCGGTAGTGGCGAGATATTTGTTCCTGCCATTTGGCCTCGAAAAAATGATCGGCGGGCCAAATGTTGCTGGCGCTTAAGCGCTGCTGCATGGCGACACGCAGGCTTTCGGGGCCTGCGATTAGGCGCGATTCGAGCAGGTTAGTAATGACCGTCACATCGGCTTTTGCTTCTCGCTCGCAGTCGTTGAGTGAGCGCACGCTATGGCCAATTTCAAGGCCGATATCCCACAAGAAAGTGATAAACGCGGTGAGCGGCTCGCGGTAAGCGGTGTCATCGTCCTGTGCCAGCAGCAGGAGCAGATCGATATCCGAGTGAGGGTGTAGCTCACCCCGGCCGTAGCCACCTACCGCGACCAGCGCGATACCGTCATCGGGCCACGTTTGCAGTGCCCAGGCGATTGCCAGCAGTTGGTCTAGGTACCAGGCGCGGCCGCGCACCAGGTTGCGAATATCCGCACCGGCACGGAACTGGTCATCTAGGCGCGCCTGTAGCTCGCGCAGGGCCGCCTTAAACGGGGCAATCGGTGAGCGCGAACCTGCAAGCTCCGCGCGAAAGGCGTGCAGGTCGTAAAGCGAGGTGTCCGGTTCAAACCGGTAGTGGTGTAGAAGCATCAGTTGGGCAAAAAGCTGAAGTCTTCTTCGCTACGTGCAGTCAGCACTTCAACGCCAGACTCAGTGACCAGCAGCGTATGTTCCCACTGGGCAGAAAGGCTGCGGTCTTTGGTGACAGCCGTCCAGCCATCGCGCAATACTTTGGTTTTGTAACCGCCAACGTTGATCATCGGTTCGATCGTGAAGCACATGCCCGCCGCGAGTTTGATGTCGGCATCCGGCGCGTAGCCATCGTAGTGTAAAAACTGTGGCTCTTCGTGAAACTCGGCACCCAGCCCGTGGCCGCAGAAATCGCGGACGACCGAATAGCCGTTTTCTTCAGCGTGCTTTTGAATCACCCGCGCGAGTTCAGAAAGGCGCACGCCGGGTTTTACTAATTCGATGCTTTTATACAGGCACTCTTGAGTGATGCGACTTAGTCGCTCGCCCTGAATGTTCTCACCGATAATGAACATAACGCTGGAGTCACCGTGATAACCCGCAGGGGTCTTAACGGTGATATCCAGGTTCATGATGTCGCCTTTTTTCAGCGTCTTGGCATCGTCGGGAATGCCGTGGCACACCACGTGATTCAGCGAGGTGCAGGTTGCCTTGGGAAAGCCATGGTAGTTCAGCGGCGCAGGGATTGAGCCTAGTTCGTTAACAATGTATGCGTGGCAAAGGCGGTCGATTTCGCCGGTGCTGATGCCGGCCTGCACATGCGGGGTGATCATTTCGATGACGCTGACCGCTTGGCGTCCGGCTTCGCGCATGTGTTCGATTTCAGAAGGCGTTTTGATAGGAACGTTCATGAATACTCGATTTGAATGTAAAAGGGGCAAAGAAGATGGCGCAATTTAAAACCGTCAAACGGGGCGCGACTTCATCTTGGCGATGATCTATGGTATAAAGCCGCGCGCTTTCCTGCAATCGTGATTCCGAGCTTCTTTATTGGCTGGGTGCACACTGAAGGGCGGGGCAATGAATATGCAGTGTGCCACGAAGCGGCGCGTTGCTTGCTTAATCACTAAAAACGTCAAGCCTTAAAAACACACATGCACCGGCACATGGTCCCGGGTGCCGCTGGCAGCGTCTAACGCAGTCAACGGTCGGATCCATGGGGTGCGTGGAGGCCTAACCCGAGTTTGAGGAGTTTTACCATGTCTCACGTCAATATGCGTGACCTGCTTAAAGCAGGCGCTCACTTCGGTCACCAGACCAAGTACTGGAACCCGAAGATGAGCAAGTTTATCTTCGGCGCGCGCAACAAGATTCACATCATCAACCTTGAGCACACTCTGCCGGCACTGAATGAAGCGGTCGATGTGGTTGAGAAGATGGCGGCATCCAACAACAAAATTTTGTTTGTTGGCACCAAGCGCAGCGCTAGCAAGGTAATTAAAGAAGAAGCCAACCGTAGCGGACAGCCGTTCGTCAACCATCGCTGGTTGGGCGGCATGCTGACCAACTTCAAGACCATTCGCCAGTCGATTAAGCGTCTGCGTGAACTTGAAGCAATGCGTGAAGACGGTACGTTCGAGAAGCTGACCAAGAAAGAAGTCTTGATGGCGACTCGCGAGCAAGAAAAACTTGAGCGTTCTATCGGCGGCATCAAGAACATGGGCGGCCTTCCGGACGCGCTGTTCGTCATCGACGTTGACCATGAGCGTATTGCGATCAACGAAGCCAACAAGCTTGGCATCCCGGTCATCGGCGTGGTGGATACTAACTCCAACCCCGATGGCGTTGATTACGTGATCCCAGGCAACGATGACTCTATCCGCGCTATCCAGATCTACGTTAAAGCGATTGCGGATGCGTGTGGTCGTGCCAAAGAAAGCAATGCTCAAGAGTTTGTTGAAGTGACCGAAGAGGCCGCTGCAGCTGAAGACAACACGGCTGCTGAGTAATAGCTGCTGTGGATGCGGTGATTTATGCCGCATCGTGATGAAGGGGGCTATGCCCCCTTTGTCGCGCTACAGATGAATAATCTGGGCGAGTCGCATTTGCCAGCTCATCGAAGCAGGCCCCGTAACGCAAAGTGATACATGATGGTCATCTATTCTGACTATACTCGCCTGTGTTGCGTCTAACTCTCATAGCACTATTTTCAAGTGCTACTTCAATAGCACTATTTCAGAGGTGAATTCTCATGGCAGCTATTAGCGCCTCTCAGGTCAAGGAACTTCGCGAACGTACCGGTCTCGGCATGATGGAGTGTAAAAAAGCACTCACCGAAACCGATGGCGATATCGACGTTGCAATCGAAAACCTGCGCAAAAATTCAGGCCTTAAAGCCGCGAAGAAAGCCGACCGTATCGCCGCAGAAGGTGTGGTAGTTACGCGCGTAGCGGAAGACGGTAGCTACGGCGTAATGGTCGAAATCAACTCCGAGACCGACTTTGTTGCGCGTGATGACAACTTCATTTCGTTTGCTGACAAAATCGTTGGTGGTTTCTTCGCCGCTAAAAACGAAGATGTCGCTGCTGTAATGGCGGGCGATCTGGAAACTGCACGTGAGCAGTTGGTTCAGAAAATTGGCGAGAATATCGGCGTACGTCGTGCCGTCGTTGTTAACGCTGTAGAAGGTGGCCTGGTTGGCGAATACGTCCACGGTGGCCGCATTGGCGTTCTGACTGTGTTGACTGGCGGTACCGCGGCCGTCGCGAAAGATGTTGCGATGCACGTGGCTGCTATCAACCCTGCGGTTGCGCTTCCTGCTGACATGCCCCAAGAACAGCTTGATCAAGAAAAAGCTATTATCTTGGCACAGCCGGATATGGCCGGTAAGCCGGAGCAGATCGCTGAGAAAATGGTGCAGGGTCGCTTGAAAAAGTACCTGGCCGAAAACAGCCTGACTGAGCAGCCGTTTGTTAAAGATCCTAACCAGACAGTCGCTGAGTTCGTTAAAGCAGCGGGTGGCGAAGTCGTTAGCTTCACGCGCTTTGAAGTAGGCGAAGGTATCGAGAAAGAAGAAGTCGATTTTGCTAAAGAAGTTATGGAACAGGCTGGCCGTCGCTAGGGTCAGAGGTTTCAAGAAGAAGATGGCGTGCGCGCGAGCGCACGCCTTTGCGTATCCGGCCCTTGTAATTGGTTCCTGTGCAACGGATGGTTGTACAAATCAGGGCTGCCCCGCCTGCTTGTGTTCAGGCCTGCCTCAGGAGAGATGCCATGTCACGTGATGTTCAAGAGCCGACCCCTTACGTCGCACCCAGCAAAGGCAACGCTGAGAGTTCGAAGTCAAAATACAAACGTATTTTGCTCAAGCTTTCGGGCGAAGCGCTGATGGGTGAACACGATTTTGGTATTGACCCTAAGGTGCTTGACCGCCTAGCGCTGGAAATCGGTCAGCTGGTGGGTATTGGTGTGCAAGTGGGTATCGTGATTGGCGGCGGAAACTTGTTCCGCGGCGCCGCGCTCAGTGAGGCCGGTATGGATCGTGTGACTGGCGACCATATGGGGATGCTGGCCACCGTCATGAATGCGCTGGCCATGCGTGATGCACTCGAACGTTCCAATATTCGTTCGCGCGTTATGTCGGCTATCCCGATGAGCGGTGTGGTTGAGCACTACGATCGGCGCACTGCCATTCGCTACTTAACCTCCGGCGACGTTGTGCTTTTCTCGGCGGGAACGGGTAACCCCTTCTTTACGACTGATTCAGCTGCCTGTTTGCGCGGCATTGAAGTGGATGCTGACGTGGTGATCAAGGCGACCAAAGTTGATGGCGTCTACAATAAAGATCCGGTAAAACACCCGGATGCTGTTAAGTATGACCAGCTTTCTTACGACGACGCCCTAGATCAAAAGCTGGGCGTTATGGATTTGACCGCTATCTGCCTGGTACGTGACCATAATATGCCGGTGCGGGTGTTTGATATGAATAAGCCTGGTGCCCTGCTGAATATGGTGGTGGGGGGCAAGGAAGGCACGCTGATATATAGAGGGTAATGACGTGATCAACGATATTAAGAAAGATGCCGAATCGCGCATGAAGAAAAGCGTTGAGGCGCTGAATAGTAACTTCAATAAAATTCGTACCGGGCGCGCTCATCCGAGCATTCTGGACGCGGTCACCGTTGATTATTACGGTAGCCAGGTGCCGCTCACCCAAGTAGCCTCTGTGAACGTTGAAGATGCTCGTACGCTGAGCATTGCACCGTGGGAACAGGGCATGATTCAGAAGATCGAAAAAGCCATCATGACGTCTGACCTTGGCCTTAATCCGGCCAGCGCGGGTAACGTCATTCGTGTTCCGATGCCGATGCTGACCGAAGAAACCCGCAAGGTTTACATTAAACAGGCGCGCAGCGAAGCAGAGAATGCCCGTGTTGCCGTGCGCAACGTGCGTCGTGATGCCAACGGTGACTTTAAGTCGCTGTTAAAAGAAAAAGACATTACCGAAGACGATCAGCGTCAAGGTGAAGATGAGGTTCAGAAATTGACCGACAAATATATCGCTGAAGTCGATAAAGCGTTGGCCGCAAAAGAACAGGATCTTATGCAGGTATAATTCTGTGTTTTATTCAATGACGGGCAGCGTTAGCTGCCCGTTTGTCGACGCTCTGGCGGGTGTTTTATGACTGAACTTTGGCGCGAGAACCCATGACGTCACCGCAGTTTCCCAAAAAACAACCGGACGATGCCAGCGTTCTTTCCCTGGATGGGGAGGCTATGCCGTCCCATGTTGCCATCATTATGGATGGTAATAACCGCTGGGCGCGCGCGCGCGGGCTTTCTGGCGTGCGTGGGCACCGCGCAGGCGTTGAAGCGGTTCGTGCGGTGATTCAGCGGGCCGCTGAGCGTGAGGTGAAAACGCTTAGTCTGTTCGCGTTCTCCAGCGAAAATTGGAAACGTCCAGCAGCAGAGGTTAACGCGCTGATGGAGCTATTTTTAATGGCGCTTAAGCGTGAAGTCAAAAAACTCAATGAGCGCAATGTCCGGCTGTCGATTATTGGCGAGGAGCGTGGTTTTTCTCATGCTATCCAAAAGCATATTCAGCGTGCTGAGGCGCTAACGGCGCACAACACTGGTATGCATTTAGTTATTGCCGCCAACTATGGTGGGCAGTGGGAGATCGCTCGCGCGGCCCGTGCTTTAGCTGAGCAGGTCGCCGCCGGTGACTTAGCACCTTCCGCCATTGATGAAGATTGCTTCGATGCAGCGATGGGGAGCGAGCGAGTGCCGCCGGTCGACCTGTGCATACGGACGAGCGGAGAGCAGCGGCTATCAAATTTCATGCTTTGGCAGCTCGCTTACGCTGAGCTGCACTTTTCACCTCTGTTATGGCCTGATTTCGGCGCAGACGCTTTTGATTTGGCGTTAAACGACTTCTGTCAGCGTCGTCGTCGCTTTGGTATGACAGACGAACAAATTGAGGCGCAAGGTGCTTAAACAGCGGATTATCACCGCAGCTTGGTTAGCGCCTCTTACGCTAATCGGCCTGTTCGGATTACAAGGCGGTGCATTTGCGCTGTTTACAGCCTTGATAGTTCTGCTTGGCGCTTGGGAGTGGACCAATTTAGCCGGCGTTACTCGCCAGCGTGCCCGCTTACAGCTGGTAGCCGCTCTAGCCTTACTGATGGCGGGTATGTGGCTTAGTGGCGCGGTATTTGCCGTTTGGCCGCTATGGCTAGCCGCAGTGGGCTGGTTAGTAAACCTTTACTGGGTCGTGCGCTACCCGGCAGCGGGGGCGCAGTGGCAAGCCACAGGGCGCCGCTTAGCAATGGGTTTATGGGTGCTACTACCGTGTTGGGTGGGCTTTAACGTGCTGCGTGATAGCGGCGCGATTTGGCTATTGTTCGTGATGCTGCTTGTCTGGACCGCCGATATCGGTGCTTATTTTGCCGGCCGTCGATGGGGTAAGCGCAAGCTTGCTCCCCGCGTTAGCCCCGGTAAATCCTGGGAAGGCGTTATTGGAGGGCTGGTGGCAACCTCGCTACTGGCACTAGCGTTTGCCATTTGGCAACCGCTGGGCGTCGCGGGAGGATTAGCGTTGATCATAATCACCGCTCTGGTCACTCTGATTTCCGTGCTTGGTGATTTGTTAGAAAGTATGTTGAAGCGATATCGCAATATCAAGGATTCCAGCCAGCTGCTGCCTGGTCACGGCGGAGTTTTAGACCGTATTGACAGCCTGACAGCCGCCATCCCGCTGTTTGCGCTGCTGTATCTCGAGGTCTTGGTCGCAAGGTTTGCCCCAATGCTGGTCCAAGGGCTGCCGCTATGATTCAGTCAGCTAAGCCATCATCGTTGCAGCGAGTTACGGTGCTAGGATCGACGGGCTCTGTGGGGACTAGCACGCTGGACGTGATTGCCCGCCATCCCGAGCGCTATGCAGTTCACGCGCTAACTGCGCACACGTCAAAGGAGGCGTTGCTAGCCCAGTGTTTGGTGCATCGACCCGCGGTCGCCGTGCTAGATAGCGACGCTGATGCCGCGTGGCTACGCCGTGAACTTAAGCAAGCTGGGCAGCAGGTCGATGTCAATGCCGGCCCGCAGGCGCTATGTGACGTTGCTCGAGATGCCAGTGTCGACTGTGTTATGGCCGCGATTGTGGGCGCCGCAGGATTGCTGCCAGCACTGGCGGCGGCGGAGGCGGGTAAGCGAGTGCTGCTGGCCAATAAAGAGGCACTGGTCATGAGTGGCGCGCTGTTTATGGAGGCTGTTTCCCGCTCGGGCGCAACGTTATTGCCAATTGATTCCGAACATAATGCCATCTATCAGTGTCTACCCGTGGAGCACCGCGGTGGGTTGGCACAACACGGCATTACCCAGCTTATGTTGACGGCCTCTGGGGGGCCGTTTCGCACCTGGCGTCAGGCCGAGATCAATAGCGCAACGCCAGAGCAGGCCTGTGCCCATCCTAATTGGTCGATGGGGCGCAAGATTTCAGTCGACAGCGCAACGTTGATGAATAAAGGGTTAGAGCTTATTGAAGCCTGCTGGTTATTTGATGCAACGCCTGAGCAAATCCAGGTGGTGGTTCACCCGCAAAGCGTGATTCACTCCATGGTGGCGTATCATGACGGGTCAGTGATTGCCCAGCTGGGTAATCCAGATATGCGCACGCCTATTGCCTACGGGCTTGCTTGGCCTGAGCGTATTAACGCTGGAGTGGGAACTCTTGATCTTTTTCAGGTGGCACGGCTCGATTTTGAAGCCCCTGACGAAGCGCGTTTTCCCTGTTTAGGTCTTGCTCGCGCAGCGATGCAGCAAGGCGGCTTGGCGCCGGCCGTATTAAATGCAGCGAATGAAATAGCGGTTGAAGCATTTTTGCAGCGTCGGCTGGGCTTCTCTGCGATTGGGCAGCTGGTAGAAGAAATTCTTTCACGCCCCTCTGAAGGTCGCGTTGACAGTGTGGAAAGCGTACTGGCAGCCGACCAGTGGGCGCGACATCAGGCGATTGAGCTGGTAACAAGGTGGTCCGCTTAAGCATCCGCTGAGCTGGTCGTTAAGAGCGGGGCGTAAAGGAGTGTAGTGTGGGCCTGATACAAAATATTTTAGCGGTCATTGTGGTGCTGGGCCTGTTAGTGACTTTTCACGAGTTTGGCCATTTTTGGGTGGCGCGTCGTTGCGGCGTCAAAGTGCTGCGCTTTTCGGTAGGTTTTGGTAAGCCTTTGTGGTCCCGGGTTGATCGTCAAGGCACCGAGTACGCCATCGCGGCGATTCCGCTCGGCGGCTATGTCAAAATGCTTGATGAGCGCGAAGCGCCGGTTCCAGAAGATCAACTAGACCAGGCGTTTAACCGCAAGACAGTTTGGCAACGCATTGCTATTGTGGCAGCGGGGCCGATCGCTAATTTTTTGCTAGCGATCGTTGTGTACTGGGGGCTATTTGTGGCCGGTACCACGGTCGTCGCGCCCATGGTGGGAAGCGTTATTCCGAATTCCCCTGCCGAGCAGGCGGGGCTTGAGCGGGGCTATGAAATTGTCGCTGTTCAGGGCGATGAAATGCGCTCCTGGGAAGATGTTAATCTAAAGCTAGTGTCTATCATTGGCTTTAACGGCGAGCTGAGTATTGAGGCACGGCCCGAAGGGGCGAGCGATTCACAGCGCTATATGCTGCCGGTGGTAGATTATTTGGTGCGTCAGGACCCACCGCAGCCGTTGGAAACGCTGGGTATCACGCCGTGGCAGCCAGCGTTTCCGGCTATTTTAGGCCAAGTAGTGAGTGGCGAGGCCGCCGAGCAGGCGGGCCTTATGGCTGGCGATACCATGGTAGCGATTAATGGCGAGCCGGTGGATGATTGGATGCACTTCGTCAATATCGTGCGGGGCAGCCCTGGTGAAACGCTGCACCTCACCTACGAGCGAGACGGCGAACGGTCGAATATAGATTTAACCCCAGGGCGTAACAGCTTAGATACGGGGGTTGAAATTGGTTATATCGGTGCCGGCGCGCAGCAGGTTGAATGGCCTGCAAAGTTCCAGCGTGAAATTCGCTATGGCCCTATTGAAGCGGTTGGACAGGCGCTTTCGCGCACCGGAGAAATGACGCTATTAACCGTAGATGCCATACGGAAGATGTTGGTTGGGCTCATTTCTCCCTCCAACTTATCCGGGCCGATTACCATCGCGCAGGTGTCTGGAGATTCAGCGCGTGCGGGGATAGAAGCGTTTGTTGGCTTTCTAGCGTATCTTTCTATCAGTCTTGGGGTGCTTAATTTACTACCAATCCCCGTGCTTGATGGTGGCCATTTGCTTTATTATTTCATGGAGGTCGTGCGTGGACGGCCAGTATCTGAAAGAACACAAGCCGTAGGATTGCGCATTGGGCTTGCCATGGTTGGCACCCTAATGTTGATGGCCCTCTATTTTGATCTGATGCGCCTGTGGTAATGACGCGTGTAGCGCGCAGGATGCCTTGTCATCTGCCTGCACAAATGTATATGGTGCCTGTCTGGAATGATGGGCAGACCAACGCGAGCGAATTGACTGCATGAAAATCAAGACCCTTGGAATGGCGGCACTTTTGCTGGCAGGCGCCAGCGGCGCCCAAGCACAATCCTTTGATGTTTCAGACATTCGAGTGGAAGGACTACAGCGGGTATCTGCCGCCTCGGTCTTCAATGCATTCCCCGTTAGTGCCAACGAGCGCGTCAGCGAGGCCCAGTTGGCTGACGCTGCTCGTGATTTGTTTGCAACGGGACTTTTTGACGATGTCTCTTTGGCCCGTGAGGGGGATGTGCTCGTTATTCAGGTCGTTGAGCGCCCGACCATTGCACGGCTACAGATCAACGGCAACGATCAGATATCTGAAGATGATCTGCGTAATGGCTTACGCCAATCGGGCCTTTCTGAGGGGCAGGTGCTGGAGCTTTCAACGCTAGAAGAAATTCAGCGCGAGCTGGAAGGCGTTTATCAGTCTCAGGGTCGCTACAGCGCCAGCATTGATACCGAAGTTGAAGAAATTGATGAAGGCCGCGTTCAGGTCAATATCAACATCAATGAAGGCGAAATTGCTAAAATTAGCCAGATCAATATTATTGGTAATGAAGCCTTTGATGACGAAACGCTGCGCCAAGTATTTGAGCTAAACGATCGGCCAGGGCGGTTTTTTGGCTGGTTCTCTAGCGATGAGTACTCCCGCGAAGCACTGTCGGGCGATATTGAACGACTGCGTTCTTACTATCTGGATCGCGGCTATGTCAACTTTGACGTTACCTCGACTCAGGTGTCGATTGGTCCCGAAAAATCGGAGATTTTCATCACGTTAAACGTTGATGAAGGTCAACAGTATCGCGTTGGCAATATTCGTTTTGCGGGTGATTTACAGATCAGTGAAAACGAGGCCCGCCAGCTGCTCACCGTTAACGAAGGTGAGATATTCTCGCGTGGCGATGTCAATGCCTCCACTGAAGCCCTGCGCCAGCGGCTGGGTGCTGAAGGTTTTGCCTTTGCTGATATTCAGGGCGTACCTGAAATGTCGGACGACGGCGAGACGGTCGATTTGGTCATCGCCGTTAATTCTGGTGAGCGTGCCTATGTACGCCGCATTGAGTTCTTCGGTAATACCACCACTCAAGATGAAGTGCTGCGTCGCGAGATGATTCAGCTAGAAGGCGCGCCTGCTTCGACGGATGCCATCACTCAATCGCGTCAGCGTCTAGAGCGACTGGGTTTCTTTAGCCAAGTAGAAGTGGATACGCAGCCAGTCCCTGGCGAGCCGGACCTGCTGGATGTTACCTATAACGTTGAAGAGCAGCCTTCCGGTTCGGTGTCGGCGAGCGTTGGCTTTTCTCAAAGTGCCGGCGTTATCTACGGCGTAGGCCTATCGCAGAACAACTTCCTTGGCACGGGTAATCGGGTCAACGTAGGGGCTCAGCGCAGCGATACCTTTACCAGCGTCAACTTTGGTTTCACCGACCCCTATTGGACGCTCGATGGGATTTCTCGCGGCTACAATGTTTTCTACCGCGAAACTGACTACGCCGATTCCGATATTTCTACGTTCTCGACGGATGCCTACGGTGCCGGTATTAACTTCGGTTACCCTGTCAGCGAGCTATCGCGGCTTAACTTTGGCGCCAGTGTTGAAGATCTAACGGTCAAAACTTACTTTGATACGGCCTCTGAAATTCGCCGCTATGTTGAAGACCAGGGTGAAAACGCGCAAAGCCTTAAGTTAACGGCCAGCTGGACACGTAACAACCTTAACCGCGGTATCATGCCGACGAATGGTAACTACCAGCGTCTTTCAGTAGAAACCGGTGTACCGGGCAGCGATGCGGAATACTATAAACTGCGTGCGCGAGCCCAGCAGCTTTTCCCGCTCAACGCTGATGAATCTTTCGCGTTCAAATTTACCGGTAATGTCGGCTATGCCGACACGTTAGGCGGCAACGATCCGTTCCCCTTCTATGAAAACTTCTATGCCGGTGGCCTAGGCTCGGTGCGTGGTTTTACCTCTAATACGCTAGGCCAACGCACGACGCCATCTTCTGAAGGCGGCCGTAATCGTACGTTGGGCGGTAATGTTTCAATCGAAGGCAGCGCCGAGATCATTTTCCCGCTGCCCTTTGTTGAAGATCAGCGCGCACTGCAAACATCGCTGTTCTTAGATGGTGGTAATACCTTCCTGAGTTCTTGCTACGATGTGCTGGATGAAGATGCCGGTCGTCAGCAGTGTAACTCGGGCGTTGATTTAGGTGACCTGCGCTACAGCACAGGTATTGGCCTTTCTTGGCTGACACCGGTAGGCCCGCTAACGTTTAGTGTTGCTCGGCCATTGAATGATGAGAGCGGTGACGATACGCAGTTCTTCCAGTTCTCATTGGGACAAACGTTCTAAGAGCTCTAAGAGGCAGCCGCTCTAATTTTGCTAGGTCGCGTGCCATGATGGCGCGCACTAGCGTGACCTAAGGAGTTAACACAATGCGTAAACTGACAGCGGTTGTATGCTTGTTGGGCGCGATGATTTTACCTGCTCATGCGGCGGAAGTGGCCGTGCTTGATTGGCGAGCAGCGTTGATGAATACCCAGTCTGCTCAAGCGTCCCTGAGCAGTCTGGAAGGTCAAATCGGCAGCCAGCAGCGGGAGGCGCAGTCTCTTGGCAACGAGCTCCAGCAGCTCCAGCAGCGCTTGCAAAACGAAGGTGAAACAATGGGGCAGTCCCAGCGTGAGTCGCTGATAGGCGAATTGCAGCAAAAGGGCAGTCGTTTTGAGCAGCTTCGTCAAGAAGTGATGCAGGCGCAGCAGCGTTCTGAGCAGCAGTTTTTAGAAAGCGCTGAATCCAAGCTAGAGCAAGCCGTAGAGCAAGTGCTGGAACGTCACGGCATAGACGTGCTGGTTGAGCCACAAGGCGTATTGCACTCTGGTGTGGACCTGCCTAATCTGACCGACGAAGTCACTCAGATTTTTGATGGCTTGAACTAAATTTAAACGATGTTTGGTGTGGCCTGGCCACACCAAAGCTTCTCTGGGTTCCCATGACGCACGCTTCTCATCACCTTACTCTTGCAGACATTGCTCGCCACTTAGGCGTTGCCTTTAAGGGCAATGCTGAGCAGCCGATACGCGGTCTTGCGACGCTAAAAGAAGCGCAGCCAGATCAAGTGGCTTTTTTGGCGAACCGTGCCTATTTGAAAGATTTGGCGACGACCCAGGCGGCGGCAGTGTTACTGCACCCCGAGCATGGCAAAGATTGCCCTGTGCCGCGTCTGGAAATTGATAACCCGTATTTAGGCTATGCCAAGCTCTCTCAGCTGTTTGATCCGTTGCCAGCGCGTGACGTGATTGGCATTCACCCGACGGCGGTGGTGGCCGATGACGTGCAGCTAGGTGTCGATGTGTCTATCCAGGCGCACGCAGTCGTAGAAGCAGGAGTGGTGCTTGGCAACCGTGTCGTTATTGGTGCCGGTAGTATGGTCGGGGCCGATAGCCAGCTCGGCGAAGGTACGCGCCTGCACGCCAACGTTACCGTCTGTCATAGCGTCGTTATTGGCAAGAACGTGATCCTGCAAAGTGGCTGTGTCATTGGCGGCGATGGGTTTGGCTTTGCTCACGATGGTGGCGGCTGGCATAAAATTGTTCAGCTGGGTGGCGTTGTGCTGGGTGATGATGTGGAAGTCGGCAGTTGCTCGAGTATTGATCGTGGCGCGCTGGGTGATACGGTGATTGGCAATGACGTTAAAATCGATAGTCAGGTGCAAATTGCCCATAACGTTATTATTGGCGACCACAGTGCATTGGCGGGCTGTGTAGGTATTGCGGGCTCCACCAAAGTCGGCAAGCACTGCATGTTGGGCGGAGGCGTCGGGCTATCTGGCCACTTGACCATTTGTGATGGCGTTCAGGTGACAGGAATGAGCCTGGTCACGAACTCTATTCATGAACCCGGAGTCTACTCTTCGGGAACTGGTGCCATGGCCAATAACCAGTGGCGGAAAAACGCGGTGCGCTTTAAGCAGCTCGATGATATCGCCAAGCGTTTAGCGCGGTTGGAAAAAAAGCAGCGAGATTAACAAGTGCTGAATGATTTTATCCGCCGTTAGCTTGAGGCTAGGCAGCAGCGGGGTATAATCCACAGCCTTTTCACCAGCAGGCGTGCTGGTATTTACCTGATTCCCCCTACGGTGTTCATCAGGTTTTTTTGTCATTTTAGAGGTCGCTACGATGGTTATGGATATCAATGAAATTCGCGAATACTTGCCTCACCGCTATCCGTTTTTGCTGGTGGATCGAGTAACGGAATTGACCATCGGTGAGTCCATCGTTGCGTACAAGAACGTTAGTATCAATGAGCCGTTTTTCAACGGACATTTTCCGCACCATCCGATTATGCCCGGCGTGCTTGTTATCGAAGCGCTGGCCCAGGTGTGTGGCATTCTTGGCTTTAAAACGGTTAATAAACTACCGGCCGATGGCTACGTCTATTATCTAGTAGGTAGCGATAAAGTGCGCTTCAAACGCCCGGTTATGCCCGGCGACAAGCTCACGTTAGAAGCTAACGTTATCAAAGGTAAACGCGGTATCTGGAAATTCGCCTGTCGCGCTTCTGTTGATGGCGAGCTAGCCTGCGAAGCGGAAATTATTTGTGCCGAGAGGAAGGTTGCTTGATACATCCTACTGCCTTGGTCGACCCAGCGGCGCGTCTAGCCGATGACGTTGAGGTGGGTCCTTTTAGTGTTATTGGGCCAGACGTCACTATCGGCGCAGGCTCTGTCATTGGCCCTCATGTGGTGGTTAAAGGCCCCACTACTCTGGGCGAGCGTACGCGTATCTTTCAGTTCGCCTCTGTAGGCGAAGACTGCCAGGATAAAAAATACGCAGGCGAGCCAACGCGCCTGGTGATGGGCGACGATAACGTAATTCGCGAAGGCGCCACGCTGCATCGCGGTACGGTTCAGGATCGCAGTGAAACCACGATTGGTTCGCGCAATTTATTTATGGCCTATGTGCACGTTGGGCATGATTGCGTTATTGGTAACGACTGCATCTTGGCTAATCAGGTCACCTTGGCTGGCCATGTCACCGTCGGCGACCACGTCATCCTAGGTGGCTTGTCGGCAGTACATCAGTTCTGCCACTTTGGCGATTATGCCATGGCGGGCGGTGGCTCGATTATTACCAAAGACACGCCCGCGTATATCATGATTAATGGTAATCCTGCTGAAGCACGCGGCCTTAATTTAGTAGGTTTGAAGCGTCGAGGCTTTAGTCGCGAAGCGATTAACGCACTTACTGCAGCCTACAAAATGGTGTATCGCCAGGGCTTGACGACAGAGCAAGCGCTTGCCGAGATGCGCCGCCGTTTTGATTTGCCTGAGGTCGAGCATTTTGCCGCCTCTATTGAGCGCTCGACACGCGGCATTACCCGCTAGCCCATGCGAGTTATTTTATGACCCTGCAACGCGTTTATCTCGTGGCCGGGGAGCTCTCCGGCGATATTCTGGGCGCAGGGTTGATGCGCGAGCTGAAAGCGCGTCATCCGGGCGTTGAGTTTCGTGGTATCGGCGGGCCTCGCATGCAGGCTGAGGGTATGGAAAGTCGTTTTCCATTAGAAACCCTGTCAGTCATGGGGCTGGTTGAAGTGCTCAAGCATCTGCCTGAGCTGATTCGTGTGCGGCGTACCTTAAAAACAGAAGCGCTGGCCTGGCAGCCGGATATTATGCTGGGCATCGACGCACCTGATTTCAATTTGGGGCTAGAAAGACAGCTCCGCGAGGCGGGTATTACGACCGCCCATTACGTTAGCCCCTCCGTTTGGGCGTGGCGTCAGGGCAGAGTGAAAGGCATCGCCAAATCAGTCGATGGCATGCTAACTCTGCTGCCCTTTGAAGCTGCTTTTTATCGTGCCCATCGAGTCCCCGTCGTGTTTGTTGGCCACCCGCTGGCCGACGAGCTACCGCTTGAAAATGATCGTGATGCTACGCGACATGCACTCCACTTGCCTGCTGATGCGCCGGTGCTGGCTCTGCTGCCGGGATCGCGGGCTAACGAAGTGCGTTTTTTAGGCGCTACTTTTTTGGCCGCTGCCGAGCAGCTTTGTCAGCGTCATCCCGCGCTGTACGTTGTTATTCCCGCCGCTACGCCTGATCGACGTCGTGAAATAAGCGCACTACTTGCCGGCTATCCGCTGCTCGCGGAACGCACTAGCCTGCTAGAGGGGCAAGCCCGCGAAGCCATGGTGGCAAGCGATATTGTTTTGCTCGCCTCCGGTACGGCGGCGCTTGAAGCGATGCTCTGCCACCGAGCGATGCTGGTCGCTTACAAAATGGCGCCGGTGACTCACTGGCTGGCGAAGCGGCTGGTGAAAACTCAGTGGGTGTCGCTGCCGAATCTGATTGCGCAAGAAACGCTGGTGCCTGAGCTGATTCAGGAGGCCGCCTCGCCTGAGGCGATTGCTGACCAGCTCAGTGCTATGTTGACCGATGAACCGGGCCGTTACGCGCTTGAAACGCGCTTTGCCGAGATACACGCTACGCTGCAGCGCAACGCTAGCCGGCGCGCGGCGCAAGCGCTCGGCGCATTGGCAGCAGGGCAGCCATGGGAAGAGGCTTATGACGATTAACTACGCCGACTATCCGCCTTTAGAGATTGCCTATAGCGGCCAGCGGCTTGCCGGGGTCGATGAAGTGGGACGCGGACCACTGATCGGCAGCGTAGTGGCCGCTGCGGTCATTCTGGATCCTGCCCATCCGATTGAAGGTCTGACTGACTCGAAAAAATTAAGCGCGCGTCGGCGTGAAGCGCTGGATGAGCAGATTCGCGCGCGGGCAATAGCGTTTGCGGTAGCAGAGGCCAGTGCCGCCGAAGTGGACGCGCTAAATATTTATCACGCCACTCACTTAGCTATGCGCCGAGCCATTGATGCGCTGGCGCCTTCGGCGGAGTATCTGCTCATCGATGGTAACAAGCTGCCCGGTCACCGGTTGCCCGGACAAGCTGTGGTAAAAGGCGATGCCCGCCATGCGGCTATCGCCGCGGCATCGATTTTGGCTAAAGTGGCGCGCGATGCACAGATGGTGACGCTGGATATGCGCTATCCTGAATATGGGTTTGCCCGTCACAAAGGCTACCCCACAAAAGAGCACCTAGCGGCACTGTCTGCGCATGGGCCTTTACCCGAACATCGACGCAGCTTTGCGCCTGTTCAGCGTCAGCTATCAGCGATCAACATACCCTAGCGCTGCTTTAAGCCAATGTCTTTATTTGCCGAGAATGTTATGAATTTGTTGAGGGTATTATGACGTTAGCGAGAGTCTCATGACGGTACCGTTTGTCCATCTGCGTTTGCACAGTGAGTACTCCCTGGTTGACGGCTTGGTTAAGCTTAAATCGCTGGTCAGTACCACCGCTGAACGGGCGATGCCGGCGCTGGCCTTGACCGACGAAACCAATTTATTTGGTCTGGTAAAGTTCTATAAAGCGGCCCAGGGCGCGGGATTAAAGCCCGTGATTGGCAGCGATTTATGGCTCCAGAACCCGCACGACGAATCGCATCCTTACCGTATAACGCTGCTGGCGATGAATGACGTTGGCTATCGTAATCTCACCGAACTGATCTCTAAGGGCTGGACTCACGGCCAGCGCCAGGGGCGCGCCATTCTCGACAGACAGTGGGTGATGGAGCAGAGCGAGGGGTTGATTGCGCTCTCCGGCGCTCGCGATGGCGAAATTGGTCGCCACCTGCTATCTGATCACGAGCAGGATGCGCGAGCGCTGTTGAAAGAATGGCAGGCAGCCTTTCCGGAGCGTTTTTATCTGGAGCTAGTGCGCACCGGGCGCCCCTTAGAAGAGGCCTGTGTTCACGCAAGCGTCAAGTTAGCCATCGAGACTGGTACGCCGGTAGTCGCTACCAATGACGTGCGTTTTTTGGCTCGCGAGGATTACTGGGCCCATGAAACCCGGGTGGCGATTGGCGAAGGCAAAGCGTTGGACGACCCGCGCCGCGAGCGTCGTTATACCGAAGAGCAGTACCTAAAAAGCCCCGATGAGATGGCGTCGCTGTTCTCTGATATACCCGAAGCGCTAGAAAATAGCGTGATGATTGCCCAGCGCTGCAGCGTCAATGTGCGCCTTGGCGAGATTTTCCTGCCTGAGTTCGAAATTCCCGAGGGCATGACGCAGGACGAATTTTTTCGCAAGGTTTCCCACGATGGCCTGACGGATCGCTTGGATTTCTTATTTCCCGCTGAGCGCTATCCTCGCGAGAGTGACGAATACAAAGCGATCGAGCAGCGCTATCGCGATCGGCTTGAATTTGAGCTGAACGTTATTATTCAGATGGGCTTTCCCGGCTACTTCCTGATCGTTATGGATTTTATCCAGTGGGCGAAGGATAACAGTGTGCCGGTAGGGCCAGGGCGTGGCTCGGGTGCAGGTTCGTTGGTAGCCTACGCGCAAAAAATTACCGATTTAGATCCGATTGGCTACGACCTGCTGTTCGAGCGCTTTTTGAATCCTGAGCGTGTTTCCATGCCCGACTTTGACGTCGATTTCTGCATGGAAAAACGCGACAAAGTCATTGAGTACGTGGCCGAGCGCTACGGGCGTAACGCAGTCTCGCAGATTGTTACTTTCGGCACCATGGCGGCGAAGGCCGTGGTGCGCGATGTTGCTCGCGCTCAGGGCCGACCTTATTCGCTGGGCGACAAGCTCTCTAAGCTGATCCCTTTTGAAGTTGGTATGACGCTGTCCAAAGCGATTGAGCAAGAGCCAGCGCTTAAAGAGTTTATCGGCAACGACGAAGAGGCCGAAGAAATCTGGGAGATGGCGCTCAAGCTAGAGGGCACCACGCGGGGTACCGGCAAACACGCGGGTGGCGTAGTAATCGCGCCGACCAAACTCACCGATTTCTCACCGCTGCTGTGCGATGAAGACGGCTCAGGCCTCGTCGTCCAGTTCGATAAAAACGATATCGAAGAAGCGGGCCTGGTCAAATTCGATTTCTTGGGTCTGCGTACGCTGACGATTATCGACTGGGCGCTGGAGATGGTCGATAAGGTGCGTAGCGTTAACGGTCAGGGGGCGCTGAATATCGACAGCATTCCGCTGGACGATGCGCCGACCTTTGAAATGCTAAAGCGCGCCGAAACCACCGCGGTGTTCCAGCTTGAATCGCGTGGCATGAAGGAGCTGATTAAGCGCCTGCTGCCCGACTCACTAGACGATATGATTGCCCTGGTGGCCCTGTTCCGTCCTGGGCCTCTCCAGTCGGGCATGGTCGACGATTTTATCAACCGTAAGCACGGCCGGGCCGAAGTTTCTTATCCGCACCCGGATTACCAGCATGAACTGCTTAAGCCGGTGCTGGCACCTACCTACGGTATTATTCTTTACCAAGAGCAGGTCATGCAGATCGCTCAGGTCATGGCAGGCTACAGCCTTGGCCAGGCCGATATGCTGCGCCGCGCCATGGGTAAGAAAAAACCCGAAGAAATGGCTAAGCAGCGCGACGGCTTTATGGATGGCTGTGCCGCCAACGGTATCGATAAGAATCTGGCCGGTAATATCTTTGACTTAGTAGAAAAATTCGCCGGCTACGGCTTTAACAAGTCGCACTCGGCTGCCTACGCGCTGGTGTCTTATCAAACCGCTTGGCTGAAAGCCCATTATCCGGGTCCCTTTATGGCGGCCGTCATGTCCACCGAAATGGACAACCTGGATAAAGTGGTGCCGCTGATTGAAGAGTGTCGCAATCTTAAGCTCACGGTGACGCCCCCAGACGTCAACGTGGGGGGCTACAAATTCACGGTGGATACGGACGCGCGCGTTGTTTATGGCCTGGGCGCGATCCGAGGTGTGGGCGAAGGGCCTATTGGTGCCATTGTTGATGCCCGCAAGGCAGACGGCCCGTTTAAGGATATCTTCGACTTTTGCCGGCGTATGGATCCTAAACGGATGAATAAGCGCACCCTGGAGGCGCTGATTCGCTCCGGTGCACTCGATACGATAGGTCCTAATCGTGCGGTGCTGTTCGCAGCGATGGAAGACGCGCTAAAAGCCGCTGCGCAGAATCATACTAATCAGAATCTGGGCATGCTGGACATGTTTGGCGATGCGTTCGCTGAAACTGACGACAGCGATAGCAACGTTTACGCCGAGTATCTCAGCGCCCGGGAGTGGACCGATCGTGAGCGGTTGTCGGGGGAGAAAGATACCCTAGGGCTTTACCTAACCGGTCACCCGATTGATGAGTACGAGCGTGAGTTAAAGCGCTTTGTTTCCACTCGCATCAGCGATTTAAAACCTTCTCGCGATCCTCAGCGTGTGGCAGGGCTGGTGGTTGGCGTGCGCACGATGAAGTCCAAGCGTGGTGATACCATGGCGTTTATCACCTTGGATGACCGCACCGGACGCATTGAGGCCTCGTTGTTTGGTGAGGTGTTCGAGCAGTTGCGCGGCCAGATTGAGTCCGATCAGGTGTTAATTGTTGAAGGTGAAGTCTCCAGCGACGAATTTTCTGGCGGTTTGCGCCTGCGCGGTAAAGACGTCACGCCCATGGTGACGGCGCGGATTCGCTATGGTCAGGCGGTTGAGCTTGCCCTAGACGCTGAGCAAATCAACGGCCGTTTAGTTGAGAGCCTGCGTGATAGCCTTACGCCATACCGCGATGAAGCGGGGCTGCCCGTGCGGCTGCAGTACCGCCATCCAGCAGCAGTGGCTTGGCTTGAGCTTGGCGATGAGTGGAAAGTTGCGCCTAGCGATGATTTATTACTAGCGCTGCGAGATGTACAGGGCCAGGCGGGCGTCCAGCTTCGCTACCGCTAACCAAGCGGCAAAGAAGCCTTCACCTTGCGTGGCAGAATCAGGGTGCGATAATGCTCTTATTCTCTCATTATTTATCAATGCTTATTTTGATCAGGCTTCTTTTTACAGGTAGCGCCGATGAATCCTAATTATCTCGATTTCGAACAGCCCATTGCCGAGCTTCAGGCAAAAATTGAAGAGCTGCGTTTAGTCGGCTCCAGCAGCCAAGTGAATCTCTCCGATGAGATTGCTCGCCTGGAAGAAAAAAGTCGCAAGCTGACGGAATCTATCTTCAAGGATTTAACTCCCTGGCAGGTTTCTCAGCTATCGCGTCACCCGCAGCGTCCCTATACGCTCGACTATCTTGAGCATGTTTTTACTGACTTTGATGAGCTGCATGGCGATCGTAACTTCGCCGACGATGCCGCTCTTGTTGGTGGGGTTGCGCGGTTGAACGATGCGCCGGTGATGGTGATTGGCCATCAAAAAGGCCGTGACGTGAAAGAGAAAGTGCGCCGCAATTTCGGTATGCCGCGTCCAGAAGGCTATCGCAAAGCGTGCCGCTTGATGGAGATGGCCGAACGTTTCAAAATGCCGATTCTGACCTTTATCGATACGCCCGGCGCTTATCCCGGCATTGATGCCGAAGAGCGCGGTCAGTCAGAAGCAATTGCCTACAATTTGGCCGTTATGTCACGGCTGAAAACACCGATTATTTCTACCGTGGTGGGTGAGGGCGGCTCCGGTGGCGCGCTGGCTATTGGCGTCTGCGACGAGCTACAAATGCTGCAGTACTCGACTTACTCGGTTATCTCGCCGGAAGGCTGCGCCTCGATTCTATGGAAGAGCGCGACCAAAGCCTCTGACGCTGCTCAGGCCATGGGTATTACCGCCGAGCGTCTAAAAGAGCTTGGGTTTGTCGATTCATTGATTAAAGAGCCGTTAGGCGGCTCGCATCGGCATCCTCTAACCACCGCTGAGCGTGTTAAAGAGGCGCTGTCTGCGAGCTTAGAGCGTTTGCAGTCGATGGACACCGAGGCGCTGCTGGAGCGCCGCTACAAGCGCTTAATGAGCTATGGCGCCCCAGCCGCTTAGCACACTGCAAAGCCTGCTTAACGACGCCCTGGCGGAAACCCCGCCGGGGCGCTCTGTTTGGGTGGCGCTATCCGGCGGTTTAGATTCGTGCCTGCTGGTGACACTCGCCGCCATGGTAGGCAAGCAGGCTAATCGCTGCGTTCGCGCTATTCATATCAACCACGGCCTTCAGGCGTCTGCCCAGGCCTTTGAGGCGCACTCGCGGGCGCTGTGTGAGCGCTTGAATGTGCCGCTGACGGTGGTCAATGTCACGGTGGCTGTGCAGGGGCAGGGTATCGAAGGCGCTGCACGTAACGCTCGTTACGCCGCGTTTTACGCCACGCTAGCCGCTGGCGATGCGCTATGGCTTGCCCAGCACCAGGATGATCAGGCAGAAACGTTTCTGCTCGCTGCGCTGCGGGGCAGCGGGTTACGTGGCTTGGCGGGCATGCCTTATCGGCGTGAATCTCAGGGTATTACGCTTGTGCGCCCCTGGCTGAGCGCACGTCGAGCCGAGTTGGAAGCCGCGGCGCGTTCACTAGCACTAACGTGGTGTGAAGACCCTACTAATGCTGATATTAGCCTCGACCGTAACCGCCTGCGCCATCGCGTGCTGCCGGAAATCCAGGAGCGCTGGCCAGGAGCCGCGCGTGCGTTAGCGAATAGCGCGGCGCATGCGTATGAGGCGGATACCGTACTGGGTGAGTACGTGGCAGCAGAACTAGCGGGCCTTATGACCAATGATGGCCAGGTGGATGTCGATGCGCTTAATCGATGCTCACGCCCGCGTCAGCGGCTGCTGGTGCGAGCGCTGTGCCAACAGCAAGGCTTGGCGCCGCCGCCGCAAAAACGCTTAGAAAGCCTGTTGGAGCAGCTTACGGCTAAGGCCGATGCAGCGGTCTGCGTTGAGTGGCCGGGTGGTCAGGCACGGCTATGGCGCCACCGACTCTACGTTATGACAAGGCTTGAATCGCTACTGCCGTGGGACGTTTTCTGGGATGGTCAAACGCCGCTCGAAACGCCAGTGGGGCGGTTAGGTTGGCAGGTGACTTGCTCACAACAGCTGCGGGTGGCCTGGCGCAAGGGGGGCGAGGTGATCCAACTGCCCGGGCGTGGTCGGCGCGATTTAAAGCGGTTGCTGCAAGAGGCATCCGTGCCGCCCTGGGAGCGCGAGCGGCTAGTGGTGGTGATGCAGGCAGAGACCTGTATTGGCGTGGTTTCTCCTCCTGGTAGGCTGCTTTGGCAGGCTGAAGGGGTCGAGTTTACTCCTCAGCCTTCACCTGCTTAACCGCAAAATTAAACCCCGCGGCTTGCATAAACATCTGCTCCTGTTCGAGGTCGGTGCTCAGCAGGGTGGGTTCATCGCTTTCCGGCAGTGTAATCGTCAAACTGTCGCTATCGACGTTTAATAGCGGTAGCGCTGGCGTCGCTTCAGGTCGAGAATGATTAAATAAAACCGCCAAGCGCAGCAGCCGAGCGAGCTTTTGAGCGCTCGCCTGCTGTGTTTCTGGCAGCGCTTGCCACTCTTTGAGCGGAAATTTGCGTCGATGGGCGCGCACTAGAAAGGCCAGCTGGCGCTGTTCCGGGCGTGAAAAGCCGGCCAGGTCGGAGTGTTCCAGCAGGTAGGCCCCATGGCGGTGAAATTGGCTATGGGAAATCGCAAGGCCAATTTCATGCACATGGCTTGCCCACTGTAAGTGGCGCGCCTGGGCGGGGCCCAACGACCAGGCATGGCGTACCTGGTTAAATAAACGCTCGGCGGTATCGGCGACATTGGCTCCTTGGCGAGTATCTACATCGTAGATTCGCTTCAGCGATTCCAGGCTTTTCGAGCGTGAATCTTCAGCACTATTGCGTCCCGCCATATCGTAGAGCACGCCTTCGCGCAGGGCGCCGTCCGCAAAACGCATTTGCGTGAGATCGAAGGCTTCAAAAATCGCTCCTAGGATGGCAATCCCCGCAGGGAAGACTTTGGCGCGATCAGCCTTTAGGCCATCGAGTTCGACTTTGTCCAGCTGCTTGCATTTCAGCAGGCGCTCGCGCAGTTTTTTTAACCCGCTGCGCGTAATAACCCCTTCATGAGGCGTATCGCCGTAAGCATGCAGCACGCTAGCGGCAGCTTTGATCGTGCCGCTTGAGCCGACAGGGTCGTCCCAGCCTAAACGCTGATAAGGGCGCTGGATATTAGCGAGTTCTGAGAGGGCGGCGATTTCAGCACGGCGCATGCGTTTTTCGTTTAACTCACCATCGGGGAAAAAGCGTCGAGAAAAGGTCACGCAGCCCATGCGCAGGCTTTCCAATGCTTTGGGTTCAAAGGCTTCGCCAATGATGAACTCGGTGGAGCCGCCGCCGATATCGACAATTAAGCGGCGGCCGTTTTCGGCCAGCGCGTGAGCAGCACCTAGGTAAATGAGGCGGGCTTCTTCGCGACCGGCAATAATCTCGATAGCGTGACCTAGCTGAGCTTCAGCGCGCTCAATAAAGGCTTGGCTGTTACGTGCGTCGCGCAGCGCGTTGGTGCCGACGATGCGTAAGTTGCCATGGGGAATGTCGCTAAGAAACGGCGCGAAGCGGCCCAGGCAGTCCAGCGCACGCTGTATGGCGGCTTCATTGAGCAGCCCATCATCATCTAAACCCGCTGCCAGCTGGACTTTTTCGCCCAGTCGGGCGACGACCTGCAGGCGCTCATGCTGATAGTTGGCCACTAAAAGATGGAAGCTGTTGGAGCCCAGGTCAATCGCGGCAAAGCGCTGTGGCGCAACGCTTTCTGTCTCCGCAGTGGCGGTAGTGGGTGTCGAAAGGTCCTGGGGCATACGCTATCCTTCTTATGGTCTGTGCCAAGGTTGCGGTGAGCTTTATCCATTGTCAATTACCAAAGACTTGCGTTTGTCGCGATGCTTGACTACCATCGAGCTACTGGCTTGATATGACCTAGTTTGTTAGTGTGTCCACAAGCGCGGCGTTATGGTAATAAATCGTTTTACATTCGTCGTTCAAGTACGGCATCTTGGTCGCCCCAGACGCTACTCATGGTTTATCTCGTTAGCGTCAGCCAGATTTCCAAGTCGTCAGATAGCCCACTGGTTTCGCCACTCTCCTGTGCGAACCAGATTAAACAACCGTTAGCACCCTCGAGTTGAGCCTTAATCACACTAACCAATAGTGTCATTAACTGAGCCCAATCAAGTTCCTTTCATTTTCGAGCGCGTGTCTTTTCCGGGGTCTGAACGCATCACACGGCGTAACTGAAACGCCTCCTGTCTTATTCCCGGCGCCTAGCGCCCAGCTTCCATGAGCAATTTTCTAACACACCGATGAATCTTACTGAACTCAAGCAAAAAACCGTTCCCGAGCTCCTCGATATCGCCCGTGAAATGGGTATTGATAACTTGGCCCGTTCGCGCAAGCAGGACATCATTTTCGCCATCCTGAAAAAACACGCCAAAAGTGGCGAGGATATTTATGGCGATGGTGTGCTGGAAATTCTTCAGGATGGCTTTGGCTTCCTGCGTAGCGCTGACAGCTCCTATCTGGCCGGTCCAGATGATATTTACATTTCGCCTTCACAGATCCGTCGTTTCAATCTGCGCAAGGGCGATTCCATTTCAGGCAAAATCCGTCCGCCGAAGGAGGGTGAGCGCTATTTCGCCCTGCTGAAGGTCAGTCAAATCAACTTTGACCGTCCGGAAAACGCCAAGCACAAGATACTGTTTGAGAACTTAACACCCCTGTTCCCAGACGATCGCATGCGTATGGAGATCGGTAACGGCTCCACGGAAGACCTTACCGCGCGGATCATTGATCTCACCGCGCCGATTGGTAAAGGCCAACGTGGCTTGCTGGTATCGCCGCCTAAAGCGGGTAAAACGCTCATGTTGCAAAACATCGCGACCTCTATCACGCGTAACAATCCAGAGTGTCATCTGATCGTACTGTTGATCGATGAGCGCCCTGAGGAAGTGACCGAAATGTCGCGCACCGTGCGTGGCGAAGTGGTTGCATCGACCTTCGATGAGCCGCCAGCGCGTCACGTACAGGTGGCGGAAATGGTCATCGAGAAAGCCAAGCGTTTGGTTGAGCACAAGAAAGATGTGGTCATCCTGCTTGACTCGATTACTCGCTTAGCGCGCGCTTACAACACCGTAGTGCCTAGCTCCGGCAAAGTACTGACCGGTGGTGTGGATGCCCACGCGCTTGAGAAGCCAAAGCGCTTCTTCGGTGCTGCGCGTAATATCGAAGAGGGCGGCAGCCTGACGATTATCGCTACTGCGCTGGTCGATACCGGCTCTAAGATGGACGAAGTCATCTTTGAAGAGTTCAAGGGTACCGGCAATATGGAAGCCCACCTGGACCGCAAGCTGGCCGAGCGTCGCGTATTCCCGGCGATCAATATCCGTCGCAGTGGCACTCGTCGTGAAGACTTGCTGGCCTCTGAGGATGAAATGCAGCGCATGTGGATTCTGCGCAAGCTTCTCAATCCGATGGAAGATACCGCCGCGACCGAGTTCCTGATTGATCGTCTGAAAGACACCAAGACCAATCTCGAATTCTTTGAAGCGATGAAGCGCCGCTAGCGTGTTGTTCATATCAGCGCTGCTAGCGTTGAGTAGGACAAACGCCGCCGTGCAGTAGCCAGCCAGGGAGCGTGCCTTGAAGTACAAAGACTTGCGTGAGTTCATCGCGGCGTTAGAAGCCCGTGGTGAACTCAAACGTATCCACGTCGAAGTCGATCCTTATCTGGAAATCACTGAAATTTGCGACCGCACGCTGCGTGCCGGTGGCCCGGCGCTGTTGTTTGAAAACGTCAAGGGCCACGACATGCCGCTGCTGGGCAACCTCTTTGGCACGCCCAAGCGGGTAGCGCTGGGAATGGGGCAGGACTCGGTAGAAGCGTTGCGAGAAGTCGGCAAGCTGCTGGCGTTTCTCAAAGAGCCCGACCCGCCTAAAGGCTTAAAAGATGCCTGGGACAAGCTGCCGATTTTCAAGCAAGTGCTCAGCATGGGGCCCAAAAACGTCAAGCGGGCGCCGGTGCAAGAAGTGGTTTATGAGGATGACGACGTCGACCTGGGCCTGCTACCAATCCAGCACTGCTGGCCTGGCGACGCAGGGCCGTTGGTCACCTGGCCGTTGGTGATTACCAAAGGGCCGCATAAAAAGCGCCAAAATCTTGGTATTTATCGTCAGCAGAAAATCGGTAAAAACCGCCTGATTATGCGCTGGCTATCCCATCGCGGCGGCGCTTTGGATTTCTTAGAGTTTCAAAAAGAACATCCCGGAGAGCCGTTTCCGGTGGCGGTGGCTTTGGGCGCTGATCCGGCAACGATTCTTGCCGCCGTTACGCCCGTGCCAGATTCTCTTTCGGAGTATGCCTTTGCAGGGCTGCTACGTGGCTCGCGTACTGAGCTAGTCAAGTGCGGCCATGCGGATCTTGATGTGCCGGCATCGAGCGAAATCATCCTCGAAGGCTTCATCTATCCCGACGACATGGCAGCGGAAGGTCCCTTTGGTGACCATACCGGTTACTACAATGAGGTCGATCACTTTCCTGTCTTTACCGTCACCCGTATGACCATGCGCCGTGACGCGATTTATCATTCAACCTACACCGGGCGTCCGCCTGACGAACCGGCGATCCTTGGGTTAGCGTTGAACGAAGTATTTGTGCCGATTCTATGTAAACAATTTCCAGAAATTGTCGACTTTTATCTGCCGCCAGAAGGCTGTTCGTACCGCATGGCGGTGGTCACTATGAAGAAGCAGTATCCTGGCCATGCCAAGCGCGTAATGATGGGGGTCTGGAGCTTTCTGCGGCAGTTCATGTACACCAAGTTTGTGATTGTGCTGGATGACGACGTTGATGCGCGCAACTGGGAAGACGTTATTTGGGCCATCACCACGCGAATGGATCCCGCACGCGATACCGTCTTGGTAGAGAATACGCCGATTGATTATCTCGATTTCGCCTCGCCGGTCTCAGGCCTTGGGTCGAAAATGGGGCTAGATGCCACCAATAAATGGCCGGGTGAAACAGACCGGGAGTGGGGCACCCCCATTGTGATGGACGAAGCCGTTAAAGCGCGGGTGGATGATCGCTGGGAAGCACTTGGGATTGGCCTTGATTTGCCGCCCTCTCGCCACGGCGGTTAAACGTGCCGCGTTATAGTTGACCGAAATAGTTGACCGAATTTGCAAAAAGAGGCTTTCATGAGTGCAAGGACGTTGACTTGCCAAGTTACCGAAGTTGAGAACTTGAATCCCGATGTGTTTGGCGTGACGCTCGAAGGGCGCGCCGAAGCTATGCAGCATGCACCGGGCCAGTATTTAGAGCTTAAGTTAGACGATACCACCTGGGTGCCGTTTTCGATTGCCAGCTTCGATCGCGGGGATGGCATTGTTGAACTACATATTCAGCATTGGCCGGAGCGAAACAATTCCGTGCGCCTACGAGAGCTGTTGAAGGTCGCGAACCAACTAACGCTGCGATTGCCGGGCGGTGAATGCGTGCTGGATCGTCAAAGCCAGCGGCCGCTTATGCTCATCGCCGCGGGTACCGGCTTTTCACAGATGAAAGCCATGGTTGAGGCGGTGCTGCACGAACAGCCCGATCGGCAAGTATCGCTATGGTGGGCCGCACGCGAACACCGTGATCTTTATCTAGAACAGCTGGCCAGCCACTGGGCGCAAACGTATCCCAACGTTTCATTCCATGCTGTCACCGAGCTTCCGTTAGAGGAGCCGCTAGCGGCAGGAGCGCGGATTAGCCATCAGCAGGGACGTATTGATGATGCCCTGAAGGCCGCGGATATTGCCCCGCATGCGCATGATGTTTATTTATCAGGCTCGCCAGGCATGGTGTATGCCTGCCTGGACGTGCTTGAAAGTAAAGGCAGGCCATTAGAGCGCGTGTTTTCAGACGTGTTCGCCTATGCTCCACGGGCTAGCTAATATCCCAAAAATGATTTGTCTTAGGCCCGCTAAAGCTCTTTTCTAAGCCCTTTTTTAGCCCTGTTTGACTTGAAGGGCACTGCTTAGCTGCAAGCTTTTAGCACATGAGTATTGCCATTTGAAACGCTTGCAGGCAGGATAAAGTCATTACGCCACTGCGGCAGCCCTTAGGGCGATCGGTCAGGGCTCACCATTACCAACGGAAAATCAGCATGCGACGACTCGCCACGCCATTCACAGTTAAGCCCCAGCCGATAATGGCTGATGGCTTGCGTGTGAGCGTGGAAAGCCTTCAGCCAGCGCGTAGCGCTGAGCTGGCTAACAGCATTGCATCTTATTGGTATTGGTTTAGCCACGGTGTGCCCTTGGCCGACGTCTAACGTCGCGCTACCAGGCACACCACTCGGTTGCCTGCCGCAAGCACAGAAGCCCCGGTCGGTAACCCCGCCGGGGCTTTTGGCGTTTTTGGACGTATCTATAGTGATCGTCATCATTATTTCATTAAGGAGCGGCACCATGATTTATCGCGTACTGACTAACGCTTTTGCTATTGGCTTTGTGGGCTATTGCTATGGCTGGCGATTTAGTGGCGCGCGATCGGTGCTAGCTGCCACCTCCGATCGTGTTCGCCTGGGTGGTCACTTAGTCAATCGATGTACGATTACGGAGAGTTAATCATGAATGCGCCCATCAGTTCTGCTGTCAATAGCCCTGCAAGATCAAGTCATTCAAACCATAGCCCTTCAGAACATAGCCCTTCAGAACATAGTCCTTCAGAACATAGTCCTTCAGAACATAGCCCTTCAAAACATAGCCCTTCAAAACATAGCCCTAACGGCGATACGGCCTTCACCGCGCCGTCCGAAAGGCTGCCTACTCCCGATGCGCTTCGTCAGCGTGTTCCGCTTAATGACTCGCTACGTGAGCAGATTTCGCGCCAGCGTCACGCCGTGCAGCAAATTTTAAGCGGTCAGGATGATCGCCTGCTGGTCGTCGTAGGCCCCTGCTCGGTGCATGACCCCAAGGCGACGCTAGAGTACGCCGATCGTTTGGCCGCACTCAGCGAGCAAGTGGGCGAGCATATTTTGCCGGTGATGCGCGTTTATATCGAAAAGCCACGCACTACGGTGGGTTGGAAGGGGCTAGCCTACGATCCTGATTTGGATGGCAGCGGCGATATGGGGCGTGGCTTAGCGCTTTCCCGCAAGCTGATGCATGCGGTTGCAGCACGCGGTCTGCCGGTGGCTACCGAGCTTTTGCAGCCGATGCTGGCACCTTATCTGGACGATTTACTGAGCTGGGTGGCGATTGGCGCACGCACAACGGAGTCGCAGCTGCATCGCGAACTAGCCAGTGATTTAGCCGCCGCGGTGGGATTTAAAAATGCCACCAGCGGCGATGTACAGGTGGCGATTGATGCCATGGAGGCGGCGGCTCATCCACACCAGCGCTTCGCGGTTGATTCTCAGGGCCACCCTATTGTCCAGCAAGCAGCGGGCAATCCGCATACTCACGTCGTATTACGTGGTGGCCACGGTGAGCCCAATTACCAGGCGCATCACGTGCGTGCGGCCATTGCCGCGCTGCGTAACGCTGGGCAAAACCCGCGGCTGATGGTGGATTGCAGTCACGCCAATGCGCGTAAAGACCATCGTCGCCAGAGTGAGGTTATGCTGGATGTGTTGGCTCAGCGCCAGGCAGGCGAGGCCAACCTAGTCGCACTAATGCTAGAAAGCCATCTGTTTGAAGGCAAACAGCCATTAAAGCCCGGCGCAATGCGCTACGGTGTGTCGGTAACAGATGCTTGCATGGGTTGGGAAACCACCGAGCATCTGCTCAAAACGGCCGCGGAGCGTTTAGCTTAGCGCAAGAGCTTGTTTGCCCTGGTCAGCCCCGTATCATAAGAGCGTTTCCAAAGATAACGAGGCTGGCTATGGTATTTAACCTAGAACATCACGACCCTGAGGCTTACCGTCGCAAAGCTCGTATGATCAGCTTTGCCATGGCGGGGCAGCTGATTATTTTTGGTCTATTATTTTCAATGCTGCTGACCTCTACCTTTGGCAGCAGCCTGTGGCTCAACGTCTTAGGCGTTGTGCTTGGATTGCTGGCAACCAGCGCACTCTTTGCCGTGCTGCGTGAGCGCCCGTGGATGGCTGAGGTACGCTATGTTTGGCAGCTTAAGCATCAACTGTCACAAGTCAGCGGCTATCTTGCTCCGCTGCGGCGTGAATTCGAAGAGAACAATCGCACTGCGCTGGACCTACTGACCTTTTATCATCAGGGCATGGCGCAGTTAGCAGAGCTTAATGGACGTGCCGCCAATAGTGATCCAGAGCGTCTCGCCGAAAAAAACCAGCTTAAAATAAAGCGCGAAGAGCAGGGGTTGCCACCACAAGTAGAAAGTGTCGATACTCAAGACCTGCAAGCGTTCAAACGCGGGTAGGCACAACGCAAGCTATAGAATCCGTCCTACAGGGAACCCAGTACAATGAATCCAGTACAATGAACATGCTAACAACACGCGTATGGGCGTCGGTCGTGACAGGGCTGATGTTCGCCTTAACGGGCTGTGCAGCAACGCCTTCAGCCGAAACGGCCGTTGCTAACCAGGCAACGCTGGAAAACCGGGCACCTTTTCTACCGTCGGCGCTTTTTCCCGGCTCTGCACAGCAGTTTGAAGCTTGGCACTGCATGCCCGCTCAGCAGCACCTCGTCACCGCGACCAATGACAGCGACCTGCGCCTTTGGTCACTGCATGGTGCTTGGCGATTGCCTCAGGCGATTGTGGCCAGCGGCGCTCGCTATCAGGATGGTGAAATCAGCTTCTGGAATCGCGGTGACCAGGCGCGCGTGGAAACGCCACGGGGTCAGCTACAGTGCTCGCTTGCTGAGCAGCGTGATGCCTTAACCCGCGCTGAACGGCCCGGCGTCATGTTCTTTGGCCAGGGCAATGAGCCAGGATGGTCGATTGCGTTAGCCCACGACACGCCGACGCTAACGATTGAGCTCAATTATGGTGAGGATAAAATCCAACTGCCCTACATGGTCAGCGTGATGGATAACGAGGCCGGCCGAGTGGTGATTGAAAATGGCGATGTCGAGCCCTTCTTTCGCGTTCGCATTGAGGCGGGGGCCTGCTTCGATGACATGAGCGGCAAACCTTTCCCCGCCCGAGTCACGCTGACCTATGGTGGCGAGCAGTACAGTGGCTGCGGCCAGGGTATCGCTCCATAAGCCCTGCCCAATGCTCAGGCATTAACTTAACAGCGATAAGCCGTGGGCTCCGCTCGCCATGCATCCGCCACAAATTCGCTGGCGCATAGAGCGGAAGGGTTGCCGGTGGCGCGAGCGGCTAGACTTAACAGCGTTTGCATAGGCAGCTCACGCGTATTTTCTAGCTGCTCGGTTACCGCCACGGGTGTCCAGCCGCCATCCTCTAAGGTTGCGAGTGTAAAGCTAAACGGGTGAAAGCCTGGAAAGCCGAGCCTGACATCGGTGGCGATCAGCGTCTCTTTACCGTCCAGCAAGCGTGTCTCGTAGCGTAAGAACGGGCCGGCAAACCATGCTAAACGCTGGCCCTGCTGGCTAGCGAGGGCGGCCTGTTCTAACTCAGCGTTTCGATGTAGCGGCTCAAGATGTGGTGAATGCTGGCCATCAAACAGACTGACCAAACTTTCATAGTAGCGATCGCCGTCCACCAGCGTTACGCGCCACAGCGCGATACTGAACGGCGCTGGTTGGATAAGTAAGGGCGCATCTTCCAGGCCTTGTGCCGCTAGCACCGGCGCTAAACGATGCTCCACTGCGGTTTTGGCGCCTATCGCCATGATGAGGTAAACGCTGGAGATGGCTAATCCCCAGGTGCAGGCTTTAGCTATCCGCCTTGAAGCCAGGCCAATGCCGAGGGCAATCAGCAGGGGCAGCGTGTAGAACGGATCGATAATAAAAACGATGGGCAGCGCGGCTGGGGGTAGGTCCAGAGGCCACAACAGCTGGGTGCCGTAAGTGGTCAGCGAATCTAACAATGGGTGAGTGGTCAGCCCAAGAGTAAAAAGCCACCACCAGCGTTGAAAGGAGATATCGCGGGCAGGGGCAAAGCGTGTGCACAGCAGTGCCATTAGCGTGGCTAATCCGGTAAGCACAAACAGCGAATGGCTAAAGCCGCGATGCTCGGTGACATTGGCCACGGCATCGCCATAATCCAACACTACGTCAAGATCCGGCAAGGTGCCGAGTACTGCGCCAATGAGTAATGCTTTGCCGCCAAGGCGGCGTCCTAGCACTGCGCCGCCAATGGCAGCACCCAGCGCGGCTTGAGTGACTGAATCCACAGGTTTCTCCATCGAGTAAACCCAGTTAAGATAAACGTTATGGTGTCATTGTACAGCGTTGCAATGTTTTGGTCTTATCGTCACGCTTTTGTAAAGCATGGCTAAGATGAATTATTCACAGGAGTCGTTATGCAATATCTTCATACCATGGCACGGGTTAGCGATTTAGACGCGTCACTACATTTTTACTGCGACCTGCTGGGGCTCAAGGAAGTGCGTCGCAAAGAAAATGAGAAAGGCCGCTTCACACTGATTTTCCTAGCGGCGCCAGCGGACGAGCAGCGTTCAGAGCGGCTGACGGCGCCTGAGCTAGAGCTGACCTACAACTGGGACCCAGAAGAGTATTCAGGCGGGCGCAATTTCGGCCATTTAGCCTATCGTGTCGATGACATTTACGCGCTTTGCCAATACCTGCAGGATAACGGCGTTACTATCAACCGCCCGCCTCGCGACGGCTATATGGCGTTTGTTAAATCGCCGGATGGTATTTCGGTGGAGCTGCTGCAGAAAGGCGATGCGTTAGCACCCCAAGAGCCCTGGGCCTCTATGGAAAATAGCGGTAGCTGGTAGTCAATCTGCTGATCGTCGTTAAGCTTAATCGCTAGAGAAGGAATGGATCATCATGACCATGAAAGGTTGGCGTTTACTGCCGCTGCTTGCTTCGGCTGCGCTGTTATTGAGTGCTTGTAGCAGCACCCCGGGGCCGAGCTCAGCAACGGGAGGCCAAATGAGCGGCTCCTCGCTCTCAGGCCCTATCGTTGAGCAGCGCTGGAATCTATTGCTGGTTGGCACTGACGAGCGGCTGTCCATGTCGGAAACGCCCTATTTCCAGATTGCAAAGGACGGCAAGGTCAGCGGTTATGATGGCTGCAACCGCTTTACCGGCGAAGTGACGCTCGGCGATAGCCAGCGCATAGCGTTTAGCGAATTAGCGACAACCCGCATGGCGTGCCCCCAAATGGCCGATGCAAAGCGGGTAACGGATATGATGGAAACGGCCTATCGTTATTTAATTGACCATGATCGGCTGGTCTTTTTTGGCCCGGATAGCCGAGTACTCGGCGGCTGGCGCGAAGGCAAGTAGGCTGTTCTGAGCACTACTTATTAGGCGGATTGAAGCGTGCGATAAAGCGCGCATCAATCCGCTTTTTCCATTTCCAAACCCATCGGCCTGAGATGCCAACGTCACCATGGCTGCCAATGGCCCGGCCATCGCCGGTGCCAATCAGTGCCAGGACGCGCTTCGGTGGCTGCCAGTTGGTCAGCGGCTCACCGTGGCAAGCGCGGCGAAGGTTCTCCGCCAGGTGGGGGCCCATGCGCACCGCGTAAACGCCGGCGTTAGGTAGTGCTGGCGTTAGCGCTGCACAGTCACCGGCGGCAAAAATCCCCGGCTGATCGCTGGCTTCTAGCGTGTTGTTTACCCGAATAAAGTTATATTTATCCAGCGGTAATGCCGACTCTGCCAGCCAGCGATGGCCGACGGCGCCGGTTGCCCATAGCACGATATCTGCGCGAATCAGCATGTTGCAGTGAGTTAATACACCGCCGTCAACCAACGCGACTCCGCGTATTTGCGTATGCACACTAATACCCGCGCGTGATAGCGCACGCTGGGTTAGGCCGCGAGGCAGACGTCCCGCGCCGGGCAAAAGCCGGTTGGATGCGCTGAGCAGATGCCCCCGCCAGTCAATATCTGCACGCTGGTGGCGTAGCTGCGCCATCACGCTCATCAGCGTTTCGCAGCCTGCCGCGCCGCCGCCAATGCCGACAACGCGTTGAACGCCGTCGCTGGGTAGGTGCTGAACATGCGCCTGTAAGGCTTGCCAGCGTTCGTGTAGCGAGCTTAACGGGCGCATGGCCATCAGCTTGGGCAGCTGTTCGCCATGCTGCTGAGGTGGAGCGAGGGTGGAGCCGATATTGAACGAGGCAATGTCAAAATCAATCCGGTCGCCGTTTGCCAGCGTTACGTAACGCGATAACGTGTCGATGTGGCGAACGGAAGAAAGCAGCAGCCGTGCATTGGCGCGCTGGCACAGTGCCGCCACGTCGATCTGAGTCTCACGCAGCGTACATTCACCTGCTAGCCATGCCGGCACGCTACCTGAGTAAGCTGCTAAAGCACTGTCGCTGACAACGGTAATGGCAATGTTCGGGTCTGGCCGATTGGCAAACGCTTCCAGCACAAAGGCATGGGCATGGCCTGCACCGATCAGCAGCAGCTGTTTCATTTTCCGTCACCGCGACGCCAGTTGAAGTAGCGTTTCAATAGCGCCAGCACCCGCTCGGGTTTATGCGCATTTTTCCATACGCCTGCCGTGGCCTTGGCCGCCTCACCCAATGTAGGGTAGGGATGAATAGTGCCCAACAGCTTGTTAAGCCCCAGGCCATGCTTCATGGCGAGGGTAAACTCACCCAGCCACTCGCCAGCATTTTCAGCCACAATCGTCGCGCCGAGAATTTTATCTTTACCGGGTGCGGTGAGTACCTTGATAAAGCCTTGAGTGGCGCCTTCGGCAATGGCGCGGTCGCTCTCGCTCATCGCGTAGCGAGTGACTTCAAATGCAATACCCTTTGCTTCAGCTTCTTTCTCATTCAGCCCTACTCTGGCCACCTCAGGCTGAACGTAGGTGACGGCGGGCATAACGCGATAGTCCACCGCAAAGCTCTTGAATTCACCAAACAGTGCATTGACCGCTGCGTGCCATGCTTGATGTGACGCAGCGTGGGTGAGCTGATAAGGCCCGGCTAAATCACCGCAGGCCCAGATATTAGGAAGCCGCGTTTGCAGCCGCTCGTTAAGCTCCAGCGTGCCCGCTTGAGTGGTAGTGATACCCAGCGTTTCTAACCCCAAGCCCTCAACGTTGGCTTGGCGTCCTGCACTCACTAATAGATAGTCAAAGGCGAGCAGCGTGCGTTCGCCTTGCTGCTCAACGACCAACTGGTAGCCAGCGGCATCATTCATCACTTCGAACGCCTTGGTATGGGACAACACCGTGACGCCTTCGCCAGCCAAGGTGTTTTCAATCAGTTCACCAACGTCATGGTCTTCACGCCCCAGCAGCTGGGCAGCTTCTTCTACCAGCGTGACGTGGCTGCCCAGGCGAGCAAAACTCTGGCTCAGCTCGCAGCCAATGGCACCACCCCCCAGTACAACTAGGCGCTTGGGTAGCTCCGTGAGCGACCAAAGGTTTTCTGAGGTTAAAACGGGGGCGCCCTCAATGCCCGGCAGGGCTGGAATACGTGGCCGTGCCCCGGTGGCCAACACGATATGGCGGGCAGTCAGCGTTTTATCGCCGACCTGGACTTCCCACGGCGAGATGAGCGTGGCGTGATTTTCATGCACTTCCACGCCTAAGCTGCTGTAGCGCTCTACGCTGTCGTGGGGTTCGATATCACGAATTGCCTGATGAACGTGCCCCATCACCTTGGAAAAATCGATCTCGGGTTCGCTGGCGCTGACGCCAAAGCGTGACGCGGTGCGAATCTCATGGGCTGCGCGGGCGGCGCGTATCAGCGCTTTAGACGGTACGCAGCCGGTATTCAGACAATCGCCACCCATCTTATTTTTTTCCACTAGCGCCACTTTGGCGTTCACGGCGCTAGCGATGTAGCTGGTGACCAGCCCCGCTGAGCCTGCGCCAATCACCACAATGTCATAATCAAAGCGCTGGGGGCGGGTGAAGCCCTGGTAGGCCTTGCGTTGCTGCACTAATAGCACGATGCGCCGGGCAATCCAGGGGAAAATCGCCAGCAGCGCAAACGAGGCTAACAGCGTCGGGGAAACGATGCCGCCCAGGCTCTCAAGCTCACCCAGCTGGCCACCGGCATTGACGAAAACCGCCGTGCCCGGCAGCATCGCAAGCTGGCTCACCCAGTAAAACGTCACGGTTTTAATCCGCGTTAGCCCCATGACCAGGTTGATCATGAAAAATGGAAACACCGGCACAAGGCGTAGCATAAAAAGATAAAAAGCGCCGTCGCGCTCAACGCCACGGTTTACCGCTTCAAACTGGCGCGGAAAGCGTTTTTCAATCGGTTGGCGAAATAAAAACCGTGAGAGTACGAAAGCTAACGTCGCACCCAGCGTGCTGGCAAACGAGATAATTAGCAGCCCCCAGCCCAAACCAAACAGCGCACCGCCAAGCAGTGTGAGCAGCGTGGCACCCGGTAGCGAAAGGGCGGTCATCACCACGTAGACGGCAAAAAAGAGTCCCGCCACCTGCCATGGATTTTGATTAAACGCCGCTTGAAAGTCGCTTTGGTACGCCTTAAGGGTTTCTAGCGTGAACCACTGGTGGGCACCGCTCAGAAAAAACACGCCAATGGCAATGACCAGTAGCGCGGCAAGAATCAAACGTTGTCGGGTCACGATAAGCTCCAGGGGCAGGGGGAGGGAGTAAGCATGCTGTGTTTAACTGCTTTTATATTGCGTTTAACTGCTTTTATATAAAGAGGGAGATTCACTCAGTGAGAACAGAATCCGTTTCCTTACACGGAAAGCGCTAACGCTTTCCAGCGCTGCCAATCTTCTGGACGGTCTACATCCCAGATGGTTGCCGGATAAGCGGCCTGCAGCCCCATCGCCTCAATACGCTGCTGGGTGGTTTTCAGCACGGTGTGGGTTCCCCAGGGGATGTCGGTAAAGAGTGCAGGGTAATCTTGCTGGGTGCCGACAAAACCGTAGCCGCCGTCTTCCGCGGGTAAAATGACCACATCGTAGCGGGCGAGCTGCTGTGCACAGGTGGTAATCAGCGCACTGGTAATACTGGGGCAATCACTGCCCATCAGCATGGCGGGCCCCGGCGTACTGTTGAGAGCCTGGCGAACCCGAGTGCCTAGATCGCCGTCCGGCTGAGGGCGTAACGCCAAGCCGTATTGATTGTGCAACTCAATAAATAGCGGGTGGGTGTGGTCAAGCGCCGTCCATAGCGTAATCTGCTCAGCGGGCAGTGCCCCGCAGGCGTTGGCAACACAGTGGCGCACCAGTTCAGCGTGTGCATTGGCCGCACCGCTTTCTCCCAGCAATGGTGCCAAGCGCGTTTTTGCCTGCCCAGCAAGCGGCGCTTTGGCCAGCAGGTGCAAATGAGGCAGCGGTTTGCGCTGAATAGGCATCTTAGCGGGCATCGCGATATTCCTTGGCAAGCTGAGTGGCGCTAACGCCGCGCCAGTAGCGATAGCGCAGCCGCCACATCAGGCAGATGGTTTTCAACGCGCCGTGCTGATCCCAGCGTCTGCCTGAGCTTATCACTTTTGCCGTTAGGCAGGCGGGAGGCGATGCGCGAGTGAGCCGCTTACACAGCTCAATATCTTCCATCAGTGGCTGCTCGGCAAAGCCGCCCATGGCCTGGAACGTGCTGGTGCGTACAAAGATGCCTTGATCGCCGGTCGCGATGCCGGTGAGCCGCGAGCGCTTATTCATCATCCAACTCACCACGGGTAGCCAGCCACTGTGGCCGTTAAGCTGAATATCAAAGCGGCCCCAGGCATGGGTTGTTAGCGCTTGGGCTATCTGCTCCATGGCGCCCTCGGGCAAGCGAGTATCAGCATGCAGAAACAATAGCGTAGGTGCACTCGCCTGCTGTGCGCCCACGTTCATTTGCGTCGCCCGGCCGGCCGGACTGTTGAGTAAATGGTCTGCCAGCGGCCTGGCGATATGAACGCTGTCATCGCTGCTCCCGCCATCAACTACGATGACCTCGATTTGCTGAGCCGCGTTCGGTGTGCGCAGTGGTTCCAACGCATTCTTAATGCTGGCGGCTTCGTTCAGCACCGGCATTATGATGCTGAGCCGAGGCAGTTGTTTAGCCAAGCTCAATGACCGGCCCTCCTGCAGCGTCGGCATCAGCGCGGTCGTGGGTAACCAGCAGTGTAGGCAGGCCAGCCTCGCGCAGCTGGCCAAATACCAGCGAGCGCGTCTCCTGACGTAGTGCCGTATCCAATTTTGAAAACGGCTCATCCAACAGTACTGCCTGCGGCTTCGAAAGCAGCAGGCGCATTAAGGCTACCCGTGCTTTCTGGCCACCGGAAAGGGTGGCGGGATCGCGCTTTTCAAAGCCTGCCAGGCCTACCTGTTCAAGGGCATGCGAGATTTGCCGGTGTTTATCGTTACTCTGACGAGGTAGCCCAAAGCGTAGGTTGCCGCCGACGCTCAGGTGTGGAAACAGCAGTGGATCTTGAAACAGTAGCCCGATACCACGCTTCTCGGCGGGCAGTGTGTCCAGGCGCTGTTCATCCAGGTAGAGCTGGCCCAAGGCAGTGAAGGCGGGTGACAAAAAGCCCGCCAGATAAGCCAGCAGGGTGGACTTGCCCGAGCCGGAAGGGCCCATCACGGTCAATACGTCGCCCGGTGGTATCACACGGTCGATAGCGAGCAGCATCTCGCTCTCTAGCGAGATAGTCAGTTGCTTGATGTGAAGCCTGGGATTGGCGTTCATACCACTCCTTGCATAGTGCGCCGTTTCGCCCACACCCATCGCGGGATCAATAAAGCGAGGCTAAAACCGATAAAGGGCAGCAGCGCTTGCAGTAAGGCAAGCACCGCGATGAGGCGCCGATTGCCCCCAGAAGCCATGGCTACCGCTTCGGTAGTAATCGTAGGAATACGCCCGCCGCCCAGCAACAGCGTGGGTAAATACTGGCTGATACTGACCGCTAAGCTGACCGCGCAGGCGGTGAGCAACGGGGCCAATAGCAGCGGCAGGCGCACCTGCCAGAACGCACGCCATGGCCCTACTCCAAGGGAATGAGCGACCTGTACCCAGCGCGGGTCAAGACGCCGATACGCTTCAGAGAGCGATAAGTAAAGATAAGGCGCCACAAACAGTAAATGCGCCACAATCACTAATGCTAACTGGGGGCGAATACGCATACTCTCCGCCGCGACGACTAAGCCAAATAGAAAGGCGACCTGGGGAACGATAAGCGGTAAATACAGCAGCCACTGGGAGCGGCTAACCGGCAAGTGGTGACGCACAGCGTTCTCAAGCGTTGCCACGACCAGTACGCCAGCAATGAGCGTTGAGGCAAGTCCCACGCTTAGCGTATTCATCAGTGGTGTTATCACACTCGGCAAAATGCGTTGCCAGTGATCCAGCGTGAAAGTGCCAGGGAAAGCATCAGGAAAGCGCCAAAAACCGGCGAGCGAAAATACGACCAACCCTCCTATCGCGCTGATGACCAGCAGCGTTGTCGTTGTTAACAGCATCCGGCCGCTAATGGCGATAGTTGTAGAGCCAGCTTTCCTGGCACCATTCACGAGCCAGTAATGGCTGAACCGCCTGATGCACTGTTCACCCAGCCACCAGGTTAATAGCGCCGCCAGAGTGACCCCAAGCTGCAATACCGCCCCTGCAGAGGCCATATAGCGTCGATCCAAATTCGGATCATTGAACCAGCTAAGAATCGACACGCTAAGGGTTGGCGGCAGTGTGGGGCCGAGAATGAGCGCCATATCGACAACCGACGTGGCATAGGCGATCACTGCATACACCGGCAGCCGAATCAGCGGGTAAAGTGAGGGCAGTACGGTTTTTAACCAGGCAATCGTGGGCGTATAGCCCAGAGAGCGCGCCATCATTAAGCGCTTTTCTGCGCCTAGCTGGGGGAGGGCTGCAAGGCACATCAAGAGTAAAAAAGGCACTTCTTTAAGCATCAGCCCGGCCATCAATGAGAGCCCCCAAGGATCATTGACGATCAACACATCCGGTGGGCGTTCCCAGCCGGTCAACCCAGGCGATATCCATCGTACAAACAGCCCAGACGGAGCGATAAGAAACGCTAAACCAAACGCCACTGCCGCATGAGGAATCGCTAGTAGCGGCGAGACCAGTCGTCGAATGCTGCGGTCTAACCAAGTGCCACGGTTGGCCGCCAGGAACAGTACCACGACGCTAAGCGCTACCAGGGTGGTGATCAGCCCACTCGCATAGCTCAGCAGTATTGAGCGGTGAAGCCCTGGGTACGCCCAAAGAGTCCGCCAGGCATCAAAGTGAAAGGTTTCACCGCCCAGTACCGGCAAATAGCCAAACGCCGGAAGGATGACCATCGCAAGGCCCGCCGCTAACGGCACCACCAGCGCGCTTATCAATACCCAGGGCGCCAGAAAAAGCATGGCTTAGTTCACGTAGCGTTGTTGCCACGCGTCAGCGAGGGCATCCACCCAGCTGGGATGCGGCTGGCCGAGCACTTCACCAAGCTCGCTAGGCGGGAGTGTGGCAATGCCTAGGTCAATATCATCAAACAGTGCGCGCTCTTCGTCAGTGAGCTGCTCCATCGCTAATACAGTGCCACTGCCCCACACTTCAGGATCGTGTTTTTCCGCCTGAGCCTCGGGGGACATCAGGTAGTTGGCCACCACCATGGCTCCCGCCTTGTGCTCGGCGTTATAAGGAATTGCCATAAAGCTCATATTGCCGATCATGCCGCTGTCGTGAACATAGCTGCGTACCGTTTCGGGAAGCTCATAGTTGGCGATAGCGCCCGATGCTTCCGTGGCGCTGAACGAAAGGGCAATGCCAATTTCGCTGTCGCCCATTAAGCCGCGTAAATCGGCGCTATTAGAGGGGAAGGCCCTGCCCGAACGCCATAACTGTGGATGAAGCTCGTCTAGATACGCCCAAAGAGGTGCGGTGGCCTGGTCAAAGTCGTCTGTTTGCATCGGTTCATAGAACAGATCTGTGTTGTCGACTAGCTCCAGCAGGGCCTGGGTAATAAACGCATTGCCCAGGAAGTTAGGCACCTGTGGGTAGGTAAACTCTCCAGGGTGTTGCTTAGCCCAGTCCAGAAGCTCTGGCATGTTGTGAGGGTGGTCTTCTACCAGCGCTGTATCGTAATAAAACACTACCTGGGAGCTGCTCCAGGGGGACTCTAGCCCGTCGACGGGAATCGTCCAGTCGTAACGCACGGCAGGCGTATTGTCTGGGTCGGTAAGCGGGTAGTGGGGCAGTGAGTCCGCCCAAGGCCCGAACAGTAGGTCGCTGCTTTTCATCGCGGCAAAGTTCTCGCCGTTAATCCAGATCATATCGACGCTGCCTGCGTCGTCATTGCCCGCCTGTTTCTCTGCTAAAACCCGTGACACCGATTCTGACGTATCGCCTAGCTTGACGTGAACTAGGTCGATGCCATAAAGCTCGTCAACTTGCTGTGCCACCCACTCGATATACGCATTGGTACGTGCTTCGCCGCCCCAGGCATTCCAATACACGGTTTGGCCTTCAGCTTGCGCCGTTACGCTTTGCCAATCGTTGGGATCGGGGTTGGCCATGGCAGTAACAGCCATGGGCATCATCGCCATGGCAATAGTGGCACGAAAGGAATTACGGTTCATCGGCATCGCACACCTCGTGGGGACTGATATTTTAGGATTGGCAATAGAAAAAGCGTAAAGCGCTACAGGGAGGCCTGTAAGCACTGCAGCTCGCTGTGAACATGGTCAATAATGGGTAAGGATAGATAATGCTCAACGCGATCACGGACGTGCTCAATGACGGCCGCATCGGTGAGTTCCGCCGACCAGTCTTCACCGCGCTGTTGGGCATCCTTGGCGTTTAAGTGCTGGGCTCGCCATTTGGTGCACCATGTCAGCGACCAGAGCCAGGTGGCGCGACGACAAGCGACCAAGGTCTCTGCACTGGGTGTTTCGACCATGGCGGTTTGCCAGCGGCGGTAAAACGTAATCACCTCGCCCAGCGACAGTACCGCTTGGCTATTGATATCCCACGTAGTCGAGGTATAAAGCGAGGTATGCGCAAGATCAATGCCCGGTAAACCATAGCGGCACTTTTCCAAATCCACTAAGACAGCGCGGCCATCGTCACGGATTAAAAAGTTGCCAGGGTGAGTATCAAAGCTAATGAGCGTAGGCGTGGCATCGCGCAAGCGGGGCGAGAGCATATCCAGTTCTTGCTGAATGCGTTGCGTGACTTTGCTTGAAAGCTGGGCATCACTCAGCCAGTTAGCCTGCTGGCGCACTTCAGTGACCATTGCTTGCCACGGGTCGTCAGGCGCAAGCAGCGGTTTTCGCGCCGCGAGACTGGGCAGCGGTTGGCGATGCAGGCTCGCCAAGGCATCCGCAATGGCGGGTAGATCATCCGGCAGTTGGGCTAAGCGACCACGGATAGCCTCGACCAATAGCCCGCCGCGTGGCAGGGTATCGCTGGGTGGCAAGGTGCCATAAAACCTTGGCATATGACCACCTGGGCTAGCGCGCTGATAACAGGCGGCTTGGTAGGCCAGGTTTTCTTGTGGTGGCAGGTTCATTTGGCTCTGCTTTGGCAGTCGTGCCACCCAGTCGTCACCATCGCTGCGGTGAACCCATACGTGATCGTGAGCAAGCCCGGTATCCGCCATCGGCGATAGCTCGCGGTACGAAATCCCTGCCCGCTTAAGTTCGCTTGCCAGCGCCTCTAGTCGCGCCTCGATAGGTGTCGGCATAAAGCAGTCCGTGTCGTTGCTGAATCAGCGATGCTAGTAAGTCAGAGTTTTGAGACTAACCTTACACGGTTGGTAAGAAAAAGTAGTCAAGCTGCGATAGCAGGACGCAAAATACAACATGCTAGGAGAACCGAGATGCTGAATATCACATGGGTACAGCTCACGCCCATTAATCGTAGTTGCCGAAATGCTCTGCAAGAAAGGGCGATAGAACGTCGGAAGCGCTGGTGCATGCTGGGTGTTTTGCCGATCTGCCTGCTACTTTCCAACGGCGCGATTGGCGCTGAGTATCGTCACGCCGAAGAGCCCATTGGCGACGTGGAAGACGTCTACAGTGGCCACTTAACGCCGGATATGGCCGTCAATACGTTTCGTAATATCGATCGATTGTTCCCTTCGCGGACCATTGCCGCTGGAGAGTCTCCTCGCCCTTTGCCGACCTCTGATGCTTCTTTGGAGGGACTCTCCGTTGAGAGCGATGATAAAACGTATGATCTCTATGACTACCTGGCGTTGAACAGCGTTGCAGGTCTGTTGGTCATGAAAGATGGCGACGTCGTTTATGAGACTTACCAACGGGGTAACGATGAGAATACGCGTTGGATGTCGATGTCTGTGGCCAAATCTATCTCCTCAACGCTTGCGGGCATGGCAATCAAGGATGGCCTGATCGAGAGCCTCGATGCCCAGGTGGTGGACTACGTGCCAGCACTGGAAGGCAGTGCCTATGACGGCGTCAGTCTGCGCGACATCCTTATGATGTCATCGGGGGTCGCCTGGAACGAGACCTATACCGATGTGAGTTCGGACCGCCGGGAATTGTTGCGTGCCCAGATCGCCCAGACCCCGGGTGGCGCCATGGAGGTAATGTCAGAGCTGCCACGAGCCGCTGAGCCCGGCACGATCAACAACTACAGCACTGGTGAAACGCAGATTCTTGCCGAGTTTATCCGCGGCGCTATCGACAGGCCCTTGGCGGAATACCTTTCGGAGAAACTGTGGCAGCCCTACGGCATGCAAAGTGATGCGACCTGGTGGCTTGAGTCGCCGGATGGCGTAGAAATTGGCGGCAGCGGTATTGGTGCGACGCTTCGTGACTATGCCCGCTTCGGCCAGTTTATTCTCGACGACGGTGTCATCGATGGCGAGAGCTTACTGCCTGAGGGGTGGGTGGAGGAGGCGTCTACGCCCAAAACATTGGAAGGCGGCGATGACTTAGACTACGGCTACATGTGGTGGACCGGCTGGACTCCGCAGTCTCGAGAAGACCAGGCATTTTCTGCGGTGGGCATTCAAGGCCAGTACGTCTACATCAATCCGGCCCACAATATAGTCATCGCCCAGAACGCCGCCGAGCCCAAACCCGTGGGTAAGGAGGTCGTTGACCCCATGGTGTTTTTCGACGCTATCGTTGAGCACTTGGATGACCAGCAAGAAACACCGTAAGCAACTCAGTGCTAAAGTAACTCAGTACTAAAGCCAAAAAAGCGGCGCGCCCATTCAAAGAGGGCGCGCCGTTTTCAATACTAGGCTTAGCGTTTTCAGCGCGCCCGAATAGCCTTACAACGCCTCGATCTTCACCTTTTGCTCTTCCAACAACTGCTTGGTGGCTTGGAGTTCCGCGAGTTTGCAGCGCTCTTTGTCGACCACGGCAACCGGCGCCTTCGCGATAAAGCCGTCGTTGCCGAGCTTTTTCTCGATGCCGTCGATGAATTTATCCTGCTTTTCGATCTCTTTGGCTAGGCGGGCCAGCTCGGTATCTTTATCGATTAAGTCTGCCATCGGTACCAGCACTTCCATATCACCCACAAGCTGCGTGGCGCAAAGCGGTGCGTCGTTGGGGTTTTCAAGCCAGCTAACGCTTTCCAACTTGGCGAGTTTAGACAGGAAGTGACGGTTGCTTTCCAGACGTTCGATGTCCTCGGGCTTGCCTTTGGTGAGCATCACGTCGAGTAGTTTACCGGGGGAGATGTTCATCTCGGCGCGGATATTACGCACGGCAATGATGACGCCTTTCAGCCACTCGATATCCAGGCTTGCCTGATCGTCGATTTTGCTTGCGTCGGTTTCCGGCCAAGACTGCAGCATGATCGACGCACCTTCACCCATAAACACGCCCGCCAGCGGCGCGACGCGCTGCCAAATCTCTTCGGTGATATAGGGCATCATCGGGTGGGCGAGGCGCAGAATCGTTTCGAGTACGCGCACCAGCGTGCGGCGGGTGCCTCTTTTCGCTTCTGCAGTGGCATTTTCGTCCCACATCACCGGTTTGGAAAGCTCCAGATACCAGTCGCAGTACTCGTTCCAGACAAATTCATACAGCGCTTGTGAGGCGTGGTCGAAACGATATTCATCCATCGCTTTAGTGACCTGAGACTCAACCTTCTGCAGCTGCGAAATAATCCATCGGTCGGCCAGAGAGAGCTTAACGTCACTGCCGTCTATCCCGCAATCTTCGCCTTCGGCATTCATCAGCACATAGCGCGAGGCGTTCCACAGCTTATTGCAGAAATTGCGGTAGCCATCCAAGCGGTTCATATCAAACTTGATATCGCGCCCTGTGGTGGCTTGGGAGAGGAAGGTAAAACGCAGCGCATCGGTGCCGTGAGCTTCGATGCCGTCTTTAAATTCGTCCTTAGTTGCCTTGGCAATGGCCTTCGCCTGCTTCGGCTGCATCATATTGCCGGTGCGCTTGTCGAGCAGTTCATCCAAGGTGATGCCGTCGATCAAATCGATGGGATCGAGTACGTTGCCCTTGGATTTGGACATTTTCTGACCCTGACCATCACGCACTAGACCGTGCACATACACCGTTTTGAACGGCACCTGCTTGGTGAACTTCAGGGTCATCATGATCATCCGAGCAACCCAGAAGAAGATGATGTCAAAGCCGGTGACCAGCACGCTGGAAGGATGAAACGTCTCAAGCTCAGGCGTTTGTTCTGGCCAGCCGAGAGTGCCGAAGGTCCACAGGCCCGAGCTAAACCAGGTGTCGAGCACGTCTTCGTCTTGGGTAAGCGTCACGTCGGCACCAAGGCCGTGCTTCTCACGTGCTTCTTCTTCGCTGCGGCCAACGTAGATATTGCCTTCGGTGTCGTACCACGCTGGAATGCGGTGTCCCCACCACAGCTGGCGGGAGATACACCAGTCTTGCAGGTCGCGCATCCAGGCGAAGTACATGTTTTCGTAGTTCTTGGGTACGAACTGAATATCGCCGTTTTCCACCGCTTCAATGGCAGGCTTGGCGAGAGATTCCACTGCCACAAACCATTGGTCGGTGAGCAGCGGTTCAATCACGTCACCTGAGCGATCGCCATGGGGCAGGGTGTTGTTAACGGCTTCTACCTGCTCCAGCAGGCCAAGTGCATCCATGTCCGCAACGATTTGCTTACGCGCTTCGAAGCGATCCAGGCCGGCGTACTTGGCAGGCAGGCTGGCATCTTCGTCAGGATGAGGCTGACCCTTCAGGTCAAAGATTTCTGCGCGTTCAAGGATCGCCGCATCTTTGGAGAAAACGTTAATCAGCAGGTGGTTATGCCGTTTGCCGACTTCGTAATCGTTAAAGTCGTGGGCGGGGGTAATCTTGACGCAGCCCGAGCCTTTTTCTATATCCGCGTGTTCGTCGGCCACTATCGGAATACGCCGACCAACCAGCGGCAGCTCAATAAAGGTGCCGATCAATGAGGCGTAGCGGGCGTCGTCTGGGTTCACGGCTACACCGGTATCACCGAGCAGCGTTTCAGGACGGGTGGTGGCGACTACCACGTAGTTTTTGCCATCAGCGGTTTGCACACCGTCTGCCAGCGGGTAGCGGAAATGCCAGAAGCTGCCTTGCTGCTCTTTGTTTTCTACTTCTAAATCAGAAATGGCGGTGTGCAGCGTCGGGTCCCAGTTGACCAAACGCTTGCCACGATAAATCAGCTTTTCTTCGTGAAGACGAACAAATACTTCTTGTACTGCTGTGTAGAAACCGTCGTCCATGGTGAAGCGTTCACGGCTCCAATCTACGCTTGCGCCCATGCGGCGCAGCTGGCGGGTAATCTGCCCGCCTGACTCTTCCTTCCATTCCCACACTTTATCGATAAACGCATCACGGCCTAAGTCGTGGCGGGTTTTGCCCTCTTCCGCGGCGAGTTTACGCTCCACCAGCATTTGCGTGGCGATACCGGCGTGGTCGGTGCCTACCTGCCACAGCGTGTTGTTACCCTGCATCCGCTTCCAGCGCGTCAGGGTATCCATAATGGTGTCCTGGAACGCGTGGCCCATGTGCAGGCTGCCGGTGACGTTAGGCGGGGGGATCATGATCGAAAAAGGCGCGCCCTTACCGGAAGGGGCGAAACGGTTGTCGGCTTCCCAGCGTTCGTACCAGCGGGTTTCGATCTGCTCGGGTTGGTAGGTCTTTTCCATGGGAGTCGGCTCACGGCTGGCAAAAAATGTGCACAAGTATAGCGCGAGAGGTGCTGGCTCGTCAGGTGCTTCGGGTGCGCATCGCGATGAGTCCAAGAATCGGGCCTGGCAGCAGCCACCAAATGACCGCTAGCGACTGGCTTGACCACAGTGCGGTGACCAGCGCAATGGAGGGAATAGTAATCCCGAAGCCAATGGCATTCATCATCGCCAGCGCCGCCCCTAAACGTTCAGGCGGCGCGGCCGCGCTGGCCAATGCTGAAAACTGGGCAGAGTCGGCAATCACGCTAACCCCCCATATGCATAGCAGCGCTAAAAGCAGCCAGGGCGGGGCGCTGCCAAGCAGCGGGTATATCAAACACAGCGCGCCAGAAATCGCCAATGCGATACAGGCCACTCGGTCGCTGCCGATATGACGGCTCCATTTACCCGCCAGCACACAGCCGGGTAGCCCCAAGGCAATAACGGCAAAGCTCAGCCAGGGCTGGGCACTGCTGGCGGCGCCTAGGCGCTCTAGCTCCCGGGCGACTAAAAACGGCACCAGTGCCCAAAGCGCGTACAGCTCCCAACAGTGGCCGAAATAGCCCAGCGCAGCGGCGCGAAAGCGGGGCTGTTTGAACGCCGCTAACCCCGCCCACGGCTGGCCGCTTTTGGCGGTGGCCGGTAGGTGAGGGCCAACACCCAAGCGAGCAATCATCAGCGCGGCGACCAGTGCCAGCAGTGACGCCAGCAGCAGCGGCCACTGCCAGGGAAGGTGCAGCGTTAAACCGCGCAGCAGGTGCGGGGACGCAATGCCTAGGGTCAGCATGCCGACTAGCCAGCCTAACGCCGCCCCAGCATGGCTTGGCGTCCAGCTCACGACTAGCTTCATGCCGAGCGGATAGATACCCGCTAGGCAAAGCCCGGTGGCAAAGCGCGCCACTGCGGCGAGCGTCACGCTCTCGGCGACGCCAATAAAGGCGGCATTGATCAATGCGCCCAGCACCGCTGAAATCGCAAACAGGTGGCTGGCGCGGACACGATCGGCCAAGCCTGTGGTGGCCATTAGCAGGGTGCCGGTAATAAAGCCGGCTTGAACGGCGATGGTTAATAGGCCCAGATCACTTTCGCTCAGGCCTACGGCCTCCTGGAGCGCCAGGCCAACGCCGTTAACGCTGAACCACAGCGAGGTGCCAAATAGCTGGGCGATGACAATAACGGCCAAGGGGTAGCGCGTGAGCACGTTTGAGTCTCCAATAGTGTAACGGGCGCGGCAAGGCCCCTAATGGTAATCAACAATTTTTCATTGCGACGAATTTTTTGAAAACAGCATTGTCGGAGAGCGAGAGTACCGCAAGACCCGCCAGGATTGTGCCGGGGAGGAAATTCATTTTGTACGCAATTGGAGTTTTTATGCAGTTAGCTAAACTTTTCGTTCCAGCAGTCGCCGCCCTGGTGTTCAGTGTGCCCGCTATGGCTCAGCAAATGGGTAGTGGTGCCCCCAGTGTCGATGATCAGGTTAACCAACTCGACGAAATGGTGGATCTGAATGATGGGCAGAAGGAAGAACTCAGCAACCTTTTGACCCAGATGCAAGACGACGTTGGTGCCAATGAGCAGGAAGCCCAGCAGTTGCAACAGCAACTCAGTGAGCACGTTCAGCCTGATTACGACGAAGCTGCCATTCGGGCGGATGCAGAGCGTCTTGGTGACCTAACGGCCGAGATGACCGCGGATAGCATTATCATACAGTCTCAGATCGAAGGCGTTTTCACTCAGGAGCAGCGCGATCAACTGGATGAGGCCATGGCTCAGCAGCAGGAGCAAATGCAACAGATGCAGGAGCAGATGCAGCAACAGGGAGGCTAAGGCGACGACGTACTGACAGAGATTGCCTGGTTCTGCTGATGACCCCGCCAAGTGCGGGGTCACGTGTTTATGGGTGCCGTTCAGCCATTACCCCAATTTATGCGGCACGACTTCATGGCCGAGCTCTTTATAGCGCTGCCAGCAGGCGCGTTTGGCGACCAGCACTTGTTGGTGTTGATTGATGATCTCGGCGATCCGCGCGTAGTTTTCTACGCCGTCGGGAATGTCGGGGTGCAGGTTAAGCAGCGCAGTCTCTTGCGCAGGTACCGGAAGCTGTTGCCAGCCAAGCGTAATGGGCACGCTGGCGGCCATTTCGCTACCTTCCAACGCGTGGGGCAGGTAGGCATCGGGGCGAAAATTCCACAGCGCGCTGTCGGCCTGCTCAGCGAGCGCTTTGTCCTCGCAGTGCAAATGCAGCTGATAGCCCTTACGCCAGATGGTCTCGGCGAGCTTACAGGCAAACTGCAAACGGGCTTCTAGGGTCGTGTCGGGCAGGATGTAAAAATCAATGCGCGCCATAGCGATTCCAGATAAGTCGGGTCTAGAGTAAGCGGCTCCAAACGACGCCGCCGCAAAGAATGCGGCGGCGAGAAGAAGCGCTTCGGCGTTAAACCAGCTTAGTTAGCCAGCCGTGCGTATCTTCACTACGGCCATACTGCAGATCGAGCAGCTTGCTACGAATGCGCATAGCGACTTCGTTGCTGTCACCAGCGCCTTCAATGGCAGATTTGAGGCGAATACGCTCGTTTTCGGAAACCAGCTCGCCCACCGGGGTGATCACTGCGGCGGTACCGCAGGCAAAGACTTCGATGATCTCACCCGACGCCGCGCCTTCGCGCCACTCATCAATGCTGATCGGGCGCTCTTCTGGCGTTAAGCCTTCCTCTTTGGCCAGCGTCAGTATCGAGTTGCGGGTCACGCCTTCCAAAATAGTGTCGGTTAAACGTGGCGTTACCAAACGGCCATCTTTAAACACGAAGAACAGGTTCATACCACCCAGCTCTTCAACCCACTTGTTTTCAGCAGCATCTAGAAACGCAACCTGGCCACACTGATGAGCTTCAGCTTCTTTCTGCGCAGCTAAGGACGCCGCGTAGTTACCGCCACACTTGGCAAAGCCAGTGCCGCCTGCGGCCGCGCGCTTGTAGTTCGAGGAAAGCCAGATCGATACCGGCGCAACGCCGCCTTTAAAGTAGGCCGCCGCTGGTGAAGCGATCACGTAGTAATCGACCTCTTGAGACGGGCGAACGCCTAAAAACGCTTCAGAAGCGATCATAAAGGGGCGTAGGTAAAGGCTGCACTCGTCGGAGGTGCTGGCGGGCGTGGGGACCCAAGCATGATCTTGGGCCAGCAGCGCTTTTAGCGAACCAATGAAGTCTTCATCGGAGAGTTCTGGGAGTGCCAAACGACGCGCGCTGCGGCGAAAACGCTCGGCGTTTTTCTCAGGGCGAAACGTCCAGATCGAACCGTCAGCATGGCGATAGGCTTTAATGCCTTCAAAAATTTCCTGGCCGTAGTGCAGCACTGACGCTGCAGGATCTAGCATCAACGGGCCATACGGACGCACCTGATGGCCGTGCCAGTCGGCGTCTTGGGTCCAGCGAACGTGGGCCATGTGGTCAGTGAAATACTTGCCAAAACCTGGGTTACTTAGGATATTGCCACGAATATCATCTGCCATCGGCTGATTGGATGGCAGGGTTTCAAAACTCGTTTCAAAGCTTGCAGTGGGCACGGCTATTTGTCTCCGCTAGAACCACGCCCAGGGTTGGGCACGGTTGGATACGATGGTGAATTCGATACAGCAGCACCGAGCCTCGGCTCGGTGCTGCTTGATATATCCAGGTTTAACGGTTGCGGCGCAGAAAGGCAACCGTTTCACGCATGAACGAGGCGTTAAGCGTCACTATTTTCGACCTGAGTGTCGGTTTCACGATCAAGCAAGTACTGGGTTAATAGGCCAACAGGGCGACCCGTTGCGCCTTTTTGCTTGCCGGAATGCCACGCGGTGCCTGCGATATCTAGGTGTGCCCAGGGGAAGTGATCGGCAAAACGTGACAAAAAGCACGCTGCGGTGATCGTGCCCGCTGGACGACCGCCAATATTGGCAAGATCGGCAAAGTTAGAGTCTAGCTGCTCCTGGTACTCGTCCCACAGCGGTAAATGCCACGCGCGGTCCCACGCGGCTTCACCTGCATCTAATAAGTCGAGTGCCAAATCGTCGTCGTTGGAAAGCAGACCGGTGGCGTGGTGGCCCAGGCCAATAATCACCGCGCCAGTGAGGGTGGCGATATCCACCACGCTTGCCGGCGTAAAGCGCTCGGCATAGGTCAGCGCATCGCATAGCACCAAGCGGCCTTCTGCATCAGTGTTGAGCACTTCAACGGTCAAGCCTTTCATCGTCTTGATAATATCGCCAGGCTTGGTGGCATGGCCGTCGGGCATGTTTTCCGCGGCGGCAACGATAAAGACTAGGTTGAGCTTTGGCTTAATCGCCAGTACCGCTTTGACGGTCCCGAAGACGCTGGCGGCGCCGCACATATCGAATTTCATTTCGTCCATGCCTTCACCAGGCTTGAGCGAAATGCCGCCGGTGTCGAAGGTAATGCCTTTTCCGACCAGCACATGGGGCGCGTCTTCAGCGTTTTCAGCACCGGTATATTTCATTACGATCAGGCGGGTTGGCTCTTTGCTACCGCGACCTACGGACAGTAATGAGCGTGCGCCCAGTGCTTCGAGCGCCTCTTCATCGAGAATCTCAACGTCCAGCGCACCGTTTGACTCGCGGCCTAGCTGCTGCGCCTGCTCGGCTAGGTAGCTGGGGGTGCAGATGTTGGCAGGCAGATTACCTAGCGTGCGGGTGTAGTTGATGCCTTGGCCAATTGCGTTGCCTACTAGAGCACCTTGCTGAACGATAGGCTGCGTGCTGGCGTCACTAATGACGAGTGTGAGTTTGGTAAGACTGGGGGCTGGCGCAGGCGTCGATTTGAACTGATCGAAGCGATAAATAGCCCGCTCAGCGGCTTCTAATACTTTACGAGCTTTCCAGGCCGCGTCGCGGTCGGTTAAAGGTATATCATTAAAAATGACGCTGGCTTCATCAATGGGCAGTTTCACCAGCGCGGCCATGGCGGCATCCAGCGCCTTAATGTAGGCCGCTTCCTGGCATTTTTCGCGTTCGCCCAAGCCGACCAATAACAGCCGCTGTGCCCCGAGGCCTGGCGCAAACGGTATCATGAGTACGCTGCCTAGCGAGGCATCAAAGTCGCCGCGCTCCATCAATTGGCCGATCAGACGCTCGCTAGCGTCGTCCAGTTTGGCGACGCTGGGCAGTAGGTCACTACCTTTAAAAACCGGCACTAAGAGACAGGCGGTTTCGGTTTTAGCCGGATTAGCAGTTTGAACGGAAAATTCCATGACGTCTCCAACAAGACAAGCATCGAGGGATTCGGGATAATGCCTCGTTGCTTTTGATTTTGAAAAGGCACTGAGAATAGTTTCATTAGTGTACCCAAGCCATGCGGGTATTGCATGGCATCCTGCACGACTAGCCGGAGAGCGCGTTGATTTTATTTCGGTATTTAACTCGCGAAGTGTTACTCACCATGGCGGCGGTTGCCGGCATTCTGCTGTTGGTGATCATGGGCAGCCGTTTTATCCGTTATTTCGCAGATGCGGCGGAGGGTGACTTTCCCGTCACTATTTTAGGCAGCCTGATGATGTTTCACCTGCCTGGCTTTATGGAACTGATACTGCCGCTGTCGTTTTTTCTAGGCATTTTGCTGGCTTACGGGCAGCTCTACATGAACAGTGAGATCACTGTCATGGTCGCCTGCGGTATGAGCCCGACGCGATTGTTGAAAGTAACGCTGCTGCCGGCCAGTGTTGTCGCGGTGCTGGTAGGCATGTGCAGCCTATGGCTGACACCCTATGGCGCGCTGCAAACGGAAACCGTACTGGAGGAGCAGCGCAGCCGTTTGGATGTGTCTGTGCTCGCACCGGGGCGCTTTCAGGAGTTTGGTGGCGGCCGCACCGCGTACATAGGCAGCTTTACCAGTGATGGCACTGAGATGCAGGATGTATTGGTGCACGAGCAGAATCAGCCCGGCGATGAAAATACCCACGACTATATTACCCGTGCCGCCTCTGGCTATCAGGAAACCCGGATCGATACGGGCAGCCGTTTTCTGGTGCTAGATAGAGGCGAGCGCTATGGCGTCACCCCCGGGCAGCAAAGCGCTGAACGGCTCACCTTTGATCGCTATACGCTGCGTTTAGGGCTAAACAGTAATCGGCAGTCGCTGGATTCCCTGGAGTATGCCACTACGCCAGCGCTATGGAATGATCCAAGCCCGCGTGCACAGGCACAGTGGCAGTGGCGTGCAGGGCTCCCGCTAATGGTGTTTATATTAGCCCTAATGGCGCAGCCGCTTTCCCGTGTTAATCCCCGTCAGGGGCGTTTTGGCAAGCTGCTACCGGCGGTATTTTTATACGTCGCGTATCTGAGCCTTTTACTTGCGGTGGTCGACGCCATCGGCAGTGAAACGTGGTCCGCCACGCTGGGTGTATGGCCGGTACATGGGCTGTTTTTAGGATTGGGCCTGCTGCTGCTGTGGCACTCGCAACGTAAGGGAATGCGCTGATGGTGAATCTGCTGATGGTTGACCGCCTGGACCGCTATATCGCCCGCAACGTGCTGGCGGCTATTGTTGTGGTTCAGTTCGTGCTGTTGGGCTTGGATATTACGATTGCCTATATCGATAACTTAGGCGACGTCCAGGCTGGCTATACTGCCCTTGATGCGCTGTTTTACTTGCTGATGCGTACGCCGTGGCGCTTCTATCAATATGCCCCGGTGGCAGTGTTAATTGGCGCGTTAATTGGCTTGGGCAGCATGGCCTCTAATAACGAGCTCACCGTTATGCGCGCCTCTGGGCGCTCCCTCGCACGTATTGTGTGGGGCGTGATGAAGCCTGTGCTGCTGGTGATCGTCGTGGTGTTGCTGGTGGCTGAATACGTCAGCCCGCGCACCGAACAACACGCTGAGGCGTGGCGCTTAGAAAAGATTCAGGGCGAAGGCACGATGCTGACTAGCCGCAGTGGCTGGCAGATTGAGGGCGACAGCGTCTACCGCTTCGGGGCGATCCGTGCTGATGATGTGGTGCTTGATTTAACCCGCTACCGCTTTGATGACCGGCAGCTAGTGGAAGCCACCTATGCCCAGCGCGCGCTTTGGGAAGACGGCGCCTGGCGTTTGGAAAACGTCTCTACGACGCGCATCTTCGATAATCACACTGAGTCCGACCAGGCCGCAAGCATGGGGTGGGAAACGTCCTTTACCCCCACGCAGCTTGAGCGCTTGCTGCGCGATATAGAAAGCCAGGCGCCCAGTGAGCTTTGGTACTACGCGAAGTTTCTCGCTGATCAAGGCCTGCAAAATGATCAGGCACTGCTGTATTTTTGGCAGAAAATGCTAATGCCACTCACCATGGGCTCATTAGTGCTGATTGCGGCCTCGTTCGTGTTTGGCCCGCTGCGCACCGTGGCCGCGGGTACCCGCGTGTTTTACGGGGTAATTACCGGCCTCAGCTTTAAATATGTGCAAGACCTACTGGCGCCTGCATCAACGATTTTCGGATTCTCACCCGTGTGGGCCGTCTTAGTGCCGACGCTTGTGTGTGCCGGGGTCGGGATCTATTTCTTACGCCGCAACGGTTAGCAAGATGCGCACGCGACGCTTTACTCAGTTGGGTGATGCGTGGCCAGCAGGCCTAGGCCGCCGCTTAGGCGCCATGCTCTACGACGGCTTTTTGGTTACGGCAATCTGGATTGCAGTGACGGTGGTTCACCTAATGTTTTTCCGCTATATGCTGGGCCAGTCGCCTGAAGACATTGGCGCCACTGCCTGCGATGTTTGGAGCCTGCGAATCATGCTGGTCGTGTTTGTCAGCCTGTTTTTTGTTTTCTCCTGGACGCGCGGCGGCATGACTCTGGGAATGCAGGCATGGCGGCTGCGTGTGCAAACGCGAGAGGGCTATTCACTGAGCGTGACGCAGTGCCTCATTCGCTGCGGCGTTGCGTGGCTATCGCTGCTGACGCTTGGGTTAGGCTATCTGTGGGTGCTGTTCGACCCACAACGACGTAGCTGGCCAGATATTGTGTCTAAAACGCAAACCGTCGTACTGCCAAAAGGCTAACGCGGTCGAATTTGCGCCGAAAAATAATAATTAGGCGAAAATTATTGCCTGCAAAAAATGTCGCGGCGCCAATATGTTATCGAGCGGCAGCTGTGTGTTAAGACGAATGCCTCCCAAAAAGCAGTCATTTCTACTTGATAAGATGTATACGAATCATTTACATTCATCTCATAGCTTATATGAGGTGTCACCATGTACGTTTGTGTGTGCAAGGGAGTAACCGATCATCAGATTCGTCAGCAGGTAAGCGACGGTGCGCGCAGCTGGCGGGAAGTACGCGAAGCAACCGGCTGCGCAACGCAGTGCGGTAAGTGCGCGTGCTATGCCAAATCTATTACCCGCGATGCCGTACAAGAAGCGCGTCAAGAAGCCGATATGGGACTTGCTTACGCCGTGTGACGCGAATCACTCTTGTTAGAGTTATCGTTTGCAAATGTATGATTTTCTTGAACTTTTAAACACCTTATCTATACTCTCAGGAAAGCTGGGAGTGTAGCTATGTGCGTCTATACTCCTTCTCTAACGTAACTGCTTGATCGCATTATTTAAAGGCCACTTAAACACTGGCTTAACCATCAGCATTACCGTTGAAAAGGTGACATTATGAAAGGTGATACTAAAGTTCTTGAGCATCTCAACAAGGCGCTTGGTAACGAACTCGTCGCGATTAATCAGTATTTTTTGCATTCCAAAATGTACAAAGATTGGGGCCTGAAAGCACTGGCCAAGTGGGAGTACGAAGAATCCATCGAAGAGATGCAGCACGCTGACAAGATCATCGAGCGCATCCTATTCCTAGAAGGCATTCCCAACCTGCAAGACCTGGGCAAGCTGCACATTGGTGAAAACGTTAAAGAGATGCTCGAAAGCGATCTAAAAATCGAGCACGATGGCCGCAACGATTACATTGAAGCCATCACCTACTGTGAAAGCGTAAAAGACTACGTTACTCGCGATATGCTGCGCGACCTGCTCGCCGATGAAGAAGGTCACATCGACCACATCGAAACTGAGCTGAAATTGATCGAACAGGTGGGTATCCAGAACTACCTGCAGCGCCAAATGCAGATGGCTGGCGAAGAATAAATACGCTGGCAGTATTACCGTATTAAGTGATCGTTTCACGTTAATGCGCAAAGCAAAACGGGCAGCCCATGGGCTGCCCGTTTTCTATTAGGCGACTCGCGAGTTATGAGCTAGTCGCCAGAGTCTTGCCTGACTTTCCGCTCTCTGAAAATAACCATGAAGCTATAGAGCCTCTACATATTATTCCTGCCGCAAAGCATTTGCCGCCATTCTTCAAAAAACTTCCATCACATTTATAATATTAATAGTTAACTAAATCAATTGCTTGTTCCGTTTAATGGATGTTTTTTTCACGACTGAAACTTGCTTCAAAGACTAAAGTTTAAGCTTCATTGCTTTGACATAGTGCATTTAAAAAGCTTTATATATCGTGATATATCAAAGGAGTGTGACTATGCGCAAAACAACCTTTCTAACAGCATCGGCGCTACTTATTGCTGGCCTTATTCCCTCTCTGGCGTTGGCTCAATGGCCGGAACGACCTGTCAATATTGTCGTTCCTTCGGGTGCTGGCGGCGGTACCGATCAGACCGGGCGAATGTTGGCTGAAAGGCTTCAGGAATATTTCGGCCAACCCTTCAATGTAATTAATCAGGGGCAAGGGGGAGGTGTAATAGGTCTTTCCTCAATCAAAAATGCTGATCCCGACGGCTATACGCTGGGGGTTCTTTATAATTTCGCCCATTACGCGGCGATGGGGCAGGCCGACTTTGATGCAGCAGACTTTACTGCTATTGCACAGTTCAACTTTGATCCGGCTGGCTTCCAGGTTCGCGACGACAGTCCTTGGGAGAATATCGAGCAGGCTTTGGATGATATTCAGCAGTCTCCAGAGGATTATGTTATTGCCTGCGGTGGTGGGTGCGGGGGCTCCTGGCCCATGGCTGTTGCAACAATGATGGATCAGTACGGTGTTGACGTATCAAAGGTGCGTTTTGTATCAGGTCAAGGGGCTGCCGCTGCATTGCAGGATCTTGCTGCTGGCGGTGTCGATATTGTTCCTTCTTCTCTGCCTGAGGCTAGTCCCTTGATACAGGCGGGGCGCATCAAATCGCTAGTAGTGATGGGTGATGAAAGGCTGGAAGCTTTCCCTGACGTTCCTACGCTGGCCGAAGCTACCGACATAGGCTTGCAGCTGGGAGCCTGGCGTGGACTAGTGGCTCCCCAAGGGTTACCTGATGAGATCGTCGAGCGGCTTGAAAGCGCTATGCATGAAATCGTGAACGACGATCAATGGCGCCAACAGATGACTGATCGCGGTTTTGGTATTCAGTGGCGTGATGCCCTTACGTTCAGCGATTTTATGAACGAGCAACAGGCCTCGGTACGCGAGCTCATCGAAACCATCGGTTTAGTCAAAAGCAACTGATTCTTGCTTGTCATTCGCCGGCGGCATGCCTAAGTGCCGCCGCAGTTCAGACAGTCGTACTTGGAGTCATCGCTTTGAAATTCGACGACAGTATCAGTGGGCTACTCATTATCTGCTTCGGCAGCATGGTCATTTTTTTTGCTCAACAGTTACCGACACTGCAGTTTATCGATTATGGGCCGGGCTTCTTTCCTACCTTGATCGGTATTGTGCTTGTTATATGTGGGTTGTCTGTACTGGCGAAGCGGATTGTTTCCAGCCAAGGCAAGATAGCTACTTGGGTGCGCATCGATAGTGATCAGGATGTATGGAAATCGCTATTAACCATTGGCTTTGTGATTGCCGTTATTCTTTTTTATATCTTTACCGTCAAAATTCTGGGTTTTTTGGTAACGATGCCGCTGGTGCTTTTTTCATTATTGTTTTATTTCCACCGCCGTCTTGGTCGAGATCTGGGCATTGCTGTTATTGGTAGCATCGCCTTCCATAGCTTTTTTTATCAGTTAATGTCGGTGCAGTTGCCTTGGGGCCTGTTAACACCATTCGCGGGGACTCTGACATGGTAATGAATGCTCTAGCGTTATTGTTCACGCCCACAACACTTGGTGTCATGCTCGCGTGCGCTCTTTATGGGCTCGTGATTGGTGCTATTCCCGGGTTTTCCGCTGCGATGGCGGTCGCCCTAATGGTTCCCGTCAGTTACTTCTTGGATCCTGTGCCCGCGCTAGCAGGCGTTGTCACTCTCTGCGCTATGGGTATTTTTTCGGGAGATATTCCCGGCGCACTGTTACGTATTCCTGGAACACCAGCTTCCGCAGCTTATGTTGATGAATCCTACAGAATGACTCAGAAGGGGCAGGCAGGGCTCGCTCTGGGAACAGGCTTAGTATGCTCGTCAATAGGTGGGATATTCGGCAGCATCGTATTGATTTTTGCAGCGCCCTCATTAGGGAATTTAGCCCTACAGTTTAGCTCAGTTGAGTATTTCTGGCTGGCTTGCATGGGTCTGACCGCAGCGATTGCCGTCTCTCAGGGCTCAACCGCTAAGGGAGTTGTTTCCTTAAGCCTTGGTTTGTTGATTGCAATGGTAGGCCTTGACCCGGTATCTGGACAGCCTCGTTTCGCCTTCGGCACGGAATATCTCTCCGGCGGGCTAGGCTTTATACCGGTGCTCATCGGTTTATTTGCCTTATCAGAAGTCTTTCGATTTGCGCTGTCGCCAAAGGGCGATGAGCTTGCACCGGTAGGCAAGTTAGATGATGTTTTTCGGGGAGTGCTGTCTGAGATTAAGCGCATGGGGTTTCAGATACTGCAGGGTTGCGGCATTGGGACTCTGGTCGGCGCTATTCCGGGGGCTGGAGCTGACATTGCCTCTTATATCGCTTATGCCAGCACGAAGAAACAATCCCGTCACCCGGAAAAATTCGGCACTGGAATCGTCGATGGCATAGCATCAGCCAGTGCTGCCAATAATGCGTCGATTGGTGGAGCTCTCGTCCCGGCCACAGTGTTTGGTATTCCTGGTGACAGCCTGACAGCTGTGATTATAGGCGTCCTTTATATGAAAGGGCTTAACCCAGGGCCTACCGTTTTTCTGACGCAAGGTGATCTTATCACCGCAGTATTTCTTGCCTTCTTACTCGCCAATATTCTGATTGTACCGTTTGGCTATCTTGCGATCCGTATTTTCAGGCACATTCTAGCCGTGCCGCGAACGATTTTAATGCCCTTAATCATCGCGGCTTGCATTATCGGTGCGTTCGCGGTGGAGAATACGGTGTTTGCCGTCGTGACAATGCTGTGCGCCGGTATACTTGGCTTTTTCATGGAAGAAAATGGTTTTCCGCTTGCGCCAGCGATTCTCGGCGTCGTATTGGCTCCCATCGTTGAAGAGAATTTTCTTAATACATTGGTAAAATCAAATGGCGATATGCTGGTCTTCTTCAGTCGCCCTATCGCCTTGGCTCTAGCAGTAATCACTATCGCTATCTGGGTGGTTCCTCCCTTGCTAGCGCTTCTACGTCGCAATACAGGCAGAGTTAAATCAACATGAGCGGATCTTACGGTTCTACTATATCAACGCTTTTCTCGCGTGCAGAGGAGGCCTATACGATCATCGAAGAGATGATCGTTACATTGACCCTAGTACCGGGAGAGATTCTGACGGAGCAGGCACTCTGCGAGCGGCTCGATATGGGTCGAACACCCATTCGGGAAGCGCTATTAAGACTTAAGCAAGACTATTTGCTTAGCGTTCTGCCCAGGCAGGGGATTTTTATCCAGCCGATTGATACGACGACAGCTCTTGAGGCTTTAGACGTTCGCCAGCATGTTGAAGGGTTGCTTATCAGGCGCGCGAGCCAACTGGCTAGCGATAGCCAACGGCAAGAGTTCCTGCGTATGGCCGACCAGGCCGAAAAGGCCTTAAAAAGTGCCGATAACGTAGCTTTCTCACAGATTGATAAGCGTTTCAACGAACGAGTGTGTGAAGCAGCCAGGCACGCTGTTGCTGCTAAGACCATCATGCCATTGCATGCGGTATCGCGCCGAATTGGCTTTTTCTTGTCACAGTTCGCGGATTTGGGCCTAGCTGATACGGGACCTCCCCACGTGGAAATCATGCGGGCAATCGCTGAGGCCGATGCGGATACGGCATTAGCCGCGCTAGGCGTGCTGCACCGGCGTACGCGCGAGCAGACCCTTGCTATCGAACGAGAAGGGTTACTTGATCGAGCTAACAAGTGATCGAATCATTGTTGCTGCCAGTGCCCGTTAATGCTTATTCAGAAGGATGAAACTGTATATATGCCCCGATCTAATATAATCCTAGTAGGTGCTTATTCTCCCCAACAGCGTGAACGGTTAGAAACTCGTTTTATCACGTGCTCTGTTGATACTCCGCAGCAGTTGATGAGTCTCGCTAGCGACGAGCGGCAGGCCTGTGCTGCAGTTGCCTGTCATGGTCACTCACCTTTTGGTGCTGCTGAAATGGATGCGCTTCCCAGCTTGCGTCTGATTGCCAACTTTGGTGTGGGTTACGACGATATCGATATCGACGCGGCTACGAGCCGCGGTATCACGGTGACTAATACGCCCAACGTGCTAAATGATGATGTCGCTGATTTGGCCGTCGGAATGTATTTGGCCCTCAAGCGTCGCCTTATTGCTGGTGATCGCTGGGTGCGCAGCGGAGACTGGGCGCGTATTGGCTCATTTCCGCTGAATGCACATACCAGCGGTCTGCGTGTTGGCATATTAGGAATGGGGCGGATAGGTAAGGAAATTGCTGACCGCATGGTAGCGTTCAAAACCACCGTGCATTACCAATCACGTCAGGCCAAACAAGTACCTTCTGATTGGGTTTATCATGCCGATGCCATCGATCTAGCACGCTCGGTGGATGTTCTGTTTGTAACGCTAGTGGGTGGAGATGAAACTCGCCATTTCGTATCGGCTGAGGTACTCAGTGCATTACCTAGCGATGCCGTTGTGATCAATGTTTCCAGAGGCACGGTGATTGATGAGGATGCGCTAATTCAGCGTCTGCAAGGCGGATTTTTAGCGGGTGCTGCGCTTGATGTCTTTGCAACTGAGCCGCATGTAGATCCGCGGTTGTGCGATCAAGAAAATGTCTTGCTTCAGCCCCATCAAGGTTCGGGTACTATTAATACGCGCGAATCCATGGGGGACTTGCAGTACGCCAATATTCTTGCCTTCACAGAAGGTAATGAGCTAATAACGGCTGTTAATTGATATGCAAAATTGCGCTAATTACCTACCAACGGTAATAACAACAGCAGCACAACAACGGAGCATTCGCTCGAGCGTGGGCTAGTCATAGGATGCAGGAGGCGCCTGTTTTTGTATCGAATAGCCTGCTATTTACAGCAATCCAGATTGTTATATAAAACGTGCTAAAAGAAAAACGGGATTACAGGCTAATTCCACTGATGGTTGCTCCATATAGTCAACGTGATACTTTCCTGACGCCGACAATGCTTGAAAGCGATACGGCGAGGATGGAAAGCAGAATCAGCGCCAGCGCAGGGATAAGCACCGTCCAGGGCCCACGCTCGATATAGGGCATGCCTTCGGCCAGTATTAGCCCCCACTCAGGTGACGGCGGGCGTGGGCCAAGGCCCAGAAAGCCCAATGCCGCAAGGGCGAGCGCCACTCCTGGTAAGCGCAGCATGGCATGGCGAAACACCGGGCCAAGTACTGCTGGCAACACATAACGGCTCATCAAGCGAAAATGGCCGACGCCTAAAATAGGCGTAATCCGCACGTGGGGTTGGGCTTTGACTTCGGCAACCAGCGCTGCCGTATGGGCCGCCAGCGGTGCCCAGGCAACCGCTGTTACGGCAATAATGGCGCCGCTGGCGCTAGGCCCTGCCAGCCCCGCCACGATAAGCCCCGCAATCGTGGGCGGAGTAGCCTTGGTGATTTCAATCGGACCGGTTGCAAGCCTTGGCGCCAAGCCCATGAGAAGCCCGAGCACCAGCGACAAGCAGACAACGGCAACGGCCATCCCCATGGTGGAAAGCGCCCCGTGAGCAACGCGTGCCAGAATATCCCGTCCCGTTCCGTCCGCGCCTAGTGGCAGTGCCCAGCTTGGCGGCTCAAGACGCATAAACAATGAGCTAAACGGGTCACGTGTCATCCCTGCAACCACCAGCACACATAGCAGGGCGATGGCCACCGAGGGTACTACCCATGCCCCTCGCTGGGCATGTCGCTCGCTATGCGCCACCGGCAGTGCGCCCAGCCGAAACGCACGCCCTAGCAGCAGCGCGCGGCCAATGTTGGCCAAGCTGCCCAGCACAATCGCAATCACCAGTAGAATAAGAATCCCGGTTTGAAGCGCAGGCATGTCCTGCGCCGCTGCTGCTCCCAGCGTTGCCCGACCAAGCCCTGGAATAGAAAACACCTGCTCGACGGCAATCGCACCACCGGTTAAGCCTACCATCACCATGCCCACCTGAGGCATAAGGCTAGGTAGGGTTCGTCGCAGTGTTGCCAAGGTAATCCGGCTGCGTGAAAAACCCGCCACGCTCCAGGTGGCCACCCAGCGCTCGGTAAACGTCGCCGCCAGACCATCGCTAAACAGCCGACCCAGCAAGCCGCCTGCCGGTAAGCCTAGCGCCAAGGCAGGCAGTACGGCATAGCTTAAACCGCGCCAGCCGTAAGGTGGCAGCCAGTTGAGCCAGGCGGCAAAAATGACCAGCAGTATGGACGCGAGCAAAAACTCAGGCAGAGCTGTCAGCGTTGCGCCAACCGCGCCGGATGAGCGGCTGACCCGGCCGTTAAGGCCGCGACGAACCACCGGCACGCAAATAAGAGTGGCCGTGATAACTGCTACCAGCATGCCAAACGCCATTAACGTGACCGATACCTGCGCGCTTTTTAACATGCCCGGCAGTACGGGCGCGCCAGATATCCAGGAGTTGCCCGCATCGCCACGCATTAACCCTATCAGCCAGCTTTGCAGCTGTTCAAGCGGGCCAAGCTCAAGGCCAAGCTGGGCACGAATGGCTGCCAAAGCTTCGGGCGTTGCCTCTTGTTCGGCAGAACGCGCTCGCAGAATACTCAGCGCAGGGTCCCGTCCTGATAGCCACGGCAGCAGCCCGACCAGAACCACCACGCCCGCCAATGTTACCAGGCGCGAGATCAGCGGGATAAAGGGTTCAATGCGCAGGCGGCGCCACAAGCGCAACGGTATCGCGGTCGTCATTCGTGATGTGCCCTTAGGACTCGCTATCGTTGTTGAACATGGTTTTTTCGGTGATCAGCATACGCTCGCGCGGATCGCGTTCGGCATTGGCAACGCGTGCCGATTCGCCCTGAATAACGCGCTCATGCAGCATGGGAATCGCCGCATCGGTACGCAAAATGGCCGTTTCTGCATCGATAATCGCTTGGCGTCGTGCTTCGCCAGTGGGCAGAACGGCAGCGGTGGCTAGCGCCTCATCTACGGCTGGGTCGCACAGTTGGGCGATATTAAAAGAGCCCGCGCAGGCGAAGTCGCTAAACATGTAGGCCACCGGATCGCCGGAGTCGAGTACCGTCGCCCGAGAGAGAATAAACGCATCGAATTCACCCGCCAGTGCGTCTGCTTCGATATGCGTGTACTCACGCACTTCCTGGCGAACGTTAAAGCCGGCGCGGGTTAGCTGCTGTTCCAGCAGAACGGCGACTTCGGGAAGCTCTGCGCGGTCGGTAAAGGTGGCTAGGGTAATCTCGGTACCGTTCGGCGCGGTGGGCGCTGTAAGATCCTCTATCGGCGTGCGAATACCGCTCGCCCAGGCAAGCGCCGGGCCTAGCAAGCCCTCGGCAATATCGGCACGGCCTTCATAGACGGTGTTTACAATCGACGGGCGATCAATCGCTTCACGTATCGCCGCGCGCAGAGCCGGGTCAGCCAGCGGGCCAGACTGAGTGTTGAGATAGAGCGTATTGGTACGCGGCATAGGCACTTCATGAACACGCTCAGGGTCGAGAAGAGCGGCCTGCGATACCGGGATAGCTTCAACCACATCCGCCACGCCGGTTCTTAATGACGCTGCCCGCGCGGTACCATCGGGCACGTAGTCGGCATCAATACCGGCCGCTGCCGCAGGCTCGCCCCAGTAACCCTCAAAGCGGTCAAGCTTGGCGCTGGTGGTACCGTTGATCTCTTTCAAAACGAACGGGCCAGTGCCTGCTTCGATAGGATTGACCCGGCCATCATCCCCGTAGGCTTTGGCGGCTAAAATCGCCAGCTGTGGGCTGGAAAGCCGGTTAGGAATCAGCGGATCGTCTTCTTCTGTGTGCACAATCACCGCATTATCGCCATCGGTTTCGATGGTCATAGTGACCCCGTCTAGAATGCGCGGCTTCGGGGTTGCCTGAGTGGCTGCGGTGAGCGAATTCACCACGGCATTGGCTGTTAGCGCTGTGCCATCGTGAAATGCTACGCCGTCGCGAATGAGAAACCGCCAGGTTTTCGGGTCAAGTTGTTGCCACTCGGTGGCCAGAAATGGCTGGGGGTCGCTGTTGGCATCCAGGCGAATCAGGGTTTCTGCATTGCTCCAGCGCGACAGCTTAAACGCATCGTCGGATAGCGGCGTTAACCCCGAGCGGGGTGGCTGAAGCATGGCCACATTAATACGCTGGCCAACATCCGATGAGATGGTGTCGCGCTGTTCTTCAAAACAACCGGCAAGCAGTAAAGGAGCAGCCAGGGCAAAGGGTAGGGAAAGACGAAGCGGGCGGCGTAACATTGAAAACTCTCCTAAGTAAAGTGGCTAACAGGCAAGCGATTGCCCAAACGCGCTAGGTCAATGCCTAAGCGCTGTGCCGGGCGAATGGGGTTAAAAAGTCTCTGGCGGTTTACCTCGCACGTTTATAAGAGTGCTTCTACCTCAGCGGCGTTGCAGTCTGGATAAGCACAGGTAGGCAGTTGGGAGACGGCATTAATCAAGTCCCGCGTGACCGGATGGCGAGGGTTACGCCATAGCTCAGCGGTGGGGCGGTCTTCAACAATGCTGCCGTCATCCATCACCAGCGTGCGCTGGCACAGCTTGGCAACGACTGATAAGTCATGCGACACCATCAACAGCCCAGTCCCGTTCTCATCGCAAAGCTGTTTGAGTACGTTGATAACCTGGGTGCGAACCGGCAGGTCGAGGCCGCTGAGCGGCTCATCGGCCAATAAAAAGCGCGGGCGAGTAGCAATGGCGCGGGCAATCGCTACTCGCTGAGCCTGGCCGCCAGACAACTCATGAGGCTTGCGATCCAGAAAATGCGCATCCAGACCAACCTGCTCTAACGCTTCGCAAGCGCGTTCAACCGGATCGCAATCAACCTTGAGTCTAATTAGCGGCTCGGCGACCAAGGCGCGAACGCTCATCCGCAGGTCAAGCGAGGAAGCCGGGTCCTGAGGGATATATTGAACCGCTTGACGGTACCACCTGAGCTTGGCCGTAGAGGCGGGGCGTACAGCTTTCTGCTGACAGGTAACCGAGCCGGTATCGGGGGCTTCAATTGCTAAAAGTGAGCGCAATAACGTGGTTTTACCCGAGCCGGATAGGCCCACCAACCCCACGCGTTCGCCGGGATAAAGCGCCAGGTCGATATCGCTCATTAACTGCTTGCGCTTGCATGCCCGCCAGAACACCTCGCGAGGCAGTGAAACGCTCTTATTGAGCCCACGTGCCGAGAGGAAAGCAGTTTTTTCGCTCACCACCGCAAGGTCATTTAAAACGACTCGGCCATTAAAGGGGGTTGCGCGCTGCATCTAGGCACTCTTTAAGTAGTCAACGGGCATTAGCTCGGCCGCATTCGTTAGTTCGGTCGGATGTACGCTGTGGGCGGCGGCTACCAGTTCCTGAGTGAAACGATGCTGAGGAGCTGTAATCAAAGTGTCCAGCGCGCCGCTTTCAATCATGACACCACGCTCAATAATTACGGCTCGCTTGCAAAGCTGCGCTGCAGCGTGAAGGTCGTGGGTAATAAATAGCAGCGCGCTATGTGCGGTGTCCGTATGTTCACGTAACGCCCGCAGTACCTGGGCCTGGGTGACCACATCTAGCGCGGTGGTGGGCTCATCGGTGACCATCAGCGAGGTTTTACAGGCCATCGCCAGCGCAATGCAGACACGCTGGCGCTGGCCGCCGGAAAGCTCAGCTGGGGTTCGCTTGATCAACCGCTGAGGGTCATCCAAGCCCATGGCCCCCAGCAGGGCCACGGCGGCTTGATCGGCAGCTTTGCGCGATAGGCAATGATGGCGCGAAAACGGCTCACGTAATTGAGAGCCTACCGAGACCAAGGGGTTGAGCGCCGAGAGCGAATCCTGAAATACCATCGACACCCGAGTATCTTTTCGACGCCGCGCGGCGGGCGTTTGAATAACCTCTCGGCCCTGAATGCGGATGCTGCCCTGCACCTGGGCGTTGGGAGGTAAGAGACCCAGCACCGCTTTAGCAGTGAACGATTTACCCGACCCGGATGCGCCTAGCAGGCAAACACGCTCGCTAGGTAATACGTCAAACGAGAGGCCATCAACCACCGGGTGTCGGCCAATTTGAATGCGCAGGTCACGCACGGATAAAACAGGATCGCTGCACATTGATAACATCTCTAGTAAAGCGGCTAAGCTATTAGTTATTGTTATGGTATATCATTTCTTGTTGCTGCGGCAATATTAGTCTCGATACAAAAGATTATAGGGCAGTGCCAAATGGACCGTAGGAAGACATAAAAAAAGCGCTGAAAAATCAGCGCTTAATCGTTATTAGTCGGCTGTTTGCCGTCTATCTATAGGCAGTTATTTTGTGGCGGTAGCGAAACCTTCGTCACCCGTACCAAATTTCTCTGCTGGCTCATCAACCGCAAACGTGGTGCGGCTTAAGCGACGAACACGTTTCATAAATAGCGCAATGCAGAGCAATGTTCCTAACGCCGCCACAAAGTAGCTGGTATTTAGCGGCAGGCCAAAGCCAATCGGCGCGTAGGCTAGGTAGGTGAAGGTCGCCATGGTCATAAAGGTGGCCGGAATCGAGGTGATCAAATGGGGCTTACGCGACAGCACTAAGTACATGGTGCCTACCCACAGGGCAATAACTGCGGTGGTTTGGTTCGCCCAGGAGAAGTAGCGCCATAGCAGCGTGAAGTCCATATGCGTTAGTGCATAGGAGACAACAAACAGCGGTAGGGCCACCAGAATGCGCTTAATCATCGGCTTTTGATCGACTTTAACGTAGTCGGCGATAATCATCCGCGCGCTGCGGAAAGCGGTGTCACCAGAGGTGATCGGCAGCACGATAACGCCGAGTATGGCCAGCGTACCGCCTACAGCGCCGAGCATGGTGGTAGAAACTTCGCTAACGACAGCGGCAGGGCCACCGGCGGCAAGTACGTCGGACAGCGTTTGGTCGCCGTAGAACAGGCTCATAGCGGCGGCGGCCCAAATCATCGCGATCACGCCTTCAGTGATCATCATGCCGTAGAAAATTTTGCGTCCATTCGTTTCGTTTTGCGTGGTGCGCGAAATGATCGGTGTTTGAGTAGCATGAAAGCCGGAAAGTGCACCACAGGAGATCGTTAAAAACAGCAGCGGGAAGATAGGAGCTGCTTCAGGATGCATGTTCTCGAAAGATAGCTCAGGAATGGGCGCGCCGGTGACAATCAAGCCAATGCCGATACCGGCCGCACTGAACAGCAGTAGCGCACCAAAGTAAGGATAAATACGGCCGATGACTTTATCGATCGGCAGCAGTGTCGCGATTAAGTAGTAAATAAAGATGGCCACGATAATCAGCGTCATCGACAGTGAGGTCATATTCGCCAGCAGCGCAGCGGGAGAGGTGACAAAGACCGTGCCGACCAGCAGCAGTAGCAAAATGGCAAAAGCATTAACGACGTGCTTCATCGCTTTGCCGAGAAATTTGCCCGCTAGCTGTGGTAAGTGAGCACCGTGGTTACGAATTGAGATCATGCCGGTTAGATAATCGTGCACGGCACCGGCAAAGATGCAGCCGACCACAATCCATACAAAGGCAACCGGGCCGTAAAGCGCGCCAAGAATCGGTCCAAAAATCGGCCCTACGCCGGCAATGTTTAATAGCTGAATGAGTGAGTTACGCGTGGTATTCATCGGCACGTAGTCGATGTCATCGCGCATGGTGAAGGCTGGTGTGCGTCGTTTGCGGTCGGTCACGAACACGCGCTCAACGAACTTCCCGTAGGTAAAGTAGCCTGCAATTAGCAGCAGGATCGATACAATAAAGGTGATCATCTAAGGTACCTAGAGCAGTTAGAGGGATTAGCCGGAGTCGGCAAGACGCTTACTAGCACGCTGGCACACCAGCAGGTGCGTTTAAACCGGGATGAATGTACAGATAAGGCCCGTAGATCACAGCTAGACTTTAGTTGGTGATTTTCGATAAACCGTCAATAAAACGGGCAGCCAGTGGCTGCCCGTTTTTGATGCCGAAGTGAACGCTTGTCTTAAGACTCAACGACACCGCAGGCCATGCGAGCGCCGCCACCGCCAAGGTGGGGCTCATCCTTATAGGTATCGCCGCCTGCGTGGATCATTATGCTACGGCCCGGCATATCTTCCATGCTTAGGCGCGGTGCCAGCACGGGGAGGTTGGCTTCGCCATCCTCATTGACCGTTAGCACCGGTAGGTCACCCAAATGGCCTTCGCCGTAGGGGCCTAGGTGGGTATCCGTTTCTTCCGGGTCATAGTGGCCGCCGGCGGCTTGCGCCGCGGTCATTTCGCCGTCGTCATTCTCGGCAGGATCGCAGTTGGCGTTCTGGTGAACGTGGAAACCGTAAACACCGGGCTCCATATCCGTGAGTGACGGGGTTAGCAATAAACCGTGCTCGGTGCTTTCGAGTGAAACGGTGCCAATCGACTCTTCAACACCGTCAACGCTGACTTTATGCATCTCAACGTCAAGCGTTTCGTTAGCCTGCGCCGCTGTACTTGCGAGCAGTAATGAGGCGGCAATGCCGGTAAGCGAAGCTATATAGCGCATAGTAATTTCTCCTTCCTAATCCATGGAAACGCTGTGACAGCGTTGCCCATTTAAGGTAGCTGCCACACCACCACTATGCCAACGAACGATGTAAAGCGCTACTCAGGGCCGTTACCTGATGTCTGCCAGGCGATGGCTCAGCCTGTGCTCAGCTAGCCAGCCATGCCACAGAAGAGCGTTTCATCAGGAACTCCTTATTGATCATTTATGTAATCATATAACATAACTATAAATGGCTAAAAGGTTTATCGTATCAAGCGGATGACATCTCGCTGCCAAGCCGCGACAATGGCGCCCTATTTTTATAAGCAGTTTGTGTAAACAGTTTGTGTAAATAGTTTGTGTAAATAGTTCTTAGATAACCGTTCTAGACCGTTTTTGTCGCTAGCTTTTACCGGGGAGCGTTATGACGCCACTCACTATCCTCTATCAGGATGAGTATCTCGTTGCGGTGCATAAGCCATCGGGGCTTTTAGTGCACCGCTCGGCGCTAGCGCGTGGCGAAACAGAGTTCCTGCTCCAGCGGTTGCGCGACCAGCTTGGCAAGCGGGTGTATCCCGTTCACCGGTTGGATCGCCCTACCTCAGGCGTGATTGTATTTGCGCTTTCATCCGCAGTGGCGGGGCTGCTCAGCGAGGCCTTTAGTGAGCGCCAGGTCGAGAAACGTTACCTCGCCGTGGTACGTGGCAATGCCCCTGAAAGCGAGCGTTTAGACTATCCGCTGCGGGAAGAGGACGGCACGCGGCCTAAGGCGGAAATGCCCGCAATGCCCGCGATGACTGATATTCGCCGCCTGGATAGTGTCGAACTGCCTGTTCAGGTCGACCGCTATTCGGTGGCGCGTTACTCGCTGGTGGAGGCGAGGCCGCTGACCGGACGTCGCCATCAGATTCGCCGCCATCTTTCGCGACGAGGCTATCCCATTATTGGCGATGCCAAACATGGCAAAAGTGTCCACAATCGTTTTTTTGCCGAGCAGCTGGGCGCACCACGTTTACTGCTAGCCGCCACTTATTTAGCCTTCGATCATCCGATGTTGGATAAACGCGTACAGTTAAGCTGCGCCGTGGACGACACCATGGTCGCGCTGTTTAATCACCTTGGCTGGGCCGGACACTTACCGCTGGATAGTGTGCGTACGCCACCTCACACACCGCTTTCCGCCCTCCAAGCGCTATGAGTGATCCCTCTATGTTCTCCGCGATTTCAGCTACCAACCTGCCAGCCTCTGCCGATTACGACGCTCGCTTTGGCGGGATTCGTCGCCTTTACGGCCAGCGCGCTGTTGACGTGTTTCGTCATGCTCACGTGGTGGTGGTGGGTGTCGGCGGGGTGGGCAGCTGGGCCGTTGAGGCACTGGCGCGCTCCGGGATTGGCAAGCTTACGTTGATCGACCTAGACGATGTGTGTGTTTCCAACGTTAACCGCCAAATCCACGCGCTGGATGGCACCATTGGCCAGCCTAAAGTGGAGGTGCTGGCAAGCCGGTGCCGTCTGATTGCGCCTGAGATCGAGATCGTTGCCGACAGCGCTTTTGTAACGCCCACCAATCTCGCCGAGCGTATCCCGGATGACGCCGACCATGTGGTAGATGCCATCGACAGCGTGATCGCCAAGGCCGCGCTCATCGCCTGGTGCAAGCGCCGCAAGATTCCGATTACCGTGACCGGCGCCGCCGGCGGGCAAACCGACCCAACGCGCATTCAGGTCGCTGACCTTACCCGCACCGAGCACGACCCGCTGTTATCTAAAGTGCGTTCACGACTGCGCCGTGACTACGGTTTCTCCCGCAACCCCAAGCGGCGCTTCTCGGTAGAGTGTGTCTACTCCGACGAGCAATTGGTGTATCCCAGCGGTGACGGTGAGGTATGCCTGCAAAAGCCCGGCAGTGGCGAAGCTACGCGCTTAGATTGCGCGTCAGGCTTTGGCGCCGCCACCTTTTTGACCGGCACCTTTGGCTTTGTCGCCGCCTCAAAAGTGCTCGAACGCCTCGCTAAAAAAGCCCATGCCGCCCATAAGGAATCACCATGACCGCTCCCGTTCCCGGCATCTATCGCCATTATAAAGGCAGCCTTTACGAAGTGCTCGGCACCGCCCAGCATAGCGAAAGCGAAGAGTGGCAGGTGGTTTACCGCGCTCTTTACGGCGACTACGGCCTGTGGGTGCGCCCGCTTGAAATGTTCACTGAAACCGTCACTAAAGAAGGCCACACGCAGCCACGCTTTGCGTTGGAAAAAGCGTTTTGAAAATAGATTCCTATCTCTCCGCTCAAACGACGTTCATGGCTGGCGTATTTGAAGAGAGGAGTCGTTATAAATGCTGATTGAGTGAGTTGCTCCACAACGAGTTAGTCATGGAGCGCCCTCGTCGGAATTACGGCTGTGCTTTGAGAACGCTACGCCGTGAAAGGAATGGCTTGATTAGACCCAGAATAATTACCGCAATAATGCAGACAGTAAAGGTCGTTGTTAGAGGTCTGGAGACAAATATGCTCCATGATCCTTGTCCGATCATGATCGATTGCCGGAAGTAGTTTTCGGCCAGCGGACTAAGCACTAAAGCAAGAATAAAGGGTCCTGCAGGATAGTCTGCCTTTTTCATTAGGTAGCCAATCACACCAAAGATCAACACGATCCATATTTCGAATACGCTGTAGTTAATGGCAAATGCACCCACTAAGCAAAATGCGACAACTATCGCGGTAAGGTGGCGTTGAATGAGGCGTAGTGCATTAACGAACAGAGGTATTAACAGAACATTGGAGCCGAGCAAGAACACGTTGGCGATAATCAGACTGGCGATAGTTCCCCAGACAATATCGGCTGATTGAACCATCAAAAGCGGGCCAGGGTTTAGGCCGAACATGATTAGTGCACCAAGCATAATAGCCGTGCCACCTGAGCCTGGGATGCCTAGTGTAAGCAGGGGAATCAATGCGCCGGGTACGGCAGCATTGTTTGCTGCTTCCGGTGCGGCAAGGCCGGCAATAGATCCTTTGCCGAACTCTTCAGGTTTTTTCGACAGCTTTTTCTCGGCTATATAGGTCATAAAGGTGGCAATAGTGGCACCAGCACCAGGCAACACGCCAATGGCTGTGCCTAAGATAGAGCCGCGCATGATTGGCGCACTCGCCTCCCGAAGTTCACTTCGCCCAGGTATGAACTCACTCATACGAAAGCGTGGCTTACCCATATTTAATACTACGCGCTTTTCGATATTTAGCAGTACTTCACCAATACCAAACAGACCGATAATGACCGCCACGAAGTCCATGCCGTCGATTAGTTCAGGTACTACTGCATAGCGCACTTCTCCGGAAACATAGTCACTGCCAACCGTACTTAGCAAAACCCCTAACAGCGTCGCGATAAGGGCCTTAAGAGGATCACTGCCAGCCAGCACAACAATCATGCTGAGGCCAAGCAACATCATTAGGAAATATTCTGGCGGGCCAAGAAAAATGGCATACTCTGCGATAATAGGGGCGAAAAAAATTAACATGGCTAAGCCAAAACAGCCGCCTACAAAGGAGGCGATTGCCGACAACCCAAGCGCTAATCCACCGCGCCCTGACTGCATCATTGGGTAGCCATCTAATGCGGTAATAATGGCCGGCGCATCACCCGGTGTATTGATTAATATGGAGGTTAATCGGCCACCGTACATCGTTCCAAGATAAGTACCGGTTAATAGAGAGAGGCCGGCCACAGGATCCATACCAAAGGTTAGTGGCATCATGAGGGCAATGCCAGCAGAGGGGCCTAACCCAGGGAGAGCGCCAACAACGGTTCCTATCAATCCGGCAAAAAATATTAATAAGAGGTTTTCAGGTGTGGCAACCAAGCTAAATGCATTAAGTAAATCTGTTAGTTCTAACATAGTCACCCTTCCTTAGTTCACCGGTAGCCCAAGCCAAACCGAAAATATTAAATAAATGGCGGTAATGGTCGTTGTGGCAACTATGATGGTGCGAATGAGGTTGTGCCCTGCGACCAACCGGGAGAGTAGTGCAATGATCAAAAAGACGGGCAACAATACGGAGCCAAGCTCCATGGCTGTAGTGCCTAACACCAGAATAGCGAGTGTGATCAACAGGGCCCTGTAATTAGGAGGTTGATCAGCTACTTTTTCCTTGTTGAGAGCTGATGCCGCGCCCTGAGGGCGCCGCATCAGTTGAAGTACGCAAGACAGGGCTAGGCTGACTCCTGCAAGCACTGGGATAAAGCCTGGGCCAAAGCCAATATTTGCACGGAAAGTAAGGCTCTGTCCGCCCAGCACAAAGGCGGCGCCGAGCAGCGTGAGGCCGATTAACAGTAACTGTTCAGCGCGCATGACATTATTCTCCAATGAGCCCTAGACGAGCCAACATTGTCTCGTAAAGCGTTTCGGTTTCTTCGAGATAGGTCGCGAACTCGTCAGAATCCTGATAATCCGGAATGATCGAGTTCGGATCAAGGTACTGAGTTTTCCATTCAGGGGTCGCTTGTACTTGTGCAACCAAGTTGCTTAGCCATACTTTAGCTTCATCACTGATACCCTGAGGTGCAACGAGCCCGCGGAATACATAGGCCACTACGTCATAACCTTCTTCAGTAAAGGTCGGTATGTCAGGGAAAAGCTCAGTTCGTTCTTCTGTTGTGATGGCCAGGGCTTTTAGACGACCAGAAGAAATAAAGTCTGTCACTGCACCTGGGTTGATCATGGCGAAGTCAATCTGACCAGAGAGTAGTGCCGTGGTGACTTCCCCGTCGCCTTGGAACGGAATGTAATTAAGATTAGCGCCTAAAGCATCGCTAACCATTAGCGTTGCAATATGTTCAATACCACCGGTGCCTCCGCCTGCAACATTGAGCATCCGGTCAGCATTCTTGATATCGTCCAAGTTAGTGATTGACGATCTAGCACCGACAACCAGTATGGTCGGGTCGATGCCCAGTCGAGCGATTGGAGTGAAGTCCTCATGGCTGAGGCCCACGTTGACTGATAATGGTGTCGTGATAAAGGAAGATGTTGCTGCCATCAGGTAGTGGCCATCTTCTTTATGTGTATTCAAATAACCCATTGAAGAGGCCCCTGATCCACCAGGCTTATTGACGACCGCAATGGCGGGTTCACTCAGGTCAAGCTGGCGGATAATAGTTGCCATTGAACGCATCATAGTGTCATGACCGCCCCCTGGGCCGTAGCCTGCGATAAACTCAATGCTGCGAGTAGGAAAATCCTGTGCTGCTGCAGATAAAGATAATCCTGTTAAAAGAAGGAAAGTAGCCAAGCCGGTACCGAGTACAGATCTACGTGTTGTTTTCATTGTTTGTCTCCATTGGTCATGCTCAATAATGCTGAGTTACTACACTTAGTGATCGGAAATGTAGCAGCCGCCCGCTGCTAAGGAGGCATCTATCCATGTGCTGTCGTACTCATCTTTCAGTGTTTGCTGCAGCTGCTTCATCTCTGCCGCATGCTTCTTTTCTGCGCGGTCAAGAACATCACTGGCTGTTGCCCTCGGTATCGCCAGTACCCCGTCGGCATCGCCCACAATCAAGTCACCGGGCTCAATGACCATGCTTCCCAGAGAAATGGCGTAGCCAATCTCGCCAGGGCCGTCTTTATAGGGACCACGGTGGCTGACACCGGCTGCAAAAACAGGCACGTTCTGGGCGGCAATTTCGCTGGTGTCACGGATAGCACCATAAATGACTACTCCGGCAGCCTTGGCTTGAACGGCTCTAGCCAGCATTAGCTCTCCCATAATGGCGTTATCGAGAGCACCTTCTGCATCCACGACAATCACATCGCCGGGTTGCACCATCTGTAGTGCTTTATGCAACATTAAGTTATCGCCAGGACGACAGCGCACGGTAAGTGCGGGCCCTGAGAGCGGCCCGCCACTATGAAATGGTCGAATAGACGCTGGGGAGCCTGATTGACGAGACATCACATCAGAAATATTCGAGACAGCAATCCCGCGAGCTCGCTCGACGTCTACCTTGGCCGCACGTTGCCACTGAGTACGTATACGAAATCCTTCAATCATGATCATTCCTCCAGGCCGCCAAGGGCGGCATGCGTGGCAAGAAAGCGTTTATCAATCGGGTTTCCAGCGAAATGGTTGATAATATGTTGAGCAGCCGTGACGGCCATGACTTGTTCAGCACCTGGCGTTAAGCCTGCGGTATGCGGAGTGGCTATCAGGTTGGGAGACTTCCAAAGTGATGAGTTGGGATCCGGTGGCTCGACGACAAAACTATCTAGGGCAGCACCCGCTATAGTGCCTTCATGAAGAGCCTTCGATAGGGCTTGCTCATCGACAATACCTCCTCGAGCCGTATTGACTAGAACAGAATTGTTTTGCATAAGTTGCAGACGCTTTTCATCAATCAAGTTTCGGGTGCCAGACGTTAGAGGGCAGTGCAACGATATGATGTCAGAGCTTTTTAGTAAGGCCTCAATATCGTCTTTAACCGTTATACCGTGAGGGGCTTCAGTCATCAGAGGGTCAAAAACCTGGATGTTCATTCCGAGAGCAGAGGCAATATTGGCAACTTCACGACCAATAGCACCGAATCCGACGAGACCAATTGTGGCGCCGCGTATATCGTTACCCACGAATTCGCCTTTGAGCCAGTTGCCTGTTCGAGTTGCATAGTCGAGCCGAGGGATTGATTTCCATAGTGCCAGCGCAAGCGTAATAGCTTGTTCAGCAACGGCACGAGCATTGGCGCCAAGGCCGCGATAAACCGGAATGTCTAATGACTCAGCCGCCTGCAGATTTATATTATTCACACCGCTACCATGCTTAACGATGATGGATAGTTCGGCACTAGCGCCGATAACTTCGGCTGTCATTCGCCCTTGAGATACCATCAATGCTTGGGCTCCGGTCTCTTTTAGGCGTGCCGCCACTTCCGCAGGGGGAGCATAGGGTGGTGAAAAAATACATTCGAATCCATGGGAGTTCAGCAGCTCAATGGCCGTGGTATCGATCCTTGTACGAGTAATTAGTACTTTTTTCCGTATACTTGAATGGTTCAAATTAGCTCCTTATGGGTATTTTTGAATACATTTTTGATAAAAATGAATATTTTGTATACTTTATTTTTAAAATTGTTTGTTTTGTATTCAACTTAGGTAGTGGTTGTGATGTGTGTGTGCCATCCATCGAAACAACAAAGCGTACGTAATGGAGGTTGAATGAGTATTGATAGCGAACAACAAGATATAGATTTGTCGCTGGGAGAGCAGGCGTACATTCAGCTAAGAGACTTACTGCGCTCTGGCGAAATTCCAGCGGGTAAGCGCTTAGGAGAAAAGGAAATATGTGACAGGTTTGATATGAGCCGCACCCCAGTACGCGAAGCATTCCGACAATTATTGTCTGATGGATTACTGAGCACTTCGCCAGGGGGACGCATCGTTGTCGCGGAGATAGATCTCGCTAAAGTCGAAGAGATATACGATATGAGGGAGGCGGTAGAAGGGTTAGCTGCTCGGCTTGCGACAAAAAAGGCACGCACGCCAGACCTTATGAAGATTGAGGCAATACTTGAGGAACAGCGTACGGGGATTGCCAGCGAAGCGTCTTTCCTTGGCGTTAACGACCGGTTTCACGGAGCTATCTATCAGCTTTCGGGTAACCGCTATGTGCAACGTAATGCAGAAGTGCTGCTCAATTCAGCCAGCATGATTCGCGGATCGACACACGGTAGATATGACTATGAGAGCTGGTCACTTTCTGATCATGAGGCGATTTTTCAAGCCATGTGCAATGGCGATACCGCCGGTGCGGAACAGGCAATGCTTCGCCATATTCGAAGAGGGCGCTGGCAGCGCACTCGATTGCTAATCGCAGAGGATGACACATGAACGTGGCATATTCTCTTGTAGCGGCATGATTAGGCGGAAGATTAAGTACCACATGTACCGAAGCGGTAACCTAATCCACGCTTTGCGCTGGAAAAAGCGTTTTAGTTTGCGTGAGTTCAATTCTCTAAGTCCGCTATTTTGTCGCCGCCACCTGACGTCAGGTAGGCGGCATTTTTATACGTGCTATTGCTTATATTCCATAATTGGATATGTTTATAACGAATATTTTTGCGCGAACGCTAGGTTTCACCGCGCATTGGTACACGCATTTAGGAGATAAGCATGAAGACCTTTGCACTTTCTCAAAGCACAGGTGCAGGCACACCCGATGTGGCTGGTTTCTTTGATCCCCGTACTTTTAGCGTTCAATACATCGTGAGCGATCCGGCCACCCGGCAGTGCGCGATTATTGACCCGGTGTTGGATTTTGATGAGAAATCTGGCGCGACAGCGACTTTCTGTGCTGACGCGTTGTTAGCCTATATAGAAGAGCAGCAGCTCACGGTCGCATGGATTTTAGATACTCACCCTCACGCCGACCACTTTTCTGCCGCGCAGTATTTAAAACACAAAACCGGCGCGCCGACGGCCATTGGTCAGCATATTACCAGCGTGCAGGCGATGTGGAAGGACATCTATCACTGGCCTGAAATGCCTACCGATGGCCGCCAGTGGGACACGCTATTTGCTGAAGGCGACACGTTTCACATCGGCGAGCTAAGCGCCAAAGTACTGCATTCTCCAGGCCATACGCTGGCGTCGATTACTTACGTGATTGGCGATGCCGCGTTTGTTCACGACACCCTGTTTCAGCCTGATTTCGGTACTGCGCGGGCTGACTTTCCCGGCGGTGATGCAGAGTCGTTGTGGGGCTCTATTCAGCAAATTCTTGCACTGCCCAGTAAAACGCGCCTTTTCACCGGCCACGATTATATGCCGGGCGAGCGCGACCCTGAATGGGAAAGCAGTGTCGCGGAGCAGCGCGCGCATAACCCACACGTAGTGGGCAAAAGCGCCGACGACTACATTGCTTTGCGTCATAAGCGTGATAGTGAACTGCCAATGCCGAAGCTTATTCTGCACGCGCTGCAGGTGAATACCTTGGGTGGTCGTTTGCCGGAGCCTGAGGCCAACGGCAAGCGCTATCTTAAAATCCCCTTGGATGCCCTAGATGGCACGAAGTGGGGCTAGCGTTAGCGACACTGCATGGGTACTTATTATTTTTAGAGTCGTGTCTTTCGTTGGTGAAAACGTCTTGAACCCGGTAGCGTGTTACTACAAGACGTCACTCCACTTTAGGAAGATGCATGACCTCACGATCTCCGCAACAAACTCTGAAAGCCGTATTTGGGTTTGACGACTTTCGAGGCGGCCAGCAGGCGGTGGTGTCACGCGTACTGGAGGGACACTCTACCGCGGCGATTTTCGCCACCGGTGCGGGCAAGTCGCTTTGCTATCAGCTGCCGGCGCTGCACTTGCCGCACTTAACCCTGGTGGTATCGCCGCTGCTGGCTCTCATGCAGGATCAGCTGGCGTTTCTAACGCGCCACGGCGTGGCAGCGGCCAGCATTGATTCCACTCAAGACCGCGAGACTGCGCGCGATATAATGGAGCGCGCTAAAAGCGGTGAGTTAAAAATCCTCATGATCTCGGTAGAGCGGCTTAAAAATGAGCGCTTTCGGCACTTTTTGCGCCAGGTTCAGATCTCGCTGTTAGTGGTTGATGAAGCCCACTGCCTGTCTGAGTGGGGGCATAACTTTCGGCCGGACTATCTCAAACTGCCGGATTATCAGCGCGACTTTGCCATTCCCCAGGTGCTGCTGCTGACCGCTACCGCGACGCCCACGGTGATTGCCGATATGCGCGAGAAGTTCTCCATCGCGCCAGAAAACGTCATTACCACCGGCTTTTATCGACCCAATCTTGAACTGCTGGTAGCACCTGCCCTGCAAGACCGTGAGCACCAGTTGGTTAGCTGGCTGAAGCCACAGATGCAGCCGGGCAGCGAAGCGCCAACGATCATTTACGTCACCCTTCAACAGACTGCCGAGCGCGTGGCGAAAGCGCTGGCGGCCCAGGGCATTGCTGCGCAGGCCTATCATGCAGGGCTGGATTCACAGCGTCGCGATGAGATTCAGCGCCAGTTTATGGGCGGCGAATCGCCCTGTATCGTCGCCACGATTGCTTTTGGTATGGGGATCGATAAGGGCAATATTCGCAACGTGGTGCACTTTGATTTACCCAAATCGATTGAAAATTACAGCCAAGAAATTGGCCGGGCGGGCCGCGACGGCCAGCCCTCCACCTGCCTGACCATGGCCGGGCGCGATGGCTTGCGAGTGCTAGAAAACTTCGTTTACGGTGATACCCCTGAATATGCCGGTATCTACTGTTTGCTGGAAGAGATTGTGGCGGCTGGAAGCTCGCCAGACCGTCAGTGGGAAGTGCTGCTTAATACGCTTTCTCGTGATACCAATATCCGCTTATTACCGCTGAAAACGCTGCTGGTGCGGCTAGAAATGCACGGCATTATTGCGCCGCGCTTTGCTTTCTTAGCCGACTATCGGCTTCGCTACCACCGTGAGCCGGATGCTCTGGCTAGCCGCTTTGGGGGCGAACGCGCGGCTTTTGTGCGGCTTATTATCGACAATGTTCCTGTGGCGCGGACATGGGGCACGGTCGATTTTGAACGCCTGCACAGCGCGGGGCAGGCGCAGCAGATTGACGCCTCGCGCGCACGGGTCATTACGGCTCTTGAGTACTTCCAGGACAAAGGTTGGCTGACGCTGGAAGGCAAGCGGATGACCGATGTGTATGAGATTTGCCAGCCAGAAATTGCGATTGAAGCATTGGCCCGCCAGCTGTATGACGAATGCCTAACGCGAGAACGCGCAGAGATTGAGCGGCTGCATTCAATGCTGGCGCTATTTGAATCGGAAAGCTGCTTAACCCGACGGCTGGCCGAGCATTTTGGAGATAGCACTTTTGGAGACAGCACATTTAATGGGTCAGCAAACACAAAGCAGGATCGCTGCGGGCACTGTTCGGTATGCTACGGCAACCCTGTGCGCCTACCGACCTCATCGCCGCAGCCCGCGCTGTCTGACAACGACTTCACGCGCTACGCTGTGCCCTTCATTGAGCGACACGCCGAACAGTTTGGCCAACCGCCAAATGCACAGCGGCTGGCGCACTTTCTGTGCGGGCTAACCATGCCGATTTTTACACCGCTCAAAGCGCGAAGTCTTAACGGCTTCGCGGTCTTTGAGCAGCGTGCCTACGGAGAAGTGCGCGCGTGGGCAGAAGCGGTGCTGGGACAATAAAGACCGATTAAAGCCCGAACGGTAATCCCAACCAGTACCAAATAAAGAACAGGCTGCTCCAACCGATTAACACAGCGAGGGAGTACGGCATGGCCATGGTCAGTAGATGGCCGAGGGTAAACGACTTGTTGTAAAGGTGAATGACCGCCAGCACTAACGGCAGATAGGGGTTGATGGGTGAAATCACGTTTGTCGATGAATCCGCTATCCGGTAAGCCGCTTGGATGGCTTCTGGCTCAAGGCCCAACAGCATCAGCATGGGTAGAAAAATCGGAGCCATCAGTGCCCACTGCGCCGAGCCGCTGTAAAGAAATAGATTCACAACAGCGGCCAGAAGGATGAAGCACGCTAAAGCCAGCGGCGCAGGCATATTGATTTGCAACAGCCAATCAGCGCCATTCACTGCGCTTACAATCGCCAAGTTTGACCAGTTAAAGATGGCAATAAACTGCGCCACCATAAAGACGATGACAATAAATCCACACATATCGCGCATCGCAGCCTCCATTAAGCGCGGCACATCGCTGGATTGTTTTATCTTGCCAACTGAAACGCCATACACAATGCCGCAGAGGCTAAAGAACAGTACGATGATAGGCACCAAACCACTCATAAAAGGCGAAGGCAACAGGCCCCCTTCAGCGCTGCGAAGTCCGGAACTCGCTGGCAAAATCAGCAGCAGGATAATCGCGATATAGGCCAATGCCGCTATACCGGTATAGCGCAGCGCGCGCCGTTCGGTGTCGGCTAACTGTACGCCGTGGCTTGTGTCTTCATCTTCACTTTGATCGTGAAAGCGTGCCAGCATAGGTTCGACATACTTGTCGTTCATGACGGTGATAATAAGGGTGATAAGCGGCACTGAGGCACACATAAAGAACCAGTTGGACACCACGCTGACTTCGTAGCCGGGGCGAACGCTTTGAACGACTTCCGTCGAGATGCCGGAAAGCAGCAGGTCCGTACCCGCAATAAAGAAATTAGCGCTAAAACCGGCAAAAACAGCAATAAACGCCACCATAATGCCAGCGATTGGGTTCCTGCCAACGGTTTTAAACATGATGGCCGCCAAGGGGGGAATCAGGAAAATCGCTGCATCTGATACTAGGTTGGCGATGATAGAGGTAACGACTACCGCCGGGGTAATGAAGCGTGGAGATACATTACTCAGCATACGTCGGATAGTGGCATCGGCGAGGCCGGTTTTCTGAATCAATCCCAGCGCCAATACCATGACCAACACTAACCCTAGCGGACGGAAGCTGGTGAAGTTAGTGACTGCCCCAGTCACCATAAACCTTAGCCCGTCCCAGCTAAGCAGTGAACGCACCTGAACGAGCTCGTCGGTGGCAGGGTGGCGCACAGGCTCTACCCACATGCTCATTACTGCCGACAGGCCTAGCGTGACGACAAAGAGTATAAAAAACATAATAAAAGGGTGGGGCAATGCATCGGCTATCCGAGCAATACGATGCATTAATCCGGTGTTGCCACCGGACGTTGAGAGTTTGTCCGCTTCCATGTTGTTCTCCGCGTTATATCTGGAAGTGCTGTTGCTTCAAGGGTGTTTTTGAAGTGTTTTTTTTGAAGTGCTTAGTGAGAGGGAAGTTCACGCTTTATTAGCTGAACAAAATAAGAGGCGCCCACTGGGATAATGCTGTCGTTAAAGTCGTAGCTGGGGTTGTGAACACTCACGCCACCGGTTTCGCCTTCAATGCCATTGCCCAGAAATACATAGCAACCCGGAACGGCTTGCAGCATGAAGGAAAAGTCCTCGCTGCCAGAAATTGGCAAACAATGAGGAGTCACTTTGGTATCGCCTACCACGGCACGAGCTACATCGGTGGCTAGCTGGGTGGCTTGCGAGTCGTTAACCGTGGCCGGGTAGCTGCCAGGGTGAACGGTTAGCGTTGCGGTGGCGCCGTAAGCTTGCGCAGTACTGGCAACCAGTTGTTCCAGTCGTTGAATCGCATGCTCACGTACAACGTCGTTAAAGGAGCGAATGCAGCCCTTCATGGTGGCAGTATCAGGAATGACGTTGAACGTACCCGAACCGGCATGCAGGTCGGTAAAGGACAGCACGGCGGAGTCGAGAGGGGCAGTATTGCGGCTAACGATAGACTGTGCGCCGCTGATAATTGCGCTCACGATCAACATCGGGTCAACGACATGCTGTGGCATTGCCGCATGGCCGCCTTTGCCATGAACGTCAATGGTGAAGCGGTCTGAACTTGCCAGCAGGGGGCCTTCGCGAAGCCAGAATTCGCCTTCAGGAATGCCCGGCATATTGTGGATGCCGTAAACGCGATCACAGGGGAAGCGTTCAAACAAACCATCATCTATCATCACCTTAGCGCCGGCTAAGCCTTCTTCTGCAGGCTGAAAAATAAAGTGTACTGTGCCGGAGAAGTTGCGATGTTTAGCTAAGTACCATGCGGCGGCTAACAGCATGGTGGTATGACCGTCGTGGCCGCAGCCGTGCATTTTGCCCTGGTTAAGAGACGCATGAGCGAACTGATTGTTTTCTGTCATAGCGAGGGCGTCCATATCAGCGCGTAGCCCGATGGTGCGAGAGGCGGGCGTTTTACCGCGCAGTATGCCGACGACCCCGGTTTTAGCAATGCCGGTATGAACCTCGTCAAATCCCCACTCTGTGAGCTTATCCGCTACTAACTTAGCGGTACGCTGCTCTTCAAAACCTAGTTCCGGATGCTGGTGAATATCCTGTCGCCAAGCTGTGAATTGTGCGTTGTTCGCCGCAATTTCATCGATCATAGGTAGTCCTTAAAGTTGAAGTGGTAGCAATTAAGCTATAGCTAAATATTATGCTTTTAGTATTTAGGTGAATTTTCTTAGCTATCTTTAACTGTATGCTAGCTTTTAAGTTAGATATATTGATTTTTTCTTATCGAAGGATGTCGTAATGTTATGGCTCATCGAGGATTTACGGACAGCCAGATAGAAGCCTTCATGTGGATTATGAAAACCAGTAGCGCCACAGAGGCAGCCAGTAAGATGCTGATTTCACAACCGGCGATTAGCCGTTTGATAAAACAGCTGGAGGCGAGGCTCGGATTTGATTTGTTCGAACGCCACAATAATCGCCTACTGCCGACCCGGCGAGGCACGTTGTTTTATGATGAGGTGGAGCGCGTTTATATTGGCTTACAACATTTGCGACAGTTTGCCGAGCGGCTGAAGGAGAGGGCGGCAGGTCAGTTAAGAGTGGTTAGCATGCCATCTTTTGCCATGAGTTTGGTGCCAGATGCCGCGGCGCTTCTTGCCGAGCAGTTTCCCGATCTTGAGATTAGTATTTACTCCTACCGATCCGGCCAGATAGCGGAGGAAATGGTGGCCCAGCGCTTCGATTTTGGCATCACCACCGATCCTCGAATCGATCCGCGCTACCAGAGCTTTCAGTACTCTCTCCCTGGAATGTGCCTTATTCCGCCAGGGCATCCGCTGGAAGCTAAAGCGCTTATCAATATTGAAGATTTCGCCAATGAAACGCTGATTTGTGGAGAGCCCAATGAGCAAAGCCGTAACCGGATCACTCAGTGCTTGACGAAATATGCCGTTTCGCCCAAAAAAATATGGACAGTCTCGCTAGGAGATATAGCGATCCGGCTAGTGGCGAACGGTATGGGGCTTGCGGTGTTAAATGCTGTGTCGGCTTGTGATGCAAAGCGAGCGGGCGTGGTGGTTCGCCCGCTCGCGTTTGATATTCGTTACGACTTTCAAATTATTTTGCCACTGGAGAAAGACCTTGAGCCCGCCATCAACAGCATCAATGTTGAATTGATCGCGTTAATTGAGCAGAAAATCTTTGAGAGCCTTAAGACAGTGGGTTAGCAAGCGGCCTTTTCCACGCCCAAGGCGTGAAGCCTAGAGGCCTCACGCTTACCCTCAATGACGCCAGTGGCGTAAGCGATTAGGGCGCTTAGCGTGACTTGCTAGGGCAGTACCGCCGAGCTTAGCTTTAAATGCAGCAATTCAGCGGCACTTTTACCCGCCACTGCACCCAGTACCACCGCACTAAGCAGCCCGTTGCCGGAAAGGTAACCGCTGTCGTTTGAACCTGAAACACCGCGCGCGGCACCGCCGGCGGCGAATAGGTTGGGAAGCGCTTGGCCTTGGGTATTGAGTACGCGGGCTTGACGGTTTACCTCTAACCCCCCTTGAGTATGAAACAGCGCCCCGGTGACGCGGATGGTGTAGTAGGGTGGCTTGAGCAAGTTGGCAGGCTCAAAGCGGCGGCCAAACCTATCAGAGGTTTGCTGTTCTGCCAGTTGATGCATGTCAGCAAACGTCGCTTGGAGCGCATCGAGGGGCAGCTTGAGATCTTCCGCCAGCTCTTTCAGGCTTGCAAAGCGTCTTACTGCGCCGCTTTCAAGCGCGTTGCGATAGTCCTCGAAGGCCTGGGCAGATTCGTCAATGCGCGCATCAAACAGGTTCCAGGCCATTTTCTCGGGCTGCGCCAAGACCTTAGCGGCCTGTTCGGAGTAGCCGCCGTGCTCATTGGAGAAGCGCTCTCCGTTTAGATTAACCTGGATACCACCCTGCATCATGAGTGCCCAGCTAATCAAAATCTGATGGGGCGTTGCCAGCGATCCATGCCCCTGGCAAGCGCCTAGGTCTTTGGTGCTGGCGTCCATCGCCTGGCCCCACAGCAGTGCGTCGCCCTGGTTGCCTTCATGGCCGTAGTAAAGCGCATTCTTGAGCGTCGGAAGGTAGCGCTCCACGAGCTCCACATTCCCGCCATAGCCATTGCAGGCCAAGATTAACGCGTCGCAGCCGATGCTTTCACGACTGCCGTCTGGGCGTTCTAACGTTACGCCGCGCACCCGTTGAGTGCTATCAACGTACAGATCGACCACGCGTGCCTGGGTAACAATATCAATGCCCGCCGCCTCGCTGGCGTTGAGCAGAGCACCCATCAGCTCTTCGCCTGTGCGCCTTGGCGTGGCGTGCATCCGTAGCTGGCGATGGCCGGGGTAGAGAAAACCTTCTACCAGCTCGAACGGTATGCGGTGCTGGTCGGCTAGCCACTCGATGGTGGGGCCGGATTGGTGGGCGAGCAGCTCGACAATGGCGGGGTCTGCCTCGAAGCCGTTCTTCTTCTGGATATCCTCCGCCATCATGTCAGGCGAGTCGCTTACCCCGAGTTCGTGCTGAAAGTGCGTATTAGCAGCGGGAATAAAGCCTGATGACATCGCGGTGCTGCCACGTGGGAGCGGGTCGCGCTCCAATACCATCAGCTCCACGCCTGCCTCTTGCGCCGCTAGCGCTGCGACTAGGCCGCAGGCGCCTGCACCAATAATGACCAGCGGCAGGTGGGCGTCAAACGTATCGTGGGCGTAAGGAAGGATCGCCATCAGCGGGTTGCTCCCTTTGCATGGCATTGAGCGGCGTTAAACGCATCGAGAATGTCGCCCGCCGGTGCTTGCCACACCGCTGAATGCCCACTGATATGCGCCAGCACTTCTTCTAAACAGGCAATGCGGTGGGGTTGGCCAACAAGCCAAGGGTGAAGATTGAGGGCAAATAAGCGCCCACCCTGCTGCTGAGATTCTTCCAGCAGGAAATCAAACGCATCTTTGACCTGTGTCACCCAGGCATCTTCTGAGTGCAGGTTCTGGCTCATCACAAACTGGTCTTCGATTTCGGTGGCCAGCGGCATCATGGTCAAGCTGCCCGCGCTGTTATGGCCAGGCTGCTGGTGACAAGCATAGGGCATATCGTCGTTGACCCAGTCGGCGCAGTACTCAATGCCGTTTTCTGCCAGCAGGTCGAGCGTGTTGAAGCTCTGATGCTTGGCAGGGCTCAGCCAGCCGCGTACAGGTTGGCCGGTCACACGCTGGAGCGTCTCAACCGAGCGCTTGACCAGCTCGGCCTCTTCTTCAATCGGTAAGCCGCCGTAGTGCAGGTGATCCATGTTCCAGCCGTGGGCAATAAATTCACCGCCGTGCTCTTTGAGGCGCTGCACTAAATAGGGCGTCTGCTCGGCTAGCTGCGCATTCATCGCAAAAGTCGGTGTGATGTTGTGCGCTGCCAGCGCCTTGAGTACGCGGTAGATCCCCACGCGGTTGCCGTAATCGCGCAGTGAAAAATGGCGTAGGTCCGGGTAGGGCATGGTCATGCCGTTGGGGACTTTGAACGGCTTGCCGCGTTGATTTAACGGGTAGAACTGCAGTGAAATATTGATCCACACCGCGAGGGTTTTGCCCTCGGGCCACGTGACCGGCGCGCGGTCGCTCAGCATCGACCACGCATAGTGCTCGTGATCGTAGCCGTGGCGGCGTAGAGGGTAGTCGAGATAGTCGTCGTTAAGCGCCATAGCGTTACCCCTGTTTGCGTGCGGTGGCGGCCTGGGCCTTCATGCTGTCGAGGGCGGCGTCGTAATAATTGGCTAGATAGTAATCGGCAATCTCGCGCCCGGTGGCAACCCACACATCCGGATGGCCGGTGATGTATTCAAGCGCCTCTTCAAACGCCTTGATTCGGTGCGGGCAACTCACTTGGTAGTTGTGGGTGGGAATGCACATCACCGTGCCGGACTCCGCGCCCTCGGCGTACAAGCGATCAAAGTGGCGCTTGAGCATGGTGGCATACTGGCGCGGCTCTACTTTATTCACCGCATAGACGATGGTGTCGTTCATCTCCAGCGAGTAGGGCATGGAGATAAACCGCTTGCCGGAGCGAACGCTGACCGGCGTCGGCTGGTCGTCGTGAAATAGATCACAGGTGTAAACCCCTCCTTTGTCGCCGAATAGCTCTTCGCCCACTTCGGCAAATAGATCCAGGGTGCGCTCTGAGTGGGAGAGTGCCGGTGCCAGATACCCTGCGCAGGCCTGGCCGGTATGGCGATGAATCGTTTCCATACTGTCGCGGATCATTGCCCGCTCTTGGTCTTCGCTGAGGCCGTAGGTGTAGCGGGTGTTGTAAATGCCGTGGCTGAAGAACTCCCAGTCACGCTCTTTGCACATCTGGATAATTTCAGGATGGTGATCACATAGCGCCACGGAAAGTGACACCGAGCCGCGAATGCCGTATTTCTCAAGCAGCGCCATTTGGCGCTGATGGCCCACCCGGTTGCCGTAATCGCGAATACTGTAGCCCGGCACCGATGGATGCGGGTGTGGCCAAGGATTACGCTGCGGATTCAGTGGCGGATCAAGCTCGTAATATTCAATATTAGGGGCTACCCAGAAGGCCACCTTGGCGCCTCCCGGCCACTCGATTTTGGGTCGCTGGTCGTAGGCCCAGTAATCGTAAACGCCTAATGACTCTTTCATAACCGGCTCCTCTTATTGCTCATTACCTTCCAGCCACGCTAATACCTCAGCGACGGGCAGTACGTCGGCATATTTAAGGTGCAGGTCGGTCAGGTTGGCGTAGTGGTAGCTTTCGTGTTTATCGGATACGCACTCCATTGGCACGATGGTGCGATAGCCCCGCGATAAGCTTTCCACCGCTGTGGCACGAATACAGCCAGAGGTGGATCCGCCGGTGATAATCACGGTATCAACTTGATGCCACACTAGCAGTGACTGCAGCGGCGTTTCGAAAAAGGCCGACGGCATGCGTTTGGTGTAGATCACGTCGCGGCTGCGGTCGATCTCGCAGCGCTCGTCAAACTCGGCGCGCTCAGAATCGTATTTGATATTCTGCAGCGAATCCGGCGTGTCGGTACGTGTGCCCCACACGCCCGCATCGTCAGCAGAATCCAAAAACGCGACGTGGGTCCAGACCACCGGCCAACCCCGTGCCCGGAAGCCGTTGGCAAGCTGGTTAGTGTATTCCAGCTGCTTGGGGTCGGTTTCGTAAGCGGTTTTGAACAGGTCCGTGCGGGTGTAGGCTTTTTGCGGATCGACGTTCACCAGTACCGCTTTGTTACCAAAGCCAAACGGCACTCGCTGCGGGTTGGCCATGACGTCGTTAAAAATTTCTTTCGCCGTTTTGTCGGTGGTCTGCATCGTCGTTTCCTGTTAATTACTAGCGTTTAGCAATTATCGTATTGCTGGCCAAGTTCGAGCATCGCCTCGGTGCCTAAATAATCGTTAAGCTGTTTGAAATCGAGCATTTGGTCGCGGAAAGCATCGGTAGTGCCATCCTGTTTAAGCGTGGCGAAGAAGCGGCTAGCCATGTGCGTAATGGCCCGGACTAATGCGCCAGGGAAAATCACCAGCGAAAAGCCGAGTGCTTCGAGTGCCTGAGCGTTCTGCAGCGGCGTATCTCCGCCTTCCACCATATTGGCCATAATCGGCACTTTGCCTTTGAACTGCGCCATGATCTTGCTGATGTCTTCATCGCTGCGGATGCCTTCGATAAATAGCATATCGACGCCCGCTTCATAATAGGCCTGAGCGCGTTCAATGGCGCTGTCGGTACCTTCTACGCCCAGCGCATCGGTACGCCCGATGATCAGCGTGCTATCGCTGTCACGGGCATCTAATGCTGCATGCAATTTACCGACCATTTCGCTTTTGGAGACCAGCGTTTTACCGCGCAAGTGGCCGCAGCGTTTCGGGTACGTTTGATCCTCAAGCTGAATGGCATTGGCGCCCGAGCGCTCCAGCAAGCGTACGCTACGCATGACGTTCATAGCGTTGCCAAAGCCGGTATCACAATCGACCACTACCGACAGATTGGTCCGTTCGCGGATATGCGACATCGCCGCGCAAATTTCGGTAATGCTGAGCAGGCCAATATCCGGGCGTCCCAGCTGGGTATAGGCCAGGCTGGCGCCAGAGAGATAAACGCTCTCGAAGCCTGCCTGCTCGGCGAGAGACGCGCCGAGCGCATCAAACACGCCAGGGGCGACCACAATCGGGGTATCTTGCAGCTGCTGTTTAAGCTTAGCTGGTTGGCGTGAAGCTTGTTGTGGAGCCTGACTTGAAGAGCTGGGTTGGCGTGTCATAGCGGTCTCGTGGTTGTTGGATAAGCGTCAGCTCGGCCTATTTAAGATCACATGGCTAGCGATACTTACGGTCGCAGATTCTGTAATAATAGCGTTCAAACGACCGAAAAGGTGTTACTGATCATCTTTTGATATGTATTATATATAATACATTTTTATGTCTATTATTATCCCTGCGTCAAGCCTAATATGATTTTTTTGAACAATATACTGAGGAGAGGCGTGGATGAGTGAGGCACAACCCTCTGCGGTGGGCGGCACTAAATCACACCGAATTTACCTGCTGTTGAAAGACGCAATTTTGAGCGGTCGGCTGTCCGCGGGCAGTAAGTTGCCTGGTGAAAACAAGCTGGCCGAGCAGCATGGCGTTTCGCGGGTAACCGTGCGGCGAGCGATGGAGGCGCTTCAGGCAATGGGATTAGTCGAGCGTAAGGCGGGGGTGGGTACGGTGGTGTTGGAGCAGCCGCTGGATGCCACGGTGATGACCGCCAGCGTGTCTAACCTGATGCCCAACATGGTCAAGATGAGCCAGGCCTCCCAAGTGCGGCTGCTGGAGTTTGCCTATGTGCTGCCGCCTGAGACGGTGCGTGAACGCCTGGGTATGGCGCAGAGCGGCAAAGTACAGCGCTCGGTACGTGTGCGCATGGTTGACGGCAAGCCGTTTTCGCACCTGGTGACCCATGTGCCAGAAGCTATTGCCCTGCACTACAACGAAATGGATTTAGCCCATACGCCACTGTTTGTGCTGTTAGAGCGCAGCGGGGTGAAGGTTGACCACGCTTCCCAGTCTATTTCCGCGACGCTGGCCAGCCACGAAGTCGCAGAGGCGCTGGACGTAGCCGTGGGCTCGCCGCTGATCGCGCTCACCCGCGTGGTTTACGATGAGCAGGGGCAGGGTGTGGAGCACTTGGATGCGCTGTATCGTCCGGATCGCTATCGCTTCCAGATTGATCTAGAGCGTAACGGTGACGATAACTCTCGCTACTGGGAGCCAAAGGTGGGAGGGATGCCAACGGGCGGAAAAGATGAGTAAAGAAGCGGTTTAATTTTAATGTATTAAAATTAATACAGATTTAAAATTGTAAAAAATACATTTGACCGGTGTTATTGAATTGCGCTAGTTGTATTGGGGTGGTTAAGATAAGTCCAACGAAGGCCGAGGCAACGAGCGACGATAATGAGTACCCCAACAACGCTGTTTGACAAAGTTTGGCGCGCCCACGAGGTGTACTGCAGTGAAAGCGGTCAAAGCCTGCTGTGGATCGACCGCCACTTTGTTCATGAGGGCTCCTTTCACGCCTTCAATAAGCTCGCTGAGCGCCAGCTACCCGTTGCGCGGCCCGATTTAACCTTTGGTATTGCGGATCACTATGTGCCAACGCTGGCTCGCGATCTGGCCGGGGTTGCCGATCCCAAAGTGCGCTCAATGATTGAGCAGCTGTCTCACAATACTCAGCAGCATGGGGTGACGCTGTTCGGCCTGGATGACCCGCGCCAAGGGATTGTGCACGTGCTGGGCCCCGAGCAAGGGCTTACCCAGCCGGGCATGGTGATGGTCTGCGGTGACAGCCATACCGCCACCCATGGCGCCTTTGGCAGCATCGCGTTTGGTATTGGCGCCTCGGAAGTGGCCCATGTACTGGCGACGCAAACCCTGTGGCAAAGTAAGCCCAAGGTGATGCGGATTACCGTTGAAGGTCAATTAGCCGAGGGCATCACCGCCAAAGATATCGCGCTGACCTGGATTGCGCGCCTGGGCGCTGACGGCGCACGCGGCTATGCCATTGAGTATGCAGGCGAAGCGATCCGCTCGCTTTCAATGGAAGCGCGTCTGACGCTGTGCAACCTTTCCATTGAGGGCGGTGGCCGCTGCGGCATGATTGCTCCGGACCAAACGACATTCGACTATCTGCGCGATCGTCCGTGGTGCCCACAAGGCGACACTTTCGACCAGGCCTGCGCTTATTGGTCAACGCTTTATAGCGACCCAGATGCTCACTTTGATCTTGAAGTAACGCTACACGCCGATGACATCGCACCGACCGTCACCTGGGGCGTTTCGCCCGAAGAGGCGCTGCCAATTGATCACTCGGTGCCGGATCCTGAACAGCTTAGCGACCCGGCAAAAGCACGCCAAGCTCGCGAAAGCTTAGCCTACATGGGGTTAACGCCAGGGCAAAAGCTGACTGATATCACGATTGATCGAATCTTTATTGGCTCATGCACCAATGCACGTATTGAAGACCTGCGCGCAGCGGCGGCGGTTCTCGCCGGCCATAAAAGCCTCGTGCCGGGCATGGTGTCGCCGGGCTCAACGCTAGTCAAAATCCAGGCTGAAGCTGAAGGGTTAGACCGAATTTTTATCGATGCTGGGCTTGAATGGCGCCATTCGGGCTGTTCCATGTGCGTGGGTATGAACGGTGATTTGGTGGCCAGCGGTGAGCGCTGCGCCTCCACGACCAACCGCAACTTTAAAGGCCGCCAGGGGCCTGGTGCGCGCACGCATTTGATGTCGCCTGCGATGGTGGCCGCCGCGGCGGTCAGTGGGCGGCTAGCCGATATACGTGCGCTGCCGGCTGGCACTGGTTCAAACGTTCAGGCTTCAGGAGCGTATTAATGCAACCGATTACCGTATTAGACACTCTTGGTGTTGCCCTGGCTGCCGCTAACGTGGATACCGATCAACTGATTCCTGCGCGCTTTATGAAAGAGCCGCGCAGCGTCGGCTATGGGCAGTTTTTGCTTTATGACATTCGTCACGATGAACGCGATAACCCCGACCCTGAATTTATTTTACATCGCCCTCACGCCGGTGATGCCCAGGTGATGGTGAGCCGCCGTAACTTCGGTGCGGGCTCGTCCCGGGAGGCCGCAGTGTATGCCCTGGTGGATTACGGATTCCGCTGCGTAATAGCGCCGAGCTTTGGCGATATCTTTTCATCCAACGCCGTTAATAATGGCTTGCTGCCCGCCGTTGTGGAAGAAGATGACGCCGAGCGCCTGTTATCAGCGTTGGGCGATACACCAGCCGCCATCAACGTCGACCTGGAGAAACAGATCATCCGCGTTGCCGAGGTAGAGGTTAGTTTTTCAATTAGCCCCGTGTGGCGGACCAAGTTGCTCAATGGGTGGGATGATATTGATATGACTCGCCAGCATGCAGAAGCCATTACGCAATTTTCGAGCGATTACGTTAAGCAGTTTCCGTGGGTAATCGCGACGCCGCCGAGCGCATCACTGATTAGTAAAGGATAGCGTTAGTAAAAGATAGCGGCTCAAGCCGTCATCTTAGCCATCGTTACAACGGCCATATCTATAAAAACAGCACGCACGCTTGCACCAACGGTTCATGAGCACGGTTTTATAAACACGGTTTTATAAACATAGTTTTATGAACATAGGTTTATGAACATCCGACAGCGTTTATGAACAGTAGATCAGACATAACAACCGCTATAAAAGCAGACTACCTTGTGCAGGAGAGAACGATGAAAAAAGTAACCATAACCCTAGGCTTGCTCACGGCCTTAGCGTCAGGGCAAGCGCTGGCAGTAGATCAGATTAATGCGGTACACGCGTTTCCTCCTTCGCTGATTTATACCCAAAGTTTCCTCGAGTTTGTCGATAAGGTGAATGAGCGCGGTGAAGGCGTTGTGAAAATCAACGTGCGCGGCGGCCCTGAGGTAATCGGCCTTTCCGAGCAGCCCGATGCCGTGCGCAACGGCGTAGTGGATATGGCCTATACCGCGGCAAGCTTTTATGCCGGTACCGTGCCTGAGCGCGATGCCATGGTGGCGTCAAATACCAACGCTATCTATGCGCGTGAAAATGGCGGTATCGACCTGCTCAATGAAATCCATCAGGAAAAGATGGGCACCTACTACCTAGGCTGGTTCGACAGCGGCGTCAGCTACAACTTCTATACGATTGAAGAGCCTAGCATTGATGAAGCAGGTAATCTGAGCGTTTCGGGCCTGCGCCTGCGCAGCAACCCGGTATATGACGCCTTCTTCCAAGATTATCTGGGTGCACAGCCGATCAGCTTGCCGACCACCGACGTATACGCCGCCCTTGAGCGCAGTGTGGTGAACGCTACCGGCTGGACCCAAATTGGCCTGAAAGATCTCAACTGGGATCGCTTTCTTAACTACCGCATTGATCCTGCCTTCTTTTCTACCGATATGGGCGTGATCGTTAATCTGGATAAGTGGAACCAGCTCAGCGAAGAGTCACAGCAAATCCTTCAGGAAGTTGCCATTGAGCATGAGCGCGAAAGCGCCGAGAAGCTGGCCGACTTAGCCCAAGAGCAGCAGGCTAAGCTTGAAGCAGACGGCATGCAGGTCGTGACGCTAGAAGGTGAGGCCGCACAGCGCTTTTCAGAGGCTGCCCGTGAATCGACGTGGGAGCGTATGCGTCGTCAGATGGAGCGTCATCCTTCTGGTCTTGGGCACTATGACGAGCTGATCGAGAAGTTTAACGACTTATAAAAACGTAAAGGGGGGCGTTGAGCGATCAAGCGCCCCTTTTGTGTGATTCTTTTTCAGGGTCTCTTATGCGCTACGCACAACGCGGCTACTTGCTGCTACTTAATGGCATGGCTTTGCTGGCCGCTATCATGCTGGTCTGGCTGATGGTGGCAGTGGTGCTCTCGGTGGTTATTCGAAATTTGGGCCTGCAGCCCTCGGCGTGGTTTTTCCTTTCCACCGAATACGCCATGTTTTATCTCACCCTGCTGGGTGCGCCCTGGCTGGTGCGCCAAAAAGGGCACGTACATATTGAGCTGCTGACCTCTGTGCTGCCGCTGCCCGTGCTTAATATTCTTAGCCGAGGCGTGTCGCTGCTGTGTGTCGTGGTGTGTGGCGTACTGGCGTGGAAAGGGTTGGATTTATTACTGCTCAATATTGAACGCACCGACTATGACGTGCGGGCCTTCTTTGTGCCGAAATGGATGCTGACCATTGTGTTTCCGATCAGCTTTACCTTAATGGCGATCGAGTTTGGCCGCTTTGTAGTGGGCCATGAAATTCTTCACAGCGGCGAAGCGGGGATTAAAGAATAATGGAATGGTACTTTGCGCTCGCGTTTCTGCTCTCGCTGATTCTTATCTTTATGGCGATTGGCACCCCTATCGCCCTAGCGTTTTTGGCCGCCAACGTGATTGGTGCGTGGCACTTTATGGGCGGCCAAACCGGCATTTTGCAGATGCTCAACAACGGTTTTGGCGCGCTTTCCAGCTTTAATCTGGTGCCTATTCCGCTGTTCCTGTTGATGGGGGAGCTATTTTTTCGCACCGGGCTGGGTATGAAGATGTTCAATGCCGTTGACCAGCTAATGGGTAAGCTGCCCGGGCGTTTGTCTTATGTGACGGTGGTGGGTGGAACGGCATTTTCCACGCTGAGCGGCTCTTCGATGGGCTCCACTGCGCTGATGGGGTCGCTGCTGGTGCCCGAAATGGAGCGGCGCGGCTATAAGAAGAAAATGGCGATTGGCCCCATCCTTGGCACCGGCGGCCTGGCGATTATTATTCCGCCCTCTGCGCTGGCGGTGCTGCTGGCGACGCTAGCGAAAGTGGATATTGGCGCGCTGCTGATTGCCGGCATTCTGCCGGGACTGACGCTGGCGGGGTTTTATATCGCCACCATCTTTATCCAAACCAAGCTGGACCCAGAAGCTGCACCGGCCTATGAGCTGGAACCGGTTTCGCTTAAAGCTAAACTCCGTCTTATCGTTACCGATATTTTGCCCATGCTTAGCGTTATGGTCATCATTGTGGCGTTGATGTTGATCGGTTTTGCCACGCCCTCAGAGGCCGCCGCCTTTGGCGCGTTGGGTGTGATTATTTTGGCGTTTATCTTCCGCTGCATGACCTGGGAGGCGTTTAAGCTTTCGGTGACCGGCGCGCTGAAGGTCACGCTGATGGCTTATTTAATCGTGTTTGGCTCGGCTACCTTTAGCCAGCTGCTGGGCTTTTCCGGCGCTTCCGGCGGGTTGATAGGCTGGGCAACCGGTTTTGACCTGTCACCGATATTGATGCTGTTGGCAATGTTTGCGGTGCTGCTGGTGCTGGGCACGTTTATGGAGCAGATTTCCATCATGATGCTAACGGTGCCGATCTTCTTCCCATTAGCACAGGCGTTAGGATTTGATCTGGTGTGGTTCGGGATCATTGTCCTGCTGGCACTGGAAATCAGCTTCTCAACGCCGCCTTTAGGACTGCTGCTGTTTGTTATGAAAGGGGTGGCACCTCCCGGCACAACCATGAGTGAGATTTACTCGGCCGCTATTCCTTACATCCTGTGTTCGATGCTGCTAGTGGCCTTGCTGATTGTGTTCCCCAGCCTGGCGACCTGGTTGCCCAGCATGCTGCAGTAACGGCGTTACGGTTAATGAAAAAAGAGAGGCGTCGGCCTCTCTTTTTTATGCCTATCTGACGACAGTGACTTACTCCCAGGCGGGAAAAGGATCGGGCAGCTGCTTCCATGCCGCCATGCCTTGCAGCAGTTCGGCCTCGCTTAGTAGACAGGCATCCAGCGCTTCACGCATTTGGGTTTGATTCAGATTCTGGCCGATAAATACTAGCTCCTGGCGCATATCGCCAAACGGCTCCTGCCACTTTTCCATAATGAAGTGCCGCGTTTCAGGATCTTCCGGCCAGTTGGCTTCCGGTATGGCTTTCCAAAACATGCCGGCGGGGCCGTGGTGAGCGATGCCGCCTGCCTGGCTCCACTGACCTGCGGCCTGAGGGCGGGTGGCTAGCCAGAAAAAGCCTTTCGAGCGTAATAGCCCTTTGCCGAACCACCCTTGGTTGAGCAGGTCGTGGAATTTCTGAGGATGGAAAGGGCGGCGGGCGTGATAGGCAAAGCTGCCAATCCCGTATTCTTCGGTTTCAGGCACGTGCTCGCCGCGCATTTCTTTTAGCCAGCCGGGTGCCCGCTGAGCGCGCTCAAAGTTGAATTTTCCGGTGTTGAGAACTTTGTCGAGCGCTACGCTGCCTTGCGTGATGGGCACTAGCTCGGCATCAGGGTTTAACGAACGTAGTATGGCCTTTAAGGCTTCCAGCTCTCGATCGCTAATCAGGTCGGTCTTGCTGATCAGCAGCACATCGCAGAACTCGATTTGATCGACGAGTAAGTCCGCGACGTTGCGCTCGTCTTCTTCGCCCAGGCTTTCGCCAGCGTCAGCCAGGCTTTGCGCTTCGCGATACTGCTCAAGGAAATTAGCGCCATCGACCACGGTGACCAGCGTATCCAGCCGCGCAACATGGGAAAGGCTCTGGCCGCTTTCATCTTCAAAAGTAAAGGTTTCCGCCACGGGCAGCGGCTCGGAAACACCGGTTGACTCGATGACTAGGTAATCAAATCTGCCTTCCCTTGCCAGCTGGCTGACTTCTTCAAGAAGATCTTCGCGAAGAGTGCAGCAAATGCAGCCGTTGCTCATTTCTACCAAGCGCTCTTCTGAACGGTTAAGCGCGACCTCACCATCTAACGTTGATTCACCAGGGCCGCCGCGCACTAAGGCCGCATCGATATTCACCTCGCTCATATCGTTGACGATCACCGCCACGCGGCGGCCTTCACGGTTGGCCAAAATATGGTTGAGCACGGTGGTTTTACCAGCGCCCAGAAAGCCGGAGAGCACGGTGACGGGTAAGGGGGAGAACGCAGCCATTGCTAGATCACCTCTAAACGTGTTTATGTTATGTGATAATATAACAATAAATTCATGATGTCATCGACGTCACATTCTCATTTCTAAAGATGGTGATATTGAAACTGTACTACTGCCGCAATTAACACCGTGAGGTAGGCTCTAGCCATTGGGGCAGTGCATTACTCTGCCTGGATTTAGAGGCAGTTAACGTTTGGTGTAAGTATTTCCTAACGCTTGTAGTCCATTGCCTTCATTACTCAATGTATTGCGTTCATACGTTGTTGTATTGCCATTCCTGGCGATCGGCAATCCAATATAGAGAGCGATTAAAAAAGTAAGCATCTGTTTAATGAGGCGATGTGGTTAAGCCCAAACAAAGTTCCATAGCTGTTTATTAAAAAGTCAGTAGGGGTCAATATGATGCCTTATAACAATTAAATAGATAGCGGCTGTTGTAAGGGGGCGGGTATGCACTGGGGAATGCAGAATAAATACTTGAAGCACATACTGGTCGTCATGTGGGTAACTACGGCATTAGTAATGACGCCAGCATCGGCAAATGAGTTAAGGATTATCACTTCTTATCAATCTGATATGGTCGATCCTATCGTCCAAGCATTTGTTCTTCGCCACCCTGACCTCTCTATTCGTCTCTTGAATAAGAACACTCACGCAGCCGTTGATGAAGTACTAGCCGGAAATGAGCGCCACTTTGATCTTATTTGGGCCTCAGCACCTGAGGCCTTCGTAGTGTTAGATGAAGGCGAGCGGCTTAATGATATAGGGCATGGGGCGTTCGTGGATTTTGCATACTCAGCCGTAGGGTGGACATGGCGTACCCCATATGATGGATATGTACCTCAAGAGTGGAACGATCTGCTAGATCCAGTTCTTGTGCAAGATATTGCCATATCACACCCATTACGCTCCGGCACAACGCACTCATTGCTAGAGACGATTTTACAGGATCGTGGTTGGCAAGCAGGATGGGCCTGGATTTTTGAGCTAGCAGGCCAGCTAAATACTATTTCAGCACGTAGCTATGGCGTATTAGAAGGTATCGAGAACGGTGACTTTTCTATCGGTTTGACTATCGACTTCCTGGCGTTGACGCGCAGTCAACGCGGATTGGTGTTTCGCTATGGTCGCCCCGTTATCGTTATCCCCGCGCGTATTGCTGCTCTTCAAGGGGGCGCGCAGCCCGTTGCAGCGCACGCCTTCATGGAGTTTATTCTATCTCCCGAAGGACAGCGTATTTTGCTGAATCCCGATATCCGCCGCATTCCAGTGAATTCTGAAGTCCGAGCCGAGCTATCGGAATCGTTGGACCCATCCATTCGCGCGGCCCTGAACTTTAGTTGGTCGCGCTATGATCCTGAGCTGGCTGCGCGCCGCTACTGGCAGATTAATCAGCTGTTTGAGGCCTTTGTTGCACGTGATTTACTGCTACGCCGAGAGCTCTGGCGACGGCTGCGCGCGGTAAATAATGTTCCGGCGTTCGAGATTGACCGAGTTCGTCAACTGCTGACATGGATGCCGATAACCGAGCATCAGGCGCGCTCTGCCCCTCAGGATCGCGAGACGCTGTTGGAATGGGCCGAGAGATCTTATGGGATATTACGTGATGTGGAAGCGCTTATCCGTGAACTGGAGCGCCAATGATGGGCTGGCGGTATAGGGGCTCAATCCGTGGACAATTGGTGGCAGTACTCATATTGGTTGTTATTGTCGCGACGGGAGTGCTGGCAGTAGGCATGATGGTGATGCTGCGCGCCGAACATGACTTTCGTGTGCTGGCGGAGGAGCGCATTCCCGCTGTGGCGTTGGCGGGTGAGCTGGCTGAGGCCACTGGCGAGTTGGCCGCACTAACGATGCAAGTGGTCGCCGCCCCAGAGATGCATGATGAGAGTATGAAGCGGTCCATAGACAATGCTTCTGCAGCGGTAGAGGCGGTACTGGGATCGCCAATTTGGTTGGCAGCATCTGGGCGCTATGCCGTCCGCACCTCCATCGAGACCGCTGAAGGTAATCTACGTCGTGCGCTCGCTGAATTTGGCCGTCTTAGTGCTGAACTTGAAATGCTCCGGCAAGAAGACACCCGGACAGGTGCGGGCTTGCGTTGGGCCCACGCTGATGTGCAGGGCCAGGTGCAAGGAATCCTAAGTGATCTGTCCTTCAACATGGACACGCAGTTAGCGACGTTAGTGGATAACGGTGGGTTGATGGCTCGCGAGGGCGCTAAGCAGGCATTATCTCAAGATTGGCTGCTGCGCGATCGGGTACAGCAAATTGGCTCCGAGGCCGCAACCCTAACGGCTCTGCTATTACAAGCACGCTCAAGTGACCGTCTAGAGGCAATAGAGCAGGCGGCCACACTAGGGCGTGACACATTAGACCGGCTAGAGCTAGCGGAGCTGAACTTGCCACAACGAATTGATGTGGCGTTACTGCTACAAGCGCTAGAACAGCTGAAGGGGCTTGCTTTGGAGCCCAATAGTATTTTCGCGCAGGTACGCCAGCGTCTAGCGCTTCACCACGCTGCTGTAAATGAGTTGCATAGTGCTCAGGCCGCTCTGGCCGACATGCAAGCACGCTTGACCGATTTAGGGCGGGCTGAGCGAATCGGTGCCCAGCGGCGCGCTGACACCGCCGCGACGACGATCATGCAAGGCTCGTTATGGCTGGGAATGGTAACGCTGTTGGGAGCTGTGGCGACGGCCATTATTTTGGCCATCTTTGTTCACAAGCGTATTTTGCTAAGGATTGAAAGGCTCTCCACTGATTTAACGCTTATCGCGCAAGGCGATTATCCCTTGCACGATAAAGCTAGCAATGTGGCAAGGGGAGATGAAATCGCCAATATGGCACGTGCGGTCAAAGTATTTCGCGCTTCAGTTCATGAGCGTCAGCAGGCAATTGAGCGTTTAGAATTGACTCAGCGTGAACTGGTACAAGCGGGTAAAATGGCAGCGCTTGGTCAGATGTCGGCTGCGATCAGCCATGAAATCAATCAGCCACTTGCCGCTATTGGGCATCGCCTGCACAACTTAGGTATGGCCCACCCCGAGACGCATCCCGCTATTGCACGTATTGAAGCGCTGCTGGAACGTATTACCCGCACTATCGGTCATCTGCGTCGTATCGCACGTCGCTCGGCTCATCGGAATGTCCGCGTCATACTGGCTGACCCCATCCAGGCCGCATTGGAGCTGCTGGATCATCGCCTGCGTAGCGAGAGTGTGCATGTAGAGTGTGATGATCTGGCAGGAATAGATGTTTCTGGTGACGATATTTTATTAGAGCAAGTGCTGCTCAATATTTTGGGCAACGCACTAGATGCAATTGAATCGCGGGAAAACGTGGCCGAACCAGGCCTTATCCGTATCGAGCTGACTCAGCACAACCCCGTTCTTCTGGTGATTTGTGACAACGGTGTAGGCCTAGGGGGGCAAAGTGGACTAGCGTTGACCGATCCTTTCGTAACCACCAAAGAACCAGGTAAAGGGCTAGGTTTGGGTCTTTCCATTGCATTCAATGTTATGCAGGACATGGGCGGACACTTGCAAATTGAGCAGAACTCGCAGGGTGGAGCCGAGGTAAAACTACGCCTGAACCGTTGGCAGGATAAAGAAAAAGAGGTGATGAAATGCCCGAAGTGATGCTGGTCGAGGATGACGAGGACCTTCGCCAGGCGACCACCGAAACGTTGGAACGAGCAGGGTTCCAGGTTCATGGATATATGGCTGCCCAAGAGGCGTTGAACGAGCTGACGGCAGATTTTCCAGGTGTGATCCTGTCTGATATGCGCATGCCTGGCTTATCCGGGCTGGATTTTCTCGATTGCGTGCGGGAACTCGCGCCGGAAGTCCCCTTCATTTTGATCACGGCCCATGGCGATGTGCCCGCCGCTATGCGCGCCATGCGCAATGGCGCGCATGATTTTTTGGAAAAGCCTTGCTCTCCAGAGTTGATGCTGGACGTGCTAAAGCGGGCTCAGGCCATGCGTGATTTGTATCTGGAGAACGAACGACTGCGTCAAACGGGCATTGAGGATCGATTAATCGGAGGTTCTGCCGTCATACGGCAGTTACGAGAAAAACTGCGCCGCCTAGCGTGCCTTGATGTCGACCTGCTGATTGCCGGAGAGACCGGTACCGGCAAAGAGCTGGTTGCACGGGTACTACATCATCTATCGGCGCGGGGCGCTTCTCCCTTTGTAGCCATAAACTGCGGTGCGTTGAGCGAGGCTGATGTAGATCGCGAACTATTCGGTACCAGCGATTCACCTGGGCTCATCGCGCGAGCGCAAGGCGGCGTGCTTTACCTGGACGAGCTTGAGTCAATGCCTGATAACTTGCAGGTGCGTTTGCTGCGCGTGGTTGATACGCGCGAAATTACGCCGCTGGGAGCAGCACCCCGGTCGGTCGATCTGCGTATTTTGGGTAGTGTTAAACACCCAACCGAGCAGCTAGTGGCCGAAGGCAGACTACGTGCTGACCTATTGCATCGCTTTAACGCAGGAACGCTTTTTTTACCGTCACTACGCGAGCGCGAAGATGATGCGTTGTTGCTGGTCAACCATTTTGTTGTAGAGGCTGCGGCCCGCCATAACTTGCCGAAGATGCATATAGATAGTGCCCTAAGTCGCCGCATTGCCTACTACGACTGGCCAGGCAATGTTCGAGAGGCCCGCAATCTGGCTGAGCGGCTAGTCATCGGTCTGGATACTAGCTTGTGTATGACTAGCAATGCCGGTAAGGGAAAGGGCCAGGGGTACGACGCGGCGATGGAAGAGTTTGAGGCCCGTCTACTGCGTTCTACTCTGCTTCAGTCTGGAGGCCGAAAAGCCGAAGCCGCTGCTCTTTTGGATATTCCCCGAAAACGTCTTTATTTGCGCCTGCGCCACCACGATTTGCTGTAATGAAAAATGGGACATTTATGACCCATTTGGTGTGTCGGTTTTGACCCTAAAAATTAAACAAAACAATAGGTTGAAAGGTTTTTTTCTATCTTGCATAGTTCCTGTGTGTTAAAGCACGCCGAGCTTTTACCGGTGCTCGTCTGACGACCATGGGAGTATAAAATGAACAAAACCATGACGATTAGTGCACTTGCACTAATAATGACTTCCTCCGCTGCCTTTGCCGATACGGTGACTGTAGTGACTTCATTCCCGCGCGATTTGACTGATCCCTTCAAGGCTGCCTTTGAATCCGCCTACCCCGACACGACGTTAGAAGTAGTCAGCCGTAATACGAATGCCGCCGTTTCGTATCTACAAGAAACCCGCAGTGCCAATAGTATCGACCTTATGTGGGCGTCGGCGCCTGATGCCTTCGAAGTACTCAAAGAGGAAGGGCTACTGGCTGCCGTAGATGTACAGTATGAAGGTATCCCTGATGAAATCGGTGGCTATCCGATTCATGACCCCGATGGCACCTACTATGGTTTTGCAGCCTCGGGATACGGGATCATGTACAACACTCGTTATATTCAGGCCAACGACTTACCTGTGGCTGAAGAATGGGAAGATCTCAAGCGTGCCGAATACAATGGGCACGTAGCGATGTCTGCCCCCTCGCGTTCTGGCACTACTCACCTGACGGTCGAAACCGTGCTTCAGGGCGAAGGTTGGCAAGAGGGTTGGGCAACATGGAAATGGATCGCGGGTAATATGAATACGGTTACCGAGCGTAGCTTTGGGGTGCCTGATGCAGTTAATTCAGGGGCCACTGGTTTCGGAATCGTCATCGACTTCTTCGGCTTGGCGTCCAAGGCATCTGGCTTCCCCGTCGAATTAGCCTATCCAAGTGTGACAGCCATCGTTCCTGCTAATATCGGTATCATCGAGAATGCTCCCAATCAGGAGGGGGCCAAGCAGTTTGTAGAGTTTCTACTCTCACTTGAGGGGCAGGAAGTCCTACTGAGTCCCGCCATCATGCGCTTGCCGGTCAATCCAGATGCTTATGCTAACGCGCCTGAGGATTTCCCCAATCCGTTCTCGGAAGAGTTTGCTCCTAATGCAATCGAGTTTGATGTCGATGTATCCGGAGAGCGTTATAACCTGGTGAACTCTCTCTTTGATGTGCTAATAACCTACCGCCTCAATGACTTGCGAGCCGCAGTAGCTGCCGTCCAGCAAGCCGAGGCAGCGCATGCAGAAAGTGGTAACGAGGAAGCCCTGGCTCTTATCGCTGAAGCACGTGCATTGATCGAAGCGATGCCAGTGACCGAGGAAGAGGCACTCAACCCTTCCTTATCGAACGTTTTTACTTCCTCAAGTGCCGATGCTGACACTGAAGTTGTAGGGCGTCAGTCCGAGATAGAGCAGTCCTGGGACAGTTTTGCTGTCCAGAACTATCGCCAGGCAAAAGAGCTCGCCGATCAAGCAATCACGCTGAACTGAGTGCTCTGAAACAAGTAGAGTTCCGCGCTGCCTCGTCAGCGCGGTAATTGACGACACTCCGAGGTTATAATGCCTGATTCATATCAGACCGCTTCACGCGGGTTCACCCTGTTTCCCCGTCTGTCAGGTGCTGCCATCTCAGGAATTCTGATCGCCATTTTCCTTATGGCCTTTCTGATTTTGCCAGTTGCGCAAGTGCTCTATGTGGCCTTTTTGGACTCACGCACTGGGGGCTTTACATTACAGAACTTTCAAGATTTCTTTAATACCAGCCTTTTTCGCGAAAGTTTCGTTAACTCGCTTTACGTTTCGGTCATGTCAGTCGTGTTTGCAACATTGATTGCGCTACCACTGGCCTATATCACCACGCGGTTCAACTTTGCTGGCACTGCGGCGATTCAGGCATTGGGCATTATTCCCTTGATCATGCCACCGTTCGTAGGAGCGGTTGCCATGTCGCTGTTATTTGGCCGCAATGGTTCTGTCAACCTGCTTTTGAACCAGTATTTCGGCTTCCGCATACCGTTTATGGAGGGGCTCAACGGGGTCATACTCGTTCAATCTATACACTATTTCCCTTTCATCTTGATCAACCTGTCGGCGAGCCTTCGAAATATTGACCGCTCGATGGAAGAAGCAGCGCAGAACCTGGGTTCGCACGGAATGCGAATGTTTCGGCGCATTGTGTTCCCGCTGGCAATGCCCGGATATTTGGCCGGTGCAGCGCTGGTATTCATCAAAGTATTCGACGACCTGGGAACGCCATTACTGCTTAACGTCAACAATATGTTGGCGCCGCAGGCTTATCTGCGTATCACCGGAGTAGGGATTAACGACCCGATGGGTTACGTGATCTCGTTCATTTTGGTGGTTTTCTCGATCTTCTCTCTATGGGCATCGTTTTTGTTCATGCGCGGAAAGGACTATGCCACCGTTCAAAAAGGCGGCGGAGGTCTATCGCGCCGCGACCTTAAACCACGTGAGAAATGGCTGGCCTGGGGCGTGATTCTGTTGATTCTGGCATTGGTGCTATCCCCCCACTTAGGGCTGCTGCTACTAGCCTTTGGTACGATTTGGTCGTTCTCTCCGCTGCCTGATGGCTTCACAATGGAGCACTTCGTCACGATCTTTACCCAGTCCTCACAATATGTATGGAACACGCTAATCTATGCTGGGTCAGCAGCCCTGATCGACGTGCTGCTGGGTACTGCGATCGCCTATATTGTGATCCGTACAGGATTGCCGGGCCGCAAATGGCTGGACTACATGGCCACCGCTGCATTGGCGGTACCGGGGGTGGTGCTGGGTATTGGTTACCTGCGTATGTTCCACGGTGTCCAATTACCGTTTGGGCTTGGCCAACTCTCGAGTTTCTGGGGCATTATCATCATCGCGCTTGCAGTACGACGCCTTCCCTATGCGCTACGTGCTTGCATGGCGGCGTTGCAGCAAGTCTCCCTATCGCTAGAGGAGGCGGCTGCCAGTCTTGGCGCCTCGCGTACCAGCACAATCCGGCGCATTGTCGTGCCGCTGATGACTGGAGGCATCCTGGCCGGATTTGTCACTAGCTTTGCCACCGCCGCAGTAGAACTCTCTGCGACGATCATGCTAGTTGGGCGCGCTTCGGATGCACCACTTGCCTATGGAATCTACTTATACATGCAGTCGCCCGCTGGACGTGGAGCAGGTGCCGCGCTTGGTATTCTGGCGGTCGTGATCGTAGCGCTGGGTACCTACCTGTCGCAACGCATCATTGAGCGTGAGCGTGTCCGTCAGACCATGTCCAACGACCAGCATTAAGATTCGGAGAGTATAGATGAGCCAGACCAAAGCCGGTATACAGATCGAGGACTTGCACCTGTCCTTTGGCGAAACCAAGGTGCTGGAAGGTATTAACATGGTGATTGAGCCGGGGGAGTTCTTTGCCTTTTTAGGCCCCTCCGGTTCGGGGAAGTCAACGCTCTTACGCGCGATTGCAGGATTTGGTCCAACGCCGCGTGGCCGCATCCTTATTGGTGGGCACGATATCGCCAGCCTGCCACCATGGAAACGTAACGTGGGGATGGTGTTTCAGTCCTATGCGTTGTGGCCACATATGTCGGTACGCAGAAACGTAGCTTTTGGACTGGAGGAACGCCGTATTCCCAAACGCGAGATTGGTACTAAGGTTGAACAAGCCCTCGAAACTGTAGGCCTATTGCACCTGGCTGACCGTATGCCCGCACAACTGTCGGGTGGGCAGCAGCAGCGCGTCGCACTAGCTCGTACCATCGCCATTGAGCCGCAGGTGTTGCTGCTTGATGAACCGCTCTCGAACCTGGATGCTGCACTACGTGTTCAGATGCGACGTGAATTGCTAGCCCTACAGCGAAAGCTAGGCCTAACTACGATTTTCGTGACACACGACCAGGAGGAAGCCAATACCACTTCTGATCGCATGGCAGTGCTTGATCGAGGCGTGATCCAGCAGATTGGTACGCCCCAGCAGCTTTACGATTACCCTGAAAATGCCTTCGTAGCTGGGTTTCTCGGTACTGCGAATATCCTTAAAGGTACCATGCAGGAGGGCACGTTTGTCACTGAAGCTGGGCAGCGTCTACCTACGAGCGAAAATGTGCTGGGAGCCAACCGCATTGTATTGCGCCCGCAGAACATTCGCTTAGCCGACGCTGGGGCAGACGGTGACATTGTTGGTCAAGTGGCACATCGAGAGTTTCTAGGTAGTCAGATTCGCTATTTAGTCGACACGCCTGATGGTTGTATCGTTATAGACATGCTTCACTCCTTTGGACAGCCACCGTTTGAGCCTGGGGCGTCGATTTCGATGTCTATCGATAGTCGCACCGCACCGCTGCTAGTGGATTAAACTATGGAAGAGCTGTGGTTTATCCGCCATTTTCGTACATCATGGAACAGTGCTGGCCGTTTACAGGGCCAGCGGGACATTGCGCTAGATGACCCTCTAAGCGATCAGGATACAAAGACATTGCAGGGTAACCTTGAAAGAATAATGGGCCAAGAGTTCGCACTGGTAGTGACCTCTCCATTGCAACGGGCGTGGCAAACGGCAGCGTTGCACGGGTTTCCAGAGGCTGAGCCAGATCCCGACTTAGTCGAGATAGCTTTTGGCTCATGGGAAGGTTGTACATGGGATGATCTCGAATCCGAACATCCCGGTATCTGGCAAAGCGCACCGCATAGGTTGGTGCTGGGGGAACCGTTCGAGGCATTCAATGCTCGGATCATACGGTTTTATGAGCGAGTGCTTGCAACGCCCGGTCCGGTATTGGCCTTTGGCCATGGCGCTTGGTTAGGAGGCTTACAGCGGCTTCTCAACGAAGATTCTGAGAAAGGACTATCGCGGCAACTGTTAGGTAATGGAGCGCTCCTCAGGTTGAATCTGGCATCCAACCAAAAAATGCGGTAGCAATATAAATGTCATCATCATTGTTGAATGTAGCGGTGGTGGTAGGATAATGCCCACATTTTTAGAGGGCTTCAAAAATATAGCTAAGGCCATATAGGCTAGTTTCTGCTAAGGGGTAATCCTTTGTTTGACGATCTTGCCCCCACCGAAACAGAATATCAAAGTGGAAATGCGAATTATGGCCCCACTCACGCCGAGCTGGTTTCCTTACCTATTCGCGATCATGAGATGAGTGCCCGCACTATTGAGGTGCAAACGTTAGCTGGGCGTACGCTGCCTAAAGGAGTGGCCGACTTTCTGGAAGACTTGTATATCGCCTTGGCGTAAGCGTTATGGTGAGAACACTATAGCGACCCAGCGCTCAGCGATTACGTGCATGCCGCTTAGTGGCTATGCACCAGCGCAGCGCATCAATCACGATAAAGACCGCCAGACTCACGCCAAGCACCGGTAGCGCTAAGCCTAGAGCGATAGCGATCACGCTCACACTGAGTTTGGCAGTGAGCGGTAGCATGAGCCAGGGTTCTGCAATGGTGGGAAAGCGCTGGCCGCTCGCTGCGCGCAGCCGTCGCCATGCCGTTACATAGCCCAGTGCGATCAGTGCGACCAGCCCCGCGGCGATTAGCGCTAGTACTAGCTGATTGGCGATACCAAACAGTACCCCCATATGCAGATCAACGCCCCAGCGAGTGAGCTTGGCGGCTAAGGGAAAGGTGGAAAAATCAGTTTGATCGGTCACGGCCATGCTGCGTGGATGTAGTGCGACTTGATCGACCTGGGTTGGCCAGCGTCGGTCTATTTCCGCTACCCGCCACGCTTGGCTTTCATTTGTCGGTGGAGAGAGCTGAATACGGTGGGCCTTTAAGCCGGCTGCCCGAGCGGCATTTAGCGCGCGGTCAAAATCCTCGGGCAGCAGCTGTACGCTGGTGGTAACGGGAGCCGAATGACCGTGATGCTCTGCGTGTTCATCGTGTGGCTGGCTATCGGTGTCGATTAGGGCCGTCGAGGCACTTGGCGTGCTCCAGCCCCAGGCATTGCGCAGCTCTCCAATGTTGCCGCCCGCCCATTGGGACCAGGTAAGCCCGGTTGCCGAAAAGAAGAGCAATCCTAGCGACAAGATCACCCCTAGCGTTGCATGGCGCCGCCGCGTTGACTGGCGTCCGGAAAGCATTTTTAGCGAGCGACGCTGCCAAGCCCATAGCAGAATCCCTCCGAGCGCGGCTAGCCAAAGCCACGAGGCGGCCAGCTCGCTGTAAAGACGGCCAACATCGCCCATTAATAGCTGGCGATGAAAGTGATCAATAGCGGTGCGTAACGGTAAGATACCGCTGGTGCCGTAAACCGTAGTGTCACCCGTGACGACCAGCGAAATAGGGTCAACAAAGATCGCACGGTGTTCCGAGGGGCCAAGATCAGGTGCGTTAAACATCAGCCGAGTAGTGTCGCCGAGCTGTGGTGCGGGGCGCACGGCGTTTGGCAATGTCGATTGGTCTAAGTAGCGTTGGGCCGTATCAATCTGGGCGGCCAGCGGCTGAGCCTCGCCCTGGCTGACGCCATATAGCGTGTCGTGATAAAGCCACTCTTCCAGTGGCGGGCTCAGCAGATAAGCAATTCCGGATAGCGCAGCGATGAGGATAAACGGCCCAACGAAGAGGGCAATATATAAGTGCAGGCGACTAAGCAGCGTGAACAGTAGTTTGCTAGTGCGAACAGATGGGCGTTTTGTCATTTTTATTCCGAGCTTAATCGACTAAGTAGCTGATCAGATTATACAGTATCGTTATCGATCACTAGTCAGCAGGCTGCGGTTAAAGGACGCATAATTAAGCAGTTGAGTGCATAGGCTTGGTGGCGAGCAGGGCGCGAAATACCCCGTTCATCAGCACGGGTTCGTCATGACGAATGGAAAAACCTGCCGTCGTGAGTAGCGGCTGCGCTTGGCGGGTGATATCAGTGGCAATGGCCGATGTCAGTTGATTCAGCAAGCGCCGGCCCGCTCCCGAAGGCTGGCTATCCGGTTGGAATTTGTCCATCACGCACAGCTGTCCACCTGTTTTTAACACGCGATGCGCTTCGCTAAGCCCTTGCTGCGGATTAGGCATCACCGCAATGATCAGGTGCATGATCACGACGTCAAAGTGTTCATCGGGATAGTTGAGCGACTCAGCATTCATAACGCGGCATTCAACGTCGCGGCGAAGTGCTTCAGCGCGTTGGGCTGTACGCTTAACCATAGCGGGTGCCAAGTCGGTGGCGTGCAGCTCAATATCATGCGGTAGAAAGGGCAGGTCCAATCCCGTACCCGCACCGACCATGAGTACTCGCATGCCTGGCTCCCAGTCCACTTGGCCGAGCGCAATGCGTCGCGGTTTACGAAATGCGCGGTTAGCGACGGTGTCATAAAAGGGGGCGTAGGCGGTATAGCGTAGGCGATTCCATGCGGTAGTATTGAACACGTGAGATACTCCAAGCGAGCCGTTTTGCGTACTCTCTGTTGTACACCACGTCAGGCTGCAGCGCTAAGCGTTTGCGAATAACCCCCACTGCATTATTTTGTCGTTACAGGTTTATGATGACTGTTTTGTCGAGACTGTTTTATCGAGACTGTCGCTACGGCCCGAAGCTTTAAGAACCACCTAGCCCATAACCAGTCTATAATGTTCTCTTACAAGGATATCGGGGTGGGTAGCTGATCAAGCTGCTGGCGACTGATGCCTTCGTTGTGCTTGAATACGGCGCATTCAACTGATCGAATGAGCATGATGGTATGCCAATTCGGCACATAAGCGAATTTGAACTTAGTCAAAGGATTGTCCAGGAGCAATACGCTAAATGAGAGGATTTACCCCACGAAACATCTTAAGCCGCAAAGGCTTTCGCTCTGTCGCCGTTCTAGGCGGGCTGCTGATTGGCAGCATTCCTCTTGAAGCTTTCGCCTTCGGTTTTGATGATGTTGCCAGACAAGCCGAGGAATTGGCTCAGCAGGGTTACAGCGCGCCAGAAACGGCCATGCCAAATGAGCTGCAAGAACTCAGCTATGCGGAGTATGCGCAAATCCAATATAAGCGGGATCGCGATGTTTGGAGCGGTACTGGTTCGCCGTTTACGCTTAGCTTTTTCCACGAGGGAATGCATTACAACAGTGCGATCCAGTTAAATAGTATTGATCAGCAGGGCGACGTTCATGGCTTTGCTTACAACGCTGACGATTTTACCTACGGTGATTTAAATATCCCTGACGGCGTTAAAAATAGCGACGACCTGGGTATCGCCGGCTTGAGAATTAACTATGCGATGAATGATGCTGATCGCAAAGATGAAGTCATGGTGTTTCTAGGCGCAAGCTATTTTCGTGCCGTAGGTAGAGGGCAGGTTTACGGTGTTTCAGGGCGCGGGCTTGCGGTTGATACGGGGCTGCCATCGGGTGAGGAGTTCCCACGCTTTAAAGAAATGTGGATTGTCGAACCTAGCCAAGAAAGCCAATATTTAACCATTTTTGCATTGCTCGATTCACCTAGTGTGACCGGTGCCTATCGCTTTGTGCTGCGCCCTGGTGACGACACCTTGGTCGATGTACAGTCGCGCCTTTATTTGCGCCGCTCGGTCGAAAAACTGGGGATAGCACCGTTAACGAGTATGTACCTTTACGGCCCAGAGCAGCCTTCATCGACGCTTAACTATGTGCCCGCCATCCATGATTCTAATGGTTTGCTCATCAACGATGAGCAGAATGGCCGAACCTGGCGCCCGCTGGTGAATCCGGCCAGGCTGATGATGAATCGACAAGAAACGCCTGAGTTAGGCGGTTATGGGTTGATGCAGCGCGGCCACAACTTTAGCGACTATCAGGATCTTGATGCGCGCTATGACCTGCGTCCAAGCGCCTGGGTCGAGCCGCTTAATGACTGGGGTGCCGGTAGCGTTGAGCTGATTCAAATTCCCACTAGTAATGAAACCAACGACAACATCGTATCGATGTGGTTGCCTAATGAAATGTATGAGCCGGGTACGCCGCTGGCCTTTGATTACCGTATGACGACCACCGTCGATGAAGAGCGTCATCTGGATCCGCAGCTTGCCTGGGTTGATGAAACCAGACGCTCGCGTGGCGAGGTGGTTAGGGATAACCTCGTTCGTGAGGCCGACGGTACGCTCGCGTTCGTTATCGACTTTGTTGGGCCCGCGCTTGATGGTATTGGCAGCAATGCCAACATCAGCGTTCAGGCAAGCGTGGGGGATAATGGCAACTTAGCGTCTAGCCGCGCTGTACCTAATCCGGTTAGCGGTGGCTGGCGCGTGTTTATCAACGTGAAGCGCGAGAATACCAGCCAGCCGCTAGATATAAGGGCGCAGCTAATGCGCGATGGCAAGCCGATCTCTGAAACTTGGTACTATAGGCTGCCTGCGAATGGCTGATATGAGTGCTTCCAGGACGCCTGCGCCGACTAATCGTTACCTTGAGCGCTTGGCGCTCGAGACTCAGGATCGCGATGAGCGGCGCAAGCTATTAGTCGGTGATCTTGATCAACACGACATGGCGTCGTTGCATGCTACGTTAGGCGGGCACAGCGAGGAATATAGCGACGACAGTGATCCGGCCGCGTCATCCGTTGGCCGGCGCTTGGCGCTGGCCTATGCAGAGCCGCCGCTAGCGCCACCTGAGGTGCTTTCAACCGACGCGTCAGGCATTACTCGATTGCGCACGTCGCTTCCCATCAAGCGAACGCCGCTGGCACCGGAGCAGTGGTCGACCAATCCTATTGTGAATACCGGTCGGCGCCTTAAGAACTGGGCTAACCGCGGTTGGAGCCGCCGGCGCAAAAGAGAATATCATTCGCCTGCGGCCTGGCGATGGGTGGCCACCAGGCGTCGCTGGATTTTGCTGGTGCTGATTTTCGGCCAAAGCATCATCGCGGCCAATCAGATGCGTACCGTGCTTCCCTCTCAAGGGCAGCAGTGGCTTGAAATAACTATCCTGTCACTGTTTGTGCTGCTGTTTGCCTGGGTATCCGCAGGGTTTTGGACGGCGCTGATGGGGTTCTTCCAGCTATTACGCGGCAATGATCGCTACGCCATTGATAGCGAAGTCGGTGACGACCCGATTCACGCCGAAGCGCGCACAGCGCTGCTGGTGCCGATTTGTAATGAGGATGTTGCCCGAGTGTTTGCCGGCGTGCGCGCCACGTTGGAATCGCTACGCAGCACGGGCAATGATCAGCATTTTGACATCTTTATTCTGAGCGATACCTTTGATGCCGACATTGCTATTCAGGAAAGCTACGCTTGGCTTGCGATGTGCCGCGATCTGGAGGCTTTCGGGCAGGTTTTTTACCGCCGCCGACAGCGCCGTGTAAAACGTAAAAGCGGCAATCTTGACGATTTTTGTCGCCGCTGGGGCGCGCTTTACCGCTATATGCTGGTGCTGGATGCTGACAGCGTGATGAGCGGCAAATGCCTGACTCGCTTGGTGCAAATGATGGAGGTGCATTCCAAAGCGGGCATTATTCAAACCGCGCCACGGGCCTCCGGGCGGCTCAATTTGTATGCGCGCATGCAGCAGTTTGCAACACGGGTTTACGGGCCGCTGTTTACCGCGGGGCTGCACTTTTGGCAGCTTGGTGAGTCGCATTATTGGGGCCACAACGCGATCATTCGCTTGGCCCCTTTTATGCGTCATTGCATGCTCGCACCGTTGCCTGGCAAGGGGTCGATGTCGGGCGAGATTTTATCCCACGATTTCGTTGAAGCGGCATTGATGCGCAGCGCCGGCTGGGGGGTGTGGATTGCTTACCGGTTGGAAGGCAGCTATGAAGAAATGCCGCCTAACTTACTCGATGAACTCAACCGCGACAGGCGCTGGTGCCACGGCAACTTGATGAACTTTCGGCTGTTTTTCTCGAAAGGCATTCATCCCGTACACCGTGCCGTGTTCCTGACGGGCTTAATGTCTTATCTCTCAGCGCCGCTATGGTGTTTGTTCTTAGTGCTGTCTACCGCGCTACTAGCCGTGCATACCTTTGGCACGCCTAACTACTTCCCAGAGCCGGGAATGCTGTTTCCCGTGTGGCCGCAGTGGAATCCAACCTTAGCCGTGGGGCTGTTCGGTGTGACCGCGCTACTGTTGTTCTTGCCTAAGTTTCTTAGCGTGCTGCTGGTGTGGATCAACGGTAGCCGCCAATTTGGTGGGCCGCTCAAAGTGTTGGCCAGCATGGTGCTCGAGTCGCTTTTTTCAATGCTACTAGCGCCGGTAAGAATGCTGTTTCACACCCGCTTCGTACTGGCATCCGTGATGGGCTGGGAGGTTCAGTGGCGCTCACCCTCACGTGAAAATAGCGACACCACCTGGGGCGATGGGATACGCAACCATTGGAGCCAAACGCTGATAGGCGCCGTGTGGGCCGCAGGCGTTTACGTGCTTGAACCGACGTTTCTTTGGTGGCTATCGCCTATAGTGGTTTCCCTGATGGTGTCTATCCCGGTATCGGTACTGTCGAGCCGAGTCTCGCTAGGGCGCTTAAGCTTTCAAAAGCGGCTGTTCAGGATTCCTGAAGAGACGCAGCCGCCGCGGGTGCTGCGGCGTATGGTGAAATTGCTTTCCCAGATGAACGCAGGAATGGCCGCACCGTCCTTTGCCCAGGTGGTGGTGGACCCCGTCCCTAATGCGCTGGCCACTGCGTTAGGCGCTTCACGGCATTCAGATGCTGAGCCCGTGCGCAGGCGTCGAGACGAGCGGGTTTCACGCGCAGTCAGGATGGGCCCGGCGGCAATGAGTCAGTTGGAGCGTTTAGACTTTCTAGATGATCCGGTGATGATGTCGCAGTTGCACTACCACGTGTGGAACGATAGCAACGCGCATCAAAGCTGGTTTGGCTATGGCCTGCCAGGGCGCGACTCCAAACACCTGCCTACGTTTAAATAAGCGTTTTATAACGACTAATCAAGCTGGCTGAAAGGCTGGTTTGATTCTCTTCTCTTCTCTTCTCTTCTCTTCTCTGCTATTGCCATTCAATGCCGCGCTCACCGTTTGCCAAAACTTGCTACCCATATTGATTGATAGCGCTATGATTGATGGAGCTATAGTTTATGGAGCTATAGTTTATGGAGCTATAGTTTATGGAGCTATAGTTGAAACGCGCCACTTTTCAAATCTCAATGATCTGTCAGTATGATTAAAGTGGCCGCTGCAAGGCCGCATTGAGAAAAAGTAAGAGCGAAAGAAAAAGAAAAAGGAAAGCACTATGGCCCAGACTTATCACACCACGGTGGGCAGTCGCAGCTACCGCTTCGCAAGCCTAGCTGAGCTAATGGCAAAAGCCACGCCGCCTCGTTCGGGTGACCGCTTGGCCGGAGTGATGGCAGAAAGCGCTGAAGAGCGCGTGGTCGCCCAAATGATGCTGGCTGAGCTTCCGCTCACCACCTTTTTAAATGACGCGTTAATTCCTTACGAAGACGATGAGATCACCCGGCTGATTATGGATGATCATGACGCCGACGCTTTTGCCCCCATTCGACATCTCACGGTGGGTGACTTTCGTAACTGGCTGCTTTCGGATCATGCGTCTAGCGAGGCGCTTACCGCCATACGCGCAGGCGTTACGCCTGAAATGGCCGCCGCGGTGAGTAAGCTAATGCGCAACCAGGATCTCATCTTGGTGGCTAAAAAGTGCCGGGTCATTACCGCCTTTCGCAATACTATTGGCCTACCTGGGCGGCTCTCCACGCGCTTACAGCCTAATCATCCTACCGACGACGTAACCGGCATTGCCGCCAGTATTCTCGACGGCCTGCTCTACGGTAGCGGCGATGCAGTGATTGGCATCAACCCCGCCACTGATAACGTCGCCCAAAGCGTTAAGCTGATGCGCTTGATGGACGATGTGATCCAGAAATATCAAATTCCCACCCAATCGTGCGTGCTCACGCATGTGACCAACACGCTGGAAGCGATAGAGCAGGGCGCCCCTGTGGATTTGGTCTTTCAATCCATCGGTGGAACGGAGGCGACTAACCGCAGCTTCGGCTTTGACTTGAGCACGCTGGCGGAAGCCGAAGCTGCGGCGCAGTCGCTTAATCGCGGCACGGTGGGGCGCAACGTGATGTACTTTGAAACCGGCCAAGGCAGCTCGCTTTCCGCCGATGCTCATCACGGGCTCGACCAGCAAACCTGCGAGGCGCGTGCCTATGCCGTGGCGCGTAAGTTCAACCCTCTGCTGGTGAATACCGTGGTGGGCTTTATCGGCCCCGAGTATTTGTTTGACGGTAAGGAGATCACCCGCGCCGGGCTTGAAGACCACTTCTGCGGCAAGCTGTTGGGCGTGCCCATGGGGTGCGATGTTTGCTACACCAACCACGCTGAAGCCGATCAAAATGATATGGATAATCTGCTGACGCTACTTGGCGTGGCGGGCTGCAACTTCATCATGGGCATCCCCGGTTCTGACGACATCATGCTCAACTATCAAACCACCTCTTTTCACGATGCGCTTTATGCGCGCCGAGTGCTGGGGCTGAAAGCGGCGCCAGAATTTGAGCGATGGCTTGAAGAAATGCAGATTTTCCAGGATGTGAGTACCTATCGGCTTAATGACCAGCTGCCCGCTGCCTTTGCGAATAGTCTGCGTCATCTACCTAAGGAGCCTCGCCATGGCATATAACGGATCATCGCCTATCGTGGTGGAGAACCCCTGGGAGCGCCTCAGTGCCTTTACCGATGCACGCATTGGCTTAGGGAGAGCGGGCATCAGCCTGCCGACCAGCAAGCTGCTGGCATTCCAGCTGGCCCATGCTCAGGCGCAAGATGCGGTCCACTGCCCGCTAGACGTCGAAAAACTGGCCGATGAGCTTGCTCAGGCTCTTGAGTTGTCTCAACTACCCCTGCGCCTGCATAGCCATGCTCAAGACCGTGCGACGTATCTTCAGCGGCCCGATTACGGCAGACGGCTTAACGACGAAACCCGCGAGCAATTGCAGCAAGCCGCCACATCTCAGCAGCGCTTTGACCTGTCGGTGGTGATTGCCGATGGGTTGTCGGCACTGGCTGTGCAGCAGAACAGTGCAGCGTTTCTCAGCGCACTTTATCAACTGTTCAAAAACGATAGAGTCGATTGGCAGCTAGCGCCGCTCACGATTGTTGAGCAGGGGCGGGTCGCGATTGGCGACGAGATAGGCGCACTGCTGAATGCCGATGCCGTGCTGGTTATGATCGGTGAACGGCCCGGGTTGAGCTCGCCAGATAGCCTGGGGCTGTATATGACCTGGGCGCCGCAGCCAGGGCTTAAGGACGATAGCCGCAACTGTATTTCTAACGTGCGCCCGGCAGGCTTGCAGGTCGAAGAAGCCGCCAGGCGCTTTTTTTTACTGTTAAAGGAGGCCCGCCAGCGCAAGTTGTCAGGCGTTACGTTGAAAGACCGCAGCGAAGACGATGTGCTCGAAGGCGATGCCTCTGCAAGCGGCTCCACGCGTAACTTTTTGGTTGCCGATTAAAGCGGTTAATCCATGCAAGTTGCACTCTGAAAAGAGCCTTCTAGATCGATCAAATCAACATCTTCTAACAACAATATGGAACGTCGTAATCAGTACTTGAAACGAGGAACGGCACGCCGCTGACAACTCTTTCGTTCCACATGAAAAGGCCGCAACGATGACACAACCCTCGATTGATCAGGCGTATCTGGCAAAGCGCCAGCTGCGTAAAGGTACTGCTGGGTGGATGCTGCTAGCAGGACTGGGCGTTTCCTACGTGATTTCCGGAGATTTTGCCGGTTGGAACTTTGGTATCGCCGAAGCGGGATGGGGCGGCTTTGCGATTGCCGCCTGCTTAATGGCGCTAATGTACCTAGCTTTGGTGCTATCGCTGGCGGAGATGTCGGCGGCGATACCTGCCGCGGGCGGTGGCTACAGCTTTGCTCGCCAAGCGATGGGGCCGGCAGGCGGGTACTTAACCGGGCTTGCGGTATTGATCGAGTACGCCTTAGCGCCCGCCGCGATTGTGATTTTTATTGGCGCAGCGGTTGAGTCATTGCTAGGCATCAATGGGCCATTGGTTTACCTGATTTTCTACGCGGTGTTTATCGGCATTCATCTGGCTGGCGTGGGTGAAGCGCTTAAAGTCATGATGGTCATTAGCGGCCTGGCGGTATTTGCCATCTTAGCGACCGCTGTGGCGCTGATTGGCAGTTTTGACGCGGCCAATCTATTTGATATAGCCCCCACCGATGCAGCGGGCGCGAGCACGTTTATGCCGTTTGGTTGGTACGGCGTTTGGGCGGCGCTACCGTTTGGGATGTGGCTGTTTCTGGCGGTCGAAGGCGTACCGCTGGCCGCTGAAGAAGCTAAAGACCCCGCACGCGATATGCCTAAAGGTATTATCGCTGCGATGCTGTTTTTGCTGTTCACCGCGCTGCTGGTGGTTGTGCTGTTAGCCGGTGCTGCCGGGGCTGAGATGATCGGCCAAAGCGGCGTGCCGCTGGTTGATGCGCTTAATGCGACCGGCAACCCGATGCTGGCGACCACGGTTAACGTGCTGGGCTTGGCTGGGCTAATTGCCTCGTTCTTTTCGATTATTTATGGCTATAGCCGGTTGGTGTTTGCGCTTTCACGCGGGGGCTATTTGCCTAAGCGCCTATCGCTGACCAGCGGGCGTAAAGTGCCTTATCTGGCGCTGATTGTACCCGGTGTGTTTGGCTTTCTGGCATCGCTAAGCGGGGAAGGCGACCTGATGCTAGCAATGGCCGTGGTAGGGGCCACTATTTCCTATGCGCTGATGGCGCTAAGCCATATTTTACTGCGTTTAAAACAGCCTGATTTGCCACGACCCTATAAAACGCCGGGGGGCATTGTGACCTCATCGATCGCGCTGGTGCTGGCCTTAATAGCCTTAACCGGCGTATACGCGTTTGATCCACGCGCGTTTAACTACACCATCGTGCTGTTTATCGCGGGGGCAGCCTACTTCTTTCTCTACAGCAAACATCATCTGGTGGCGAAAACCGCCGAAGAAGAGTTTGCGCTAGTGTCCGCCTCACCTGAGGATCTGGATAAGAGCGAACCCATATCAACTGCCGCTAAGCTGTAAGCGAGCCAGCGATTAGGCTACTGTGGTAAGCCCCTGACGGTATGATGTCGGGGGCTTTTTCTTAGTTATTTTGCCTATCTATTTTTTTCTATCTATTTTTTTTCTATCTATGAGCCATGGCGAGGTGGCCTTATGACGCTGACCTTTAATAATCCTGACGAGCAGCAGCGCTGGTATGCAGTGGATGATGGTGTCATGGGCGGTGTTTCCCAAAGCAGGTTTAGCGTCACCGACGGTGAAGGTCGTTTTCAGGGTGAGGTGTCGCTCGAAAACGGCGGCGGCTTTGCCTCTGTGCGCCGTGAGCCTAGTGATTTTGAATCCACGCTAGCGGGAGCCGAGGGCATCGCTGTTACCGTTCTAGGCGATGGCCGCACCTATCAATTACGCCTGAAAAGCACCGCGCTCGGCGATGCCTCGGCGTATCGGGTGAAATTTACGCCCTCCATCGACACCTGGAAGACGCTGAGCTTCACGTGGGGCGACTTTGAAGCAGTGCGGCGTGGCACGCTACTCCGCGATGCGCCTGCGATAACGCCTAGTGATATTCACATGCTGGGTTTCTTGATTGCTGATCGCACCGCTGGGCCATTCTGCCTACAGGTCCAACGTATTGAGTCCATCGACTAACGCTGATGACCTGTTCTACTCAGGCTAGCTAGCGACTCTATGGGCATGCACTGGAATATAAGTAATGAGGGAATCATGACAGCAAGGCCGCATTTAGTGGTGTTTACCGGATCGGGAATCAGCGCCGAGAGTGGCATCAAAACGTTTCGTGCCAGCGACGGCCTTTGGGAGGACTATCCGATTGAAGACGTCGCCACACCACGGGCGTGGCAGCGTAACCCACAGCAGGTGTTGGATTTTTATAATCAGCGCCGCGAGCAGATCCGCAGAGCTAAGCCCAATGCGGCGCATAAAGCCCTGGCGGCCCTTGAGCATGGTGGGTTTGACGTCAGCATCATTACCCAGAATATCGACGATCTTCACGAGCGGGCAGGTTCGCGTCATGTGCTGCACTTACATGGTGAGATTTTAAAGGCGCGCTCATCGATTGATGACCGCATGCGTTATCCGCTGCCTCAAGGTGGCATCGAACTGGGCCAGGTTTGCGACAAGGGCAGCCAGCTACGCCCTGATGTGGTTTGGTTTGGCGAGTCGGTGCCGCTATTTGCCGAGGCCTGTGAGCTTGTCAGTAAGGCTGATTTTCTATTGGTGGTGGGTACCTCGCTGGCGGTGATGCCAGCCGCTTCGCTGCTCTCGTACATTGATTACGAGACGCCCTGCGCGCTGGTCGACCCAGAGGCCGATATACTCAGCCCGCCGGGCGTCTTGGCGATCAATGCCACCGCGGGCGAGGGTGTTCCCGCGCTGGTCAATCGCTGGAAGCAGCAAGGTAATTTACGACTGTCTTGAAAATTTGAGACGCAAGTGAATCGGTACAGCCTTTGGCTTTATTAAACCCTTAAAAACCACGCTTTCATGACGTCGGTAATCTGGGTGATTTCCGCTTCAGAGGTGATGTAGGCGGGCATGGTATACAGCCAGCGACCAATAGGGCGCAGCCAAACGCCGCTTGCGCGGGCAAAGTCTCCTACGCCTTTTAGCGTCTCTGCAGAGTGCGCCTCGATCACGGCGGTGGCGCCGAGTACTCGAACGTCGGCAACGGCTGGATGTGCGTTTAGCGCTTGGTCTTCCAGTAGTTCATGTTGCAGCTGCTGGCTGAGTCTCGCGATTTTGCCCAGGTAATTCTCTTCCTCAAATACACGCAGACTCTCCAGCGCCACGCGACAGGCGAGCGGGTTGCCCATAAACGTGGGGCCGTGCATAAAAGCATGCTGAGGGCTGTCACCGATAAAGGCGTCGTGGACGCGATCCGTCGCCAGAGTGGCGGCGTGACCCAGATAGCCGCCGGTTAAGCCTTTGGAGAGCACCATAATGTCCGGCGTGACGTTCGCATGGTCAGCGGCAAACAGCTTGCCGGTGCGGCCAAAGCCAGTGGCTACCTCATCGAAAATCAGTAGCACGCCAAACTCATCGCACAGTGCCCTGGCGCCAGCAACATAGCCCGGTGACGTCATGTTGAGCCCGCCAGCAGCCTGTAGTAACGGTTCCATCAATAGCGCTGCGATCTCGTGATGATATTGCTCAAGCACACCTCGCAGAGCATGAAGATCGTGTTCAACCTGCTCTGCGGTGGCATCAAAAGGAGCCGTAGGTGCCGGGGCAAAATGATGCTGTGGCAGCAGGCCTGAAAACAGGCTGTGCATGCCTTCTTCTGGGTCGCACACCGCCATGCAGCCGGTGGTGTCACCGTGGTACGCCTTCATCAGCGAAAGCATCTTTACCTTGCCGGGATTACCGATGAGCACCTGATATTGGAAGGCCATTTTCATTGCCACTTCCATGCCCACCGAGCCGCTGTCCGAATAGAAAACATGATTCAGCCCGGCGGGCGTAATACGCACCAGCTCACGCGCTAACTGGTCGGCGGGCTCATGGGTTAAGCCGCCAAGCATGACATGGCACAGCTCGCCGGCCTGCTCACGAATAGCCCCCACCAAGCGCGGGTGGCCGTAGCCGTGGATCATGCACCACCAGGAACAGGTGGCATCCAGCAGGCGTTCACCGCTTTCAAGCACAAAGTGAGCGCCTTCACCGCCAACCACCTTGGGTGCGGGTGCTTGTGTTTTTAGATGTGAATAAGGATGCCAAACCGGCGTTGTCATAACGGCTCCAGGGAGAGATAGGGGGCGGCAGTAGCGGCGTCAGGGGCATCAAGATGAGGGATAATGCCTAAACAGGGGGCCGCCAGCTTCATTTTTAAATGGGCAATATTGGCCTCAAAGCGAGTTGAGTCAGCGGCAAAGGCGGGGTCGACCACGCTGCCTGCCCAGCCTGCGAGCTGCAGGCCATTGGCACGAATGGCTTCTGCTGTTAAGCGGGCATGATTCAAGCAGCCTAGCTTTAGGCCGACGACCAGAATCACCGGCAGCTTGAGAGCGATCGCCAGGTCGGCGAAATCTTCCTGATCGTTTAACGGGACCCGCCAACCGCCAGCACCTTCAACTAAGGTGAAGTTTCTCGGTGTTTGGATAAACGTTTTGCGCAGTAAATGAGTGATGGCGCTGGCTTTCAGCGGTTGGCCTGTTTCTATCGCAGCGAGATGAGGCGCTATAGCGGGCGCAAAAGCAATGGTGTTCACCGTGGCGTAGTCGACAGATGGCACGCTCTGTCGCTGTAATGCCAAGGCATCGTCGTTACGCAGGCCGTCGCTTGTCTGCTCACTGCCGGAGGCTACAGGCTTAAGGCCCAACGTGCTCAACTGCTGTTGGTGGGCGGCATATAGCAACGCGCTGGTCACCAGTGTTTTACCCGCATCGGTATCGGTACCCGTCACGAACCAGGCGTTCATAGCGATTTTTCCAACTGCAGTGTTAAACAGCAATAGCTCACCGGCAGACCCTCCCGCTCTCGCAACTGTTCAAAGCGCGTTTGTGCAGTGGCGATGTCAGCTCGCGTAAGGTGGGTGTGCGATCGAGCAAGCTGTGCTCCCACCCCTTTAATGGACGCCATAACGGCATTTAGATCGGGATAGTAGAAACGCTCAATCGATGCGCTCTGCTGAGTAATGGTTAAGCGGCTTTTACCGATGGCCTGCACGACACTTGCTTGGTTAGGCGTTTTTAACAGTGCTTCGGGTCTCTGCCAGGCTTGGGCAACTTCTTTCAACGTTCCTGGCAGTAGTGTCGTGATATGCGCTTGCCCACCAGGCTGTAACACGCGGTAGAGTTCATTCATGACGGCGCCAATATCGGGACACCACTGCACCGCTAGATTGGAAAACACCAGATCAAATGAACGCTCATCAAATGGCTGGGCGGCAGCGTCGCCTGGTTGCCAGTCAATGCTTTCACCGTGGCGCTGGCGGGCCTGTTCCAGCATGCCGGGCGCTAAATCTAATCCAGTGATATGCGCGCGGGAGTAACGGGTTGCCAATCGCTGGGTCCAGTAGCCGGTGCCGCACCCCATGTCCAACACGTTAAAAGCATGGGTAGGTAACGAACCCCAAAGTATCTCGCCTATTTGGCGCTGCGCAGTGGCTAGCGCATCGTAGCGAGGAGCGGCGCGGGAGAAGGCATGGGCGACTCGCGCCTGCCAGTTAGCTTCGCTGTTCAGCGTTAGATCCATCATAAAACCGCCATGTTGGCATGAGCCATCTGGGTCGCATGGCGGATAATCGACGCCGCGAGAGCCTGCGGCTGGGAGAGCATCGGGCAATGTCCGACACCGCTTAGCGTTTCGCTTTTACGGTGCTGAGCGCGGCTAATGAAGGGATCATATTCGCCGGTGAGACGCACAGCCGGGCAGGGGGATGCCGCTAAGCGTGAGCGATTATCAATCGACGCCAGCCACTGCAGGCCGGTAGCAAGGGTGGTGTTGTCGGCGGGTGGCGTATCGCCCAGCAAGCCACGTAGTTGCCGATATGCCTGCCGAGGGTTGGGTTCTCCTTGTACCTGCCAGCGCAAAAAGTGTTGCCACGTCGCGATAGGTTCGCGCTGAAAGGCACGTTTGAACGCATTTAGCTCGCTAGTAGCGACACCGCCGCTAGTACTGTCTTCGCCACGGGCACAGAAAGTATCGCCCGCACCGAGCAGAACTAGACCACGTGGAGGGGGAAGGTGTTCAAGTAGCGCCGTTGCCAGTAGCCCGCCTAATGACCAGCCGACCCATACCGCATTGCTGGATAATGCCGATGCCATAGCGTCGGCTAACGGTGTCAGCGTTGCATGATTTTTTATCTCAGGGGTATCGCCATAGCCAGGCCACTCAATAGCCTTAATCTCAAAAGAGTCTGGCCAGTAAGCTTGTAGCGGTCGCCATATACGGCTATCAACTCCCCAGCCTGAAAGCAGTATTAAGCGCAGGCGTTTCATAGCGATTCCTGCTGCTGGCAGTCGTGAAGTGCCGCCAGCAGTCGATCAATATCCTCGTGCTGATGGCGTGCGCTAAGAGTAATACGTAGCCGGGCTTCGCCCTTAGGCACCGTGGGTGGTCGAATCGCACCTACATGTATACCTTGTTCTCGTAACTGAGCGGCCCAACGCAGCGTGCGCGACTCGTCTGCTAATATTAGTGGCTGAATAGGGGTGGACGAATCGCTGAGCGATAGTCCCAAGTGCAACGCCTCATGGCGAAAGTAAGCGATGTTAGCGTTCAGATGGGCTCGGTGTTCTGGTTCCTTCTGAACGATCTCCAGCGCTTTGAGGGTTGCGTTGGCAATGGCCGGGGGCTGAGCGGTGGTGTAGATGTAGCTGCGTGAAAACTGAGTCAGATGATCGATTAACGCGGCATCCCCGGCCACAAATGCTCCTGCAGTGCCCAATGCTTTGCCTAGCGTGCCGACCAAAATCGGCACATCGTCACTACGCCAGGCGCTGCCCACGCAGCCGCCGCCTGCGTCGCCGAGTATTCCTACGCCGTGGGCATCGTCGATCATCAGCCAGGCGTTATGGCGTTGGCTTACTGTTACTAGCGCCCCAATATCGGCGATATGGCCGTCCATGCTGAAGACTCCATCGCTGATGACGAGCTTATGCACGCTATCGCTGCGCTTCAGCAGATTTTCCAGGTCGTTCATATTGCGATGATGATAGCGCCTGGAGCGCGCGCCGCTTAAGGTGGCTCCATCCAGTAATGACGCGTGGTTGAGGCGGTCTTGAAAGATAGCCGTGTGGCTATCCGCCAGTGCTTGCAGCACGCCAATATTCGCCATATAGCCAGTGGAAAAAAGCAGCGCCCGCTGCCGCCCCGTCCAGCTTGCCAAGGCTTCTTCCAGCGCATCGTGAACATCCAAGTGACCGCTGACCAAATGGGAGGCGCCGGCCCCTGCCCCGAAACGCCGTGCGCCTTCGGCCTGGGCCTCGCTGACACGTGGATCGTGGGCAAGACCCAAGTAGTCGTTACCTGCAAAGTCGAGCGTGTCACGCGCCAGTGCTTGGCGCGTTCGCCAACGGTGCTGCCGCAGACGATCCGTGCGTGCATCGTCTAGCCGTTGTTGCCAGGCATCAAGCACTGACATCCACCGCTAACTCTGCCACGCGTTCGGCGTGCACCTGCTGCTGCGCTTGCTGAGCGAGACGGGCGGCGTGGGTAGCGTCGCTTTCACAGGTGTCGCGTGTTTCAGGGTGAAGGCCAAGCTTAGTAAACAATGCACGATCGCGATTCGCTTGAGGATTGCTGGTCGTCAGCAGCTTGTCGCCGTAGAAGATCGAGTTGGCCCCGGCCAAAAATGCCAGCGCCTGGGTCGACTCGTTCATCTGCTCACGGCCGGCGGATAGCCGCACGTGGCTTTGCGGCATCATAATGCGGGCGACCGCAATGGCGCGGATAAACACAATGGGATCTAAATCTTCGACGCTTTCCAGCGGCGTGCCGGGCACTTTGACCAGCATGTTGATCGGTACGGACTCCGGGTGCGGCGACAGCTTGGCCAGCTGTTGCAGCAGGGCGCTGCGGTCGTTGGCCTCTTCGCCCATGCCAAGAATACCGCCGGAGCAAACCTTCATACCCGCGTCGCGGACGTTAGACAGCGTTTCCAGGCGGTCGCTGTAGGTACGTGTGGTGATGATTTCAGCGTAGTAATCCGGCGAGGTATCCAGATTGTGGTTGTAGTAATCAAGGCCCGCCGTGGCAAGCCGGCTAGCTTGCTCGCCGTCCACCATTCCCAGCGTCATGCAGGTTTCCAGACCGACCGCCTTTACCTGACGCACCATCTCTTCGACTAACAATAGATCCTTATCGCGCGGGCTTCGCCACGCTGCTCCCATGCAAAAACGGCTCGCACCGGCTTCTTTAGCCGCTTTGGCTTGTTCGACGACTTTCTCGATTTCCAGCAGTTTCTCTTTTTCAAGCTGGGTATTGTAGTGACCGGACTGGGGGCAGTATTTGCAGTCTTCCGGGCAGGCGCCGGTTTTAATCGATAGCAGCGTCGAAATCTGCACCGCGTTAGCATCAAAGTGGGCACGATGAACCTGCTGGGCTTGAAACAGTAGGTCGTTAAACGGTAGCGCGAAAAGCGCGTTGATTTCATCCAGCGTCCAGTCGTGACGCTGACTAAGGCGTTTTTCGCGGGCTAATGGCATGATGTAAACCTTTTGGGTTTTAATAGTTGACGAGACTTTAGCGGCGTTGCGCTTTATGTGTCAACGTTGGAAAGTTTTTAGGTTTACGGTGGCGATGGAAATATTCGTCAAGATAGCGCGCGCTCCTTTATACTCTGCGCCCTTTTCCACACTTGAGAGCGCGGATGTCTGCTTTTGATCGCCCCGTTGATACTGATTCTTCGGGGCCTGGTTTTTCTGGACATGGCGACGGCTCCGTTGCCGAATATCCGCGTCCACCTCGGCGTGAATTCAAAGCGCGCGGCAGTTTTGTGACGCGCTGTGAGGCTTGCCAGCTTCCCGTCATGAACTGTTTGTGCCCGTACCAGGTGAAGGCTGAGAGCCACGCGCAGGTATGGCTATTGACCCACCCACTCGAACATTTTAAGCCGACCAACACCGGGCGTTTGATACGCGATGTGCTGACGACGACGCAGGTGTTTACCTGGTATAGGGTGGCGCCGGATGCACGTTTGCTGGCACTGCTGGAAGATCCGCGCTATGCGCCTTTTTTGATTTTTCCAGACGATCAGGCAGATTACGCCGATAGAGTAGTGGGGCTGGATGCGGTTGAAGAAGCTAAAAGCCAGGCGCGCATTCCGGTGTTTATTATTTTAGACGGCACTTGGCGTCAGGCGCGGCGCATGTTTCGCAGAAGCGTCTATTTGGATAAATTGCCGATTCTGCCGCTACATACCGAGCGTGAAACCCGCTATCGATTAAGAAAGCCCGCGTCTAAAGCGCATCTGTGTACGGCAGAAGTGGCCATCGAGCTGCTGCGCCAGGGCGGTGATATCGCCGCTGCGGATAGGTTAGATGATTATTTTGATGTGTTTAACGATAGCTATGCGGCGAGCCGACTGCATCACAAAATAGACCCGCCGACCGCCGCCATGCAGCGCCTTTCCGCACAGCGAGACGTAGCGCTCACCGGGGAGTGAGCGCTACGAAGAGCGCTTTTACGCACTGCCAAATAATGCACCGGCAATTCTAAAGCCTGCCACCCAGGTGCCGATTGCCGAGCCGAGAGTGGCGAGAATAAAGACCAGCAAGGTGCGCGATACACGGTTCTTCCACCAGCCTTTTAGCTGCGTGACATCGTGGCGCAACGTTGAGAAGTCGCGCACTTTGGGTTTACGCATGTAAAGCTCAACACCTGCAGCTACGAAGCCTGCGCCAATCGTCGGATTCAGCGATGTCAGCGGGGCGGCGAAGAAGGTGGCGATCACGGTCACCGGGTGTGCTAAAGCGATGATGGTCGCACCGCCCGCAAGAATCCCGTTAATCAAGAACCACTCAAGAACCAGCTGCCAGCCAAGGCCGGTGTTGCGCGAGAAGCCGATGGCAAAGCCCGTTAACACTAGCGCCGTAATCAGCCACGGCAGAATTTTCCAGAGTTTCGTTGGCGCCGGAGTCGCTTCAAGTGATTCGCGCTCAACCTTAGGGTCAGCGGGCAGCGGTGCTTCAAGATGCTCAACGGTACCTTTCAGGTGGCCTGCGCCGATGACCACCAGCACGTGCTGGTAGCGCCCCGGGGGGGCATCTTCTGCCAAGCGTAGCGCCATATAGCGGTCACGCTCGCGAATAAGCGGCGCATAAAGCGCTTCAGATTCGGCGGCAAATTCATTGAACGTTGCCTCAAGCATATCGCCTTCTTTGAGCTTTTCGATATCCTCTTTTGAAACATCCTGACGTGATAGCACGCTGCCGATAAGGCCTGAAAATAGCGAGAAGCGCTGCCACCACGGCACGTTGCGATAAATGCGTTTTAGCGTCAGGCCCACATCGCGGTCCACCAGCAGAAGCGGTAGCTGCAGCCGGCTAGCTTCTTCCACCGCCGCGCGCATTTCTGCCCCAGGCTGAATGCCGGACTGATCGGCAATGCGCTGCTGAAAAGCGCCCAGTGCAAGGCTTGCGGCCACCATGCCCGCTTTGCCTTCTTTAAATACTTGGAACAGATCCTGCTCGCCCATGGCATCTGGGTTGGACATGCTGTGATGGCGAGCATCACAGAGCTCAATAGCCACAGCATCGAATGCGCCGCTGTCCAGCAGCTTGCGCACGTCGTCCGCGCTTTCTGCTGATACGTGGGCAGTGCCCAGCAGCGTATAGCGGGTATCGCCGATGGCGATCGTTTTTAGCGGCCCGCTGGTGGTTGGGAGTGAGGTCGGCGTGTCCGGCATATCGTTACCAGACGCTTCTTCAGGGAACGTGTCTTCGTGATTCATTAACGGCTCTCAAGTCGATCAAATAAGTAGGCCTGATGTGTGATCTTTAACGTCGCCAGAAGGCGGGAGTAAAAAGCACCAGTACCGTAAAAATTTCCAGGCGTCCTAGCAGCATGGCCATCACCAAGATCCATTTCGCGAGGCTAGGCAAGTCGCCATAGTTAGTGCTGGCTTCACCCAGTGCGGGGCCAAGATTGTTGAGCGCTGACCCAACCGTCGACCAAGCCGTCACTTGATCTACGCCGGTCGCCATTACTCCTACCAGCATTAAAAAGAACAGCAAGACGTAAACAGAAAAGAAACCCCACACGGCTTGGGCAATGCTGTCGGGAACGCTGACTTTGCCGACTTTCACCGCAATCACCGCGTTGGGATGAATCAGTCGCATGATTTCACGCATGCCCTGCTTAAGGATCAAAATAATCCGAATGACTTTCATGCCGCCCGCCGTTGAGCCGGAACAGCCGCCCACAAAGGCTGCGACAAAGAGTAAAAACGGCAGCGCGCCTGGCCACATCGAGAAGTCGGCGACGCTATAACCGGCGGTCGTGGCGACAGACACCACCTGGAAAATCCCGTGCCGTAAACCGCGCTCCGTTTCGTAGGTATTGGTCAGCCAGAGCGACAGCACCGTGATCACCGCCAGGGCGAGCAGGAAGAGCATTAAAAAGCGTGCTTCCGGGTCATGAAAGTAGTGCAGCAGGCTTTTTTCACGCCAAGCGATAAAATGCAGGCTAAAGCTAAAGGCTGAAATCAGCATAAAGACGACACAGATCATTTCAATCGTTGCGCTATCAAAATAGCCGATACTGGCGTCATGAGTTGAAAAACCACCGTTGGCAACGGTGGAAAAGCTGTGGCTCAACGCATCAAACCAGCTCATGCCCGCCAGCATATACGCAATCATGCAGGCGATCGTCAGCGTGGCGTAGATGTACCACAGGGCTTTCGCCGTTTCGGTGATGCGGGGGGTGAGCTTGGAGTCTTTGAGCGGCCCCGGGATCTCGGTACGATAAAGCGCCATGCCGCCAATGCCAAGGGTGGGCAAAATAGCCACTGCCAATACCACAATCCCCATGCCGCCTAGCCACTGTAGCTGCTGACGATAATAAAGAATCGATTCGGGGAAAAAGTCGATGCCGGTAATTACCGTTGCCCCGGTGGTGGTTAAGCCGGAGAACGACTCAAACACCGCGTCGGTAATGCTTAACGAGCCTTCTCCAAATAGCATCAGTGGCAGCGAGCCAAACAGCGCCAGCACCGTCCAAAACATCACGGCGATAATAAAACCATCACGGATCCGCAGCTCTTTTTGAGAGCGCCGGTTGGGTAAATACAGCAATAGCCCGGTTGCGACTGAAATCGCAATGCCGATGATAAAGGCACTCCACACGCCGTCACGAAACCACAGTGACATCAGCGTGGGAGGCAGCATGGTAAGGCTGAAGAGCATCAGCAGCAGCCCCAAAATGCGCAAAATAACCCGCAGACTCATGGTTGTCGCATGCTCCTGTTATTCGTTCTGGGTGGCAGTGATGCTGGGGGTATCAAAAGAATGTTAAACCAACTTGGAACAGGCGCTCTACATCGCGGATACGCCGTTTATCGATCACGAACAGAATCACGTGGTCGCCGCTCTCTACCATGACATCGCCGTGGGCAATAATGACCTCTTTGCCACGTACAATTGCGCCGATGGTGGTGCCGTCGGGTAGGTCGATGTCACGAATGGCACGTCCGACTACTTTGGAAGACTGCTTGTCGCCATGGGCGATGGCTTCAATCGCCTCGGCCGCTCCGCGACGTAGCGAGTGCACGTTAACGATGTCGCCGCGCCGTACGTGGGTGAGCAGGCTGCCGATGGTGGCCTGCTGAGGGGAGATTGCAATATCGATTTCGCCGCCTTGGACCAAATCTACGTACGCCGCGTTGTTAATCAGCGTGAGCACTTTTTTCGCCCCTAGGCGCTTGGCGAGCAGCGATGACATGATATTGACCTCGTCATCGTTGGTCAGCGCGCAGAAGATATCGCACTCTTCAATGTTCTCTTCTTCCAGCAGTCTCTTGCTGGTGGCGCTGCCATGCAGTACGACGGTACGGTCCAGTCGTTCCGAGAGCGTGGTGCAGCGTTCCAGGTTGTGCTCGATGATCTTGACCTGGTGGCTGTGCTCTAAGTGCTCTGCCAGCCGCTCGCCGATATTGCCGCCACCGGCGATGACGACGCGGCGAAAATCGCGCTCGACACGGCGCAGCTCGCTCATTACCGCACGAATGTCGCGACGGGCGGCCAGGAAAAACACTTCGTCGTCGGCTTCAATCACGGTATCGCCGCGCGGAATGATCGGCCGGTTACGTCGGTAAATAGCGGCTACGCGGGTGTCTACATTGGGCATGTGGTGGCGCAGAAAGGCGAGATCCTGACCCACCAACGGGCCGCCGTAAAAGGCCTTAACCGCCACCAGCTGAACCAACCCACCGGCAAACTCCAGTACCTGCAGCGCCCCTGGATGCTCAATCAAACGGCGTACGTGGTCGGTGACCACTTGCTCTGGGCTGATCAGTACATCAATGGGAATGGCTTCGTGGGCAAAAAGCCCTTTGCGGGTTAAGTACGCTGTGGCCCGCACTCGGGCAATTTTGGTGGGCGTACGAAACAGCGTGTGCGCTACCTGGCAAGCGATCATGTTGATCTCGTCGCTGTTCGTCACGGCGATCAACATATCGGCGTCTTCACAGCCCGCCTGGCGCAGCACTATAGGATAAGAACCCGGCCCCGTGATGGTGCGGATGTCGAGTTTGGTATGTAACTCGCGCAGTTTTTTGGCATCAGTGTCGACGACAGTGATGTCGTTTTCTTCGCGAGCGAGGTGTTCTGCTAAGGTGCCGCCGACCTGGCCGGCGCCAAGAATGATGATTTTCATTGCTGAGCATCGGTTCCGTTAAAAGCACCAGCGCGATGTCGAAAGACCGAGAGGCGGCCTTTTGACTCCTTCCTTCAAAACCCTGGCGTTTATGAACGAGTGCTTTGGGCCAGGGCGTCTATCATGCGCTGCAATAAAGACGGCGGCCAGTGTAAACTAGCCGCCGCTGAAAAGCAGGTGAGTATTACTCTAGCGTGAAGCCGACCTTAACCGTGACCTGCCAGTGCGCTACCTGGCCGTCTTCAATGTGGCCACGGGTATCAATCACTTCTAACCAGCGCATATGTTCAATCGTCTGCGATGCTTTGGCCAGAGCGTTTTGTACTGCTTCCTCGATGCCTTTCTCGGAAGACCCGGTTAGCTCTACATGCTTGTAGGTATGATGACTCATGATATCTCCTTCCTTGTCATAAATTCACTGCCCAGGCTAGGGCGATAACAACGTAGCCACGGCTAGGCAGTGCGCTTTTCTAGTCTGGCATAAAAAAAGCCATCGTGACTGCTCACGGCAGGAAACAATTGACGACCTGCGCCGCTGACAATGCCCCAGGCGACGTCGTTAGGCGTCGTAACGTGGGCATCTGGGGTGCGAGCAAGAAATGCCTCAATCTGTTCAGCGTTTTCTTCCGGCAGCACAGAACAGGTGGCGTACAGCAGCGTGCCGCCTTCGCGCAGCATGGGCCAAAGATTGTCTAGCAGCTGACGCTGAAGCTTGGCCAGCGGGCGGATATCGTCCTTACGGCGCAGTTTTTTGATATCTGGATGGCGTCGGATAACGCCAGTGCCCGAGCAAGGTGCATCGAGCAAAATGGCATCAAACGGTGTGCCGCTCCACCACTCGCCCTCGGTGGCATCGGCATGTTGCAGCACGGCTTCAACGCCTAAACGGCTTAGCGTATCTTCCACGCGCGCTAGGCGCTGGTTATCGCTATCAATGGCGGTCAGTTGAATATCAAACTGCTCAAGCAAATGGGCTGTTTTACCGCCGGGTGCACAGCAAGCATCCAACACGCGAGCGCCGGGACGTGGCGCAAGTGCGGGCCCCAGTAACGCCGCCGACAGTTGGGCCGCTTCATCTTGAACGCTAACGTGGCCGTCCTCAAAACCGGGCAGCACCGTGACATCGCAGGGCGTTTCCAGAGTGATAGCATCGGGGGCATGCAGGCATAGCTGCCCAGTCAGGCCTTGTTCGGTCAGTAGGGCTAAATAGGCTTCACGGTCATTGTGATGCTGATTTACCCTTAATGTCATCGGGCCTGCGTGGTTGTTGGCCTCAATGATGTCGCGCCACTGCTCAGGCCATGCCTGACGCAGCGCGTTGAGCAGCCAAGGCGGATGTTCTAGCGCGACGTTCTCATCCTGGTCTACCTGCGCCTGGAGCGCTTCGGACTCGCGCTGCAGGCGGCGTAAGCAGCCATTTAAAACGCGGGTGGCCCACTCTTTGTTGAGTAGGCGTGCAGCACCCGCTGTCTCACCGACGGCCGCATGGGCCGGAATGCGCATGTACAGCAGTTGATAAATTCCGACCAGAAGCAGCGCTTGTACATCGCTGTCGCGCTTCTTAAACGGCTGCTTAAGCAGCACGCTGGCTAAGGCTTCCAAACGCGGTAAGCGGCGGCAGGTGCCAAAGCAAAGTTCTTTTAGCAGCCCGCGATCGCGAGCCACTACGCTGTGATCATCTAAGCCAGCCAGTGAGCCTTGGTCGCTGAGCACCGGGGCCAGCGCGCGCGCTGCAGCGGCGCGTACTTCTTGGCCACTGCCGCCGCTTTGTGGGGAGCGCTTTTGGTTCATCGTGAGTTTCCTTCGCTGGACTGTGCTGCTGGTTTACCAAAACGAGTGCCGGTGGCAAGACGCGCGTGGCGCGCATTCAATAGGTCGCGTACGGCCATGGCTTTACCGCCGGGCAGCTGCGCGCTGCTCACGCATAGCACCTCGCGGCCTTCGACACCGCAGGCAATCCGCAGGTGATCATCGCCGTGGTCTAGCAGGGTGCCTGGTGCACGGGCGGCATGGTCGCCTTCTTCCACGCTCGCCATCAGCAGCCGAAGGCGCTCATCTCCCAGTGCGCACCAGGCCACTGGCCAGGGGTTGAACGCGCGGATTTTGCGGGCTAAGAACTGAGCCGGCTGAGTAAAATCAAGTTCCGCTTCGGCCTTGCTCAGTTTGGCGGCATAGGTGACGCCATCTGCAGGCTGTGGCGTGGCATGAACGCTATCGGTGGTCAGGGCATCCAGCACATGAATCAGGGCGTTCGCGCCTTGAGTCGCGAGGCGGTCGTGTAAATCACCACCCGTGGTGTGCGGCGTGATAGGCGTGCGCACTTCTGACAACATCGCGCCAGTATCCAGGCCAGCATCCATCTGCATGATGGTCACGCCGGAGGCGCTATCACCCGCTTCAATGGCCCGCTGAATGGGCGCCGCGCCGCGCCAGCGGGGGAGCAGCGAAGCGTGCACATTGATGCAGCCTAATCGTGGTATATCCAGCACCGCTTGAGGAAGCAGCAGCCCATAGGCGACCACCACCATGATGTCTGCATTAAGCGCGGCCAGTTCGGTTTGAGGCTCGGGCTCTTTTAGGCTCTGAGGCTGATACACCGGCAGGTCGTGTTCCAACGCCAGCTGTTTCACCGGGCTGGGCGTGAGTTTGCGACCACGCCCGGCAGGGCGGTCGGGCTGCGTATAAACCGCCACCACGTCATGCTGGCTTTCCAGCAGCGTTGCAAGACTTGAAGCGGCGAATTCAGGCGTGCCGGCAAAAACAACGCGCAATCGTGACATAAAGAGGGGGTTACCTAGCTTATGTAAAGTATCAGTAGAAAACGTTAGGCGTCCTGCATTTGCTTATGGCGTTTCTGCATTTTTTTGAGGATGCGATCACGCTTAAGTGGCGACAGGTAGTCAACAAACAGCACGCCTTCAAGATGGTCATACTCGTGCTGAATGCAGTGTGCCAGCAGGCCTTCTGCCTCTAACTCGTAGGCATCGCCGTTGCGATCCAGCGCGTTGAGCTGCACTTTAAGATAGCGCGGCACTTCGGCGTAATATTCCGGGATCGACAGGCAGCCTTCCGACAGCGGCTCTTTCACGTCGCCTATCGGGGTGTAGCGCGGGTTGATGAGCACCAGCGGCTGGGAGTTATCGTCGCTGACATCCATGACAACGACACGGCGGTGGACATCGATCTGAGTGGCGGCTAGACCGATACCACGAGCGTCATACATGGTCTCCAGCATATCGTCGACAAGCGTACGTACCTCATCGTCGACGGTTTCCACCTCAGCGGCCTTGGTGCGCAGGCGCTCATCGGGGAATTCAAGAATAGGAAGTTTGGCCATGGCGTTACAATCACCGTTATGCTGAGTCTAAATTAAGTCAAACTAGGCTGTGAGCAGCGTCGTCCAGCCTAAGTACTTTATGATGGGCCACTATACCATGCTGTCAACGTTTCTGGGCATGCGCGCCCACTGCTTACAGCGTTTCATCATCTACATCATCATCGCACCGGGGAGAGCAGGATGGCGATAAAACAACACCTTTCTCGTCGCGCTTTTTGCGCGCTGTGGTTGAGCGCCGCGTTGCTAGTAGGCGTTGCTTGTGCCGCTGAGAACGGCCAGCGGGTAGTGACGCTTTCACCTCAGGTGCCTGTTTCGATAGACGTAGCGCAAGCCTTTTTACGACAGCATCGCGTGGTCAATAGCGCTGAAGATATCAACGAGCTGGCCTACGTTGTCGCCGGTGAGGATCGCCGCTTGATGAGTGGCGCGGGCGATAAGCTCTATGTGAGAGGCGACGTCCCACGCCACGCTCAAGTGGGAATTTACCGCCAGTCAGCGCCATATCAAACGCTGGATGGCGCGCCCTTAGGCATCGAGCTTATTAACGTCGGCACTGCTCGGCATGTGAGCGATGACGGCGACATTGTGCAGCTTGAAGTGCTTAGCTCCCATCAGGAAGTGCGGGTTAACGATCTTGTTTTACCGCTACCAGAGCCTGCGCTGGGCGCTGAGCTGATCCCGCGCGCGCCGTTAACGTCAGTTGAAGGGCACATCATTGCCGTGCCTGATGGCGTGCGCTTTATTGGGCACCTGCAAATCGTTACGCTGGATCTGGGCCGCCTTGATGGGCTGCAGCCAGGCCACGTGCTGCAGATTGAGCAGCAGGGTGAGCGGGTTAGCGATCCGCGCAGCGAGGAGATGATTCAGTTGCCCAGTACCGAGGCGGGCAGCGTTATGGTGTTTAAGCCCTTTGATCACGTCAGCTATGGGCTGGTGATGCAGGCATCGCGCGTGCTGGAAGTCGGTGATCACGTCTCTTCATCGGTTCGTTAATTAAGCGGAAAGCATCAACGTTGGTGAGTAAGGAGGCGGTATGAACACGCAGCAATGGCTGGTTATCAATGCGCTGCCTGGTATGGGCGCACTGCGGATTGCGCAGTTGGTTGCCCGTCAGCCTCAGTGGCCGGAAGGCTGGCTGGCAGCGCTGCCGAGCCGCGCAGCCAAAGAGCTGCGTGTGTGGCTTGAGCATCCTGCTCGTAGCCCGCTGCAAAAGGTGGTTGATGACACGCTGGCATGGCAGAAAAACATCCCTAATCGGCATGTGCTGCACCGCGACCACCCCGCGTGGCCGGCACTGTTGAATGAAGTCGCCGATCCGCCGGTGGTGCTGTGGGCCCAGGGCGACCTTGACGCACTGGAAGGGCCTAAGCTTGCCATCGTGGGAACCCGCCGTCCGACCGGCGAAGGCAGCCACAATGCACAAACGTTTGCCCGTGACTTAGTGCGTCGTGGCTGGTGTGTGGTCAGCGGTATGGCGCTCGGCGTGGACGCAGTTGCTCAGCGTGCGGCACTGAAGGCGGGTGGCAGCACAATCGCCGTACTGGGCTGCGGCGTTGACGTGATTTATCCTGCCTCACATCGTGATTTGCACGAACAGCTCAGCCAAGTGCCTGGCGGGCTGCTGCTGTCGGAACACCCGCCTGGCACGGTGGCGCGGCCTGCGTTCTTTCCTCGCCGCAATAGAATCGTCACCGGCCTTGCCCTCGGCACGTTGGTGGTCGAGGCAACCGAGAAAAGCGGCTCGCTGGTCAGTGCACGGCTCACGTTAGAGCAGAATCGTGAATTATTCGTGCTACCCGGTTCACTGCATAACGTGCAGGCAAGTGGTTGCCTGGCGCTATTGCGTCAGGGAAGTGCCTCGTTGGCCTGTAGCGTTGACGATATCATCGCTGATCTTGGCCACTGGGCGGGGGCGTTTATCCCCGAGACCGATGCCATTCAGCCTAGCTTGGGGGCGTTGGAAGGTAACCCGGCTAGCGCAGAGCCGCTACCGGATACGCTACTAGAGGCGCTGTCGGCTACTCCAACGCCTATTGATTTACTGGTGCACGCAACCGGTGTGACGGTCAGCGACTGCCAGCAAAGGTTGCTGATGCTGGAGCTAGACGGCTGGGTAGCCCAGCAAGCGGGAGGCTGGGTGCGGCTGCCGCGCCCATGATAGGATAAAACCATTAAAGACACGTTAGTTCTGACGGTGAGGAGAGACCATGAGCCTGGCGACCGACCTAACCCCTGCGATTAGCGCGCTGCGTGCAGGGGGTGTGGTTGCATGCCCTACGGAAGCTGTCTGGGGGCTTAGCTGCGACCCTGAAAATGACGAAGCCTTGGCGCATCTTATGCGCATGAAAGAGCGCGACCCTGCAAAAGGCCTCATCCTTGTTGCCGCCAGTATCCAACAGTTTCAACCTTGGTTAAGCCAGCTGCCGCTTACCATGCACGCGCCACTGGCCGCTAGCTGGCCTGGTCCTAATACTTGGTTAGTGCCTGACAACGGTCGTAGCCATGGGCTCGTGCGTGGCGCCCATGCGCGTGTAGCGCTCCGCGTGACCGACCATCCGGTGATGAAAGCGCTGTGCGAAGCCTTTGGTGGTCCACTGGTGTCAACGTCGGCCAACCGTTCGGGAGAGCCGCCTGCGATGAGCGCTGCCGAGATCACGGCGATTTTCGGCGATGAGGTCGCCTATGTGGTGGAAGGCACTCTCGGTGGCAATGCCAAGCCCAGTACCATTAGAGACTTAGCCACCGGTAAAATCATGCGTGCTTAACCGGCTCTCCAACTACTTATTATTCTCCAATCACCATTCACTACCCAGGAGTTACCGTGGCCCACGAGCATCTTGATGACGTTAAACGCTACCTTCTGGATTTGCAGGATCGGCTCTGCGCAGGGTTAGCTCAAGCCGATGGCGAGGGTCAGTTCAAAGAAGATAGCTGGAATCGTGAAGAGGGCGGCGGTGGCCGTTCCCGGGTGTTAACGAACGGTGACGTGTTTGAAAAGGGCGGCGTCAATTTCTCGCATGTTTACGGTGCCCAGCTTCCGCCGTCGGCCACCGCCGCGCGGCCTGAGCTTGCCGGGCGCAGCTTTCATGCGCTGGGCGTTTCCTGGGTGCTGCACCCTGAAAACCCACATGTGCCTACTAGCCATGGCAACGTGCGCTTTTTTATCGCTGAGAAAGCCGGAGAGCCGCCGGTCTGGTGGTTTGGCGGCGGCTTCGATCTGACGCCCTTCTACCCAGTGGTGGAAGACGTACAGCATTGGCATCGCGTCGCCAAAGCGGCCTGCGAGCCGTTCGGAGACGATGTTTATCCGCGCTACAAAGCATGGTGCGATGAGTACTTCTACTTGAAGCATCGTGATGAAACGCGCGGCGTGGGCGGGCTGTTTTTCGACGACCTAAACGAAGGCGATTTTGCAGAATGCTTTGCTATTCAGCGAGCAGTGGGTGACAGCTTCCTAGCCGCTTATTTGCCTATTGTGGAGCGTCGTAAGCAGGATGCTTGGGGCGAGCGCGAGCGTGATTTTCAGCTTTATCGGCGCGGTCGCTACGTAGAATTTAACTTAGTGTGGGACCGCGGCACGCTGTTTGGCCTGCAAAGCGGTGGGCGTACAGAATCTATTTTGATGTCAATGCCGCCGCTCGCGCGCTGGGAGTATGCCTTTACGCCCGAGCCGGGCAGCGCTGAAGCTGATCTGCAAAACTTCTTACACCCCCGGGACTGGCTCAGCGAAGTCGCCGAGGGCGTGCCTCATCAAAACTCTATTGAAGCGCCTTTATGACCGATTACTACTGCGTGTTTGGAAATCCCGTCAAACACTCCCGGTCGCCACTGATTCACGCCGAGTTTGCTCATCAAACGCAGCAAACGATTGAGTACACTGCCCAAGAGGCGCCAATTGATGGCTTTGCGGGCGCCTGGCAAGCATTTATTGAGGCGGGAGGGCGCGGTGCCAACGTCACCGTGCCATTCAAAGGTGATGCTTTTGCATTATGCGATACGCTGAGCCATCGAGCCGCCCGAGCCGGAGCGGTGAATACGCTAATGGTGGGAGGCAATGGGCGCACCTACGGCGACACCACCGATGGCATCGGGCTAGTACGTGATCTGGCCTATCATCGGGTGGCGTTAGCCGGAAAGCGGATTTTGGTCGTGGGGGCCGGCGGAGCAGTGCGCGGCATACTGGAACCACTGCTTGCCGAACAGCCCAGTGGAGTCGTTGTGGTTAACCGCACCGCCGCCAAGGCCGAACAGTTGGCCCGCGATTTTGCTGATCTGGGATCTATCACGGGCGGTAGTTTTGACACGGTTAACGGGACGTTTGATGTGGTGATTAACGGCACCAGCGCTAGTCTTTCAGGTGACTTGCCGCCGCTACCTGATGCACTGTTTAATACCCATGCCTGGGCCTACGACATGATGTACGGAGCAGAATCGACGGTATTTTTGCAATGGGCCGGGCCACGTGGCGCTAAACTGCTAGACGGCTTAGGCATGCTGGTCGAGCAGGCCGCGGAGTCGTTTTTCCTGTGGCGCAACGTGCGCCCTGATACGACATTCGTGCGTGAAATGCTGCGTCAACAATTGCGGTTCTTTACGTAGCTGCTTATCTAGCCCTTTACGTCGGCACGTGCAAAGGAACAAGCAATCCTGCTTAACCCACACTATGTGCTTGAATAATAGGCCTCTGTAGTGGCACGGCCCATTAAGATGTGCGTTTTTTAATTGCCCTCAAGCCGCCTGGGTGTATTAATCGTGGTTATCTCACTTGAAAAATAAGTAATAAAAAAAAGGCGCTACTATGAATATGAAAAACCTACCAAAAATAACAGTCGTATCGATGGCCATCGCAGGCGTCATGGTGGTATCTCTTGATAGCCAAGCCAGGGTGACGGGGTTTGATATCAGCGACACTGCAGATGCGTACGCTGGTGAGCGCTTTGGAGACGCTGGCGCTTACCAGAGGGTCAATGCTGTGGCCAGCTTTGCTATTGATCCAGCAAGTCCCAGAGCAAAGGATATTGTCGATATAGACAAAGCACCGGTTAATGATCAAGGTGATGTCGTATTTAGTACTGACGTGGTTATTTTACGACCTACCGAGCAAGCTTCAGGCCTGTTGTTCTACGAAGTTCCTAACCGTGGGCGCAACTTGAGCTTTCCATTACTCAATCTGTCGAGTACATCGGGCGACTTTACAGTAGAAGACCCGGGTGATGGCTTTTTAATGCGCCAAGGTCACACTATGGTATGGAGTGGTTGGCAGACCGGTTTAAGCGATAGTTTGCTCGGGATCGACTTGCCGGTTATTGAGGGAGTAACCGGCGAATCGCGTGAGGAATTCATTTTCGATAATCATGAGTCGGTAAGCGTGGTTTCCCTCACCTATCCTAGTGCAGACCAAAACCCCGAACATGCCTCCCTAACCGTTAGACCTACGCCTGATGCGCCCCGTCAAATAGTCGAGGGCCTATCGTTTCGCTATGTGGATGAAAACCATGTAGAGATTCAGCGGCCCAGTAGCATGGATGGCGGCGCTATCTATGAGTTTATTTATCCCGCCGCGCAGGCAGTGCCTGCCGGGCTAGGTATGCTCGCGACAAGCGATCTAGTCTCCTTTCTTCGAGGTGCGCAAGGCCACGATGTTGAAACGCCTCTGAATAATATTGAGCATACCGTGGCCATGGGGATTTCTCAGTCAGGCCGCTTCCTGCGCGACTTGATCTATCAAGGCTACAACGCGGATAGTCAGGGTAATCGGGTATTTGATGGCGCTATGGCCCATATTGCTGGGTCAAGAAAAACGTTCACCAACTATCCTTTTGCTCAGCCTGGTCGCTACTCCCGGCAGCATGAAGATCATGATGCGGCAGGCGATCAGTTCCCCTTCAGTTATGTAGACACGTTTGATCCGCTGACGGATAAGCGCGACAGCGTTTTGGCCGCCTGTCGCGAAAACAATACGTGTCCTAAGCTTATGCACACCGACACCTCGACAGAATTTTGGCAGGCACGTGCGTCATTAGTCGCTACATCCCCTACGGGGGATCCCTTGACGATGCCTGATGACGTGCGCTTATACTTTTTCGCTGGGGCACCGCATTTTAATGCCTGGGGCGCATCTTCTTCAGACAGTGACGTCTGTCAATATCCCACTAATCCACTGAGTGTGGCGCCTAGCATGCGTGCGCTGGTTTCCGCGATGACATCTTGGGTCACCAATGATGTAGCGCCACCAGCTAATCGTTATCCAGGTTTGCAGGGGGAAGGACTGGTGGATAATGAAGCGTTGAGTTTTCCACCCTTACAGGGTGAAGTACCTCAGCCGCCGATCAATGCGTTGTATGTCAGAAATCATCATATGATGCCACTCGAAGCGGGTGAACAATATCCGGTGAAGGTGCCAGACGTTGATGCGGATGGCATTGCGCTGGGAGGCATACGACAGCCCTATGTGGCTGTGCCACTCGGTACTTATTTAGGCTGGAATTTACGCGACCAAGGGTATGCAAAAGGCCAATTGTGCGACACTACCGGTAGTTTTATTGCTTTTGCGAGTCGTGATGATGGTCGAAAGTCAGTCTCAAGCCGATATCCCACCCCTGACGCATACCAAGCGTCCTTAGAGCACGCTATAGATGAACTCGTCGATACGGGCTTTATGCTTGAGCAAGATCGCCAATGGGTGATGGAGGGCGCGCCAGCGCTATAATGCGCCTTAGTACCTAGGCTTAAAGGCGGTCTTTGGGTCTCGCCAAGATCCCTTTTCATTGGTCAATAACACCACCTAAAAAGCGGGGGCGGATGATGAATCCGGCCCCGCTTTTTTTAAACGCAAATTATCAAGGGCGCGGGCAGTTGGGCTTACGGCCATTGCTGCGGGCTTGCTCATAGGTAGCCAGAGCCTGATCCATATTGGCTTGTAGGCCTTCAATCCGATTACCTTGGCCGGGGTGAGTCGACATCCACTCAGGGGGCGCGCCGCCGCCGCCGGTGGCGGCCTGCATGTTTTCCCATAGCGTCACGCTTTGGCGTGGGTCAAAGCCTGCTTGCGCCATCAGGTCCAAGCCAATCACGTCGGCTTCACTTTCATGCGCCCGAGAGAATGGCAGCACGATACCGTACTGGGCACCCATGCCCAGCACGCCCATCAGCTGTTGGCCGCCGGCGGACTGCATGCCTGACGCACTGGAAATAGCCGATAAGCCTAGCGATGTGGCGTTTTGAGTGGAGGCGCGCTCATTAGCGTGGCTTGCCAGCACGTGGCCGACTTCATGCCCAATGACCGATGCCAGCTGATCCTGGCTAGTGGCAACGTCCAGCATGCCGGTGTTCACGCCGATATAGCCGCCGGGCAATGCAAAGGCGTTGGGCTGTTCGGATTTAAATACGCGGGTTTGCCAGTCTAACTGCTGCTGCTCGGCGGGCAGTGCGGCGATAACAGCATCGGCAATACACTGCACGTAGCGTTGGCTAGTTTGGTTGGCAGCGGGAAGCTCTTGCTGGTACTGAGCAAACGCCTGACTGCCCATTTCATTAAGTTCGCTGTCAGACATCAATAGCAGCTGCGAACGTCCTGTCGGCGAGGTGGTACAAGCAGCGATAGACACACATAAAGCGGTCATAGTAAAAGGGCGAAGCCAGCGCATAAGACGTTTTCCTTTTAGGCGAATGAGTTTTTTGTTCATAAGATAGCCGCTGAAAGCAGTCAATCAATCCTTACTATCATAACCTACCTAAAGGGTAAGTATTGATGCTGAACGGCATCGTCACGTAAGGCCCTTGACTGAAATAGCTTATCCTTGCGGTATTAGCTGACCATCAGCGCCCACGTTCAGACGAATGGTTGGAGTCAATAACCCTGCGGGAAGCCGCATACCTAGCCCGCGTAGATCCCCTGGCGTAATCGCCAGCTGGCTGCCGGGCGGCAGCTCGCCTTGAGTGGCTAATTGGCTGGCAAGCTCAAGCATGGGGACCATGCGCTGAGTGTCGGTGGCCAGCACGTCAAAGGCAACCGGCAGGCGTAAGTTAGCATCGTCGCCGGAGGTGAGGGTAACGTCTTGCTTATATTGGCCCTGAACAGGGTCAACGCCGGGCATATCCAGCGTCCAGCGAAAGCCTGACATCTCGACCGGTGGCATGCCCGCGGGCAAACCCAGGCCCATTGCAACGGTGGCTTGTATGGGTAGGCTTCCCGCACCGAGACTAGAGGCGATCAGGCTGGTTAGGTCACTGGTATCTAGCCCTGCTTTGATGTTGTAAGGGCCAATGCGCACATCTTCAATGCCCAGCGAATTTATCGCCAAACGAAACGCAAATAGCCCTGTTTGGGGTAGGGCAAGACAGCCGGCCAGCAGGCTGGCAAGGCCCAACAAGATTAGCCAGCGACAGCGCAGAGCAGCATTGAACATAACATTCCTCGTAAGGCTAGTAAGGCAAAACGCCCGCTTGACGATGCAAGCGGGCGAATGTGAATCACAAGGTAAAACGTTAACGCATTAGCGCCGGCTCTTGCGCGCCTCTTTGGTGCGATTAAGCTCGCGTTTCTTGGCCTTCTCTTTGTCACTGGCCCCCGCCATGTGGTCGAACGGGTTGCTGCCCGAACGAAACTCAAAGCGAATCGGCGTTCCGCGAACCTTCAGCACTTTACGGAAAGTGTTGGTGAGGTAGCGGCGATAGGCCTCTGGCACGGACTCAGTTTGATTGCCATGTACCACGATAATCGGCGGATTACTGCCGCCCTGGTGCGCCATACGAAGCTTAATCCGTCGCCCCTGTACCATCGGGGGTGGGTTTTGGCTTACCGCATCCTGCAGCAGGGTAGTTAGGCGATTGGTCGACCAGTGGGCATTGGCCGCGTCAAAGGCACGGTCAATCGAGGGGTAAAGATCACCCACCGCAGTGCCGTGCAGAGCGGAGATAAAGTGCAGCTCTGCGTAGTCAGCAAAACCTAGGCGTCGCTTGATCTCAACGCGCATTTTCTCCTTGGCTTCGCTCTCTAGACCATCCCACTTATTCACCGCCAGTACCAGCGCGCGCCCGGTGGTCAATACATAGTCGAGTAGGTGCAAATCCTGCTCAACCAAGCCGCTGGAACCGTCCAATACCATGATCACTACATGCGATTCTTTGATCGCATCCAGGGTTTTGATGATAGAGAATTTTTCGGTGATTTCGCGGACGTTCTTGCGCCGCCGAATGCCCGCTGTGTCAATCAATACATAGGGCTTGCCGCGGCGTTCAAAAGGAATTTCGATAGAGTCGCGGGTGGTACCGGCCTCATCAAAGACCACTACCCGGTCTTCACCGAGCAGACGATTGACTAGGGTTGATTTGCCGACGTTAGGTCGGCCAATCACGCCAATGCGAACGCCCTTGCTGCCGGTGTCAGCAGGAATGCTGGCATCGCGCTCGGGAAACGGCTCAAGCACCACGTCGATTAACGTAGAAACATTGCGCCCGTGTGCGGCGGCAATCGGCCATGGGTCGCCAAGCCCTAACGACCAGAAATCGCCCATGGCCGAGTGTTCTTCTAGGCCGTCGGTTTTATTCACTACCAGCCAGGTTTTTTTCTGATTAACCCGCAGGTGGTTAGCAATCGCTTGGTCTGCGGGCATGAGGCCGGCGCGCGCGTCGACCATAAACAGCACAATATCTGCTTCATCAATAGCAGCGAGTGACTGCTCCGCCATCGCGGCGTCGATTCCCTCTTCGTCACCGCTGATGCCGCCGGTATCAATCACTGTATAGACTTTATCGCCCAGCATGCCGTTGCCATATTTGCGATCGCGGGTGAGGCCCGGAAAATCGGCCACGAGTGCATCACGCGAACGCGTTAGGCGGTTAAACAACGTCGATTTGCCCACATTGGGGCGACCGACTAAAGCAATGACGGGTGTCATGGAGTGACTTCCAGGGTTTCCAGGCGACCATTGTTGGCCTGGACATGAATGGTGCTGCCTTCAGTGACGGGGCGCACGCTAATGCCTGATTTGTGCACGCGCGTACGTCCGACAATGTCGCCTTCGCGTGCATCGATCAAGTGAAGGTAGCCTTCAAAATCACCGACCACAATGCGGCCGCCGGCAAACGCAGGTGCGGTTAGCCAGCGATCTTCTAAATCTTCGTTGCGCCAAACTTCTTGGCCATTGTCTGCATCTAGCGCCACAACGTTGCTGTCATCGGTGACGATATACAGCAAGTTACCGACCAGCAGCGGCGTATGGCGGCTGGAAAGGTTTGCTTCCCAAAGCAGGTCGCCTTGGGTGGCTTCCAGTGCGACGACTCGGCCGTTATAGCTGGTGACAAACAGGCGGCCATCGGGAGTGATAATCGGCTGGCCGGAAAGATCCACCAGGCGCTCTACTTCGCTACGCCCACGCGGAGTGGCAACCTGCATATCCCAAAGTGGCTGGCCGTTGCGATTATCAAGCGTCGCTAAGCGGCCATTCGCTAAACCGATAAAGCTGACAGGATCAATCACCATCGGCGTCCCGGTGCCGCGCAGCGTTAGCGACGGCTGTGAGCTAGTGTATGCCCAGCGCTCTTCGCCCGTGGCGCGGTCCAGCGCGGTAATTTGACCATCAACGCTTTGTACGATCAGCAGCTGCTGGTTAGCCTGTGGCGCAGCCAGCACTTCACTGGATACCCGAGCACGCCAGCTTTCGCTGCCATCGCGCTGATCCAGCGCGATCACTTCACCGTTACCGGCTAAATAAACCTGTCCAGCAATCGCCGTTAGTGCGCTGGAAATAGGCGTTTCAAGATCTATTTTCCACTCAACGTCGCCGCTGTCCGCATTCATTGCCATCACAACACCGTTGGCATCAGCGGCAAAGACGCTGTCGCCTTCACGATCAGGCGCAATAGGGTAGCGTGCATGGCCTAAACCATCGCCAATGTTGCGCCGCCATTGGGTGTCTAGCGACGCGGTTTCGTTGAAACTGCGCAGTTCTTTCGGCGTATAGGCAGGCTCGCCTTTACTGGCACAACCAACTAGCAGCGCCAGCGTCAGAGCGCCTAAACCAGCTCGCATCATGTGTTTGGTAATCATTGTGTCGCCTCCTCAGCGCCGAGATCGTCAAGCTTGAACTGCACGCCGTAAAGCGGCTGGTCTTGCGTTTGGGCAAGCTCCATGGCGTTTTCCCATGCATCGCGAGCAGCATCAGTGTCGCCTTTGGCAACAAACGCATCGCCGCGCACGTTTGCCCGCTGAGCTGCCAGCGCATCGCTAATCGGCTTTTCTAACAGCGCTAGCGCTTCATCGGGGTTGCCGTCGGCAAGCTCTACTCGCGCTAAGCGCAGCCAAGCAAGACTCTGCACGTAGCGGCGCGAGGAGTCATTGGCAACGCTTTCCAAGGAGGCTTTAGCGCCCTCCAGGTCATCTTGCTGCACGGCTAAACGCGCATCGAGCAACAGGGCAAGTTCGGCATACAGCGTATTGCCATGCTCTTCATTCAGCTCATTGACCATCTCACGTACGCTGGCCACGTCATCATCGGCAAGCTCATTGTTCGTGGTCATGTTGACGATCTGCTGGTAGCGCATGGAGGCGGCTTCTGACTGGCCCTGTTGATAATTTTGCCAAGCATGCCAACCGAATACGCCCGCTCCCGCGAGGACCGCGCCTGCTACCAAGGAGATTCCATTTTCTTTCCACCAGCGCTTGACTGCGTCTAGCTGCTCTTCGTCGCTTCTCAGCTCCGCCACGGGCGGCCTCCTATTTTAGTGGGTATGCACGAACAGGCACTCTGTGCCTGCTGGGCGTTAAGCATTAATGACTAACAGTTCGCGTAGCGTATCGCCTAGCATTGCAATAGACGCTCGCTGCTGTTCGCGATCATCGCGTAGGAATTTTAGCGTCGCCGACTGCTCAGCAATTTCATCTTCGCCGAGCAGTATGGCCATGGTGGCGTTGCTTTTATCGGCTTTCTTCATACGGCTTTTAAAGCTACCGCCGCCGCAGTGAAGCTGCAGGCGGAGTGTGGGAAGCTCACTACGAAGCTGCTCGGCCAGGGTGATTGCCGCCAGAGTGGCGTTATCATCCATTGGCAGTAAGAAGACGTCACAGCCGCCCAGCGCATCGTCGGGAATTAACTGCAGGGTTTCAAGCAGCAGAATTAGCCGCTCAATGCCCATGGCAAAGCCTACCGCGGGGGTTGGTTTGCCGCCTAGCTGTTCGACGAGGCCGTCGTAGCGTCCACCCGCACACACGGTGCCCTGGCTGCCCAGCGCTGTGGTAGTCCACTCAAATACGGTGCGGCAGTAGTAATCAAGCCCGCGCACAAGGCGTGGATTGATGACGTAGGGAATACCCGCCGCCTCAAGTATCTTCGTGAGCTGCTCAAAGTGTTCGCGTGATTCAGTATCCAGGTGATCCATCAACTGCGGTGCCGTATTCAGCATGTCAGCCATCGCCGGATTTTTAGAATCCAGAATACGCAGCGGGTTGCTGGTCAAGCGGCGCAGAGAGTCTTCATCCAGCACGTCGCGGTGCTGCTCAAAATAGGCAACCAGCGTGTCTCGATAGGCCGCGCGCGCCTCAGATGAACCCAGCGAGTTGAGCTCTAAGGTGACGTGTTCCATCAGGCCCAGCTCTTGCCATAGGCGGGCCGAGAGAAGAATCACTTCGGCATCTATATCGGGGCCGTCAAAGCCAAAGGTTTCGACACCAATTTGATGAAACTGACGATAGCGGCCTTTTTGCGGGCGCTCGTAGCGAAACATGGGTCCCTGGTACCACAGCCGCTGGGTTTGGTTATATAGCAGGCCATGTTCCATCGCCGCGCGCACGCAGCTGGCGGTGCCTTCCGGGCGCAGGGTCAAGCTCTCGCTGTTGCGATCGTCGAAGGTGTACATCTCTTTTTCAACGATGTCGGTCACTTCACCGATAGAGCGCGCAAACAGCGCCGTTTGCTCAACAATAGGCGTGCGAATTTCATTGAAACCGTAACGCAGCATGAGCTGGCGCACTTTGGTTTCAAAAAATTGCCAGCGCGGGCTATCGCTGGGTAACAGATCGTTCATGCCACGGATGGCTTGAATCTTTTTAACGCCAGTCTTGCTCAATGAAAACTCCTTAGTCTGCCTTTAGGCGCCGCGCGTTCACAGTCTTGGTGTGAAACTCATTCGGGCGAGCTTGGCAGTACACCCTCAGCGCTTAAGTGCTGCGGGCAATCATGTCATCTTGCTGCTGCTGTTTTTCGCGTACTTTGTCACGAATCAGTCGCTCTAAGTCATCTACCAGATGGTCATTGCGTAGCTTGCTGGCCGGTTTTCCATCGATATAAACCAAGTTAGCGGGGCTGCCGCCGGTAAGGCCGATATCGGTCTCTTTGGCTTCGCCTGGGCCATTAACCACACAGCCAATCACCGATACATTGAGCGGCGTCATGACGTCTTCCAGCCGCTCTTCCAGCTGGTTCATGGTGTCGATAACGTCAAAGTTCTGTCGCGAACAGCTGGGGCAAGCAATAAAATTGATGCCTTTAGCGCGCAGCTTGAGGCTTCTGAGCATGTCAAAGCCGACCTTGATCTCTTCTACCGGGTCGGCCGCCAGCGAGACGCGGATGGTATCGCCAATGCCATCCATTAACAGCATACCTAGGCCAATCGATGATTTGACGGTGCCTGAGCGCAGCCCACCCGCTTCAGTAATACCCAGATGCAGCGGCTGTTCAATGCGTGCAGCAAGGTCGCGATAGGCGGCTACCGCCATAAACACATCCGAGGCTTTTACGCTGACTTTAAATTCTTGAAAATCGAGACGATCAAGATGATCGATATGGCGCATGGCCGATTCAACCAGCGCAGCCGGTGTCGGCTCGCCGTACTTTTTCTGCAGGTCTTTTTCCAAAGAACCGGCGTTAACGCCAATGCGAATGGGAATGCCGTTATCCCGAGCCGCGCTAACCACTGCGCGCACGCGGTCCTCTCTACCAATGTTGCCAGGGTTAATGCGCAGGCAGTCTACGCCAAGCTCAGCAACGCGCAGGGCGATTTTGTAATCAAAGTGAATATCGGCAACAAGCGGTAAGTTGACGAGTTTTTTGATTTTACCAAAGGTTTCCGCAGCATCCATGTCAGGCACCGAGACACGCACAATATCCGCACCGGCTTTTTCCAGTTGCTGGATTTGTGCCACAGTGGCGGCGACATCAAGCGTGTTTGTGTTGGTCATGCTCTGTACAGAAATCGGAGCATCACCGCCAACCGCTACGTTACCCACGTGAATCTGGCGGGAAAAACGGCGTTTAATCGGAGAAGGGGCGTGCATAGGGCGGGTCACTCTCCCAGGGTAAATCGGGCTACGTTATTGGCACCGGCTTGGGCGGGAAGGTCAACTTCCTCACCCTGGTAGCGCAGTTCAACGCCAGTGGCATTGCCCACTGTTAAACGAAACGGCGGCTGGCCTTCGACACTGGTGGACGTGCCGGGCGTTTGCAGGCCAACAAAAATGCGCTGATTGGTGGCGTCAAAAATTTCGGTCCACGACTGTTCGTTGAACGTTAGCTCAAGAACGTTGGCGTTCGTTGTCACTTCTGCGTCGGCGGTGTCCTGAGAATCGCTGTCTACCGCTGCGGTTTCTGCCGGCGGCGCGTCGTCGCTACTGACCAGCGTCGGCGGGTCGAGAACAGCGACGGCATCGGCGCCGCCTGCTTGCTCCTGGGAAACCGGCGCTGCGTTTTCATCAGCGCTGGTAATGCTGGGCTCGACGGCGGCACTTTCTGCTTCCGGCGGCTCTGCTGGCGCATTCTGCGTCTCTTCTGTAGACGAGGAGCCAAGGCCGGGCGGTTCATTGCCACCACGGCTTTGCCACCACATCACCGTTACCGCAATTAGCCCAACAATGACCAGCAGAGTAACGAGTTTGAACAGCCAGGCGCCAATGCGGGAAGGCGGCCGGGTAGTCGATACCGGGATGACCTTACGCTCAGCATCGATACTGCCATGGCGGGCCTGATAAGCCTCGAGCACGAGGCGGTCATCCATGCCGAGATATTTTGCGTAGGCGCGCAGGTAGCCGCGGCGATAGGCCGCGACGGGAATTTCTTGGTAGTTATCTTGCTCTAGCCCGTTGACCACGGCCGGGCGCAGGTTCAGCGCTCGGGCGGCATCGGCGAGCGGCACGCCAAGCTGTTCTCGCTGGTGAGAGAGAAGCTCACCAGGAGAAACGGTGTTGGTGCTATTAATGACGCTTTCTTGTGACTGTGTATCGCTCATGGCTGAGCATCCTTCATTAAATAAGCGGTGGTCAGGGCGTCAATCAATCAGTCGGTGCCAAGCTGGCGCTGGTAGTCGGCGGCGATGCTATGGTCACCGCGGGCATGGGCGATATCAACTGCCATCTCTAGCGCTGCTTGGTCGGGCTCAGCGAGCTGTAAATAAGATTGCAGCGGTGACCAGGCCTGAACGTAATTGCCCTGCGAATATTCGAGTTCAGCTAACATTAAATAGCCGCGCGCATTGCGCGGATCAATACTTTGCGCACGCTGCAACCTGGCGCGCGCGTCATCAAATTCTTCCAGCGCCACATAACACTGCCCGAGGTTGGTAAATAACTGGGACCGGTTGGCGTACTGGGCATCCTGGGATGCAGTCTCTAGCTGTTCACAGGCGGGGTCAAACTGGCCCTGGCCGTACAAAAACGCCGCATAGTTGTTACGGGCGCGCGTAAAATCAGGTTCAGCGTTAACCGCTTGTTGAAAATAGTCGTTGGCCAGTGCATTTTCGCCCTGGCGCTGGTAAACCAATGCTAGCGCTTGCAACGCTTCTGCATGGTGAGGGGCAATATCGAGCGCCCGGTCCAGTGCATTAAGCGCGCGGGGAAGATTGTCGCGCTCCAGATAAGCGACGCCAAGCTGCGTATAGGCATCGGCCGCTGCTGGGTTGGCTTGGGGTGAAGCCGTGTTGGATGAAGCACAGCCAGCAAGCCACAGGCTGCCGATAAGCACGGTCAGCAGGTGCACCCGAATTGGGTGTTGGCGCTTGCGGTGAGCGATCATATCAATCCTCTCGTGGTGAACGTCCAACGACTAATAACAGTGCAAATAAAGCATAGCGCCGTGACAATAAAAACCGTGACCATCAAAGCGCCGCGCTAGGCGGAAGTCAAGCCAAGCCCTGTTTTGTAACCGTTGCGTTAGTCGGCATCAAGCTGTACCGACTGGATATGGCGCGCACTGCGTTTAGTACGGTCTTTCACGAGCCCAACTAACTGGCCGCAGGCGGCATCAATATCTTCACCGCGAGTTGTTCTCACCGTTGCATTGTAGCCTTCATCGTAAAGCCACTGCTGGAAGCGCATGACCTGGTTGCGCGACGGTTTTTCGTACCCGGAATTAGGGAACGGATTAAACGGAATCAGGTTAATCTTACACGGCAGCTCTTTAAGTAAAGCGGCGAGCTGCTCTGCGTGCTCCTGCTGATCATTGATGTCTTTGATCAGCGTGTACTCAATGGTGATCTGCCGATTGTCTGGTCCTTTGGACAGGTAGCGATGGCAGGCATCCAGCAACGCGCGAATGTTATATTTGCGATTGATGGGTACCAGCGTATTGCGCAGCTCGTCCGTTGAGGCGTGCAGCGAAATGGCCAGACTAACGTCTATTTCATCGCCGAGCTTGTCGATCATCGGCACAACGCCGGAGGTCGACAGTGTCACGCGGCGCTTTGACAGGCCATAGCCGTTATCGTCAAGCATCAGCTTCATGGCCGGCACAACGTTATCAAAGTTGAGCAACGGCTCGCCCATGCCCATCATGACAACGTTGGTTACCGGGCGGTTGGCCGTATCACGGCGTGGGCCAACGCTACGCTGAGCGACCCACACCTGGCCAATGATTTCAGCTGCGGTTAAGTTGCGCTGAAACCCTTGCTTGCCGGTGGAGCAGAAGCTGCAGTCCAGCGAGCAGCCGACCTGAGAAGAGACACAGAGCGTGCGGCGCTTGCCGTTCTCAGCCGGAATCAATACCGTTTCTACGTAGCTGCCATCTTCTACTTCCAGTACCCATTTGCGGGTGCCGTCGCTGGAAGTGCCTTCATAGACTACCCCAGGGCCACGAATTTCTGCTACCCGCGCCAGTTTTTCACGCAGCGGTTTGGAGAGATTCGTCATGGCAGCAAAATCATCGCTACCCTCTTGGTGAATCCACTTCATTAGCTGCGCAGCACGGAATTTCTTTTCGCCAATCGACAAAAAGAACGTTTCCATCTGCTCGCGGGACATGCCGAGCAGGTTGTGGCGTTCAGGTGACGCTTTGGCAGCAGGTGTGCTGGCAGCATCAGAACGAGGAGCGGGCGTATGTTGGGCTACAGTGGTGGTCATGGCGATCAGCGTTAAAGAGAAGGGCGGAGGCGTAGCCCCCGCAAAATGGCCGGCAACGAAAGTCGATACGGCGGCGCCATCAGTTAGGCCCATCAGTCAGGCCTATCAGTCAGACTTAGCGCGGGCAAATTTCGTCGTTGCCGAAGAAGTAGCTAATTTCGCGCTTAGCACTTTCTGCAGAATCAGAACCATGGACAGCGTTGGCGTCGATTGTTTCCGCAAAATCGGCGCGAATTGTGCCAGCAGCGGCATCTTTCGGGTTAGTGGCGCCCATCAAGTCGCGATTTTTAGCAATGGCGCCTTCACCTTCAAGTACTTGAACCACAACCGGGCCAGAGGTCATGAAGCCAACGAGGTCTTTAAAGAAAGGACGCTCTTTGTGCTCTGCGTAAAATCCGCCAGCTTTCTCTTCAGAAAGGTGTACCATTTTGGCCGCTACTACGTTCAGGCCAGCTTTTTCAAAGCGAGCGATGATCTCACCAATAGCATTTTTGGCAACGGCGTCAGGCTTGATAATAGAAAGAGTGCGTTCAGTAGCCATGCGAATGGTCTCCTTGAGTTCTTGAAAAAGAATTAAGCAAAAATTGCCGCCTCAGAAACCCAGGGCGGCCAAGACAAAATGATTTGGCTAATATTGTTCAGCAGCAAGCGCGTTTAAAAGCGCACGGGAAAGCCCCTGCTGCCTGAACTCAGATATCCAGGGGCGCGATTATAGCGCTTAAGCCGGGGGATGAATACCGGTGATGAAACCTCGCCGCACATAGCTTAAACGGTAAAGCTCTCGCCGCAGCCGCATTCATCTTTTACGTTAGGGTTATTAAACCGGAAGAAGCGGTTGAGTCCTTCGCTAACGTAATCCACTTCACTGCCGTTGAGCATTTCTAAAGCATCGGGTGCGACGTACACGCTGGCGCCGTGGGCTTCAAAATGCACTTCTTCCTCACTGATTGTATCGGCAAAGTCGAGCACGTAGCTAAAGCCTGAACAGCCGCTAGGTTTGACCGAAACCCGCAGGCCCAAGCCTTGGCCGCGCTCGTCAAGCACATGGCGGATCTGCTGTGCGGCAGCCGGGGTGATGTTAAGTGTTGCCATGGGGCGTCCTCCTTAAAAAGTGTCAGCCGCTTAACGTGGCGGTGCACGTAAACTGCTCACCGCGTGGCGAATGAGCGTTAGCGCATGATCAATGTCAGCTTCGGTGGTGAAGCGGCCAAAGCTAAAGCGCAGCGATGAAAGCGCAAGCGAGCGCGGCGTGCCGATGCCAAGCAATACGTAGGAAGGATCGACGTTGGCCGAGTTGCATGCTGAGCCGGTGGATACAGCGACGTCACGCAGCGCCATCAGCAGCGATTCACCGTCGACCCCTTCAAACGCCAAGTTGAGAATGTTAGGCACGGCTTTATCGAGCGGCGTATTGGCAAAAATACCCTCGACATCTTTCAGTCCGTCTAAAAAGCGCTGCTGCAAACGGCCAATATGCGCGTTGTCGTCATCGAACTGTTGCTGCATCAAGGCAAGCGCTTCACCCATTCCCGCAATTTGATGGGTCGGCAGCGTTCCGGAGCGCATGCCGCGCTCGTGGCCGCCGCCGTGAATGAGCGCCTCAATGCGAATGTCCGGATGGCGCTTAACATAGAGCGCCCCTACGCCTTTCGGGCCGTAGGTTTTGTGCCCAGAAAGCGACATCAAATCAATTTGCTGAGCCACCACGTCGAGCGAGATGCGCCCCGTTGCTTGCGCCGCATCGGTATGGAACGCGGCGCCAAATTCATGGGCGACGCCCGCCAGCGCGGCGATATCATTAATGCTGCCCAGCTCGTTATTTACGGCCATTAACGAGACCAGCGTGGTGTCGTCACGCATGGCCGCGCGCAGCTGCTCAGGCTGAATGCAGCCATCGCGCCCTGGCGTTAGCCATGTTACCTCAAAGCCTTCTTTTTCAAGCGCGGCGGCGGTATCAACCACCGCCTTGTGCTCGATAGTAGAGGTCACTAGGTGCATGCCGCGCTCGCGATTAGCGCGCATAAAGCCAGTCAGCGCTAAATTGTTCGCTTCCGTGGCGCCGCTGGTCCAGACAATCTCTCTAGGATCGGCACCAATGGCATCGGCTACCTGGCGACGCGCCTGCTCGACCACCTGCTCCGCCTGCCAGCCGAGCATATGGCTGCGCGATGCAGGGTTGGCAAACAGCTGGTCAACCGTTAGGTAGCGCTGCATAACCTCGACCACGCGCACGTCAACCGGCGCGGTGGAGGCATAATCTAAGTAGATTGGCAGCGTAGGCGTGGTCATGGTTAAGGTACCGGCGGTTTATTAATAATAACGACACAATAAGCGTTAATGCGCGGCTGGCGCTAAGGCGATGAGGCCAGAATGCCGGCGTCAGCGCGCTGATCCTGTCGCGCTGCTATCTTTATGACATCAGGGCGGAGCATCAGTTGTGCCAGGGTCATTTCGTCAAGAAAGTGACGAATCTGAAGAGACAGCTCACACCACAAATGGTGGGTCAGGCAAGTGTCGCCCTGCTGGCAGTCTGAAAGCCCTTGGCAGCGTGTGGCATCAACGCTTTCATTCACCGCGTCAATGACGTTCGATACGCTGATAGCGGCCGGCGGCTGCGACAGCAAGTAGCCGCCGCCCGGCCCGCGCACGCTGCCAACCAAGCCGGCGCGGCGCAGGCGAGCAAACAGCTGCTCTAAATAGGAGAGCGATATTTCTTGGCGTTGGGAAATATCGCTTAGGCTGGTCGGGCCGTTATGGGCATGCAGCGCTAAGTCGAGCATGGCGGTAACGGCGTAACGGCCTTTGGTGGTCAAGCGCATGGCAAGCACCTCGACGCTGAACCCTCAGCGCTAACGGCAAATGTGTCGCCATTATGGGAAAACCTGAGTGCTTTGGTCAACTATTACTCGGTGGCGGCGCTGTTGGCTCGCTGTCTGAATCGTTAGCAGAGGGCGCCGTTGAGCGCTTTTCGACGCTAGAGCAGGCGCTATCATGCTCATCCAGAATGTCGGCAAAATCTTCGTTGCGCAGCGCAGGCAAACGACCTTCGCGGTAGTCGCCGTCTAGTTTGCGCAAGGTCGAACACATGTGTTCAATGCGCTCATCCACCGCATGCATATGATCGAGCATCGCCTGCATCGAGCGTGCAACGGGGTCTGGCATGTCCTGGCTAACGCCGTACGCATCAAAGCCAAATTTCTGGCAGATGGCTTCACGGCGAGCCGGGTCGACGTCCAGGGCTTCTTCTACATCGGGGTCGGCGCGTTTAACAATCTTGCCCGGAATGCCGACCACCGTAGCGCCGGGGGGTACTTCTTTAGTGACCACTGCGTTAGAGCCAATCTTGGCCCCGGCACCCACGATAAAGGGGCCGAGTATCTTGGCACCGGCACCGACAATCACACCATCCTCAAGCGTTGGATGGCGTTTGCCTTTGTTCCAACTGGTGCCGCCGAGCGTGACGCCTTGATACAGCGTCACGTTATTGCCGACTAGAGCGGTTTCGCCAATCACCACGCCCATGCCGTGGTCGATAAAAAAGCGTCGCCCAATGGTAGCGCCTGGATGAATCTCAATGCCGGTCAGCCAGCGCGAGAAGGTTGATAGCGTCCGTGACAGCCATTTGAGATTTTTCTTCCACAGCCAGTGGCTGCAACGATGCAGCAGCAGCGCGTGCAGGCCAGGGTAGTTGGTCAGCACCTCAAGAAAGTTGCGTGCGGCGGGGTCGCGCTCAAATACACTGTTGATGTCTTCACGCAGGCGTTGAAACATAAGAAGTCCTTGGGAGCGACAACGAATTTTAGAGGATACTGCGATGTTGGGGCGTCTGCCGATGACTTCAAGCTACGCCGGCAATCAGCGCTAACGTCGCGGATTGCCGGCGGCTTTGTCGGTAGCCGATAGGATTCCACGCAAAATATTGATTTCCATGCGCTCAGGGCGGGCGCGCAAGTATAAGCGGCGTAGTCTCGCCATTAGCTGTCGCGGTTGGGCCGGGTCATGAAAATCAATGTCAATTAGCGTTCGCTCTAGATGCTCAAAATAGTGCTCGATCTCAGCGTGTGTCGCCAGCTCTTCTTCATCGACAGCTGCCGCTGGCGGCGTATCGACTTGGCCAAGCCACGCCATACGACACTCATAAGCCAGCACTTGAACCGCCGCTGCCAAATTGAGTGAGCTAAAATCAGCATTGGTGGGGATATGCACATGGGCATGGCATCGCTGTAGCTCAGCATTGGTAAGGCCGCTGTCTTCGCGCCCAAAGACCAGCGCGATGCGGGCGCCCTCGGGCTTACACTCTGCGGGCAGGCGGTCCGCTAATTCTCGCGGAGAGAGCATTGGCCAGGGTAGCGTGCGCGAGCGTGCGCTGGCGCCAACGGCTAAGGTGCAGTCAGCCACCGCTTCTTCTAGCGTTGCATGTACGCGCGCTTGATGAAGCAGGTGATCAGCCCCCGAGGCGCGGGAAATACTGTCCTGAGTCAGTACCTCACAACGTGGGGCGACGAGGGCTAAATCTGCTAAACCCATATTGTGCATGGCGCGTGCCACGCCGCCGATGTTGCCAGGATGGCTAGTGCCAATTAGAACAATGCGAATGCGCTCAAGCATGATAGGGCCCGGTGAATAGTGCTGGGTGATCAATAAGGCGTAAAACGCGCAGTCTAGCATGAGTCGATGGCATGCCCGAGAGCGGTCTGCTAGAATTGCGCCCCAAAGGCGACTAAACGCGCCTGCGCTTAGCGCTCTGTTGTTTGCTTTACACCCCGTTCTTTAACATCACTGTCACAAGGCCCGATCATGAATCCTATGGTCCAATTTACGCTGCGTGCTGCACGCGGCGCTGTTGAACATTTTATGCGTGTACGCGAGCGTATTGAAAACGCTCACGAAGAATTTAACCTTGACCGCCTGCTCGATGAGACGGCGCGCAAGGCCGAAGCAACGATTGTTCAGCAGTTGGAACGCGGTTATCCCCAGCACGGTGTTACCGGCCGCTTTACACCGCATAGAGCGGGTGAAGGCGAAGGGGCGGATGTCGTCTGGAAAATTGAACCAATGCACGGCTATTCCAATTTAGCCGTTGCCGGTACGGGCTTTGCACTGTCAGTGGTGTGTCTTATCAAAGGTCGTCCCGAGCACGCGGTGATTATTTCCCCGTTCGGCGACGATGAATATATCGCCAGCCGCGGTCGCGGCGCTCAGCACAATGACAAACGCATGCGCGTTAGCAAGCCCACTGCTATTACGGGTACGCGCATGGCGATGAGCCTACCGGAAGCCTGGCTGCGCACTCGTCATTTACCTGCCTACTTAACCGTTAGCCAACAGCTCGCCCCGCAGGTAGAAACATTGCTGGCGACGGGAAGCGGTCTCTTGGATTTGTGTGAACTCGCCTGTGGCCGCGTTGACAGCGCCTTCGTGCTGGGTCTGGAAGAGCAGGATATGCAGGTGGGTACGCTGTTCTTGAAAGAAGCCGGCGCCCTAATGGGTACACCTGACGGCCAGCCGACGGTAAAAGTAGAAGGGCTGCTGATGGCCGCTGGTCCACGCCTTTACAAGGCGCTGGTTAAACAGTTGACGCCGCACTTTTAAGGCGCGCTGCTCAGTTATGCACTTCGAATAAGTTAGTCACTTCGAATAAGTTAGGCGCTGCGAATAAAAAAGGCCCCTGCTGGGAAACCAGCAGGGGCCTTTTTGTAGGCTCGAGACACTCAGTTAAGAAAGGATGCCGTTAAGGCAGCTCTTCCTCTTCTTCGTCGGTTTCTTTTTTGGTCGGTATCAGGTCTTCTCGCGACAGCTTCAACGGCAGCAGTAGCGCTGCGGCAATGTAGATAGAAGAGAACGTGCCAACACCGATGCCAACCAGCAGCGCAATGGCAAAGTTTTCGATCATATCTCCGCCCAGCAGCAGCAGAGCGAGCAGCACCAGCATAGTGGTGCCCGATGTTGCCAATGTGCGGGAAAGCGTGGCGTTAATCGCTTCGTTAAAGATCTGCGGCATATCATCGATTCGAGAGGTTCGGATCATCTCGCGAATGCGGTCATAAACCACGATCGTATCGTTCAGTGAGTAACCGATCACCGCCAAAATGGCCGCCAGTACGGTAAGGTCAAACTCGAGCTGGAAGAGGGCAAAAACGCCCACTACGATCACGACATCGTGCAGCAACGCAGCCAAGGCGCCAATCGCAAACTTGTACTGAAAGCGCAGAGCGACGTAAAGCATGACGACGCCTAGCGCTACCAGCAGGCCTAGCCCGCTTTGGTCACGCAACTGGTCGCCTACCTGTGAGCCAACGAACTCAGCGCGAACAAGGTTCACGCTATCGCCACTCGCTCGCAGTAGGTTGACGACTTCGGCACCTACGTCAGCGTCAAACGCTTGCTGTAGGCGAATCAAAATTTCTGTCGATCCGCCAAACGTCTGCACGGAAACATCTTGAAAGCCGCTCTGTTCGAGCAGCACGCGAATTGCATCGAGTGAGGGCGCTGCGCCGTAGCGCACCTCAATCAGCGTGCCGCCGGTAAAGTCCAACCCCAGGTTGAGCTGCTGGAATAGGATGGCGCCAATCGACACAATTAATAGCAGGGCGGAAACGGCAAACGCGATGTTGCGCCGTCCCATAAAGTCGATTCGCAGGTGTGATAGGGGTTTCATTACCACCTCTTAAGTTCTGGGCTAAGCACACGAATTAAATCCATGCTTTTCAAATCCACAGCTTTTTGACGGGTTTGCTGCCATAAGCCAAGTTGACCATGGCGCGAGTCACCATTAGCGCGGTGAACAGCGATGTCAAAATACCGATAGAAAGCGTGACCGCAAATCCTTTAACCGGGCCGGAGCCAATCGAAAATAGGATAATAGCCACAAGCAGCGTGGTGATGTTGGCGTCAACAATCGAGGTAAACGCGCGTTCATAGCCTGCTTGGATCGCCTGCTGAACCGATAAACCGTTACGCAGCTCTTCACGTATTCGCTCAAAAATTAGCACGTTGGCATCCACCGCCATGCCTAGCGTCAGCACTATGCCTGCAATGCCTGGCAGTGTCAGCGTCGCGCCCAGCATCGACATTACCGCAACCAGCAGCGTTAAGTTCAGCGCCAGGGCAATGTTGGCGAACACGCCAAAGACTTTGTAGCGCACCAGCATAAAGATCACGATCAGCAGTAGACCGATCTGAACCGACAGCAGGCCTCGCTCAATGTTTTCAGCGCCCAGGCTTGGTCCAATCGTGCGCTCTTGCACAAAGTAGATAGGCGCTGCAAGCGAGCCAGAGCGCAAAAGCAGCGCAAGCTCGGAAGCTTCTGTTGGCGAGTCTAAGCCGGTGATACGAAAGCTGTTGCCTAACGCGCTTTGAATCGTGGCTAAGCTAATCAGGCCGCGCTCAACGTAAGGCTCGCGCTCAAGCGTTTCTTCGCCCGTTTCCGGGTCAACCACCACGGTGTCTTCGCTTTTATGCTCAATGAACAGCACCGCCATATTGCGGCCAATGTTGGTGCGCGTGGCGCGGTTCATCAGCGTGCCACCGGTGCCATCTAGGTTGATATTAACCTGGGGGCGGCCATTTTCATCAAAGCTATTGCTGGCACTGGAAACACTGTCACCAGTAATGATGACATCACGCATTAGCTCAGCGCTGCGTGCTGAATCATTCCGAAACGTCAGCGTTTCTGTTTCGTTAGCCGGCGTGTCGTTACGCGCCTCTAAGCGAAACTCTAGGTTGGCGGTTGCACCGACAATACGTTTCGCGGCAACGGTATCCTGAACACCAGGTAGTTCAACTACAATTTGATTGGGGCCTTGGCGCTGTACCATGGGCTCCGCAACGCCCAGTTCGTTGACCCGATTGCGCAAGGTGGTCAAGTTCTGGTTAATCGCGTAGTCCTGGATGCTGCTGACAGATTGATCGCTTAATGTCATGACTAAGCTAGATGCGCGGCCATCGCCTGCATTGGAATACTCAAAGTCAGGAAAATCGCGAGTGATCAGTCGGCGTGCCGTATCACGATCTTCAGCGCTGGCAAAGTCGATCGAGAGTGAGCGATCTTCTACGTCGGTATTGCGGTAGCGGATACGCTCGCTGCGCAGCAGCTCGCGCATGGCGCTGGCGTTAACTTCAAGGCGCTGGGTCAGTGCGGCGTCCATGTCCACTTCAAGCAAGAAGTGCACGCCGCCACGTAGATCCAGGCCTAACGTCATAGGCGAAGCAGAAAATGACTGCAGCCAACCAGGTGTGGCTTCAGCGAGATTTAACGCCACCGTGGCATCGCTGCCGAGTACGTCAGTGGCAATGTCGCGAGCGTTGAGCTGGTCATCGTCATGGCGCAGACGAATGAGCCATTGCCCGTTTTCTTCTTCTATCGCCTTGATGTCAATGTCGCTTTCAGTTAGCGCGGCTTCAACAAGGTTAATCTGACGTTCGTCCAGCGAATCGCCTTGGGCGCTGCTGATTTGGACGGCGGGATCTTCGGGGAATAGATTGGGAAGCGAGTAGATAAGGCCGACCGCCAGGACGACGAGTATCAGCAGATACTTCCACAGGGGGTAACGGTTGAGCATGCAAGCCCTGCCTTCAATTACAAACGGAATGCTGTGCACAGACACGCCGTGCACAGCAAAGTTCACCATCATTCATACCATGTCACCCCTGCCGGGGTGGCTGGCACTGTGTCGGCAGGGGTGTTGAAAGCATTAGATGGACTTAATAGTGCCTTTAGGCAGTACGGCAGCAACGGCATTTTTCTGCACGTTAACTTCGGTGCCTTCAGAGATCTCGATGGTCAGGAATTCGTCGCTCACTTTAGAGATACGACCTACCAAGCCGCCGCCGATGACAATTTCATCACCTTTGTCTAAATTAGTGACCAGCTGCTTGTGCTGCTTGGCACGTTTGGCTTGCGGGCGCCACAGCAGGAAGTAGAAAATCAGTACGAAGCCGACCAGCATGACGATTTGCGCAATACCACCGCCACCGGCGGCTTCTTGGGCATGGGCTGGTGAGATGAAGAAATCCAGCATTGCAGAGAACTCCTGAGTTAGAAAAGCGTGGTTTAAAAGCTTAGGTTTAGAAAAGCTTAGGTTTAGAAAACATGGGTCTAAAAAACATGGTTTAGAAAAATATAGCCAAACAGTTTAAACCACGCGCCAAGGCACGTGGCGATTAATTCGTTAGATTTGTGCTAGGGGAGGCACTGGCAGGCCGCGCCGAGCATAGAAACCTTCCACAAAGGCCGTCAATGTACCCGCTTCAATTGCCGCGCGCAAATCAGCCATTACACGCTGGTAGTAACGTAAGTTGTGAATGGTGTTAAGCATTGCGCCGAGCATTTCATTGCAGCGGTCTAAGTGGTGCAAATAGCCCCGTGAGAAATGCTGGCAGGTATGGCAATCGCACTCTTCATCAAGCGGACGCGTGTCAAAGCGGTGCTTGGCGTTACGAATTTTGACCGTGCCATCAGACGTGAACAGGTGGCCGTTACGCGCATTGCGGGTAGGCATGACGCAATCGAACATATCCACGCCGCGGCGCACGCCTTCCACGAGATCTTCAGGCTTGCCGACGCCCATTAAGTAGCGGGGCTTGTCATCGGGCATCCAGGTGGGCAGGTAGTCGAGAACCTTGATCATCTCTTCTTTAGGTTCGCCGACGGAAAGCCCGCCAATCGCTAGGCCATCAAAGCCGATTTCCAGCAACCCTTTCAGCGAACGTTCGCGAAGCTCGGGATGCATGCCGCCTTGAATAATGCCAAACAGGGCAGAAGATGACTCGCCGTGGGCATCACGTGAACGCTTGGCCCAGCGCAGCGATAGCTCCATGGACTTTTCGGCTTCCTCAAAGGTTGCCGGATAGGGCGTGCATTCGTCGAAAATCATGACCACGTCGGAACCCAGTGAGCGCTGAACCGCCATGGACTCTTCCGGCCCCATAAAGACTTTGCTGCCATCGACCGGCGAGCGGAAGTGCACGCCCTGCTCGGTGATTTTACGCGTTTTGCCCAGCGAAAAGACTTGGAAGCCGCCGGAGTCGGTGAGAATCGGCTTGTCCCACTGGGCGAAATCGTGCAGGTCACCGTGGGCTTCAATTACCTCGGTGCCGGGGCGTAGCCACAGGTGAAAGGTATTGCCCAGGATGATTTCAGCGCCGATCTCTTTAATCGAGTCGGGCGTCATGCCTTTTACCGTGCCGTAAGTGCCGACCGGCATAAACGCAGGTGTTTCAACCGTGCCGCGGGGAAAGTGCAGGCGACCGCGGCGTGCGCGGCCATCCTCAGCCAGGCGTTCAAAGCGCATAAAACATTCGTTTCGCATAAAAATAACTCGTTAATCTCGCTCGTTTGGCGCGGCTTGTGCTGGGTTGATAAAGCAATCACTAGCGGGTCAATAGCATGGCGTCGCCGTAGCTAAAAAATGCATAGCGTTCGGCCACCGCCTGCTGATAAGCGTGCATGATGGTGTCGTAGCCTACAAAGGAAGAGACCAGCATCAGCAGGGTGGATTCAGGCAAATGGAAGTTGGTAATTAAAGCATCCACACAGCGCCATTGATAACCGGGATAGATAAAAATGTCGGTATCGCCGCTGTACGGCGCGATCTGCCCATCGCTGCTTTTTTGGCAGGCGCTTTCCAGGCAACGCACGCTCGTCGTCCCCACGGCCACAACCCGCTTGCCAGCCGCCAGGGTGTCACGCACCTGTTGGCAGGTAGCCTCAGAGACTTCAATCCACTCGCTGTGCATGTGATGCTCAAGGATATTATCCACGCGCACCGGCTGAAACGTACCGGCGCCCACATGCAGCGTCACAAAGGCACGATTAACCCCTTTGTCAGCGAGGGCGTCCAGCAGCGGCTGGTCAAAATGCAGCCCTGCAGTGGGTGCCGCTACTGCACCGTCACGCCGCGCATACACGGTCTGGTAGCGCTCACGGTCGCTGAGCTCATCTTCACGGGTAATATACGGTGGCAGCGGCATATGGCCGTGTTTTTCAAGCAGCGCAATCATTGGCGTGTCGCCTAAAAAGCGCAGTTCGAACAGCGCGTCGCGGCGGCCTTCTACAATAGCGTGAACATCACCTTCAAAAATCAATTCCGTGCCGGGCTTAGGTGATTTACTAGAGCGAATATGCGCCAGGCCGCGGTGAGCATCCAGCGGGCGTTCAAGCAGCATTTCTATTTTTCCGCCGCTTGCCTTGTGGCCGTGCAGGCGCGCGGGAATGACGCGAGTATCGTTGAACACCAGCAGGTCGCCAGGTTCCAAAAGCGCCAGCAAATCAGGAAAACGACGATGCTCCAGCGCGCTGCTTTGCCCATCCACGCACAGCAGACGGCAGTCGCTACGCTGCTCAGAAGGGTAGCGAGCAATTAACTCGTCGGGTAGCTCGTAATGAAAATCCGCGCGCTGCATGGTGTATGACTCTTAACGTTGATCAAACAGGCGACATAGGATAGCGCTTTGGCTGGATAAAGTCAGTCGATGCGATTGACCTACCTCAATTTTTACGTATAATGCGCATCCATTGCCGGTATGGCGGAATTGGTAGACGCAGCGGATTCAAAATCCGCCGCCTTTACGGGTGTGCCAGTTCGAGTCTGGCTACCGGCACCAAATACTAAGGGCTTAGCGTTCATCGCTAGGCCCTTTTTAGTGCCTGCAATGTGTGTTTTCTCCTCTGAGAGCCTGCATTTATTCGCTTTTTCTTCGCTAGCCGTTTTATAGTGCTTATTCAGTATTCGATGAAAGACGGACTCTCGCCATGGCCCTTTTTGAGCTGTATAGCCGCAACCTTGCCCATGAGCAGGTGGCGCATACTCACGATTTTCATCAGCTTATCCTGGCGACCTGCGGCGTGACTGAGCTTTCGATGGAAGGGCTGGGGGAGCGGGTAACCGCCCGCCGAGGCTGCCTGATTCCCTCTTCGCGCCATCATGAGTTTCAAGGCGATGGAAGCAATCGTACGCTTGTGTTGGATATTCCCGTTGCGCACTTGGCGCTACTCGAACAAGGCGGCGAAATTGAGCGCCTTTTCGATAAGCCGCGTTTTTTCAGCGTTCCCCCAGCTTTAAATCAGCTGACTCACGCTTTGGCGCATCAGTTGGAGCAGTGCCCTGCACTACAAAATGAAATCGCGATCTTGTTGCTGCGCGCGCTTTACATGTATTTGCAGGATGCCACGCCGACGGCCGTCGCGCAGTTGGGGCAGCACTGTATTAGTGAACGCTTGGATCTCGCTCGCTTAGACGCGTGGCTGGACCAGCACTTGGCCGATGACGTTCGTGTGGATCAATTGGCCTCTTTGTGCGCCTTGAGCCCGGGACATTTTCACAGCTGTTTTCGTGAGCTTACCGGCGTCACGCCGCTGGCATACGTTCAGCGCAGGCGTTTAGAGCATGCCCGAAACTCAGTACGGCATAGCACGCTGAGTCTTGGGCATATCGCTATGCTGGTAGGCTTTCGTGATCAAGGCAGTTTCTCCCGCGCCTATCGCCGCTACTTTGAGATCGCCCCTTCATCTGATCGTTAATCCCCATCGCCTACCGCGCTTTATCTTGTTTACATGACTTACGGGCAAATCTATCGCAGTGTCGGGCAAGTAATTTGCCCAGTAGCGCTTTAGTCTCTTAAGATCTTAATTTTACCGGAGAGACCCGATGAGCGTTACTTACCAAGACAGCAATGCGCGCATGAGCCAAGTGGCTATTCACAACGGCACCGTTTATCTCGCAGGCCAGGTTCCCCCCGATGCTACTGCAGATATGCGAGGCCAAACTGAACAAGTGCTGTCGCGCATCGACCAACTGCTCGCTCAAGCCGGCACCTCTAAAGAACACCTGATCTCAGCACAGATCTGGGTGACGAGCATGGCAGAATTCGACCAAATGAATGCCGCTTGGGATGCGTGGGTCGCTCCCGGTCGTCCGCCCGTGCGCGCCGCGCTTGAAGCCCAGCTCGCCAAGCCTGAGTGGAAAGTTGAGATTATGGTCGTTGCCGCACTGCCGGAGGCCTAATATGCGGGTCATCTCTGCTGAGGAGGTCGCTCGCCACCTGACCTGGAATGGCTTGATAAAGCGGCTGCAAACGACGTTTGTAGAGGGCATTGAGTCGCCTCCCCGCCATCATCATGCGATGCACCGGTCTGACGGCGAAGCCACGATGCTACTCATGCCCGCTTGGGAAACAGCGGGCTATATCGGCGTCAAAATGGTCAACGTCTTTCCACAAAACGCCGATCACGGTATTCCCGCTATTTCGGGTCTTTACCTGCTCAGCGAAGGTAAACACGGCCAGCCGTTGGCCTGTATTGATGGTAGCGAACTAACGCGTCGCCGTACCGCGGCAGCGTCTGCGCTGGCGGTTAAAGCGTTGGCGAATGAGGCGGCAGAAACGCTGCTGGTCGTGGGCACCGGCAAGCTGGCACCCATGGTGATTGAGGCTCATGCCAGCGTGCGACCGATCAAGCGCGTGATGATTTGGGGGCGCAATAGTAGCAAGGCAGCGGCGATTGCCGACGAATACGCTGGGCGCTTTGAAACACAGGTAGTTGAAGATTTGGCTGCAGCCGTCGCGCAAGCTGACATTGTGAGCTGCGTCACGCTTTCGACTCAGCCGATTATCAAAGGCGAGTGGCTTACGCCGGGGACGCATCTTGATTTGATCGGCGCTTTTCGACCGCAGATGCGTGAAACCGATGCTGAGTGTTTGCGCCGTGCACAGGTATTTGTGGATACCTATGCCGGCGCTAAAGGCGAGGCGGGCGATATCCTTCAAGCTATAGAAGAAGGTGCTTTTCGCTTTAACGATATTAAGGCTGAGCTTGCCGAAGTGCTGTCCGGCACAAAGCCGGGGCGTTCTGATCAAGCCGCCATCACGTTATTCAAATCGGTGGGTGCCTCACTTGAAGATTTAGCCGCGGCTATTGAAGTATGGGAATCACTGCCCGATTAACGCTGCATAAATAACGTAACAGGTTGATACTGATAATAAGACGCTAGACATAACAACCTGTTACGTCACAACGCCAGTCATAACGAAGACCAACTAATAATCAAAACGAGGTGTGTTATGAAAACGAATCAATCCTTGCTAATTGCCGCCCTGGCAGCACTGCCCTTGGCCATTGCAAGCGCCAATGCCCAAGCGCAGTCCTATGAAATGGTGATTGCCACTCAGATTCCGGAAGATATGAGTAACAACGAAATCTATCCGGCACTGATGCATTTTAAAAACCTGGTGGAAGCGCGTACCGACGGCGACCTTGAGGTCAATATCTTCGGCGGCGGTCAGCTAGGTTCAGAAGTTGAGAACGGTTCGGAAGTGCAGGGCGGGCGCACGCTGCAGTCGACGATTATTACCGCAGGCGCGATGTCATCGTTTTACGAAGACTATCAAATGGTCACGGCGCCGTTCCTGTTCACTAACTGGCGCCAAGCATGGACCTTTTTTGACAGCGAGTGGTTCGCTGACTTTATGTCCGGCACGATTGAAGCGGCCAATATGCGTTACCTGGGCACCTTTGATGACGGTGGTGGTTTCGTCGCCTTTACCAATAACGTGCACTTGATTAAGACCGTCGAAGATTTAGAAGGGCTTAATATTCGCACCGAAGAAAACCCAGCTCACGTCGCGATTATGCGCTCGCTAGGCGCCTCTGCAACGCCACTGCCTTGGGGCGAGCTGATCACTGCGCTGGAAACCGGGCTTGCCGATGGCCAGTTCAATGCGCCGGTGCTCAACACCACGTTTAACTTTGATGCCGTCACCGACTACACCACGCTTACCGGGCATGTGTATAACAGCGCCCCGTGGGTCATCAGCGAGTCCTGGTATCAGTCTTTGCCTGAAGACTACCAGCAGGTGCTTATTAGCTCTGCGCGCGAAGCCATTCAGCTGAGTCACGGCATGTCAGGAGCGCTGGCAACGACGAGCTGGGTGGAATCCTGTGAACGCTTCGTCGAATGCTACTTAATGCCTGACTCAGAGCGCGAACGCATGGCCGATATTGCCCGCCCGGCATGGCAAACGTGGATCGTCGATGACTTTGGTATGGACGAGACCCGCGTGCAGGGCCTGCTTGATGAAGTCGCGCGCGTCGGCCAGCAAGTGGCAGACGATGACTACCGCATTTATGGTCAATAACAGCAGGGTCAGTAAGAGCTGGGTCAATAAAACCAGGGCCAATAACTGCTGGATCATTAACGGCTAATTCTTAACCAACGCTGGAGCGGCTGTTATGCGCTCCAGCGTGAGGGATGGTGATGGGTGTATTAAAACCTTTGCGCCGGCTAAGCGATAGCATCAATCAGGTGGCCATTGTGGTCTGTGTGGGCTGTATCCTGGCAATGTTGGGGATCTCGTTTACCGCCTTTCTTTATAAGCTAGCGACGGGCAGCACGCTGAGCTGGACCTACTCGCTGGCACGCCTCTTTCTACCGTGGATCGGTTTTCTTTCCATGACCATTTCGCTGCGCTACGGCGAACATGTGGCCATGACGCTGCTGATACGCAGCCTGCCAAAACTCCTAGTGCAAATCGGAGCAGGGCTCTGCCTGGCGGTGATCGGCTTGTTTGCACTCATGCTGATTTGGTATGGCTGGGGCTACTTCACTAATGCCACTCAGGTTTACATGGTCTCCGACCAAATTCGTATCCCCAGTAAGGTTACCGCCATCGTGGTGCCGATTAGCGGCGTCATTATGCTGCTCCACTTGGTGCATGGCTTCTCCTTGCTAGAGCACTTTTTAGATGAGAGCGAGATGATTGACGAGCTCATTGAAATCAATGACGGGGAGAACCGCTCATGACGCCCGCGATTCTAGTATTCGTATTGCTATTATTTATTGGTGCGCCCGTTGCGGTGGTGATGGCGATGTCGGGGCTAGCGGGTGGTTTCGCACTGGGCGGTGAGCGCATGCTGGGTATTATTGCCGACCGCATGTTCTCGGGCGTATCCGGCTTTCTATTGATTGCCATTCCCTATTTTATCTTTACCGCTGAACTGATGAACCAGGGTGGGCTAACCCATAAGCTGATCGCGTTTAACAATGCCTTATTCGGCCGTGTGCGCGGGTCGCTTTCCCATGTCAATATTTCAGTATCGGTGTTTTTTGCTGGTCTAACCGGCGCCGCCGTCACGGATACCGTGGCGATTGGTAAAATCATGATCCCCGAGATGAAGAAACAGGGTTACGACGCCGAATATGCCGCCGCCGTCACCGCCTGTTCATCGATCATTGGGCCGATCATTCCCCCCAGCGTGGTTATGGTGGTGTACGCCACGCTGCTGCGGGATATTTCGGTGATCGATCTGTTTGCGGGGGGGATTATTCCCGGGCTGTTAATGGCATTAGCTCTGCTGGGAATGAGCTTTTTTCTAGCCTGGAAACGTAACTATCCTAAGCAGGCCCCGACGCCGTTTAAGGCCGCAATGATCGCTCTACTGGTCGCGCTTCCTGCGATGGTAGTGCCGCTGATTATCATGGGCGGTATTCTCTCCGGGCTTACAACGATTACGGAAGCCTCCGGCTTTGCGGCCGTTTATGCGATTATCATTGGCACCGTGTTCTATCGCAATCTTACCTGGCGAAAAATATGGGACTCGCTGGTGACCACCGTGCGCTTTTCAGGCGTGGTGTTCTTTCTATTGGCAACGTCTGCGGTGCTGGGCTGGTTTGTCACACGCTCGGGTATTGCCCGAGACGCCGCCAGCTTGATTACCACCTTTAGCGATATGGCCTTTGTGCAACTAATGCTGGTATGCCTGCTACTGTTAATCATAGGCACGGTGATGGATGTATTGCCCGCGTTAGTCGTGATTGCCCCGGTGTTAGTCCCCGCGATGATTCAGCTTGGCTTTGACCCTTTGCACTTCGCTATTTTGATGATTGTGGTGCTGAATATCTCCAATGTGACGCCGCCGGTAGGGATGACGCTAATGACCGCCGCGCGAATAGCCGAAGTGCCTTACGAGCGAGCAATTATTGCCTCGCTACCGTTCTACGTCTCGTTTCTGGTGGTGATTGTGCTGCTAGCCGCATTTCCAGCGCTTTCCACCTGGATTCCTTCTTTACTCTAATGGGCTACCAGGGGTTGTACGAAACGTCATCGGACGCAGGCCGTTCTCGTCAAGAACCTAAGGATTGCGAACTTAATCATGAAATGCTTCTACCATCCCGACCAAGCCTCTCATGCACCGCCAACGTTTTTACTGCGCGGGCAGCCTGCGCCGTCACCGGAAGGTCCGGTGCGCGCGGAGCTGCTCTCGCAAGGTTTGGCTAGCGTAGGGCTTACACTTACAACGCCTAGCGAAGCGGATTCTCCTCGGCTGCGTAAGCGCTTAGAGCAGATTCATACGCCGCGCTACCTGCAGTTTTTGGAGACTATTTACGCGCGCTGGCAGGCGCTGCCTAACGCAGCCGCGTTTGTCGCGCCGAATATTCATCCTTGCGGGGGCGGCCACCATTACCCGCGCCATCCTATTGGCCAAGCGGGCTGGCATCTGCACGATATGGCCTGCCCGCTAGGAGCTACAAGCTTTCGGGGCGCGCTGGCCTCCGCTGCGACGGCTGAAGCCGCTGCAGAAGAAGTGCTTAACGGTGCGCCAAATGCCTACGCCCTATGTCGCCCGCCGGGCCATCACGCTGGGCCTGAGCGCGCGGGTGGCTTTTGCCTACTCAATAACGCCGCGCTGGCAGCCACGGTGCTGCGTGAGCGCTTTGCCAAGGTGGCGATCATTGATGTGGATCTTCATCACGGCAACGGCACCCAGGATATTTTTTATGCCCGCAGTGACGTGTGGACCGGTTCGCTGCACGCCGACCCCAGCGACTTCTACCCGTTCTTTTGGGGCGGTGCCGATGAAGAGGGCTGTGGCGAGGGCTTAGACGCTAACGTGAATTTGCCTTTATCAGTCGGAAGCGATGGCGAGGTCTTTCTAGATGCGTTGGCGGTGTTAATTGATCACCTTCAGAGCTATGCACCCGATGCAGTGGTAGTGGCGCTGGGACTGGATGCCCATAAAGACGACCCGTTAGCCGGCTTGAACGTGGAAACCGACGCCTTTGTCGATGTGGGCAAGCGCTTAGCCGCGCTGTCGCTGCCCACGGTGATTATTCAGGAAGGTGGCTATCCTACTGAGCATTTAAGCGTCAACTTAGCCGCCTTTATGCAGGGCTTTGCGCCATGAAGGCAACCGGCTTTTACTGGCATGAGCGCTGCTTTTGGCATGACCCAGGGGCGATAGGCGTATTTTCCGCACCCGGTGAGTTTTTACAGCCCCAGGCGGCGTCTGAAAGCCCGGAGAGCAAGCGTCGGTTAAAAAATATTCTCGAAGCCAGTGGGTTGATTGATGAGCTTCACGTCGTGAAGCCACCAGCAGCGATGGTTGATGATCTGCTGCGTTTTCACACCCCGCGCTATTTAAATCTGCTTCAGGCGGGCGACAAAAGCCAAGGCGGTAACGGTGGCGACTGTGCGCCCTTTATGCCCGGCAGCTGGGCGGCGGCTACTCAGTCGGCGGGTTTGGCGGTGGCGGCTGTTGAGGCGGTAGCGCGGGGCGACGTAAGCAACGCTTACGCACTATGCCGCCCGCCTGGCCACCACGCAGAAGCCGATCAAGGCCGCGGTTTTTGCCTACTGGGCAATATTCCCGTGGCGGTGATGCGCGCTCGTGCCTTGGGGCAGGTGAAACGCGTGGCGATACTCGATTGGGATGTTCACCACGGCAACGGCCAGCAGGCTGCCTTTTACAGCGAGCCTGACGTATTCACGGTGTCGCTCCATCAAGCGGCTAACTACCCGCTGGAAACCGGTAGCTTTGACGAGCAGGGCGAAGGCCCCGGCCTCGGCGCCAATCTTAACTTACCGCTGCCGCCAGGCTGTGGCTTGGGCGCCTATGCGCACGCCATGGAAACGCTGGTACTGCCTGCGCTGGAAGCCTTTGCGCCTGAATTGATCTTGGTGGCCTGCGGCTATGACGCCTGCGCCAAAGACCCGTTAGGCAAAATGCTGCTCAATAGCGAAGCGTTCGCCCGCATGACTGCCCAGCTGAAAGCACTGGCCGAGCGCTGCTGCGAAGGCAAGCTGGTAGTGATACACGAAGGCGGCTACTCGGAGGGCTACGTGCCGCTATGCGGTCACGCGGTTATCCAAACCCTGGCGGGCAGTACGACGACCGTACCCGACCCGCAAAACGATGAAATTGCCGCGTGGGGCTATCAGGCCCTGCAACCGCACCAGCAGGCCTTAATTGAAAGCTGGTGCCAACAGTGGGAGCAAGCAAAACGATGACACCGCTTGATGATCGCGATGGCTGGATTTGGCTAGACGGCGAATGGCGTGAGTGGCGCGACGCTAAGGTTCACCTGTTTACCCACACCCTGCACTACGGCATGGGCTGTTTTGAAGGTGTGCGTGCTTATGCCGGCGCTACGGGCACGCATCTGTTCCGCGTCGCTGAACACACGCGCCGCTTGGCAGAAAGCGCGCATGCGCTGGACATTCCACTGCCGTTTAGTGAGGCAGACATCATCACTGCTCAGCGCGAGTGCCTGAGTAAAAATAGCCTAACCAATGCCTACCTAAAGCCCACCGTGTTTTTAGGTTCAGAAGGCTTGGGGCTGCGCGCTCAGGGGCTCAGCACTCACCTGATGGTGGCAGCGTGGGATTTAGGCCCATACATTTCACCGCAGGCGGCCACCCGCGGGCTGCGGGCCCTGACCTCTTCCTGGGCGCGTCACCATGTCAATATCAGCTTATGCCGGGCCAAGACGAGCGGGCACTACGTTAACTCGATGCTCGCGCTCAATACCGCCGTGAAAGCCGGGTTTGATGAAACCATTATGCTTGACCCCGAAGGCTATGTGGCCGAGGCCTCGGCGGCTAACGTCTTTTTGCTGCGCGATGGCGTACTGCACACGCCGGAAGTGACGTCGTGCCTGCAGGGCATTACCCGGGATAGCGTGATTCAGTTAGCGCAAAAAGTGCTGGGCATTGAAGTGCGTGAGCGGCGGATTACTCGCGATGAGCTATATACCGCTGATGAAGCGTTCTTAACCGGCACCGCCGCTGAGATACTGCCGCTGCGCGAGTTGGATGGGCGGCGTATAGGCGCCCGTGCTGGCGCGCCACCGGCCAATGAACCCATCCATCCAGACAGCGTGACGGCTCAGCTGCAAGGCTTATACCGTCAGGCGGTGCGTGGCGAGCTGGATGATTTTAGACATTGGCTAACGCAGGCTTAAGCGTTAATCGCAGCTTCTAATGCCGCTAGTCTTCCTGGTTCCAGCGCTGCTTGCACGGCGGTAATACGAATGATGTTGGCAAGCGCCGGGTGTGCCAATCGAGCCACTAACACGCCTTCGGCGAGCAGCTGCTGATGCACCTCGGCGGCGAGTTCGGCGCTGGGTAGGCGAATGCCAACAAAGTTCGTGGCGCTAGGCAGTACGTCGGCACCCAGCGCGCGAAAGTGCGCTGCCAACTGCTCGCGGCGCGCTTTCACATCGGCCACGTGCTGGTCGACCTCGTCAGGATGGTCGAGCACCACTTCCGCGGCCACTAGCGTTAACGACGACACCGCATAGTGAATGCGCACTTTCATCATCATCGCCAGCACGTCAGGGTCAGCGATGGCGTAGCCAATGCGCAGGCCAGCCAGGCCATGGGCCTTGGAGAGCGTACGCAGTCGTATCACGCCGGGCAGTGCTTGGGCAGTAAACTCGCTGTTAGCATCGTCGCGAAAATCTCCATAGGCTTCATCTAGCAACAGCCAGCAGGTATCGGGCAGCGCTTCACGCAGCTGCACAATCGCGCTGTCGCTGTGTAAGTGGCCGCTGGGGTTGTCGGGATTGGCTAAGTACACCAGTCGTGCATCTTCTTTATGCGCCGCAGCGACTATCGCTTCGAGGTCGGGCGCCAGCAAGCCAGGTGCCTCAGCGTAGCTGGGCTCAACCAAGCGGCATCCCTGGCCAAGCGCAAAATAGCCAAAGGTGGGGTAGGTGCCGGCGGTGCAGATGACGGTCGCGCCGGGTTCACAGGTCGTGCGCAGGGCCAGGGCAATAAGGCTGTCGGCGCCAGCATCGACCAGCAGCGTTTCAAGTGCCATACCATGCTGGGCGCTCAGGCGCTGGCGCACGCCGAGCGCCTCGGCGTCGCCGTAGCAGTAAACGTGTTCGGCTAGGGCATCGCCAAAGTACTCGCGTAGCGCACGGTGGGGCATGTCCAGGCCTTCGTTAGAGCCCAGTCGATGAGGGATCTCCTTTCCGATGCGGCGCTCTAACACCTTGATGCCAGGAAACGGGTTAACAGGGCCTTCACTGGTTAAGTGCTCGGGATAGCGGGGCATAGCGGTTCCTAAAAGCGGGCTCAAAAACAGTCGTAATGATCAGCGTTGGGCGTTTCGTTAAAGCACTTTACCGCGATTCAATAGATTGAGCGGGTCTAGCGCTTGCTTGAGGGTCTGCATCAACTCGATCTCGGCGCTGGCGCGGCAGGTGCTTAGCCACGGGCGCTTTTCTAGGCCAATGCCGTGCTCCGCGGACACAGACCCGCTAAGTGCAGTCAGCGGCTCATAAACCATGGCTTCGACTTCACGGCGAATCTCGATGGCATCGTTGCCCGTACTCACGGAAATATGCAGATTGCCATCGCCTAAGTGTCCAAACACCACTAGCCGCGCCTCTGGCCAGCGCTGCGTTAGCTGCGTTTCCAGCGCGAGGGTGTAGCGCTGCATATCGGCAATCGGCAGGCTAACATCGAACGTAAATACCGGCGCTAGGCCTTTAACGAGCCCTTCAATGTCTTCACGAACGGCCCACAGCCCATCACGCTGGGCGTGAGACTGGGCGATCACCGCATCGACGATCAGCTCGCTTTCGAGCGCGCTTTCCAATGCTTCGCTGAACTGGTTGGCATTGCGCTCAGCGTCGCTGCCCAACGATTCAATGATGACATAGAAGGGGTGATGCGTTGGAATCGGTGGGGTATGGCGCCCTAGCGTGTCTGTCAGCAGGCGGTAGTGGTTTTGCCACATGACCTCAAAGGCGCCGAGGCTTCCGCCTAGCGCTTTGCCCATATGGCTGAGCAGGCCGGTTAGCGCTTCAAACGAAGGGCAGGCCACCATCGCCGTCTGCTCGCTAGGTGTCGGAGGCTGCAGGCGCAGCACGGCGCGGGTCACAATGCCCAGGGTGCCTTCGCTGCCAATAAACAGCTGTTTTAAATCGAATCCTGCGTTGTTCTTAAGCATGCGATTCATCGAGCTAACCACACGGCCATCGGCCATCACCGCCTCCAGGCCGAGCACCTGCTGGCGCATCATGCCGTAGCGAATCACCCGTACGCCGCCTGCATTGGTGGCGATATTGCCGCCGATCGTACAGCTGCCGCGGGCGCCTAAATCCAGCGGAAACTGTAGGCCGACTTCTCGCGCTGCTTCTTGCACCCGTTGCAGCGGTGCCCCGGCTTGCACGGTGAGCGTGCCGCCCACTTGATCAATCTCTTCAATGGCCGTCAGGCGTTCGAGTGAGATCACCAGCTCGTCAGGGCTTGCTTCAGCACCGTGTACTAATCCGGTTAATCCGCCGTGAGTGACTACCGGCTGCTGCACCTCATAACAGGCGCGCATGACCGCAGCCACCTGCTCGGTGTTTGCAGGGCGAACGAGCGCCCCTGCCTGGCAGGGCGCGCCGGTCATCCAGTCGACGCTGCGGCTGTGCACATCGTTGCCGGTCAATACATGGGCAGGGCCAACAATGGCACGCAGTGCCTCCAGGGATATCTGCATTGGTTATCCTTACTGATGATTAAATAGGCGCGGCTATGAATGGTTAAGCCGTCGCTGCTACAGGCGCTTCACGGCCTGGAATCGCCTTAAGAAGCGCTTGAGTATACGCTTCGCGCGGAGCGAGAAATATTTGCTCAGCGCTGCCTTGCTCAACAATGCGGCCATGCTGCATGACGACAATACGATCGCAAATATGCGCCGCCACGCGCAGGTCGTGAGTGATAAAGAGCAGCGATAAAGAGAGGCGCTGCTTCAGTTCTTCCAGCAGCTCCAGCACCTGAGCCTGAATGGACACGTCCAGCGCTGAGACGGCTTCATCCGCGACGATCAGCTCTGGATTCAATGCCAGCGCTCTGGCAATGCCAATCCGCTGGCGCTGGCCACCGGAAAATTCATGCGGGTAACGCTCTATCGCCCCGGCGCCCAAGCCGACCATGTCCAGCAGTTCACCTGCCTGCTTAAGCGCCGCCGCTTTGGGCGTGCCGTTAGCAATCGGCCCTTGTGCAATCGCCATGCCCACTTTGGTACGCGGGTTGAGCGAGGCGTAAGGGTCTTGAAAAATCATCTGCACTCGGTGGCGCTCGCGGCGCAGCGCATCGCCTTTAAGCTGCGAAAGGTTGATGCCATCCAGCAGCAGTTCGCCGCTATCAGGATGCTCAAGCCTCACCACGCAGCGGCCCAAGGTAGATTTGCCCGAGCCGGATTCGCCCACAATGCCCACGGTTTCACCCCTAGCTAAGGTGAGTGAAACATCCTCTAAAGCACGCACTTCGCGGGAAGGTTTGAGCCAGCCGCCTCGGGAACGAAACACTTTGTTGAGCTGCTTGATCTCCAGCAGAGGCGCTACCTGGCTGGTCTCGCGGTGCGGTGGTACCGCGTTGCTGGGAATCGCTGCGATCAGCGCCTGAGTGTAGGCATTCTGAGGCGTCTCCAGCACCGCTTTCGCATCACCTAGCTCTACTATTTTTCCGTGGCGCATCACGCAAACACGGTTGGCGACTTCAGCGACGACGCCAAAGTCGTGAGTAATAAACATGACTGACATGCCGCGGCGGCTTTGCAAATCGCGAATCAGCTCCAGAATCTGCGCCTGGGTCGTGACATCCAGCGCCGTGGTGGGCTCATCGGCAATCAGTAGGCTAGGCTCCAGCGCCAACGCCATGGCGATAATCACCCGCTGGCGCTGTCCGCCGGAAAGCTCGAATGGATAAGCGCGAATGGCTTTTTCGGGCTGCGGAATACCGACTTCAATTAACAGCTCCAGCGCACGCGCCTGGCGCTCTTTGGGCGTCAGCTGGCCGTGGGCTTCAAACACTTCGGCAATTTGTGCGCCTACCCGCATCAGCGGGTTAAGAGCGGTCATGGGTTCCTGGAAAATCATGCCAATTTTCAGGCCCCGCAGGGCGCGGTGCTGCTTTTCCGTCAGGGCGAGTAGATTTTGCCCTTCAAACATTATCTCGCCTTGGGTGGGGCGCACGCCTTTCGGCAGCAGGCCCATCACCGCATTGGCGGCCATTGACTTGCCGGAGCCTGATTCACCGACCACACACATAATTTCGCCGCGCTTTACGTCGTAGCTAACATTCTCTACCGCTAGGGTGCGATCGGCGCCTTTAGGTAGCGCAATACTGACATCGCGAATGCTAAGTACGCTTTCTGTTGATGCTTCATTCATAACAAGCACTCCAGCCATAACAAGCGCCTAGCGCTCGCGGGAAAGTTTAGGATTCAAAGCATCGTCTAGCCCTTCACCCACGAGATTTAACGCGAGTACCGTCAGTAAAATGGCTACCCCCGGAAAGAAGCTTAGCCACCATGCCTGGCGAATCACCGTACGCGCCGCTCCAATCATATAGCCCCAGGACATCACGTTAGGATCACCCAAGCCCAGAAACGACAGCGCCGATTCCAGCAAAATAGCGGTGGCCACCATTAATGACGCCAGCACGATAATGGGCGACAGCGTATTGGGCAGAATCTGGCGCAGGATAATAGTGCTATTGGATTGGCCAACTAAGCGCGCGGCCTCGACATATTCACGGTTGCGCAGCGACATAAACTCAGCGCGCACCAGGCGGGCCACCGGTGGCCAGCTGACAATCGCAATCGCCAGCACTATTGAGGTGATGCTGGGCTGCATAATCGCCACCAGCACGATCGCCAGGGCGAAGTTGGGAATTGTCTGAAAAAACTCGGTAAAGCGCATCAGTATGTCGTCAACTAACCCGCCGTAGTAACCGGCAATCGCACCCAGCGGAACGCCAATAAGCAGCGCCACACTGGTCGAAACTAGCCCAATCAAAAGCGATACCCAGGCGCCGTGCATTAAGCCGGAAGCCACGTTGCGACCCATGGTGTCGGTGCCTAGCGGAAACCCATCTTGCGAGAGCGGTGGCAGAAAGGGCCGCTGCACCATACGCCAGGGCGACTCAGGAAACAGCAGCGGGGCGAGTATGGCCATCGCGATAATCGCCAGCAAAATAATCAGCCCTACCAGGGCGCCACGGTTTTGCGCGAAGCGTGCGAAAAAGCTCATGCGGCCCCCTTCTTGATGCGTGGATCAGCCAAGCTGTACACCACATCAGTGATTATATTGAAGACGATGACCAAGGCCGCCGAGAAGAAGAAAATGCCCAGCAGCAGGTTGTAGTCGCGCTGCTCTAGCGCTTCGAACATGAGGCGCCCAATGCCGGGCCAGGCAAACACGGTTTCGGTTAGAATCGCCCCGCCCACCATTTGCCCCGCTTGAAGGCCTGCTAGCGTGATAATCGGCAGCAGCGCATTACGCAGCACATGGCGGCGCTGAATAATGCTCGGTTTTAAGCCCTTGGCCCGGGCGGTTTTAACGTAATCCTGCTGAGCGGCATCGAGCATTGATGTGCGCGTCATTCGGGTATAAATCGCCATAAAGAACAGCGCTAAGGTTGTCGCAGGAAGCACCAGGTGTTTGGCGACATCAAGCGCCAGCGCAAAGCCGGTATGGCCTGCGCCAACGGTGTAAAGGCCGTAGGCCGGCAGCCAGCCCAAGTAAACCGAAAACACCACCACTGACATCAGCGCGACCCAGAACAGCGGCGTGGCATAAAACACCAGCGCCAGCGCCATAATGATCGAGCCAGAGGGCTTTTTAACCCGCGCTGCCGCCATCGAACCCGCGACGATGCCGAGTACTAACGAAAGCACAAAGGCCGTGCCGGTGAGCAGTAGCGTAGCGGGCAGGCGCGCCATAATCAGGTCAAACACCGGAACGCCAAGGCGGTAGGAGTAGCCGAAATCGAGCATGGCGATGCCCGACACGTAGCGCCAGAGTTGAACATACATCGGCTGGTCGAGGCCGAAGCGCTCGCGCAGCTGATTGAGGAACTCTTGGTCTGCAGCGCCCGCTTGGCCAGCCAGAATGGATGCTGGGTCACCAGGGGCCAACTGAATCAGTAAAAAGTTAAAAATAACGATTAAAAACAGCACAATAACAGCTTTAAAAAGCCGCATGAGTATTAAGCGAGCGTAAACCATGGGCACATTCCTGACGTAGCTGAAACGCCCACCCAGCGCGTAATGCCTGGGTGGGGCTAGGCATTTGCTAAAAACTAGCGGTCTAGCCAGGCATCCTTAAAGCCGTCGTTAACGCCTACGCTAGACGTCACCAGGTTCTTCACATCACAGCGGTATAGCGTCGGAAACCCTAGCTCCATCAGCCAGCCAACGGGTACATCTTCATGGAGGATTTCTTGGACTTCGCGGTAAAGCGCCTCGCGTTCTGCGTCAGGAAAGGCCGTGGCTGCTTCGTTAAACAGCTCGTCAACGCGTGCATTTTCGTAGCCTTCAACGTTATTCCAGGGCGACCCTTTGGCAATATTGTCTGAAAGATAGGTACGTGAAATGCCCAGCGCCGGGTCACCGTATTGGTACAGGTAGGTGAAGGCCAAGTCATAATCCCAGTCGCCCAAGCGCTGGTTCCAGCCGCCCACGTCGGTAGCTTGAGTGCTGACGTTAATGCCCACTTCGCGCAGGTTTTGCTGCACGGCTTCGGCCCAACGGGTCCAGGTTTCACCGTAAGGCAGTGGCAGAATGGTGATCTCTTCGCCGTCGTAGCCCATTTCTTCTAGCAGCTCACGGGCACGATCTGGATCGTAGTCGTAGGGTTCTAAATCTTCATTCTGGAAGCGCGCGTTAGAGCCAAAGGCAGAAAGCGGTACTTTACCCAGGCCGTTCCACAGCACATCGCGGGCGAACTCCCGATCCATGGCGTACATCACCGCTTGGCGGAAGCGTTTATCCGCAGTGGGGCCTTCGCGGTTATTCATCCATAGCATCGAGTAGGGGCTAAAATACTCGTGGCCCTCTTCGGTCATGCAAACGTTATCCATTTGCGCTAAGCGAGGAATATCGAAGTTTTCGACGGTGCCGCTAGGCAGCACATCGATACTCTCATTTTCAAATGAGACTGCGCGGGATGCCCCGTCAGGAATGATGTGCCAGTTAATGCCGTCCAGGTAGGGCAGGCCGTCTTCGTAATAGTCTTCGTTTTTGACCAGCTCGATAACCGTGCCGCGCTCCCAGTTAGCGAATTTAAACGGGCCAGTGCCAATCGGGTGGTCGTTGTGCTCGTTATTACGGAAATCAGTGCCGGCGTAAAGGTGCTCGGGCACCATGGTGAAGGTGCCCGCTTCAAAAGAGAGCAGGAACGGGCCAAAGGGTTGAATCAGGGTAAAGACCACGGTGTGGTCGTCGGTGGCCTCAATGCTTTCAACGTGCTGTAACACCGCCCGTGCGCTGGGGTTTAACTCGCGGTGGAATACATCGGCAGAGAAGACAACGTCATCCGCGGTGAAGGCTTCGCCATCGTGCCAGGTAACGCCTTCGCGGAGGTGAAAGGTATAGGTGCGGCCATCTTCACTGACGTCCCATGACTCTGCCAACTGCGGCATCGGCTCAAGATCAGTGGAGTAGCGTATGAGCCCTTCGTAAATATTGCCTGACACAGTGCGCGTGGGAGCATTTTGAACCATGCCTAGCACCAAGCCTGGCGGCTCTGGCTGAATAATCGTGTTAACAGTTCCCCCCAGCTTCGGCTCATCAGCCAGGGCGGCAGAGGTAAAAGCGAGTGCTGCAGCGGAAATAGCCAACGCTAAAGTTTTTTTCATGTTTCCTGCTCCTCAGTTATTAGCACGTAATGAGTTTACGTAGTCGTTAGGCGAGCGAGGCGTGGCGTGTTAGGCCCAGTTGTGATGTTTGTTGTAAGCCTTCTTTGAAAATAGCAGCATGTGGTAAAACTGTCGACAGTCGGCAATCGTTCGTCGACAAGAAGGTTTTTTTCGTCATACTGAAGAAAACGCGTCATACCCCATGAGTAACGTTTATGGTCTCATCAACGGTGCCTCCCAAGGCCTTTATTCAACAGCAAAACTTAGCCGAGCAAGTTGCCGACTACTTGACCCAAGCGATTGTTAAGCAGCATTTTTTGCCCGGTGAGCGGCTTTCAGAAGTGCAGCTTTCCCGCGACTTGGGCGTTAGCCGTGCACCGGTGCGTGAGGCGGCGCGCCTGCTGGAAAGCCGCGGGCTGCTGATCTCAAAACCCCGGCGCGGCTTCTTTGTAAGGGCGTTGAATGCCGTTGAACTCGAAGATGCCTTTGATTTTCGGCTGTGCCTGGAGCGCCATGCGATTCATCGCCTAGTTGGCCGCTATACGCCCGATGCCCAGCGCGCGTTAAAGCAACAGGTAGAGGTGCTCTGTGAGGCCGCCGCCGGTAACGACGGCACGCGCCGTATTGAAGAAGATCTGCAGTTTCATCGCTTAATGCTGCACTACGCCGGTAATGAGCGGCTGCTGCGCGCCTTTGACGACTTGAGCCATGAGCTGCGCTTATGCATTACCTTAATTACCAAAACGCACGAAGCCCCCGACACCATTGCGACCAGCCACTTCAAACTGCTCGATGCGCTGGATAGCGGTAGCCCTGAGGCTTGCCGCGAGGCAATTGACTACCATATCGGCGTGGCCCGCGATTCCGTGGTAAAGGGCGTGGGCGAAATAGGGGAGCATCCCGATGAAAACATTCTTCCACGCTGAGCAACTGCTCCATCAGCCGCAAACCTACTTCTCCCGCGGAAAAATGCGCACGCCCCAGGAAATGCCCGAGCGCGCCACGCAGTTACTGGCAGCCGCTAAACGTCTTGGTTTTGATGTTCAAGACCCTTCGGACTACGGCGTGGCGCCGCTAAGGGCGGTCCATTCGTTTGCCTATCTGCGTTTTCTTGAAAGTGCCTATCGGCGCTGGCATGAGCTTGACGAAGACTGGGGGGAAGAGGTCATCTCCAACATCTTCGTGCGCTCGCCCAACGCCCTGCGCGGCATATTGGCAGAAGCCGCTCGCTACCTGGCAGACGGCAGCGCACCGGTGGGCCAGCACACCTGGCCGTCGGCCTACTGGTCAGCGCAAAGCGCGGTGGCCGGTGCCGAGGCCCTGCTGGCGGGTGATCGGTTTGCCTATGCGCTATCGCGCCCGCCGGGTCATCACGCCGGCATCGACTCCGCCGGTGGCTTTTGCTTTCTCAATAATGCCGCCATTGCCGCGCAGCATCTTAAAACGCGCTACCCGCGCATCGTGGTGTTAGACCCCGATATGCATCATGGGCAGGGTGTTCAGGAAATTTTCTACCAGCGCGACGATGTGCTGTATATCTCGATCCACGGCGATACCACTAACTTTTACCCCGCAGTAACCGGCTTTGAAGACGAGCGTGGGCAGGGTGCCGGGCTGGGCTACAACCTCAACCTACCGATGCCCCACGGTTCACCAGAATCGGTGTTTTTTGATCGCCTGGAGCAAGCCTGCCAAGCCATTCGGCTATTTGAACCCGATGCGATAGTGCTGGCGCTGGGATTCGACATTTACGCGCTTGACCCCCAAGCCAAGGTGACTGTTTCAACCCCAGGGTTTTGTGAGCTAGGCCGTAAAGTAGCCGGCTTGAACGTACCCACGCTGGTGGTGCAGGAAGGCGGATATTACCTTGAAGGATTAGAAGCCAACGCGGTGAGTTTCTTTGCAGGGTTGCTGGGCACCGCTTGATACTGGTGGCAATGCCGAATCCAAACGCTCGATAAGAGTAAGACAAGCTATCAATGTGTCTGGCAAGATAGGCGCTTTCTTTGATCAGCAAAACGATTCGATCAGCAAACGAAAGGACACGGCATGGCCCACCTGCTACGCATCGTGATGATTCACGGCCACCTGGAAGGGGTGGTGGAACTGAGTGTGGACGGCCACACCAATATTTGTGGCACCAACGCCTCAGGCAAAACCACGCTGCAGCGGCTGGTGCCGGTGTTTTACGGCGAGCTGCCTAATAAGGTCGTGCCGAAAACCCGCATGAAGTTCGATGCGTTTTATTTGCCTCATCGCAATAGCTACCTAGTGTATGAATATCGTCGCGAAGCGGGCAATGTTTGCCAGGCGGTGCTCACCCGTAAAGCCGAAGGCGGGGTCGAGTATCGCTTCGTGGGCGGGCCCTATCAGCCGGAAGATTACTTGGTTGAAAGCGAGGCGGGCGTGGCCGCGTTGGATTACAGCCAGTGGGCCAGCGGTCTGCGTCGCAGCGGCACGCCGGTGTCGTCCAAGCTGGGCGCGACTTCTGAATTTCGTTCGGTGATTCAAAACGACTTTACCCAGCTGCATGGCAACAGCCGCGATGGCCTCAAACTGCGCCAGATCGCCGCCCAGTTCAGCCTGGTCAAACCCGAGCGCCGCATTCGCCATATCGAAAAGCTGGTTTCCGCGGTGCATGCCAAAGAGGGCAAGATGGACACCCTCAAAACCATGCTGGCGGCGATTTTTGAAGAAGACGGGGTTGAGCTGCCGGTCACGCGCATTCGCAATACCAAAGCGCGGGAGTGGATTGCCCAGATGCGCCAATCCATGCGGCTAGAGCCGCTGCAGGCATCGCTGGCTCGGTTGGCCGGTATCGACCGCGAGCTAGCCCATTTAGACGCCACGCTATGGCAGCTAAAGCCTCAGCTTGAAGATGACCGCCAGCGCGCAGAGCGGCGTATGGCCGACGTGGACGCTGAACTTACTCGCCATCAGCGCGAATTTCAGCAGCGTGAAAGCGGCTATGCCCAGGCGCGCGATGAGCTTAATGATCGCCATAGCGAAGTGGTCAGCGATTTACAGCACACCCAGCGCCGTCTCAATGATCTGCAAACCCAGTTTGAGCGCTACTCTGACGCGGACATGCCCGCCCTGGAGCGCGACATCAACGCGCTGCCCCAGTGGCGGGAGCAGTACGAAGAGCTAAAGAAACATTTGCAGCTTCTTCAGGATAAGTTCAAGGAAAGCCAAGCGCGCCTCGACGGTCGCCTGCGCGAATTGTCTGAAGCGCTGGCCCGCCAAACGCGTGAAGCCCAGGAGCTGATCGACGCCTTGGTGGAAGAGAAAGCCCAGCGCCGCGAACAGCAGTGGGAGGCGGAGCAAAAGCTCAATGAACGCTATCAGCAGGAGCGCCAGCGCCTTGAGGGCGAGTATCAGGCCCAGCTAGAGCTAGGCGTTGAGCAGCTAGCTGAGCTTAAAGCACAGCTTTCACTGACCAGCCAAACCACGCAAGAGGCCAACGACGCGGAGCTTGCCCAGGCGCGCTTGGACCAAGCTCAGCAGGAGCGCAGCGGGGCGGCCGCAACCCTAGACGGGCTGCGCCGTGAGTTTGAAACCCGCAAGCGCGAACGAGACGCCGCTGAGCAGCAACTGGTGCAGCTTCGCCAACAGCTTGAACGCGCCGAGCAGCGCAGCTTTGCGCTGTATCAGCAGCGTGACCCCGAGCAGGGCAGCCTGCGCCACTTTCTGCGCTACCATCGCCCCGGCTGGGAGCAGCAGCTAGGCAAGGTTGTTGCCCCAGAGCTATTAGAGCGGCGCGATTTAGCCCCACGGCTTGCCGAAGGCGCTAGCGACGACCTGTTTGGATTGGCGTTAGATCTTTCTGCCATTGCCCTGCCGAGCTACGCCCAGGATGAAGCCAGCCTGCTGGCCGCGATTGAAGAGGCGGATACCGCCAAGCGGCGCGTGCAGGCAGAGTGTCAAGCAACCGAAAAAGCGCTTAAACAGCACAACGAGCGCGTACAGCAGGCCGATGAAGCCCAGGATCAGGCCCGCATGGCGCATCGGCGCGCCGAGCAGGAAGTCGAGTTCGCGCTAGAGGCGCGCCGCCAGCAGCAGGAGCGTCAAACCAAGCACCAGCAGGAGCGCCGCGCCGCCCATCGGGCCGCGTTAGCCAACCAAGAGCAGGCGCAAGCCGCACTGCGTGAAGAAAAACAGCAGGCGCTCGCGGCGCTTGGCGAAACGCAGCAAGGCCAGCTGCTGGAGCTAAAAGTCGACGGCCAAAGCCAGGTAGACAGCCTGGATGCCCAGCTGCGCCAGTATAAACAGCAGCTTAGCGATGCCAATGCCGAACATCAGCGCCAGCGCGCTGAGCTTGAAGACGCCTTTAGCCAAGAACTTGCCGAGCAGGGCGTCGACCCGGCCCAGCTAAAAGCCACTAAAGAGCGCCTGGCGAGCCAGGACGAGCGCATCCGCACGACCGCTGCCCGCCAGGATGAGCTCACCGACTACACGCGCTTTATGCGCATCGAGTGGGGCCAGCACAAGCCGCAACTTGTCGCCCAAGAAGCCGAACTTGCGCAGGCCGACCAACAATTGGCACGCGATAAAGAGCATCTCAAAAACGACTTTCAGGCCGCGCGTAAAACTCACCAGAGTGCTGTAAGCGGGCTTAAAAGCCAGCGTGAAAGTGAACATGGCTGCCTGGAAGCGTTGAAGCCACTGCTCTCGCAGCTAGAAAGCCTGGCTATTGAACCTGACGGCCAAGTGCCAAGCTCAGCGCTGGGTGATGTGGATGAGCGCATTGAGCGCGCCCGTCAGGCGCTGGGTAATCGCCACCAGCAGATCGAGCAATTGCGCCGGGGCTGCCTGGAGGTGGAGAGCCAACTGATCAAGGACGCCAGCAGCGGCTTTGCCGAAGCGCTGGAGAGCGAACGCAGCAAGCTGCAAAGCGACAACCCGCGCCTACAGCTACCGCTACTGCGCGACATGCTCAAACTGCTCGAAGATCAACAACAGCAGCTGATTCAGGAAGGCCGTAACCTCAGCGACGACCTGGATAAGTTCTTTACCGTGTTCCGCGATTTGAACCGCCGCATCAGCGCCCAAAGCCGTCGGCTGTCTGAAGAAGTCGCCGATGACCTGCGCCTGGAGGGCATCAGCAAGGCCGAAGTGCGTATCCAGTCCACCATCGATGAGCTGGGCTTCTGGGAGCCGCTGAAACTGTTCGCCCAGCGCTATAAAGAATGGCGCGAATCCGGCCAAACGCTGCCCAGCGAAGACTACTTAAACACCCTGGCGGACGTGGTTGATTTGCTGCGTAGCGACCAGCAGTACAGCTTTGAAAGCCTGCTGCGCCTGGAGCTGCACTTAAATGAAGGCGGCACGGATCTGGTGATCAAAAACGACCGCCAGCTATTGGAATCCTCTAGCCACGGCATGGCGTATCTGATTCTGTGTAAATTTCTGCTCGCCTTTACCCGCTTGCTGCGCGGCGATGCGGAAATCGCCATCCACTGGCCGATTGATGAGATTGGCACGCTGGCGTACCACAACGTCGAAAAGCTGTTTGATGCCTGCGACAGCAATCGTATTCACATTGTAGGTGCGTTCCCCAACCCTGAATCGGACGTGCTGCTGCTGTTCGCCAACCGTTACTTGATTGATCGCGATGACACTCAGCCCAACAAGCGGGTGCTAAAACGTATTGAGCCGCGGCTAAGCCGCTTGGCCGAGCGGCTCCAGGAACGTCAGCAGGAGGTGACAGCATGATCGAACATGGCCCACTGCTTGAGCGCCTGCTGGCCGGTGAGTTTATCTGCCCGATCAGCGATGAGAGCGGTTATCGGCATCTCACCAATGAAGAGACCCGTGAGGAGATCGATACCTACCTGCGGCCCCTCAACCGCCGCTTGGCCAGTAATGAAGACGGCAGCGTCTATTTTCTGGCCTGGCGACAGTTGAACGACAGCGCCCGTGACCAGCTTTCGCGCCAGCTGGGCGATACGCTTAATAGCCTGCTGCCGCTGTTGGAATGGCTGCAGTTGGTTCAAGAAGCGCTAGGCCGTGACACGCTGGCCGCCCCCGGCGATGTGCTTAAACCCGCCGAATTCAGCGCCAAGTGCGAAGATAACCAAAGCCTGCGCGAGCGCCTGGAGCGCCTGGCCACCGACAGCTTTTTTGGTTCCCAAAGTGACCAGTTAGATGCCCAGGTAAAGCAGGTCTTCAAGCGCTTGAAAGAGCACGGCTACCTGCTCCAGCCGCACTCAGAGCGGCAGGTGTTTGTGGTCACCGGCAAGATCGACTACCTGGTGGACTTGGTGCGCTTTATCCGCGATGAAGAGAACCTGCCGATTGATGCCGAAGGTGAAGAGGGCAAGCAGGAGGCGCTGCTTTGAGTGAGCTAGAGAGCCGCCTGCTAAAAACCGGCAGTGAACGGCTGGCGCTGCTGGGCAAGCATTCTGAAGCGCTGATGCAGGCCTACACCCGCGATGAAGTGCCGCTGGAATCGCTCAGCGACAGCGCGCTGCGTAAGCTGCTGGCGGCGCGCATTCTATGGCGGCCGGATGAGCAGAGCGGCGTGAAGCTAGCGCCCAAGGTGCGCGAACTGATCGCTGAAATGCTAGCCGACGAGACCCGCCGCCACGTCAACGCAGACGTAGCGGAAACCCTGGAGCTGATTCGCTCATTGGTACACAGCTATCGCGAGGCGCGCAGCCGTGGCGAGCACTGGCGGTTGGAGCAGCAATTGATGCGCCTGCGCCAGGAAGTCGATGACCTTAACGGCCGCTTTGCCGATGCCATTGATAGCCTGTGGCAGCGGCTCAATAGCGACTTTGGCTTTGTTAGCCAGCTCAACGACAAAATCCGTGAAAACGACCGCGCCCAAAAGCAGATTGCGAGGCTGCTGGACGGCCTAGCGCTAATCGACTTCGACGAGCTGATTGAGCTGGTGGGTAGCGACGGCAGCCTGCGCAAGCTATTGATCAGCCAGCTTCAGCAGCAGTTAAGTAACCACTACACCGGCCTGCGCGAAGTACAGCGGCGCTTGATCGAACTCATGGCGCGCTTTCGCAAGCAGCAGGCGCGCAGCCGCCTGATTAGCGGCATGGCGGCGTTTATGCGCGAGCATCCCGGCTTTGTACCGGGCAACTATGCCCGCCGCAGCGAGGTGCCCACGCTGGTGAATCAAGCCGCACCGCTAAGCGCCGCCGCCGCCCCGGCGCTGGACCGCAACCTCGACAGCCAAGCCCTGGCTGAGCTGCTGCACCAGCTACCCCAGCCGCGCCATACCACCCAGTCAGTAGAAGCCGCGGCCCCGGCTCAAGCCCAGAAAACTAGCATGGCCGCCGCCCGGCAGCAGGCGCTCAAACAGGATGTCGAGCACTTCTATTTAAGCGTGATCGATCAGCCCGAGGCGGAACCGGTCAGCGCCCTTGAGTACCTGCACGAAAGCCCGCTGGAGTGGCCGGATGAGATCTGGCTGTTCCAGGTAATTGCCGAGTACCAAGGCCTGCCGCGCAACGATCAGCGCGCGTTTCGACTCAAGCAGCAGGAAAGCCAGGCGAGTACCTTCAATCACCTGCGCCTGATTCACGACGTTGAACTGCAGCTGGCTGTGCCGGTATGAACCTACCCAGCCGCGCGCGCACCGGGCTTAATGAAGTCGCCCGTTTACTCTGCCAGCAGCCCACGGTAGTGCGGCCGCGCCGTCAGTGGGTAGACGACATGGTGGCCTGGTGTCATCAGCATGATATTGACCTAGCCGCGAGGCTAAGCGGTAAAACGCTGCGCTTTGATGCCGCGCTGTTGGCACAGATTAATGACGTACTCGAAAGCGCCAAAATAGCGCCTCTAGGCCGCTCGCTCAGCGGCCTGACCAGCGGCGCCCAGGCAAAAGAAGGCGTAGAAGAAGACAAAACCAACCGCGAAAGCCCCCGCGCACGGCGGGTATTAATCAGCCTACCGCCGGAAGCCTCGCCGTTGTTCGTACACGGGCTTGCACAACCGCCGCGCACCATTCGCGATGTAGATATTCAGACGCTAAAGCTAAGCGCGTTCAGCGCGTTAGTTCAGGTCGAAAACCTCGACAGCTTCTATGAGTTTTCAGCCGATAGCCCAGCGCTAAGCGAATACGTTAATCCGCTAATAGTTTACCGCGGCGACAGCCACTATGGCGGCGGCTTCGCCTTGCTCGCCGAGGCCTGGCGCAAAACCCGTCGAACACATATCTACGCCGGTGACTTCGATGTAAAAGGCGTTACGCTGGCGCTGGATAGTGGCGCCACTCACTTACTTCTGCCCAACCTCGAATGGCTCACCCAAAACGCAACGCCGCTGCATGTGCCTGCTGAGCAGTTTCCTTATCAGCGTAGGCTTCGTAAGCACCTTGCTGCGCTGCCAGCCGCTCATCCATTGCGTGAGTACTTAACGCTGCTGCTGGAAAAACAGCGGGGGCTTAAGCAGCAGTGGTTTGGTGGGGAGATGGTTTGTGTGGGGCTGGTGTAATGGCAACTCACTTTGTCGCGAGGCCCACGCTATTTTGCCCTTCGACCGCATGCGCATTGCCGGATGATGCGTATGCATAAGTATGATTGAAACCGGCAAAACGCGCAGGCACGCGAATTTTGTATATGCCGCCTATTTTTTCTTTGCCTTCAGGAGAGTCAGTGGGGTAGGGTCAAATGAGGTGGCTACATAACCTCAATGAATGAGCGGGCATGTTTATTGAGGTTATGCAGCCTTCTGTATAATCACTGTTATGAGAAACGTGCATAATTGCTATGGCAAATAAAAAAATCTGGGCGTATGCCAAAGGAGACTCAGGAAACTTCATCAAAGATGAACGTGGACGACTAAAGCTCTTCTTTATTTGGCAAGTTCTAAAGCTAAAGAAACACGATATTTTCGAATTTAATAAACTGATTTTTTTTAGTACTCAAACTAATGAAAGCAAGCGGTCTCGAATGACGCCTGTAGTAAAAGGATTTTTTCGATACATTGAGAACTCAGGAGGGAATACCGTCTCTGGAGATGGCGAGTCGCTATCCCACTCCATTGCAATATTGGTGTTATCTGAGTTGTCCTCGATTAACTTTGTTTTCGGAAAAAATGAGTACACATTTAATTTTTCAGAAATAAATACTGAAGACCTAAAGATTAGGCTTGCAAGTGGCCGATCCTACTTTCCTGATCTAATAGGGTTTTTTGCCAATGATAATCCTTATTATGAAAGGTGGGGCGGAAAGGTAGCTCTTGAAGTAAAAGTTAGTCATGGTTGCGAGCCAGAAAAAGTACAAGACTTTTTAGAGCACAACATACCAATTATCGAAATAAACATAACTGAGAAGCTGAGATTTAAGGAAGAGCTGAACAAGCAGCCTTTTGATGAAAATGATTTGGAGCGTTACTATAATTTTTTGAAAAGTATATTTAGCAATAAAGTATACGGTAAAATTGTAGTTGATCCGTCATCAGAAGCATACAACAAAAGGCTAATTTATTCTGAGAAGCAGATAAGCTCTAAACTAAAAGAATTGATCGAAGTTGAAGCTAGAAAATCCAGCTTGTTAAATCAAGAATTAGCCAATAGTAATAATGATCTGAAGCGACATAAAGATAGACTAGTTGCTCAGGAGGCCAAACTGAAAGAGTGCTCAAAAACACTTAAAGAATTCAATAATCGTACCTTATTACAAAAGATACTTGATGTATTTAGATAATCTCATAACAAATTGCTGCACACGGATAAATTGCTCGCTTCGCTCGCAATTTACCGGTGAGCAAGGCGTTATGTAAGTCCTTAATTCGAGAATAAAATGGAAGATATCGATCGATTAAATGCAGAGTGGATTTCTTTAAACGCTTTCCGTGGTTTATCAAAGATTGCATCAAATGGAGATATGGATAAATCCACATATGATAATGCACTTGAGTTAGGTGGTGCAGTTTATCCTGAACTGTTAGGTGACGACGTCAGCGAATTGAAAAGGGAACGGGTGAGTGATACGACGAAAGAATATCGTCAAAGAGCTGAATACATGTCTATACGGGATGACTTGACTATCGAAGCCATTGACCTTGTGAAATCAGCTATTTCAGAAGATGAAAGTCTTCTGAAAATTGCTGAAAAAGAGAAAGGGAATAAGAATAGAGTAGATCAGTTAAAAAGGAAACTCGGCCAGCTTTACAAAGCACGAGAAGAGTTAGATTCTCAAGAGCACAGCGAAAATCAACTTATTTTTAGAGATGCATATAATGTAGAACGAGCTGTACCTTCTTTGGTAACGGGACAAGGGTATCGAGATTTTAAGCTTCCAAATGAAAAGGTCTTAAGGCTAAGAGTGCTCCATCCTGATAAAATCGAGCATATCACAGGGGCTGATCTAATTTATGAAAGGCACTCCCCAGATGAAGAGGCTGTAGCGATAGTTGCAGTACAATATAAGATATGGGAAAAGCGAAAGCTTTACCTGTCAGATGAAAGAATGCTAGAACAAATATCCAAAATGAATGGATTTTTGTGTGAAAAAGGAGTCTGTAGCTCAAATGCAGAAGAAAATGACTATAGGTTTCCATGCTGCTCCGCATTCCTACGACCTACAGACAAATTACAAAAGCCAGATCAAAAATTCATCTCAACAGGTGAGCATTTGCCAATATGCAAGATAGAACAATGTACTAGCAAGGGCGCTAGAGGTGCTGACATTCTTGAATACAAAAACATAAAAGATATTTCCCTTTCTAGCGAAATGTTCGAATTTCTTTTCAATAAAGGGAAGATCGGTTCAAAAGATTTAAGCTACGCAGAACTAGAAGAGTTATATAGTGAATTTATAGGTGAGGCTTCAAGTCACAGGGTGATTGTCTATGCGCAAGAATTCTAAATTTACAATAAATGCGTCAATAAAGACGTTCGCAAGATCGCGCCTATCACGCTTGCGTTATTTTTTCTTGAGTAAGAAAGCATGAAAAAGAGAAAACATCATTATGTCTGGAGAAATTATTTGCGAGCATGGTCTGACAATGAGCAGGTATGGTGCTATCGCGATGACAAAATTTTTCTCACCAACTTAATGAATATCGGACAAGAGCGCGATTTTTACCGATTAAAAGATCTGACAGATCAAGACATTGAGGTTATAGGGCTGATTGTCAATAAAAGTCATTCAGAGATGATAAAAAAACTAAACCACGGGTGGATTGAGCTATTTACTGCTGTCTTTAAGATTCGTGAAAAAGTAAATGATTTAGGTATCAGCGATTCTGATTTTGAGCAAGAAATCGAAAAGAAAATTGTTAATTTAAGTGAGAATTTTCACTCTAATATTGAATCCGGTGCCATTAAGTTTTTAGAGGGCATGCTAACTAATAATACTGATTTTTTAAGCGACGAAGATAGCGCCATTGAATTCATACACTACCTCTGTGTTCAGTATTTCAGAACGAAGAATACTAAAGAAAATATTGGAAATGCGGTATCAGAGTTACGTGTTCTAGATATAGATAAAGCGTGGAATATTTTAAGCCATATCTTTGCAACTACCCTTGGCTGTAGCATTTATGTCGAACGTGCATTGTGGAGCGCTGTCATTTTGCAAAATCGAACAAATACTCTGTTTATAACCGGCGACCAACCAATAATTAATACATACGCAGCTTTTGGTAAAGAGGTGACAGAACACGATCATTTGGAGTTTTATTATCCATTGTCACCGAATAAAGCGTTGCTATTGACAAAAAGAAGTGAATACCTAAGCGTGCCAAGCAAGGATTTAAGTGAGGAAGAAGTGGTATGCTTTAATGATGCCATTATCGATTTATCATATGAGCAAATATATGCTGCGTCCAGTTTTGAATTGAATCAAGTTGCAGAGAAATATAATGTGACGTTATGAGCTAGGAGCGCTACTGTTTAATTAGCTAGCGGTCACTCCACCGCCTTATTCATAGAGCAAGTGCAGAAGAGATCAAAAACAAAATATGAATCTACTCTTCCTAGGCACCTCAGCCGGTGTGCCCACCAAGCAGAGAAACGTCTCCGGGGTCGCCTTGCGAGAGAGCAAGGGAAAGGGCTGGTACCTGATTGATTGTGGTGAGGGCACCCAGCATCAGGTGTTGCACACGAAGCTGTCGTTTCATTCATTGAAAGCCATTTTGATTACCCACGTGCACGGCGACCACTGCTATGGGCTGCCGGGCATACTGGCGAGTGCGGGAATGGGCGGACGGAAAGCACCGCTGACCATTTAAAGCAATGACGATTTAGTGAGGAAGTGGTGTACGTGGAGTGGGCTTAAATCCAATCCTCGACCCTAAGTCCAGATACGCGACTAAACTCACCTAGATTATTGGTCACCAGAATCAGCCCTCTTGAACGAGCATGCCCGGCAATCATCTGATCATAGAGGCCGATAGGTGTGCCCGCTTTGGCCAGCTCGCTACGTAGCTGGCCACTGTGGTAGGCGGCGCTGGGGTCGTAGTCGAGAACGTCCAGTCGCGCTGCTGATGCAGAGCTGGTCGCTATGCTGGTTAAAGGTCTCACGAACATGGGGAGGTTTATGTTTGATGGTGAACATGCAGATATTGGTGTCAAGCAGGTACTTAAGCATCAAAACCCCTCGCGCTCCTGTTCGGTTGGCTGCTCGCGTTCACTCATAAAGTCTGCGGTGACACCTTGGCCATCAAACCAGCTATCCCACGCTTCACTTCGGTTGCTTTTAAACACAGCTGCTTTTTCCATGGTGGCCTCCTTAATCAGTACTGCCGTTACTCACTACATACACGTAACATGCTTTCTTTAGTGTGATTGAATTTTGGAATATGTCGAAGGGATTAACAAAATGCAAAAGGTAAGAATCGACCTGGTGTCCGATGTGGCATGCCCGTGGTGCGCGATTGGCTATCGGCGCTTAGAGCAAGCATTAGAGACACTCGATGGAGAGATCGACGTTGAGCTGGTCTGGCAGCCTTTTGAGTTGAACCGGGATATGCCGCCCGAAGGCGAGCCGATTTTGGAGCACTTGTGCCGCAAGTACGGCAAGGATGCGGCCACCATGGAGCAGTCCCAGCGCGAGATTATGGCGGTGGCCGATGAGCTTGGGCTGAATTTCCGTGGTGCCCTAGAGCGCCGGGCGAACAATACGTTCGCGGCCCACCGCGTGTTGGCGTGGGCTGGAACGCAGCATCAAGAGACGGCGCTGCAGTTGGCTCTGTTTGAGGCCTATTTCGGTGAGGCGAAAAATCCTGCCGACCCAGCGGTTCTGCGGGAGAAAGCCATTGAGGTTGGGCTTGACGGTGACACTGCCGAGGCCATCGCCCGCTCCGATCAATACGCGGACGAAGTGCGCGCGGCAGAGCAGAAATTCATGGAGGCAGGGGTAAGCGCCGTGCCGGCATTTATCCTCGATGGTCGCTACCTGATCTCCGGTGCCCAGCCAACTGACGTGCTTGTCGATGCGCTTCGTAAGATCGTCGAGGAAAACGCCAACCGTTAATGTTATTAGCTTATGAATACCGATGGCTCTCAATTGTTGAGTGTCTGGGATCACCACGGCAATGACCTCATCGAATTTGACATTGTGCCTATGGCTGGCTCATCTCAGAAATAAAAAGGGTCCGATCGATTGGTTCTTAACCAAACGGACCCCTTTTAGTTGATTGCCTCCCGTTTCCCACCTGGCCCCTAAACCTGCGCGTAGCCCCCGTCAACGAACACCTCGCAAAGCTGCTATCGTCGGACGCCAGGAACGCCACCACGGCTGCGGTTTCTTTGGGGTCGCCCATACGCTCAAGCGGTACGGCCCGCTTCATCTCGCTCAGGGCTTCGGACGGGAGCAGTTCCATCACCTTGTCTGTTTTGGTCGGGCCAGGCGACATGACGTTCACGCGAATGCCCGTTCCCCTGAGGTCATGAGCCCAGCTGCGCGCCAAATTGCGCACGGCCGCCTTGGAGGCGCTGTAGATGCTCATGGCCGGGGTGCCCATGCTGCCCACCGTGGATCCGGTGAGGATGATGGAGCCGCCGTTCTTTATCAGGGGCAGAGCCTTCTGGACGGTGAAGAGGGTGCCTTTGACGTTGATGTCGAAGATGTAGTCGTAGTGCTCGGGGGTAATCTGTCCCAGGCTTGCGAAATCGCCGACGCCCGCGTTGGCCACCAGTACGTCCAGGTGCCCTTTCTCTTTCTGGACTGTCTCGAATACACGGTCGAGATCCTCCGGCTTCGTTACATCCGCCTGGAGACCCCGGGCGTTGGATCCCAGTGCCACCGCCGCGCTATCGAGGACGTCCTGGCGCCGGCCGACAATGAAGACGAAGGCGCCTTCGTCGATGAGGCGTTGGGCAGAGGCCAGGCCGATGCCGCTGGCTCCGCCGGTGATAAGTACGATTTTACCGTTTAGCCGATTCATGTTTGGGTCTCAATGTGTGTTGACTCGATTCGCTTTAACGATATATAAACCACTTACTAATGTTCAAGTATGCACCTTTTGGTAAGTATCGTTATGGCGAAAGAAAACTCAGAATACCCACGCTTCATTTGTGGCCTGCATGCGACGCTGCACGTGATCTCCGGAAAGTGGAAGCCGTTGATTCTATTCTTTTTACACAGAGGGCCGACGCGTTACGGCGAACTCAAGCGAAGCGTCCGCGGTGTAAGCGACAAAATGTTGATCCAACAGTTGAAAGAGCTTGAGTCCGACGGCATCGTCAAGCGAACCGACTACGGAGAGATCCCGCTGCGCGTCGACTACTCGCTGACGCTCTTCGGGGTCAGTCTGGTGCAGGCCATGGAGCCGCTGTGCGGCTGGGGTGAAGAGCACGAAGAGGACATTGCCGCGGCGATGGACCGCCGCAAAGCCAGCCGGTAGGTGATCGGTGACCTTAACGGCCGCTTCGCCGACGCCATTGATAGCCGTGGCAGCGCCTCAACAGTGACTTTAGCCTCGTCAGCGATGTGTTTTCGCCGGGTATTTCTACGCTAAGCGGCTACTCAAACCCGCTGGTCGTCTACCTTGGCGATAGCTATTACGGCGGCGGTTTTTCCGTACTCGCTGAGGCCTGGCGCAAAACCCATCGGCCACATATCTACGTTGGTGACTTTGTTGTCAAAGGCGTTACGCTAGCGCTGAGCAGCAGTGCTACCCACTCTGCCCACCATCGAATGGCTTATCCAACACACCACGTCGCTGCATGTGCCTGCTGAACAGTTTCCTTGCGAGCGCAGGCTTCGCAAGCACCTTGCCGCGCTGCCATCCGCTCATCTATTGCGCGACTACCTGACGCTGATGCTGAAAAAGCAGCGGGGGCTTAAGCAGCAGTGGTTGGGTGGGGAGATGGTGTGTGTGGGGCTGATGTAATTGCATATCACTTTGTCGCGAGACCCGCGCTATTGTGCCCTTCGACCGCATGCGCATTGCCGAGTGATGCGCATGCGTCAGGATGATTGAAACCGGTAAAACGCGCAGGCACGCGACTTTTGAATATACTGCCAAATTTTGCTTTGCTCACAGTAGAAGCAATGGGTTAGAGTCGATTCTTGGGGCAGTATAACCTCAAGCAATGTGCCGTCGCGTTTATTGAGGTTATGTAGCCTTCCGTATAATCACTGTTATGTGCCAAGGAAAAATCATGCGGAAATACTTAAATCTGATGTCAATCAACCATGATGTAAAGGATATTCCGTATGGCGGACGCGGCGAGCTTCGAGAAGATGGCGATGCGAACTACGGCTTTAAAATGGCAAAGAACGCGCCTGAGGTAATAGAACAAATACCTGAGTTGGCGAAAGACAAGGCACTAAAAGAGTTAGTCGTATCTATTAACGCACCGGAAACCTCTCTTTTTAGTGTTGGCTGCACTAGCGCACCCGTTTCAGACGAAAACGGCCATCGTTACACTGGCTACGTTGAGTTCGCAGTAAACTCTAAAGAAGCAGTGCAAGATGCTTCAGTTTACTTCCCCATCTTCTTTCACTTTGATAGTCTTCTTAATCATTCAAAATTCGACATTCAAATAAAATTCGACTGGGAATTGATGCAAGCGCATTTCCTAGAGGCTAATGTAGGCGGCTTCACTTGCAGTGTATTTATAAATACTTCTTATTTTCCATCCCCTATCAATGCATATGAGGCTTGGGAAAAAGCCCTAAATTCTTTGTCAGTATTTTTCAGATCAGTGGGTGGCATTAATGGTGAAAAAATATACTGACATGAAGGTTATTCGAAGCACATAACAAATGGTTCAAACCGTTCGCTTCGCTCTCTGGGACGGGCTAAAGCCCGCACCTTAACCAAACGTTAAATGTTCGGAGATATTGAGCGCATGGATGACATTTCTAAACAAATAGGAGAAATGATTAAAGGATTCAATGATGAGTCGAAGATGAGATTTGCTCACGCAATTCTGACTGCCGCACAAACTAAATCCGAAGAGCCATGTTGGTGCAAAAGCGGAAAGTCTTTTAAAGATTGCCATCTTGATAGAGAAGGCAAGAGAAAGATTAGCGAGGGTGAGCTAAGGAAAAAATTGTCTAGCATATTTGATTCAAAAAAATACTGCTGCGCGTCTTTCGATAGCAAGAATTGTGACCTTCCCATCAAGGGAGCTCATACAGTTCAGAGGGGGAGAGTATTATCTAGCTTTTGTAAAGATGGTCATGTGGGAACGTTCTATAGAAACACTAACGGTTTTGAAAATGTAGGAGATATAAAGTCGGGAGTAAAAAAACAGGCATCGATATTTTATGGTTTTTGCAGCTATCATGACACCGATCTGTTTAAGAATATTGAAAATGTAGAGTTTTCTATATCTTGTGAAAAGTGTTGGGCAAGTTCATATCGAGCCGTTTGCCATGAGTTTTACCAAAAGAATGCCGCAAAGGAAGCAGTAGAATGGAAGATCAGTAACATTGATATGGGTTATAGGTTAAGCGACCAGATAATTCTACAAGAAGAGTTGTGGTTTTTAAAAAGAGACATATATAAAGGGTTTGGCGATATAGACTCAATAAAAGGAAGGTACGAGAATCTATATAGCAATAGCACTTTCGGCTTTTTAACTTCCTATATTGTTGAGTTGGATGCTCCTATTTCTGTGGCTGTATGCGCATCAATTTCTCCTTATTACAAAGTCGATGGCACAAAGTTTCAAAATTTGGGCGATCCTTCATATAAGTTTCAGCATTTTTCATTGTCGACGGTAACGATTAACGGAAACGCTGCATATATTTTATCTCACTTGAAGGAGCACAAAGTTATCGGTGGGTACTTGTTGGATGTGTTTTCACACGATAAAAAATTTATAAAAGACTGGCTTTTTAAATCTATATTTGCTTACGCAGAAAACGTATATTTTGATCTCGATTGGTGGGGATCACTCAATCCAGGCGCAAAAGAAGCAATATATAATTTAGCTATGACCGAAAATTATACCAAGCCATTTGAGATCGATGGCGAGGTCTCAAAAGATGTCTCTGGGTCAATACGTTCAGTGACCAACATTTAACAAGCGCATGTTGTCGGACTGCTTTTCCGCTGCGCTCCAAACCAGCCGCAAATGCGGGCGTTAGTTTTCAATCAATATGGAGTTTAATCATGAGTGAACAAACACTCGAAATTGAGGTTGCAGACGAGATTAAACACCTTTCCTCAAATGAAATAGAGGAACTTTATCAAAAGTATTTGGAAGGCGAAAAAAACTCAGTGTTGATCGAGGACTATAAGATCGATATTAATCCTAACAAACTGATAAAGGTAATCCCTCCAAAAAAGCTTGATGATACGTTATGCCCATATTGTGATATGCCCATGTTTACTAAACGTAGGAGCAAAAACGCTAGTAGCTGGGATATTCCTCCTATTGAATGCTTTAATTGCGATCACAAAGTATTTTCTGAGAAATTTGGATATCGCCAGCAGCAATGTGAATGCGAAAACTGCGTAATCATCAGAAAGCAGCAGAAGCTTGATGCGGAAAAGGAAAAAAAAGAGACGATTAGAGAGCTATATGATCTTGATGGTAGAGAGCCAATAGATTACTCTGAGCTGAGTTTTTTTCATAAGTTGATTTTATTAACTCTTTTCAGAATGCAAACAGATGAAGAATTTGCGTATATATTATCCCTTGATGACCCATTTAGGACTGAATCCTTATCTCCTACAGAACAGATGAATATTGATTGTTTAAAGGAGCTTTTTAGTTGTAGTGCTTTAATTATTGATCCAGAGTCAAGGGTCGAGGCATTTGTTGAGGATGAAGAGTTTAAATCATTCTATATCAATAGAATTAGATGGATTCCAAATGTCACATTTGATGGCGTTGAGAGAGCTGGGCTAAATGAAGTCTACAATGAAATATATAAAGAACTAAAAAATGGAATTCAGCCTCAATGGGAAAAGGAAATACTTAAAACACTATTCAGAATTGCAAGAGAAGAAGTTCTACAATATGTACATGTAAGGGCCGATGAACTCAGTGTAAATTTCTCTGCTGAAAATAAAACAAGGGAAGTTGTTAATCAACTGCTGCAGAGTTTTTCGGTCAGTGAAATTTATTATTTTGTAAAAAAATCTGTCGAAAATGCACACATATACTATTCAAAGGGATACGCTAACAATAAAAAACACGCTGCCAATACCATTCCTAATAAAATATTGTCTTTAGGTGAGAGGGCAATGGATGAAGGATGGAATACCTATAAATATACCCGAGATAGTAGGGCTCCACGATCATATATAAGTCAGGTTTTTTACGATTTCTTTCTGCAAGATGAAGATTCAGGTTTTCACAAATCGCCAGGAAAACATTGGGAGCAAGAGCTTCACCCAAGATACTTCTGTGAAAGTGAGGCTGGCAGAAGCAGTGAATTATGCTGCTCTTACTGTAAATCTGTAAATTTAGCAGTTCAAATGGTTAATGATGTTTTAGAAGTAAGCTGCAAAGGCTGTGGAAGCATTGAACAATTCACACCGAGCAAGTGAAAAACTAACAAGCGCATGTTGGAGGACTGGCTTTCCGCTGCGCTCCAAACCAGCCGCAAATGCGGGCGTTAAGGTTTATCGAGGAAGAAATGCGAATTCTAATCGGAATTGCTTCCGGCATAGTGTTGGTAATGATTGGCTGCCTGTTTGTTCTAGCTGGTTCATTTGTTTCATCAGCGTATGAAGCAAATGCTATAGGTATGGTATTAGCAATACCGGGGTACATAATTATCGCTCCGGGGCTTCTTGGGGTGGGGCTAATCGACTATTTGCCAATGCTTCTTATTTTCCCTAGCGGTGGTGCTTCAGGCGTTTTTGGTAGCATTTTGTTGCTTGCAATAATTTTCTGGTCGACCGTACTTAGTTTTCTATCATCTAAGCGATATTGGCCGTACAAAACCTTAACAAAAAGCTCAAGCAAGGACGCCAAAAGCGGCGCCGCTTAGCTTGGCATCAGGTGAACACAGAATCGAGTATGGATAAGAAAGCGAAGAAAATATTATTCTCCACCTACTGGAAGAATGGGTGGATTGACTCCAAAGATAGAGTCCTATCTGGTGACAACTTTGAGTACGCTAAGTCACAAGGTTTAATGTTTGATCCAATTTCAATTTCTCATGATGCGTGCATAGAAGCTATTGAAAATTTGGTTAGTGAAATATCACGAGAGAAAATTGCTAAAGGTTTTTTAAGTAGCCTGACATCTCGCCGTTTGGACTGGAGGTCTTCTTTATCTTCGTATTCAATTGCCAAAAAAATACCAGTGCATAAATATACACCAGTTATCTCCGGCACTTCATATACTGATGGGAAGCTCACTTCACACTCTTATACCTGCGGGGTGTGCAGGGATTGCCAATACGGGGTAGTGGGCCGTCAGAACTATGATAACACTGATATAAACGTATTGAATTTTGAGCGTATTAAATGGGGTGGTGTCCGCCATGGTGATATCTTGTACACGTACTTTGACTTAAACCAATTTGCAAATACAGATATCCCTGAACCTGATGATGAAGATATTTATTGTTTCAAGGAAATATTGAAAATCATCGAGTTCTCGGAGCCATCAGATTATCCTAGTGCCCTGGAAAAAAGGTTGGCTGGTGTCATAAAGTCTAGTAAAGCGGAAAGACAGGTATTAATTGAAATTTTAGCCAGTATTGGTGTGTTAAAGCCTGGCAGCTACGATCGACCCGTTAAAGGTAGGAATGACTGGGTTTTTGTTGAATATTGGCGAGGTGAAGACAAATATTGTCATAAGGCTGTAGGTGAATATTTTGGGAAATATCTGTAGCTACGAGCGTGGTAAATCACCTGACAAGCGCATGTTGTCGGACTGCTTTTCCGCTGCGCTCCAAATCAGCCTAAAATGCGGGCGTTAGGTGACAGAAAGGAACATCAGCAATGGCGGAATGGCCTGAAAAAAATAGCCCCGGGTTTGTGTTGTTTTTTGAAGATACGCGCCCCGAAGGTTTCGGTCTCGGAATGCCGGAAGATCAGTCATATCACGACTTTCCTGAGATAAAGGCGTTAATGAATGGAGTGTTGAACCACCCCGGAAACCATCTCGGGCTAATTGATCAGTTTGATGAAACCTTGCAGTTCTACGTCAATGGGGATGGCTCTGTTCTCATCGACTTTATTGTCAAAGACAAGAGCGGCTCACTTCAAGCAATCTTGTCGCTTAGGGAGTGTATTGCGTTGGTTCAGTCGTCAGTGCCATCCTTGTCCGCATTGCAAATACCTAACGCTGAGTTCAATAAGTGGTAACCTACTCGCCTAACAATTTCGTTGAGAGGTATGGCCACAAGCTGCGCTTGTGGTTCCCTCCGCCTGCGGCTCCGGTCGCCCCTTACGTAAAACGTTATAGCTAATCACACATGAAATTAATAATACTAGCGATTACTCTATTGCTATCAGGCTGTGTTGTTTATCCAATAAACAAAACTCTTCAGCCGGAGGCTGAAGTTCTCGTAACTGATGGTGAAGGAAAGCCCATTCAGAATGCTTGGGTATATTTAATATCGAGCTCTTATCCTTATGGTTTTGAACAAAGCAGGATGATGGATAAAACCAGTTATAGAGGTGAGGCAAGCTTTCCAAAAATTAAGGAGTGGCGCGCTGAATCTCTAATGATTCACGGTTCGCAGGTGTTTTTTTGGAATTGGTGCGTCGTAAAAGTAGGTTTTGAAACACACACTACAATGTGGAATAGCGGCAATGACTTCCAGACTCAATACGAAGTCATTCTTAATCCAGGGGAAAGCACGCCATGTCCAGAATAATTAAATTATAATTAGCCTTTGGCTGTGGAAAGCACATGTTGCCGGACTGGTTTTTAGCTGGGCTCCAAACCAGTCGAAAATGCGGCGAAATTCATCTTGATTACCCATGTGCACAGTAACCACTGCTACGGAAACGTGAAAAATTAGCCCAACAAGTTCTTCTCGTAGCGCTATGCTGCGGCAGCTTAGCCAGTACGTTATGTGCTTTCGGGGAAAAAATGAAAAAGTGTTTACTATTAGTTCTTGCTGCCATGTCGTTATCAGCCGTTGCTGACGACGAGGAGCTTGATTGCAATAATATAATGAATACGCTTGAGACCAATCGGTGCGCGGCTATCGAGTTAGAGGTCGCCGAGGATGACCTCACCCACTATCTGGAAACGAGCGTTGAACATAACGCGGTTGACCCTGTGTTAGTCGATGCTATCAAAGTGGCTCAAAAGCAGTGGCAGGCGTATGCCGCTGCCCATTGCGGCTCTGTCTATACGCAATGGCGCGATGGAACCATTCGAGGCGTCATGGGAATTACGTGCCGTACCCGGTTAACGAAACAGCGAACGCATGACATCTGGGAAGACTTCCTAACGTATATGGACAGTACGCCCCCTGTTTTACCGGAACCAGATATTGAGTAAAGCTTTGATCATGGACATAACAATCTTTTAAGAGGGATTCAAAGCGCATGGCATTTTTACTATGCGCTGGTTTATGTGTTTGAGGTGGCTTGTAGCGGCTGGGAAAGTACAACCAGGGCGGAGCGCCGAAGCACTCCGCCTTTCAGGCCTTACTCGCTCAGGCCAACTTTTTCCATAAACGCTCGCGCATGCACATCCACCGCTTTAATAGCGTGGACGATCTGCCGCGGCGTCAGCTCATACGCCAGATTATGGCTTGATTCGCCTTCCTTCAGTGCCGCCTCGGCTACACGATAAAGATCTTCTTCGCTTGCCTGGTCAAGTTTGAGTGCTTTCAAGGTCACCGGCAGGCCCAGCGCGAGGTAGAGATCCAGATACTCTTCAAGTTCCGCCTGTGGCGTTTGGTCGAGAATCAGCTGCGCGAGCGTGCCGTACGCCACTTTTTCGCCGTGGGTTAGGTTGTGAATCTCGCCGTGCAGGGCGGTAAAGCCGTTATGGATAGCGTGTGCTGCGGCCAAGCCGCCGCTTTCAAAGCCTAAACCGCTGAGCAGGGTATTGGCTTCCACCACCGCCTCGAACGAGGGCGTGACGATTTGTGCTTGGTTGGCCTGATAGGCCAGCATGGCGTGCTCGAATAGAATCTCTTCGCACTTCTGGCCAATGGTCGCGCCCAGCAGGGTGGCTTTGCCGCCCGCCATGTTGTTGGCGTTGGCGCGAATGGCGGCGCGCGCCTCGACCCAGGTGGCCATCGCATCGGCAATGCCAGAGGCCAAAAAGCGCGGCGGCGCCTTACAGATGATGCCGGTATCTACCAGCACCAGGTCGGGGTTCTTGCTGTAGAAGCGATAGGATTCGAACTCGCCATCGTCGCTGTAGATGACCGATAGGGCGCTGGTGGGCGCATCGGTGGAGGCGGTCGTGGGCAGTATGGCACAGGCCGCGCCTAGCTTTTCGGCCACGCCTTTAGCGGTGTCGATTGTTTTACCGCCACCAAAGCCAATGATGACTTTCGCCTGCTGCTTGCGGCCAAGCTCAACGAGACGGTCGATTTCGCGGTTAGAAGCCTCACCTTCGAACACCGCGCGCTCGAAACTCACGCCTTCGCCTTCCAGGCTAGCGCTGAGCTCCTTGCCCGCAATTTTCCAGACAACGTCGTCGGCAATAAGCAGCGCCGTTTTCCCGAGTGCCGAGATATAGTGACCGGCGCGTGCGGTTACACCTTCACCCTGAACATAGCGGGCAGGGCTGATAAAGACTTTCTCGTTCGTGGCTTCCATGGCAGATATTTCCTATACATAGAATGAGTTGCATGATCAGTGTAGTCACTTATGCCACTGACGCGACTGCGATGATTTGACGCCTGTGCATGTTAACTTAGCTAACTGGCCCAGCGCCTTGGCCCCACGCGTGTGCACAAGCGATTACGAATAACAGAGTATAAACAAGATATGAACATACTGTTTCTGGGAACCTCTGCCGGTGTCCCTACTAAAGCCCGAAACGTCTCCGGCGTCGCTTTGCGAGAGAGTAAAGGGAAGGGCTGGTACTTAATTGATTGTGGCGAAGGCACCCAGCATCAAGTGTTGCACACGAAACTATCGTTCCATTCACTGAAAGCCATCTTGATTACTCATGTGCACGGCGACCACTGCTATGGGCTGCCGGGCATACTGGCGAGTGCGGCCATGGGTGGCCGGGAAGAGCCGCTTACCATTGTGGCGCCCGCAGGCATCAAAGCCTGGTTGGAGGCTACCTGTGAGGTCACGCAGCTTTGCTTGCCCTTCGCCGTGGACTTTATCGCCTCGGATGAGCTGCCCAGCGTTGAGTTTGAGAACATGGCGGTGGCCACCTTCAGGCTTTCACACCGGGTGTCATCCTATGCCTATGGGTTTACGGAGCGAAAGATCGACGCTGCCTTGGATATTGAGAAATTAGCGCAAAAGGGGATTCCGAGAGGGCCGTTGTGGGGGCAGTTGAAGCAAGGGTTTGATGTTGAGTTCGCGGGTGAACGGCTTAAAAGCCATGACTACTTAATCTTCAAGAACAAGCCAAGGAAGGTGGTGATCGCTGGGGACAACGACCGACCTGAACTGCTTGTAGATGCCTGCGAAGATGCCCGGGTGCTGGTACACGAAGCCACCTACACCGAAGAGATGGCCCAGAAGGCCGGTGATGTCGGGCATAGCTACGCCAAGCTTGTCGCCGCGTTTGCTGAAACGGTACAGCTTCCCAACCTAGTGCTGACGCACTTCAGCCCCCGTTATCAGCCCAGCCCCCATGCGTCGCCTTCCATTGAGGACATCAGAGCGGAGGCTCAGAGCGTCTATTCGGGCTCGCTTTATCTAGCGCAGGATTTTGGCGAGTACACGCTCGATAAATCGGGTCACTTTTCTGAAGTGGCGGGCGAATAATCGATTTCATCGCACCGCCCCTTGAAGAATCGCCGACAGATCAGTCGCGGCAATAGCCTTCACCTGTTGCTACTACCAGGCAGTCTTCTTTTTCCGCTAGCCACTTCATGCCGGTGGCTTCGCCATCCCCCGCGCGGAGCAGCTGTTGACCGTCATCGCGGCTAAAGCTAATGCCTTCGTCTGTAGCTTGGCCTTCAAACGTTCCGCTTTGCTCGGCATCCAGGCCGTACTGCATCTCAAGTAGATAATGGCCGGGGCCTGCAGGCTCGTCCTTGCTGATTTCCAGAAATAGCCCTTCGACCCCAGTCCAACGGCCGACCCATTGATCGGTAGTCTCATAATCGGGCTGGCTTTGCTCGGTTGCAGTATCTGAAGTAGAGGCACTTGATGCAGGGGGTTCGCTCTCACTGCTGCACCCGCTGATGAGTATGATTGTGCTTAGGGCTAACGCTGTTTTGATCATGGGTAGTGGTACCTGCTGTGGTTGAATGGCCGTCTTAAATTCAATTTTCTACTCTAAGCCCTGGTACACGAATAAACTCACCAAGGTTATTGGTTAACATAATCATTCTCCGGATATGACATGGTCTGGAATATGAACGATCGCAATTTAACTAGTCGCCGCTGTCGGACCGTCTCTTCACTGCTTCGTGACTCCTACGTTACCGCAAAGCTTAGCGCTTGCCTTGAGTGTTATCCAAAGCTGATCATCATGTTTAGAATGAGCAGAGATGCTGAGTCTACTGATCCCGATTCAATTGCGAAAAATACCCATGACGCCCTCACTTCATCGCCTGTACTCTTTTCGTCGCTGCCCCTATGCCATGCGTGCCCGTCTCGGCTTATTGTTTGCTGAGTTGCAGGTGGAGCTGCGGGAAATAATATTGAAAAACAAACCGGCCCAGATGCTAGCGATTAGTCCGAAAGGCACTGTGCCTGTTTTACAGCTTTTTGATGGTGCTGTAATCGAGGAAAGCCGAGAAATAATGGTGTGGGCGCTTGAGCAACAAGATCCGCAAGGGCTGTTAGACGCAGAGGTTTTGACTCAGGCCAACGCTTTGATCGAGCAAAACGATAATGAATTTAAACATTGGCTGGATCGTTATAAATACGCCGACCGTCATCTCGAAATGATCCAGACGGAGTACCGGCAACGGGGTGAGGCTTTTTTACAGGTGCTAGAGACGTTGCTGACTCAAAAGCCTTATCTTCTGGGGGATAACGCGACCATTGCCGATATTGGCATCATGCCTTTTGTCCGCCAATTCGCCCATGTGGATCGCGATGTTTTTTACAGCCTACCTTACCCGCACCTACAGCGGTGGTTAGAAAACTGGTTGGAGCACGCATTCTTTCTGCAGGCCATGACCAAGTTTCAGCCATGGCAAGAGGAGGATGACGTGGTGGTTTTCCCTTCTTAAACAAAGTGCCATCTGTTACTTCTTGTCGGCTTTCTCTCTCTTTCTAGCGCGATGCACGGCCGCTTTCATTCTGTTTCCGCAAGACGCCATGCTGCACCAGCGGCGCCGGTGAGATTTTGTTTGATCGTGGAACAGAAGAACGCAGTCCGAGGCTTCGCACTGTTTAACGAGCTGCAAGTCAGCCTCGGTAAGCAGCTGAACCAACGCCCGTGCGACAGGCTGCAACAGGCTCTCGCTTTCCATGTTGCGCTGATAGGTTTTTTTTTGAAATACCGATGCTGTTGACTGCCATTCGATCTTCTCAACGGGGTAGCCCCGCTCCAGTACATGATTTACCACGGCGGGGTCCGCGGCTCGGCCCTGCTGGGCAGAGGTAAGAAGGTCCTGCATGTTGTTGCGTAATTCTCTAGCGAGTTGCGCTATCCCCGATGGTGGGCTTTCACGGTATTCGGCCAACACGCCCGCCTGTTGAAGCCACGCAACGACACTGCTGTCATCGTCCAGGCATTCTTGGCGCTCGTCTGCTACGCCAAATTGCGTGTTCATAAAGTCGAGGGCGAGATTGCTTGCGATAAACGGTGGCGCAATTTCTGACGGCATGTCTAGTAACCTTTAATTTCTATGTTGACAGGTTACTATTATTTTGGATAACCTGCAAAAATAGTTATTAATGGTTATCTAGGGGGTTGTCCATGACATCTGAAAATATGACTAATACGCAGGAAGCACTCACAGCCAAGGCTGGGCAGGTTCACTATCGTTTCGAGAAAGTGGGTGATGTCGACATCTTCTATCGTGAAGCGGGTGATCGGGCTGCACCGACAGTGTTGTTGCTGCACGGATTCGCTGCGTCCTCGTATATGTGGCGCGATGTGATTGAGGCGCTTGCCCATCGATATCACGTAGTGGCACCGGATTTACCCGCCTTTGGCTTCACTCAATCACCACCAAGGGGACAGTACGAGTACACCTTTGCCAACCTAACCAAGACGATTGATCAATTTACCGAGCAGTTGAAGATCGATCGCTACGCTATTGCCGTTCACGATTATGGTGCACCTGTGGGCTGGCGTCTGGCGGTGGCTCATCCGTCAAAAATCACTGCCATCATTTCGCAAAACGGCAATGCTTATGAGGAGGGACTTTCAGAAGGGTGGGAGCCTATCCGGACGTATTGGAACGATCCTTCCAAGGCGAATCGTGATGCCCTTAGCGACTTTCCGACGCCGGCGTCAATCAAATGGCAGTACGTGGAGGGCGTTAGCGATACAAGTGCTGTAGCACCGGATGCCTATACGCTGGAAGGGGCTCAGATATCCCAGCCGGGGATGGCGGATATTCAGCTCGACTTATTGTTGGACTACGCCACCAATGTTGCCAAGTATCCTGAATTTCAGGCCTACTTCCGCGAGTATCAGCCGCCCTTGCTCGCGGTATGGGGAAAGCATGATCCCTTCTTTCTACCGCCGGGGGCACAAGCCTGGAAGCGAGATATTCCTCAGGCGGACATTCGCTTTTACGACACGGGGCATTTTGCCTTGGAAACCCATGGCAATGTCATTATCCCGGTGATTTGTGCGTTTTTAGATGATCATCTGCAAATAGCATCAGATGACAAGTAATCACTGTTCCCCACTGGGCGGCAATGGCCAAGGCGGCGCCCGCACGAAGCCGCCGGAACGTTATTTTCCTAGAACTAAAACAATGAGATAGAGTCCTATCAGCAGCTCAATTAATGCGCATGCTGATACGCTGATTGAGATTATGTTGCCTTGCGTATAATCATTGTTAGCGTCTTTTATATATAGAGAAAAATATGTTCCCTATCCGAACTGCTGCATTCGCTTTGATCGTTTTACTTGCTGGCTGTAATCAATCGACTCCCAACCAGCAAGTCTCCGCACCGGCTGAAGGTGCTCAAGCTGGGGCTGAATCCTCTTCGCCAGCCAACGTCAACGAACTCTATTCCCCACTTCTTAAACCCAAGGGAAAGGTCACGCTGAGTAGTTGTCGAATGGGCGGCTGCGCTTGGAATAAATGGCTTTCCGTTAAGTCCATTAGCACTTCAGAGACAGAGCAAACACTGGAAGTAACGCTGCTTAACGGTGACTCAAGGCTTAAGGACGGAGAGGATTCCCCCACGTCACCCGATGGCGTCGCGATCAATTGGAACGTAGAACCCGAGGTTATCAATGTGACGTGCTCATACACGGCACCGTCAGTCTCAAGTGAAGCATTAACCTTAAATTCCGAGACCGCCGTGCCCGGTGCCATGGAAAGCGCCGCTGAGCTTTACTTTGCGGCATGCCACTCCAACTTCGACGGCTATTCGAGTGGCATAGAGACTTTTTCCTACGATGTGAAATAGGCAGGCATTGATGGCTGCACTCTTAATCTTCCACCATGCTATTTAGCGCATTTTAAACGGATTCAGCCCGTTGGCTTGCTGCATCATCATGCGCTTGGCCAGCGGGAAACGTTCGGCAATCTGCAGGCTTAAATCACCTAGTTGGCGCAGGGGCTTGGCGCCGGTAAACAGATGATGAAAGCTGTCGGTGGCAGCAATCATGGCTTGATTGGCCACGCGGCGCTGGCACTCAAAGCGGAGCAGGTTGATCGAGTCGCCAGCGTCGCGGCCTTTGATGATGATCTCGGCCAGCGTGTCGGCGTCGTGCAGGCCGATGTTTAAACCTTGCCCCGCCAGTGGATGCACCACGTGCGCCGCATCGCCAATCAGCGCTAAGCGTGTGCCAATATAGCGCTGCGCGTGTTGGCGTTTAATTGGGAAGCTTGCCCGTGCCACGATGCGAGTAATTCCGCCTAGCCGTTTGGGAAAGGCCGTTTCAATTGCCGTTTTTAGCGCGTCATCGTCTAACTGTTCGCGGGCTTTGGTGGTTTCGTCTCTGTCGTACCACACCAACGAGGCGCGCTGGCCGGGTAAGGGCAGCATCGCGAGCGGGCCGGTGGGGGTGAAAACCTGCCAGCTAACGTCTTGCTGGGGCAGCTCGGTTTCTACGTTAATGATCATCGCGCGCTGATGATAGTCGTAGCTTGTCACGCTAATGCCTGCCAGCGCACGCAGCGTAGAATTCGCACCGTCAGCACCGACAATTAAGCGCGCGCTAAGGGTTGTGCCGTTATCTAGCTCCAGCGTGCGGGCATTGCTGGCCGTTCCTGTGCTAATCGGCGCGCAGTGGGTGTAGCAGCTAACGCTAGGCAGCTGTTCCAGCCGCTGCCATAGCGCGTACTGCAGCGTTTGGTTTTCGATAAAGATGCCGAAGTCTTCCATGCCGCTCTCTTCAGCGGAAAACAGCGAATGGCCGGTGCCGTCCTGATTGGCGACATCAATATGGCGAAAAGGGCAGCTGCGCTCTTGCGGCAGAGCGGTACCGCTTGCCTTGATAAAGGCCAGCGAGCGCGCATTGAGTGATGAGATGCGCAGGTCATAGTCGCCGCTGGGCGCGGTGGGCGCATCGCCTTGCTCCACAAGCCCAACGCTTAGCCCCGTATGGCCTAAGCGTGCTGCCAGTGCCGCGCCCACCATGCCGCCACCGACAATAATAATGTCATGATCGTGCTGCATAAGAGTCTCTCCTGGGTGCACAATAACTGTTCAAGGGCGAGTTGCGTGGCCCGCTGTTGCTATACAGTATCGTTGAATTTGAGCAACATTGCCTAGAGGTGAACGATTGACGCAGGCCGTGGACATTGCAGAAAACGTTGCCCAGTCGGGCAAAGAGCTAGCTGACTTTATACAGCAGCACCCCAAGCTGTGGGTGATTACCGGTGCCGGCGTGAGTACCGACAGCGGCATTCCGGACTATCGCGATGCGCTGGGGCAATGGAAGCGACCGCCGCCGGTACAGCACGGCGACTTTATGACGTTTCACGGCGTGCGTCAGCGCTATTGGGCGCGCGCGCTGATCGGGTTCAGGGCGCTGCGTGAAGCGCAAACCAGCGGTGCACACCGGGCGCTAGCCGCGCTGGAAGCGCAAGGGTACATCCAGCAGCTGGTGACGCAAAACGTTGACCGCTTGCATCAGCGTGCAGGCTCGCGCCGCGTCATCGACCTGCATGGCCGCGCGGATATGGTGAAGTGCATGGCGTGTGATTATCAAATGATGCGTCATGCGATGCATGCTGAAATGGCGCGCATGAATCCAACGTTTGCCGATTTACAGGCCGGTCACGCGCCGGATGGCGACGCCGATCTAGAAACGGACTTCAGCGCCTTTCGTGTTTTCGACTGCCCGCGCTGTCGTGGCATCTTAAAGCCTGACGTGGTGTTTTATGGCGATGTGGTACCCGCGCCGCGGCGGTTAGCGGCACAGGCGGCTATGGCGAAGGCCGATGCCGTGCTGGCGGTGGGCACCTCGTTGATGGTGTTTTCCGGCTATCGTTTCTGCCGCGCTGCCTATGAGCAGGGCATCCCGCTGGCGTCGCTGTCACTGGGGGTCACTCGTGCAGATGCGCTATTAACGCATCAGTGGCGTGCGCCATTAACGCCGGTACTTGAACAGGCGGTGCGTTGTTTGCAGCCCGCTTTGTCAGTTGGAGAGCACTAGCGCGCTTTCGATACCCACGGATTATCTGCCAGCCAGAGGCGCCAGGGGGCATCGCGGTGCTCTGGCTTGGCGTAATCAATACCCACCCGTGGGCCGGTAGCAACGGGCTCGTGATGCGACGCGGCGCTAATCCAGAGCTGGTCGCGCTGGGTCATATCATGGCCATACAGCGCTTTATTAATGCTGAGCGCGCGAGTGAGCTTGCCAGGGCCATTGCTCAGCTGTTTACCGGTTGCCTGGCGGATAGCGCGCATGGCGTTCTCGTTAGCGGTGGGTTCCACTGCGCGAATCAATACCGCGCAGGGCGAATCTTCCGGCTCCGTCACTACGTTCAGCAGCCAGTGCATGCCATAAACAAGATACACATAGGCGTGGCCGGGTGGCCCGAACATCGCTTCCGTGCGCGGTGAGCGGCGGCGGTGGGCATGGCAGGCTGAGTCTTCAGCCCCACAATAGGCCTCGGTTTCAACAATCCTCGCGGCCATCTGCTCGCCGTTAATCTCACGCACCAGCCAGCAGCCGAGCAGGTCTCTTGCGACCTCTAGCGTGTCGCGGTTATAAAAATCCCGTGTGAGCGGCGTTAGCGTGCTGTCTTCAACATTTGGCATGCTGGGCCATCGTTTTAACATCGTCATCTCGGCGTTTATTTGACGAGTGTTAGGGTATTCGCTAACCACAGCCAATAGAAGCGGAGTGAGCCGTGCTTTCATTTGAACATCGCGATGCCACTGTGCCAGAACTCTTCTGGATTAAACGCCAGGCAGACACGTACTTGAGCAGGCCGTGCGTTGTTTAAAGGGCGTTTTAGCTGGTGACAGGCGCACCGTTAGCAGCAGCACTGTTGACGTGAATGGCATAGACACTGGTGGTCGCGGTGATCAGCAGTTCGTTGCCGCGTTGCCCACCAAAGGTCAGGTTTGAGACGGTTTCAGGCACCAGTATCTTGCCCAGCAATACGCCATTGGGATCAAAGCAATGCACGCCGTCGGCCGCCGAAGTCCACACATTGTCGTGGCAATCGACCCGGAAGCCATCCGGTAGGCCTTGATCAAGCGTGGCAAAGTCGCATCCGTTTTCCAGGCTATTGTCAGCACAAACATCGTAAACGCGAATGACAGCGGGCACCGTTTCGTCATGGCTACTGCCCGACTCGGCAATATACAGGCGTTTCTCGTCGCAGGAAAAAGCCAGGCCATTTGGCTGGGTAAAATCATCGCTAACCGATGACAGCTGCCCTGTCTCAGGCTCAAGGCGAAAAACATGGCGGTGGCATTGTTGCGGTGTTGCCTTGTAGCCCTCGTAATTGGACAAAATGCCGTATGTGGGATCGGTAAACCAGATGCTGCCATCAGACTTGACCACAACGTCATTGGGCGAGTTGAGACGTTGGCCGTCGAATCGATCTACCAATGTCGTAATCAGGCCGTCATGTTCGGTTCGGGTAACCGATCGTGTGCCGTGCTGGCAACTGATTAAGCGGCCTTCACGATCTTGACTATTGCCATTGCAAAAGTTGGAACTATCCCGAAACACATTGACTGTTCCATCGCACATCCAGCGATAGATTTTTTGTTTAGGGATGTCGGAAAATAGCAGGCACTGATGGGCCGCAAACCACACCGGTCCCTCGGTCCATAGATGGCCAGTAGAAAGCCGCCGCAACTGGACATTCGCTAAAATAAGATCACGAAAACGCTCATTGATAATGTCATAGGGTCCGTTCATATCCGATAGCCTTTTTTGTTAGCCAGTACCACCACGGATACAATAATGATTCCCGTTAGGATCAATCTTGCTCCGGCGCCCAGACCATAAGAATTAAGCATCGACACCATCAGGAACATAAACAGGGCAGCCGCCCAGACGCCGGGAACATTGGAATTACCTCCTGCAATGGAGGAGCCGCCTATCACCACCACCGCAATCGACATCAGTAAGTATTCCGTCCCCATATTCAGGTTGGCGCCGCCTGAGAAACTCGCCAGCATGAAGCCCGTAAGGCCTGCCAGACCAGCACAGCCGACATACACGCTAAAACGTACGGCATTGACCGGCACACCACTCAGTCGTGCGGCCCGGCTGTTTTGGCCAGTGGCCGATATCCAGCGCCCTGCAATCGCTTTTTCCAGAACGATCCAGGCCAGGATGGAAACCAAAAGTGCGACCAGGGCAATATTGGGAATACCGAAGGTTCCTCCTGTTGAGAAATCGGCTAGAAGCGGGGGCGGTTTGATGCGCAAACCCCGGTTTGACCAGATCGCTAGCGACTGAAACAGGAATGATGAAGATAAGGTGGCAATAATGGGCGGAATACGCAGCAGCAGGATTAACAAAAAGTTAAACAAGCCGCAGGCCAGCCCGACCCCCAGCGCAATTAACAGCCCTGGCAGAATAAGAGCGCCATCCGTTGCCATGAATTTCAATGCCAGGGTGCCGGCAAGTGTCATGGAGGCAGGAATGGAAAGATCCACATTACCCGGCCCCAGGGTAACCACAAACATCTGGCCGACCCCGACGATCACCGCAAAGGAGGCGAAGGTAAAGGCCGCATAAAGCAATGCCCCGGCCCCGCCACTTGAAACCACTAGCAAGGTGGCAAGATACGTCCCCCCGGCGGCCAGCCAGGCCCATATCCATGGCTTGCGTGATAGCGTGCTAAACACACCTGATAGCCACTTTTTTGAGTGTGACTGGGGGATGTTTTTGGCTAATATTTTCATGCCAGTGCCTCCCGCCGGGTAAATACAAGACGCAAGGCAAGAACGGCGATCAGGATGGCCCCTTGCGCGCCGATCTGCCAGTCGGATGAAAGGTGCAGGAAGGACAGAAAACTGGCCGCCAATGTCAGCGTCAGCGCGCCAATCACCGCGCCGATAGGTGATACCCGCCCGCCGGTAAACTCACCGCCGCCCAAGATCACCCCGGCAATCGATAGCAGGGTATAGCGCAAGGCAATATTGGCATCGGCGGAGGTCGCTAAGCCGACCAGCGCCATCCCTGCCAGCACACCGAACAGCCCGGCAATCCCATAGGCAGCGGCTTTAAGCCCCAGTACAGACCAGCCTGAACGTTCGATGGCCTGTTCATTGCCGCCCACCCCACGCAGTAACACGCCCAAAGAAGAGCGTTTAACCACATAATGCATGCCTAGCCCTATCACTACAGGGGCAATAATCGCTACCGGCACAAACGGCGTTTTGGCGGTCATCATCGCGCGAAGCCAGTCCGGCGACGATCCACCCGGGGAGGGCAATACCAGCACCGCCATGCCGGCCCAGAAAAAGGACATGCCCAGCGTTACGACAATCGCAGGCAAGCCGCGGGCATGTATGATCGCACCCATCCCGGCATAAACTAGGATGGCGGCCGAGAGGATGGCATAGCCAATCAGTGGGTCGCTTTGCACGAAGGTAGCCGTCACGCAGGCGCAGAAACTGACAAAGGTGCCGATCGATAAATCAATATCGTTGACCATCAGAATCATCATCTGGGCGATGGTTGCCAAGGCGACAGGCACCGCCAGATTAAACAGCAGATTTAGCCCGAAATAGCTCATGGTGCGCGGTTGCATATAAAAGACAGCGCCTAACAGAACTGCCAGCGACATGACCGGCAATAAAATTCGCAGATAATCACGATTCATTGAACCGCCTCCTGCATATCAAAAGAGGCGCGCAGCATGTTCTCTTCGTTGATCTCATCGCCGCTTAGTTCGGCGGCGACCTCTCCGTCGCGAAAAACAAACACGCGGTCACATTGCAGAATCTCTTCCGTCTCGGTCGAATACCATAGGAAGGTACGGCCTTTTACGACTTCCTCGCGGATCATCCGGTAGACTTCTTTTTTGGTACCCACATCCACTCCCCGCATGGGATCGTCCATCACTACAATGGGGGCCGATGATGCCAAAGCTCGTGAAAACAGCACTTTTTGCTGATTTCCCCCGGAAAGCGACAAGATGGAGTCGTGCAGATTGTTTGTTTTTATGGCGATTTTGCGGTGCCATTCCTGGGTCAGCTTGGCCTCCGCCTTAAGGTCTACCAGAAAGCTGCGGCTGCATTCGATCAATGTTTGTAAACTCAGATTTCGCATGATCGACCAGAGAGGCATCACGCCATCCCGGCTACGGTCACCGGCGACAAATACGACTTGGGGGTTGCGTGTTGTCCGCCAATCCGAAGACCGTTCAAGAAAACAACGCGCTAATGCCTCTGCCTGGCCATGCCCGGCCAATCCGGCCAATCCGACCACCTCACCCTGACGTGCATGCAGGCCGTTTTTCATTCTCAGCACTTCCTCCCCAAACGCTGTGTGCTGTTGGGTCTCTTCCGCATCTACCGCATCGGCAACTACGTGGCCCATCGCATCGACAAGGCTGTCACGGTTAAAGTGGCTGGCATCGTCATTAGCTAGAACACAGCCGTCTTTCATCACCACAATACGGGTGGCGACGTTGAAAATTTCACCCAGCATATGGGAGATAAAGATGATTGACCCACCGTCGGCACAAAACTGCTTGATATAGTTAAGTAACTGGTCAGCAATTGCGCCATCAAGGGAGGAGGTGGGTTCATCAAGAATGACTAAGCGCGCATCAATATCGCGCCGGGAAAATGCGATGGCAATTTCTACCATCTGGCGTTCGGCAATGGGCAAGTCGCCAACCAGACGGTACGGGTCTATGCCATTGCCGGGAAAAATTGTATCCAGTGCCTTGCGTATCGCCAAAGCAGCTTTGCCGCGCCAGCTTTGCAGAGGCATGTTCCGGTACGGAATACGCATATTTTCCAGCACCGTCAGGTTGGGGCAAAGCGACAGTTCCTGAAATACACTGCGTATGCCGGTATTTCTCGCCCGCTGGGCATTGCGCAAATGTGTCGTGGCCGCTTGATCGTTATAGCGGACATCCCCCTGAGTCGGAGACAAACGGCCATTAATCACATTGACCAGAGTGGACTTACCCGCCCCATTATGGCCAACCACACCGAGACATTCGCCGGGCATGATGACCAATTTGACATCGCTAATGGCCTTCACCACCCCGAAAGAAACGCCGACATCGGCAAGCGAAATGATCGGCACCTCCTCGGTGCCGAGCAATGTGTGGTTCGCATTCATGGTTGAGTCGCCCTAGTTTGCCGATGAGATTAGATTTTTTGCATCGTCCAGGGTGTATTCTTGATTAGCGACCGAGCCTTCGGGCGTTTCGTTGAGTACTTCTTCGAGGTTGTCCTCATTAACGCGTAAGAAGGGGACGGTCAGGTCCTTAGCAACGTCCTGGCCATCAAGTATCTGTTGAGCCACCCAGAAGGCCAGCGAACTAACCCCCGGTGCAATCGACAAAGAGATGGTTTCATAACCGCTGTCGGCCTTTTGTTCCGCCCACCACTGCAGTTCGTCTTGGCGATTGCCCATAATAATGGTCGGGATAGGGCGATCTGAGGCTTGAAAGGCTTGCGCAGCCCCATAGCCGTCTCCCCCTTGGGTAACGACCGCGGTAATGTCGGGCAAGCTGGGTAGAATCCCCGCAACGGCTTTCTGCGCTACATCCTGGGCCCAGTCACCATGCACGGAACCGACGATCTCAAACTCGGTGTTAGCAACTTCTTCGTGAATCCCGGCACTGATTTCGTCGTCGACAAAAACGCCGGCCAGGCCACGGATTTCAAGCAGGTTGCCGCCGTCAGGGTAGCGACCTTCCAGGTATGTGACCTGGTCACGCCCCATTTGCTGGAAATCAACGGCAATGCGCCATGCGCAGGGTTCGGTGACGATGCCATCGAAAGACACCACAATAATACCGGCATCGCAGGCCGTCTTAATCGCGCCGTTAACAGCCGTCGGTGATGCTGCATTTACCACAATGGCGTCATAGCCCTGCAGAATCATGTTTTGAATCTGGGCGGCTTGTTCCGTTGCCTGATTTTCTGATGTGGTAAAGGCGTCAGCGGCGGCGATAGTCCCCTGCTCGACTTCCTCCTCAGCGACTTTCTCCCAGCTTTCCAGCATAGCCTGACGCCAGGAGTTGCCTGCATAGTTGTTTGAAAGGGCGATGCGTTTGTCTGCAGTGTCGGCTAAGGCATTCCCGGACATTCCCATCACTATGCCAGCGACAACGCTGAAAAGTAGAGGTCTGAAGGGAAGGTTAGGGCTCAGGTTTTTTTTGCGGACAATCGCGTTGTAAAGATTGGCGTTGACGTTCATCTTATTCTCCTTGACGCGGCTAGGTAGTCCGTAGTCCACGTCTTAATTTGTTTTATTTGTTATAGATTTTAGTTTCGACAACCGTGCTAAAAGCGTAAAGAGTATTTACCGTACTAATGTTGCGGGTTCGCGCAGTTTTGTTGCGGGTTTCCGCAAAGTCGTTGTAGCCTCGTAAAAGGGTGCCCCTAGGAGGGAGTCTTCATGTCGGATCTCGCCCATTACCTGCGCATTGCCAATCTGCTGGCAGGCAACCTCGATATTGATTCAGCATTGCGTTCCGTTAAAGCGGAAATCGCCAACATCATCGAATTTGATCATCTTGATGTGTGCCTAACGGATACAGACAGCCGATGGAATACGGCCTACGAGGTTGGTCTACAGACCACTTGGGGCACCTCTCGGTCACTTGTGGCGCAGTCTCCCGTTCGTGACATTCTTTTGGGCAAAGCCGACTACCTTCTTACCGGGAATGCCCAAAAAGATCCACGTTATATGTTTCCCGGTGCCGTCAGCGCGCCGATCCTTGATAATGAATTCCGCAGTCGCGTCAATGTTGCGATGAAAGTATTGGGCAACGTCGTCGGATCATTGAACTGTTCTTCCAAGCAGCAGAATCTATACACCCAACAGCATGTTGAACAGGTGCGAAGTCTGGCCGATATACTGGCCCCGTATTTCTATGCATTGCGCGCCAATGAGAAAGCGAATAGGGAAGCCGTTTTTCGTGCTGAACTTTTGGCAAGAGAAGAAGGGCTTCGTCTTGGCGCATTGAATCTAACCGATGCGCTGGAAGCTGAGCGGCAACGGATCGGCATGGATTTGCACGATCAGACTCTGGCGGACCTGACCCGAATTGCTCGCGATATTCGCCCTGGTATGACAGAGGGCCAACATTATCGCTTACATCAACAAATACAAAATACGATACAGGATTTACGCGATATCATTGATATCTCTATTCCTTCAATTCTCGAGCTGTTTGGTTTTCGTCACGCGGTTATTACGCATTTAGAGCGCGCCGTTAGCCGCGAGAGTTCTGTTTGTTTCACTGTCGAAGACTTGACCGAAAGCGCTGTTGATGGGCTACCTGAAGTCACCCGTATCGCCGTTTTCAGGATCTGTCAGGAGGCTATTAATAATGCCGTCCAGCATTCGGGTGCCGCGCATATTTTCGTCACTGTGTGCGATGATGCTGATAGCTATCTGACTATCCGAATTGTCGATAATGGCCGGTTTAAGCTGCGCGATTCCGGGCCTTGCAGCGGTCTAGCGCATATGAAAACCCGTGCCCGCCTTATCGGAGCAAAATACGACATCGCCACTCAGAATGGCACGCAAATAACGATCAGATTGCCAGAAGTCTTTGTTACTACCCAAAGAGCGGACCATGAAAATACTGCTGGTTGAAGACGATAAAATGCACGCTGACTTCTTGCATGAAATCGTTGAGGGCGCCCTCCCAGAATTTGAGCAAATTCTGATGGCGCAGGATGGTAAAGAAGCGGAAGCCTTAACTCAGCGCCACAATATTTCAGCCATCGTTATGGACTTGCGCATGAGGGAGCATAACGGTATCGAAGCTGCGAGAGCGATTTGGGCCAGGCGGCCTGACGCCCGCATTCTATTCTGGTCGAATTACTCCGATGAAGCCTATTTACGCGGCATTGCCCATATCGTCCCCGATCAGGCAGCTTATGGCTATGTACTCAAAACAGCCTCACCAGAGAGAATGCGTGTGGCACTTCGTGCTGTCTTGATTGAAGCGCAGATCGTGGTTGACCTTGAAGTTCACCAGTTACAAAACCAGCAGATCCGTTCACGCAGTGCCCTGACCGAATTTGAATACCTCATTCTGCTGGATGTAGCCCTGGGTCTACCAGACAAGGCCATTGCAACACGGCGCAATCTTTCGCTGCGTACCGTGCAGAACCGATTGTTAGACGTTTATGACAAGCTCGATGTCGTGGCCCTCGACCAGAATGATCTTGGCATCCTATTTAACAAACGCGCGCGTGCGGTTGCCAACGCGATTAACCAAAAAATAATCAATCGCGAAGGCTTAGAAGCAGCGGAAAAGGAACTTCGGTCATGGCTTGGCAATGCATCAAAAAAAGATGCCTGATAGGCGGACGGATCCATCCTCGGCGTTTACTTGACGATAGTGCTAGGGTATTAGCTAACCACAGCCACTAAAAGCGGAGCCTATCGTGCTGTCATTCGAACATTTCTATTCCACGTTACCTGAACCCTTGTGGATTGAAAGCCAGGCAACGCCCGTGGCTCGCCCTGAACTGATTGCTTTTAACGCCCCACTTGCCCAGATGCTGGGCGCTAAAGAAGTGCCTGACCCTGCCACGTTAGCCCAATGGTTCAGCGGCAATCAGCCCATGCCCGGTGCTAAGCCGGGTGCGTTGGGCTATGCGGGCCATCAGTTCGGCAACTTTGTGCCGCAGCTGGGCGATGGCCGTGCGCTGTTGTTGGGGGAAGTGGTTGATCAGAACGGCACCCGCCGTGATGTGCAGCTAAAAGGCAGCGGCCGTACGCCGTTTTCCCGCGGTGGCGACGGCCGTTCGCCGCTAGGCCCCGTGCTGCGTGAATACCTGGTCAGCGAGTTTATGGCTGCGGTGGGCGTACCAACCACACGTGCACTGGCAGCGGTAGCCAGCGGCGAGCGAGTGGCGCGGCAGATGTCTGAACCTGGGGCGGTATTTACTCGCGTGGCGAGCAGCCATATTCGCGTGGGCACGTTTCAGTTTGCCGCCTCTCGTCGAGACGGTGCCGTAATAAAAGCGCTGGCGGATCATGTCATTGCCCGCCACTACCCGGATGCCGCCAGTGCGGAAGATCCGTATCTAGCGCTATTAGAGGCGGTGGTCGCCCGCCAAGCGCTGCTGATTGCGCGCTGGATGAGCGTCGGCTTTATCCACGGCGTGATGAATACCGATAACTGCAGCATTGCCGGTGAAACCATCGACTACGGCCCCTGTGCGTTTATGGAGCAGTTTGATCCGCAAAAAGTGTATAGCTCTATCGACCAAGGGCGGCGCTATGCGTTTGCCAATCAGCCCGCGATTGCGCAGTGGAACTTGGCTCGCTTTGCTGAAACGCTGCTGCCGCTCATGAATGAGCAGGGCGATGCGCTGGTAGAGCAGGCCACTGCCGCACTTCGCCATTTCGATACGCTATTTCAACAAGAGCAGCGCCGCTTGGATGCTGACAAACTGGGCCTCTCACCAGAAAGCGAGCAGGCAGTGCCGCTGATGAAAGGCCTCGAAAGCCATATGCATCAGGGGCGCATGGATATGACCGCGACTTTTGATGCGCTTACTCGCTACGCTTGCTCTTTGAGTAATGAGAACCGTGAGGCGCTGCTGGCGCTAACGACTCAGCCTAACGAGTTAACCGCTTGGCTAGAGACATGGCAGGCCGAGCAGAGCGCCAGCCAAGATAGCCAGCGCCTTACCGCGATGCGGCGTGCCAATCCTGTCATTATTCCTCGTAACCACCGAGTTCAGGAAGTGATCAATGCTGCTTACGACGGTGACTTTGCACCGTTCCACACTCTGTTGGCGGTGGTAACGAAGCCGTTTGATGGGTCGGTTGAAGCCCGCCGTTTAGCGGCGCCTGCCACAGAAAACGAGCAGGTTCTCAGGACATTTTGCGGCACCTGAGCTGGCGTTTCTTGTGGTAAACTGTGTTTTTTTACAGTTGGAAGGGTAGCCGGTGCGCAAAATTATTCACTGCGACTGTGACTGCTTTTATGCAGCGGTGGAAATGCGCGATAACCCCGCGCTGCGAGACATTCCGATTGCCATTGGCGGCAGCGTTGAGCAGCGCGGCGTGGTCGCTACCTGTAACTATCCCGCTCGCGTGTTTGGTATCCATTCGGCCATGCCGATGGGGCAGGCGCTCAAGCGCTGCCCGCATCTGACCGTAATTCGCGGCGATATGGCCAAATATAAAGAGGTTGCCCGCCAAGTTTTCGCGATTTATCGCGACGTCACTGAGCTGATTGAGCCGCTGTCTTTGGATGAGGCATTTTTGGATGTTTCAGACATCACCTTGCATCACGGTAGCGCAACGCTCATGGCAGAAGCGATCCGCGAGCGGGTTAGCCGCGAAGTAGGCATTACGGTCTCGGCAGGGGTAGCGCCCAATAAGTTTCTGGCTAAAATCGCCAGCGATTGGAACAAGCCCAACGGGCTATGTGTGATCACGCCGGATGAAGTTGATAGCTTTGTGCAGCAGCTGCCGGTCAAGAAAATTCACGGCGTTGGCCCTCGCACGGCAGAAAAGCTATCCGGGCTTGGTATTCAAACCTGTACCGATTTACGCACGCGCTCACTGACCGAACTTGTCGAACACTTTGGCCGCTTTGGCCGGCGCCTGCATGAGCTAAGCTGGGGGCGAGATGAGCGGCCGGTGAAAACGCACCGTGAGCGTAAATCGGTCAGTACCGAGCAAACCTACGCACAAGACTTGCCTAATCTCGACGCCTGCCGTCGTGAGCTGCCCGCGCTGATCGAGGATTTAGAGCGGCGCTATGCACGTCTTGACCCGCCGTTGGCGGTGCGAGGACTGATCGTTAAAGTAAAATTTAGCGATTTCACTCAAACCACCGTCGAACATGCCGACCCAGCGCCTAATCTTGACCAGTTTGAAACCTTACTGAAGATTGGCTGGGCCCGCGGTGAACGCCCGGTACGCCTGCTGGGCGTGGGGTATCGGCTGGCGGAAAGCAGTCAAGAGCATCAGCTGCCGCTATTTTAATTAGCACGTTAACACTTATGTGGATTGACGCTCTGTGAGGGGCAGGATAAAACAGACATATGATAGATGGCCAAGCCATTGCTGATTTACTCTTATCGACGAGCCATGCCATGCCTGCTGAGACGACTTCACGCCCACGTTTAGTGTTTGCCCACGCCAATGGTTTTCCAGGGCTAAGTTATCGCAGCCTGCTAGACCCGCTGGCAGAAACGTTTGATCTTCATCCCGTAGACCGCCTGGGCCACCATCCGGATTACCCCGTTAATCATAACTGGGGTAATTTGGTGGATGAGCTGCTTAGCTACCTGCCGGAAGGCGATACGCCGCTGCTAGGCGTGGGCCATTCGCTGGGCGGTACCTTGATGGCCATGGCTGCGGATAAGCAGCCTGAGCGCTTTTGCGGTGTGATCATGCTCGACCCGCCGTTGATGCTCGGAACGGATGCTTGGGCCATGAAAGCCGCCAAGCGGTTTGGATTTATTGATCGAGTCACGCCTGCCGGTAAAACCCTGGGGCGGCGCACCGCGTGGCCCAGCCGCGAGATAATGGCCAGCTCACTCGGTCGCCGAGGCTTGTTTCGCCGCTTTACCCCGGAAGCGCTCAACGACTACATTGAAGCAGGGACGCGGTTGTTAGATGACGGCAGCGCGGAGCTGACGTTTAATCCGGAGATTGAGGTGGAAATTTTTCGCCACCTGCCTGACCACCTTTCGCGGCTGCCCAAGCGGCTGGGCGTGCCGATAGAATTAGTGGCGGGCACAGAGTCGCACTTGTTAACGGCGTCGCGCATCAAGCGTTTAAAGCGCAAGGGCCTAACGGTCAGCGAGGTTTCGGGTACGCACATGTTCCCGATGGAGCATCCGGATGAAACCCGTGCCGCCATTTTGGCGGCCTGGCAGCGTTTATCCAGCGTCGGGAAAACGTCACATACTATGTAAAGAGCCACGTAAGGAGGCGTTATGTATCTTTCCGTACAGCTTAGCTATTACCCACTGGCCGATGATTTTAAGCCGGTAGTAAAAGAAGTCGTCAAATGCTTGGAAGCGACTGGATTAGAAGTACACCTGAACCGTATGAGCACTCAGGTATTTGGGGAGTTCGATGCTGTGATGACGGCGTTGGGTGAGGTGATGAAGTGGTCGTTTGAGACCCACGGTAAAGCGGTATTTACGGCGAATTTTATTGAAGGCGATCGCCGGCCGCGTTAAAAAATAAATGCCGCCAGATTTGGGCGGCATTTGCTTGTACGCTAATAGCGCTTAGGTCAGCGACTCCAAGCAGGACTCAATAATATCCAGCCCTTCGTTGAGTACGTCGTCTTCAATAGTGACCGGCATCAAAAAGCGGATAGTGTTGCCGTACATGCCGCAGGAAAGCAGAATCAAGCCTTCTTCGCGGGCTTTCTTACACAGCGCTGCGGCCAGCTCGGCATTCGGCGTGTGGTCTGTTTTATTCGATACCAGTTCGAACGCCGCCATTGAGCCCATGTTGCGCACGTGGTCGATGCATTCAAACTTGCCTGCCCACTCGGTGAAGCGCTTTGAAAGCTTCTCGCCCAAGGCTTGGCTCTTCTCAAGAATGTTCTCTTCTTCAAACACTTCCATCACCGCCAGCGCGGCTGCGCAGGCAGTGGGGCTGCCGGTGTAAGTGCCGCCTAGGGAGTTAGGGCCAGAAGCATCCATCACTTTATCGGTACCCACGATGGCAGAGATCGGCATGCCGTCGGCCATACTCTTGGCCATGGTCATGATGTCTGGCTCAACGCCGCTGTGTTCGATAGCAAACATCTTACCGGTGCGGCCAAAGCCCGACTGCACTTCATCGATGATCATTAAAATGCCGTGCTCATCGCAGATTTCACGGATCTTGGTCAAAAAGCTGGTGGATGCCGGATAAAAGCCGCCTTCACCGAGTACCGGTTCAAGCACAATCGCCGCAGTGTCTTTGGGGTTGGCGTCCGTTTTTAGCGTCATCTTTAAGCCGCGAATGGCTTCGTCTTCGCTAACGCCGTGGTAAGGCACTGGGTAGGGTGCGCGGAAAACGGTGCCCGGCATTGGGCCGAAGTCGCTCTGATACGGCGCCACCTTGCCGTTCATCGCCATCGTGAAGAAGGTGCGACCATGGTAGCCGCCGTCAAAACAAATCACGTTGGAGCGACCGGTAGCGGCGCGCGCGATTTTAACGGCGTTTTCCAGCGCTTCGGCGCCGGAGTTAGCCAGCATTACTTTGGCATGGCCACGTACCGGAACGAGGTGGCTGAGCTTTTCGGCGACTTTGACGTAGCCTTCATAAGGCATAACCGTCTGGCAGGTGTGCATTAGCTTATCAAGCTGGGCTTTAACCGCGGCGACCACTTTAGGGTGGCGGTGGCCTACGTTGAGCACGCCAATGCCGCCTGCAAAGTCGATAAAACGGTTGCCGTCAGCGTCCCAGATTTCAGCATTTTCAGCACGATCGGCAAAGGCCGTCGCCGGGCTCGCGGCGCCCGCGGCAACGTATTTATGTTTTAGCTCGTTGAGTTCGGCATTACTGCTCATAGCTCATTTCCTGTTGATGAGGGTTGTTCTTTCAGCATAGTAGGTAATAGAGCACGTATATAGTATGCAAAAGCGACAGGCTTGCTCTTTGTTCGCCGTTGAGCACGGTTGAGTAGTTGTTCACGCTTTTCGGCGAAAAAGGTTTGCCATGAAAGAGATCGCCCCAGCCATTTGGTCGGGGCGATCTCGTGTTACCGCTAGCGAAGTGAGCGATCAGGAATCGCTTTGCTCCGGCAGAGCGTAGGCGATCACGTAGTCGCCGGTGGGGGTTTCCATGAAGTGGTGGCCCGTCGCCACGATCACCAGATACTGTCGTCCGTTGGCTTCATAAACCATCGGGTTGGCCTGGCCGCCCGCAGGTAGCGCAGCTTGCCACACGGTTTCACCCGTTTCGATATCGATTGCCCGGATAAGATCATCAGTTGCCGCAGCGATGAAGATCAAACCGCCGGCCGTGACCACGGAGCCACCGTTATTGGGCGTGCCGATGTCGATCGGTAGGCCGGAACGGATGCCCCAAGGGCCATTGGCACGCGCGGTACCGAACGGTCGATCCCACAGCGTGTCACCGGTCGCAAGTTCTATAGCGCGGATATGACCATAAGGAGGTTGCTTACACAACATCCCCGTAAAGGGCACGCGCCAGCCAGCGTTCACGTTGATCGCATAGGGCGTGTTGGCCTGCGGATCACCCGCACCTTCGGCGCCGCCGGTATCTTCATCCAGCTCTTCACGCGGAACCCAGCCACGCTCATTGGCAACGTCACGCGGCACCAGCTCGTTATAGTTGGGCATGTCGTTGTAGTTAGCAATGATCACGCCCCGGCGCGGGTCGATCGCAACGCTACCCCAGTCGGAGCCACCGTTATAGCCGGTGTACTGAACCCAAGGCTGGTCAGCAGTCGGCGGGGTGTACATACCTTCCCAGCTTGCCTGGCGATACTGAATGCGGCAGAAAAGCTGATCAAAGGGCGACATGCCCCACATGTCCTTCTCGGTGATATCCGGCTGACGCAACGTAGCGTAGAGCGAGAAGGGCTGCGTTTCGCTGCGCATCTCGGGCTCGGCACCACCTTGCGGTACCGGGCGCTCTTCCGCACCGCCGCCCAGCAGCTCACCAGTCTCGCGGTTGAAGACGTAGATCTCACCTTGCTTGGTCGGCATCACCAGCGCCGGCACATTGCCATCGTCGGTGGGGAAGTCGATCATTGTAGGCTGGGAGCCTGGGTCATAATCCCAGACATCAACGTGAGACGTTTGGAAATGCCATGCAGGCAGGCCTGTTTCCACGTCAAGAGCGACCATGGACGCTGCCCACTCGTTTTCTTCTTCGGTGCGCGAGCTGCTCCAGTAGTCGCCGGCAGCATTGGCCATCGGCAGATAGACCAACCCTAGGCTGCTATCACCGGCGGCGATCGTCCACATGTTGGGCGAACCGCGCGTATAGATTTCATCACCGGTCAGCGGTTCGCTCTGGTCGGGGCGACCTGCATCCCAGGCCCAGCGCTGCTCGCCGGTCACCACGTCATAGCCCTGAATCACGCCGGAGGGTGGGTAGCGACGCTGGCCATCGAGCACCTGGTGTCCTGTCACAAGGACATCGTTGACGACGACAGGCGGCGAGTTTATGGCAACGTAGCCTGGTGGCGTCTCGCCCATATTGCGCTTTATATCGACCTGGCCGTTGTCACCGAAATCTGTACAGGGCTCGCCGTTAGCGGCATCGACCTGAATCAGGCGACCGTCTAGGGTGCCGGAGATAATGCGCGTGCGGCAGGCCTGATCGTCATTGGCGACGACGGGAGTCGGCGTTTCGTTCTGTGGCGCGTTGTCTTCGCCATCTTCCTGTTCGCCACTGGCCGCGATCTGCTCACCCTGACTGGCAGCGTTATCATCGCTCTCCGGAGCAGCGTAGTTTTCGGGCACTTCGTAGTAGGTCACACCCCGGCAAGCGGCGGTGTAGGGGATGGAGTCTTCAGAAACCACCGGATCGTAGCGCCAGTTCTCTTCACCAGTGGCTGCATCAAGAGAAATCAAAATGTTGCGCGAAGTACACAGAAAGACGTTATCACCGATTTTTAGTGGTGTTGTCTCAGCACCCCACCGGTGGTCGAGTAAGTCGCCAGTGCGATATTCCCAGGCCACTTCGAGATCGCCTACGTTATCAGGGTTGATCTGCTCGAGCGGAGAGTAGCGCGTCGCAGCGGAATCACGGCCGTAGGCAACCCAGTCCTCGTCAGCGGGGGCATCTGCAGGTTGGGCATCGCCCATGTCAGTCGCCAGCGAGCCTTCTGCCATTGCGGGTACATCGGCAAAGTGCTGATAACCACGGCCGGGTAGGAATGCCAACGCGCCGGCTATGATCAGTCCCAATACCATCACGCCCGCAACGGAGAAGCTGGATTTGCGCCCGGGACCACCTCTTAGGCAAGGGGCCACTAAGGCAACTAGAATGGCCAGGATCAATACAACATCCAGGCGGGGAATCCAGCGCCAGTAGTTAAGTCCCGATTCCCACGCGGCCCAAAGGAAAGTGCCAATAAAGACAAGCGCGAAAATGTAAGCGCCGGACACGTGCCCTCGGATCAGCTGAGTCCCAGCTACGAGCGTTGCCGCACCGGCGATTAGGTAATACCAGGAGCCGCCGAGTATTGCCAGATAGAGCCCGCCGCCGCCAAGAGCGAGACCGACAAGTGCAACTATAACCCCCACGAATTTGGCGAAAAATCCGCCAGAACCGCGAGAGGGATTGGAATGAGCCAATGTTTTCTCCCTTGCATGATATTACTTGTTTTCCGCCGCCCAAAAATAGGTTCGTCACGGATAGATTGATAAGCACATTACAACACTAATAGGGTAGCGCAAATTGACGGTAAATCTATCTTACGCAGCCACTTCATGACAATAAATCACACCACTCATGCGCTATGTATATATTTTTTATTAAAGTATAATTAATTTTTTACCGATAATGGTTGCGTGCCCAAATAGACACAAAAAAGGCGCCTGGTGAGGCGCCACAAAGGGGAAGATATTTCATCAGTGCGGGCTAAATAATGCCCGCCTCACGAAGAGCGGTACGCTGCTCTGGTGTAATGCCGAGCTCATCCAATACGTTTTCGGTATGTTCACCCAGGTGCGGTGGCGCCGTTGAGGCACTCATTTGCTTACCGTTGAAGCGAATGGGGTTGGCTACCAAATCTACGTGGCCTGCCTGGGCGTGGGGCAGGGTTTGCTTAAGCCCGCGAGCTTTGACGTGGGGGTCGTCAAATACTCGGTCTAGCGTATTAATCGGGCCGCAGGGTACGCCTACCGCTTCAAAGGCAGCGAGCCATTCATCGGTGCCGCGTTGAGCCAGTGCCGCTTCCAGCTGTGGAACCAGCAATGCGCGCTGGTTAACCCGTGCGCCGTTAGTCGCGAAGCGCGGGTCTTCAGCCAAGCTTGGCAGTGAAAGCACGGTACAAAAGCGCTTGAACTGTTCGTCATTGCCCACAGCGACAATAATATGGCCGTCCTGGGTAGCAAAGGCTTGATAGGGCACGATATTAGGATGAGCGTTACCTAATCGCTGAGGCACATTGCCCGAGGTTAGATAGTTAAGCGCCTGATTGGCGAGCACGCCGACCTGCACATCCATGAGCGCCATATCAATGTGGCAGCCAACGCCGCTATCACGGCGTTGATAAAGCGCCGCAAGCACCGCGTTGGCGGCATAAAGCCCGGTAAAAATGTCGGTAAATGCTACGCCGCTTTTGACCGGGCCGCCGCCGGGTTCATCGTCTGGCTTACCCGTCAGGCTCATTATGCCGCCCATCGCTTGGATCATAAAGTCGTAGCCCGCGCGGTGGGCGTAGGGGCTTTCCTGACCAAAACCGGTAATTGAGCAGTAAATCAGTTTAGGGTTTAATGCCTGCAGGCTCGCGTAATCCAGGCCGTAACGCTTTAAACCGCCCACTTTAAAGTTTTCTATCAGCACATCCGATTGAGCGACAAGTTGCTTAATCACCGCTTGGCCTTCGGGCTTGGCCATATCGACGGTTACTGAGCGCTTGCCACGGTTAGCGCACAGGTAATACGCCGACTCTTCTGTGCCAGCCAGCCAAGGAGGGCCCCAATGGCGGGTATCATCACCACTGCCCGGGCGCTCAATCTTAATCACATCCGCCCCCATGTCCGCGAGCATTTGTCCGCACCATGGCCCGGCCAGCACCCGAGAGATATCGAGTACTTTAATCCCGGCCAGAGGCTTGGTTGGCTCGCTTAATAGAGGCTTGCTCATAACAGCTGCTTCCTTGGCTAATGACGATTAAAGGCTATTGTTCAGAGTTCTATTAAGCCTAAGTCTATTAAAAGAACGACTGAATGCCCGTCTGCGCACGGCCTAGAATCAAGGCATGCACGTCGTGAGTACCTTCGTACGTATTCACCGACTCTAAGTTGACCATATGCCGAATGACGCCGTACTCGTCGGAAACACCGTTGCCGCCGTGCATGTCACGGGACTGGCGAGCGATATCCAGCGCTTTGCCGCAGTTGTTACGCTTGATCAGCGAGACCATTTCCGGCGCCCAGTTGCCGCTGTCCATCAGGCGGCCAACCTGCAGCGCTGCCTGCAGGCCCAGGGTAATTTCGGTCTGCATATCGGCCAGTTTTTTCTGGATGAGCTGATTAGCAGCTAGCGGGCGGCCAAACTGCTTGCGGTCCAGCGTGTATTGACGCGCGGCGTGCCAGCAGAACTCAGCGGTGCCCATGACGCCCCAAGCGATGCCGTAGCGGGCTTTGTTCAAACAGCCAAACGGGCCTTTCAGACCGCTGACGTTAGGCAGCAGGTTCTCTTCAGGAACGAAGGCGTTGTCTAGTACGATCTCACCGGTAATCGAGGCGCGCAGCGATACTTTGCCTTCAATTTTGGGCGTACTGAAGCCTTCAGTGCCGCGCTCAACGATAAAGCCTTTAATCTGGTTGTCGTGAGCCGCTGACTTGGCCCATACCACCGCGATATCGGCAATAGGGCTGTTGGTGATCCACATTTTGGCGCCGGTTAGGCGATAGCCGCCGTCGACTTTCTCTGCGCGCGTAATCATGCCGCCCGGGTCTGAGCCGTGGTCGGGTTCGGTCAGGCCAAAGCAGCCAATCATCTCGCCGCTGGCAAGCTTGGGCAGGAATTTTTGCTTCTGTTCTTCAGAGCCGTAGGTTTCGATGGGGTACATCACCAGCGAAGACTGCACGCTCATGGCTGAGCGGTAGCCAGAGTCAACGCGCTCAACTTCACGAGCAATCAAACCATACGCGACGTGGTTAACGCCCGCGCCGCCGTACTCTGGGGAAACGGTGGCGCCAAGCAGGCCAAGTCCGCCCATCTCGCTCATGATTTCACGATCAAAGCGCTCTTCGCGGAAGGCAGTTAGCACGCGGGGCTGAAGATTTTCTTGGCAGTAATCATAGGCTGCATCACGAATCTGGCGCTCTTCGTCCGTCAGCTGTTGTTCCAGTAGCAGCGGGTCGTCCCAGTTAAAATGCGTCATGGCGTAAATTCCTCGATTCGTTATGCAGGCGCTATAAATCGCCCACAGCAATGGATTGGCTGCAAAGTAGCATAAGGCCAATGTATCGCCGTTAATTTAAAATATCTACATTTTTTTAAAACGCAGAATTTATTTTGGAAGTGACACGCTTAAACCGACATGCTTATTCGATGCCGCGCGCTTTGAGAACGCGGGTAATAATCGGAACCGGTGTCATCAGGTGGTCGCGCATCAGGGTGCCGGCCTGAGCGGTGTCGCGGGCTAAGATGACATCCACCAGCGCTGAGTGCTCTTGGCGCTTAAGTTCTAGCGCCTGGGGCGACATCACGGTTTCTTGCAGCCACAGGTGGCGGTAGCGCTCTACCTGATCAAACAGCGTGTTGCGCATCTGCAGCAGGTGAGGGGAGTTGCAGCCGCTGGCAATCGCGGTGTGAAAGGCTTTATGGCGCTGGTCCCAGATTTCGAGAAGGTCATCGGGCGTGTTGATGTCGGTGACTTTCGCTAATAGGTGAGCGGTAGCCAGCACCGTGGCTTCCCAGTCGTCGTTGCCGCGCTCTATGGCTAGGCGCAGAATCAGCCCTTCAAGCTGGGCACGGGCATCGTAAATATCGTTGAGCTCGGCCAGCGACATCGGGGCCACGCGATAGCCGCGTTGGCTGATCGCCACCACTAAGCGGTCTGCCACCAGTTGGGAAAGCGCTTCGCGCAGCGGCCCGGTGCTCGCGCCGTAATGTTCTTTAAGGTGCGTCATTAGCAGCTTTTGTCCCGGCGCATAGCAGCCGCGAATAATGTCATGCTTAAGCTGACGATAAGCGCTGATGGCTAAATTTTGACGGGGACCGCTTGGCGCGCTAATGTTTTTTTCCTTAAAGGTTGGCGTTTGACTATCGGATTCCATTTCAGTATGGCTCCTGAGCGAGTAGCGGTACATTGTGAAAGATTGTCAGCTATTATCAATAAATATTAACTATTTGGCAGAGGTTAAGAGATTACTAACGTATTTCAGTATTGTTGTCGGCGGATTATTTCTGATGACCATGCTGACATTGCTCGCGGTTGTGGGCGTTGTGATGTCGTTAAACGTTAATAATGGCCAATTAGCATCTAACGCTTAAGCCGTGCTAACTTCTCCTCCACCGCGTTTGCTTAGCCGTTTGATTGCCCGGCAGGCGCTGGGGCTCCAAAACCTCCTTTATCGTCAACCATACCTATAAGTCCAAGCAGGACGGAGGAAATGCTCATGCGAACTCTACGCTCTCTATACACCACAGCAGCTGCCGCATCGTTGCTCGCGGTCGCGCTACCCGCTAGCGCCCAACAACTTTCAATTGCGACCGGTGGCACCGGCGGCGTGTATTACCCTATCGGCGGTGGTTTCGCTGAAATGATCAATAACCATATCGAAGGGGCTCAGGCGACGGCGGAAGTTACTGGTGCGTCGGTTGAGAATATGGGGCTGATCATGCGCGGCGACGCGGATTTAGCGCTGGCGCTGGCTGATACGGTCTATCAGGCGTACACCGGTACCGGTGACTTTGACGGGCGTCAGGTCGAAAATACCCGTGCGCTGGCCTCTGTGTATCCCAATGCCGTGCAGCTGGTTACGCTAGCAGAGTCGGATATTAAATCGATTGCAGATTTGGCCGGTAAGCGCGTTTCTGTGGGTGCACCGGGCAGCGGCACTGAGCTTAATGTGCGTGCGTTGCTTGAATCCAATGGCGTTGACTACGAAGACTTTACGCCTCAGCGCCTTAACTTCAATGAAACCGCCGATGCGATTCGCGATGGCGATATCGACGCTGGTTTCTGGAGCGTAGGGCCGCCCACCAGTTCAATTCTTAACCTAGCCGCCACGCGTGATATTCGTCTTATTGGCTTCTCTGACGAAGAGATCGCTAACGCGCAGGCAGAAGAAGAGGTGTTTGCACCGTATGAGCTAGCCGCCGGTATGTATGACGGCATGGATGAAGCGGTTCAGACGATCGGTATTCCTAACGTATTGGTGGTTAACGCCGATATGGACGAAGAGTTGGCGTATCAGCTTACCCAGCTGCTGTTTGAAAACACCGACGAGCTAATTGCTGTTCACCCTGCGGCTAATGACACCACCGTTCAGTTCACTATGGACTCTACGCCGGTGCCGTTACACCCAGGTGCGCTGCGTTATTTCGAAGAAGTTGGCGCTGACATCCCGGATCGCTTGCGTCCGTAACGGCTAAAGGACACCACCATGCAGTGGCAACATCGACTGGTGGCGCTACTGATTGCATGTTTACCATTCGCCGAAGCGGGGGCTTCCCCCGCTTCGGCGACGCCGTTTATGCGATTAGCAGTGACAACCGAGCAAGGCGACGTCTTGGTGGATGAAACGGTCCCTCTTGGCGGCCGCTGGTGTATTAAGTGGCAGCACTCTGTGGAGCACTTCACCGTACTTGACTGCTATCGAAATGCGGCAGGCGTGATGCAGTTAGAACGTAGCCATCAACCTGACTTCGCTGCAGGGCTTGGGCATATCTTTGGCCGTGGAGAGCAGGTCTCAGACGGTGAAGGCGGCTACTGGATTAATGCGATTGACGAGCCTGTCGCCAATAATCGCTATCTACTAAGAGTCGGCTCGCCTGCCGTCAATCATCGAGTGGTGTGGCCAGACGGCGAGCATCCTCAGGTAAGCTTGAGCGCCCTCGCCGCTGGGCAGCGCGTGACCATTCAGCTAGCCGCTCCTCACGCCTCCCCGCGTGAATAAAAACGACATTAGTTAACGCTTCCGAGGACTTCATGAACGAATCCAATCAACCGCCGACCGTAATACCAGGCGGTAATGTGATTCAACCCCGCATGGTGCTGTGGTTGATCACCATTGTGGCGGTGGGACTTTCCCTTTTTCAGCTGTATTCCGCAGGTATCCAGCCGTTAGGGTTGTTTTATCAGCGCAGTATTCACCTGGCATTGATCATGATGCTGGCATTTTTAATGTTTCCAGCCTTTGGCCCCACCGGTAAACGTGGCGTCGTTGGGTGGGGAGTTGATCTCGTATTTCTAGCCGGGGCGATCGTCACCGGCGGCTATTTAGTGTTCAACCTGGATGAGATTTTCAGCCGAGCAGGTTTTTGGAGCAGTACCGATATTCTGGTCGCCTGTATTGCGACCGTGACGGTGCTAGAAGCGAGCCGCCGCGCGGTGGGTTTCGGCATGACCGTGATCGGCTTGATTGCCATTGTGTATGCCTTTGCCGGGCCGCGGGGCGAGCTGCCGTGGTTGGGCGAGTGGATGCCGGGCATCCTGGAACATCGCGGCTATAGCATTGACCGCGTGGCTGGCCAGCTTTACTTGGGCCAAGAGGGTATCTTCGGCCTGCCGCTCGGCGTGGCGGCCACCTATATCTTTATCTTTGTACTGTTTGGCGCTTTTTTGGAATGTACTGGTGCGGGTAAGTTCTTTATAGACATGGCGTATGCCGCCACCGGTCGCCAGCGCGGCGGGCCGGCCAAGGCTGCGGTGCTAGCCTCCGCGGGCATGGGATCTATTTCCGGCAGCGCGATTGCCAACGTTGTTACCACCGGCGCGTTTACTATTCCGCTAATGAAAAAACTGGGCTACAAAGCCAAACAGGCGGGGGGGATTGAAGCCGCGGCCTCAACCGGTGGGCAGATTATGCCGCCGTTGATGGGGGCGGGTGCTTTCTTGATTGCCGAGTACACCAATACGCCGTACTTGGACATTGTGAAAGTCAGTATTTTGCCGGCGATTATGTATTTCTCGACGGTCTATCTGTTTGTCCACATCATTGCTCTTAAGCAAGGCATGCAGGGGCTGCCGAAAGAAGAGCTGCCGCAGATGCGCCAAGTTCTGAAAGATGGCTGGCACTTCTTGCTGCCGCTAGCCGTGCTGGTCTGGCTGCTGGCGCTGAGTATGTCGCCTATGCGCGTGGGCTACTATGCGGTGGTCACCATGGTAGCCGTGGCGGTACTGCGCTATGCGCTGTGGTTTTTCTTTGTGGCGCCGAGCCAGGGTCAGCCGGTAACGTCGACGTCGATTAAAAACGTTATCCGCGCGGGATTTGCCAAGCTTATTGAAGGTTTAGAACTCGGTGCGCGCAACGCGGTGTCCGTCTCAATGGCCTGCGCGGTTGCCGGTATTATCGTTGGCGTTGTGGGTTTAACCGGTTTAGGCCTGAAATTCTCGTCGATGATGCTGGCCTTCTCTGGCGGCAATATCCTGCTCGCGCTGCTGATGGTGCTCTTGGCAAGCTTAGTACTAGGCATGGGCCTGCCGGTAACGGCGAGCTATATCGTGCTGATTGTGTTAGTTGGCCCGGCGCTTACCCAGGAGTTTGGGATCCCGCTGCTGGTCGCTCACCTGGTGGTGTTCTGGTACTCCCAGGACTCTAACGTGACGCCGCCCATCGCCTTGGCAGGTTTTGCCGGGGCGGCGATAGCCGGCAGTAAACCGATGGAAACGAGCTTCCAGGCGTGGAAGTTTGCCAAAGGGCTGTACCTGATTCCGCTGTTTATGGTGTTCAACCCGGAAATCATCATGGGTGGGCCTGTGCCCGTTGTCATCTGGAACGGCATCATCGCCATCCTGGCATTAGGTGCTTTTGCAGCGGCCTTGGAAGGGTATCTGTTTACGCGTATGTCGTGGCTACCTCGCCTGGCGATTACGGCGGCGATTATTGGCGTTTTCTATCCTAACCTCATGACCGAGATTGCCGGTGTTGTGGTGATGATTGTGGTAATTGGCGCTAACTGGCTGGCCAGTAAGCGCCAGCCGCAAGCGCCTGTCGTTAATGGCTAATAACTAATGGCGATAGCCGCAAAGACGCTGAGTAAGTAATAAAAAAAGGCCCGGAGATATTCTCTCCGGGCCTTTTCGCTATTGCGCCGTGGCGTAGGGATTATCCGCTAGCGTTAGAAGATTGACTCTGCTGTGCCTGAGCCTTGCGAGCCACTGGCTTCTTCCAGCTCGCGACTGATGCGGCGCTGCTGGTAGTCCGGCAAGTGATCACGATGGAACAGCTCGGTGAGGCCGCCTGGCTGGTCGTCAGTTAAGCGACGGCCAGTATCCGGATCAACGCGCGCAGTCACAATCGTATCAGGGCGTTCTGGCACGGCAAGCGGCGTGCCTTCCAGCGCATCACCCATGAACTCTACCCAAATCGGTAAGGCGGCACCGGCACCATACTCAGCGAGGGTTTCGTTGCTGTCTTTACCGACCCACACCGTGGTGACGAGATCGCTGTTAAAGCCCGCGAACCATGCGTCGCGCAGGCTGTTCGTGCTGCCCGTTTTGCCCACGATGTCTTCACGGTTCAGGCTTAGTGCACCGCGGCCAGTGCCCGAGGTGATAACGTCACGCAGCATGTCGCGCAGAATATAAACGGCGGCCGGGTCGGCTACCCGTTTGGCGATGGGGTATTCGCGGCCATCAATTTCTACCGTTTCCTGATCTTCTGCACAGCTTGGGCAAGCCACTTGAGGCGTCGCTTCATCAATCAATTCGCGATCATCGTTGCGGGTAACGCGTTCAATAAACCAGGGCGCCACTTGGAAGCCGCCATTGGCAAGAACGGCGTAGGCGTTGGTCATCTCCATGGGCGTTAAGCTCGCGCTGCCTAGCGCTAAAGCCAATCCGTGTGGCAACCGGCCTGGCGCAAAACCGAAGCCTTCCAAGTAGTTAATCGTGTGATCTAAGCCCATCGTCTGCAGGACGCGGATAGTCACTAGGTTGCGTGAACGAGCCAGCGCAGGGCGTAATCGCATCGGCCCTTGGAAGTCTCGGCTAGAGTTCACCGGGCGCCATAAAGAGTTGCTGCCGTCGTCGAGTACTACCGGCGCGTCATTGACCACGCTTGCGGCATTCATCTCGCCATCTTCAAGGGCCGCCAAATAAATGAATGGCTTGAAGATAGAGCCTGACTGGCGCTGAGCCTGTACCGCGCGATTGAACTTGCTGGCGTTAAAGTCAAAGCCACCTTGAAGCGCGAGAATCGCGCCGGTGCGCGGGTCTTGGGCGACCAGCGAGCCTTCGGCATCCGGGCGTTGAGAAAGACGCAGTGAGCCATCTTCATTCTTAATCACGCGAATCATGTCGCCACGGACGGCAATTTGATCCGCCGAGCTGGGTTCTGCCCCACGGCCGCGTGGGCTAAGGTACTTTTGTGCCCAGCTTAAACCCGCCCATGGGATCGTTTGTAGCCCGTCGTTGCGGGTAAGTACTTTCATTTCCCGGCCGCTGCTTTCTACTACGATGGCGGGTTTCAGCAGGCCGTAGTTGGGCGTGCGTTCAAGTACTTGAACCCAGTTACTGACGTCGCCATCAATCCCTTCGACTTCCGTTTGGCTACGCTGGGCGGCCTGACGGGCGGTTTGACGAATTTCGGGTGACTCAGAAAGCTCCTCTTCAAGGCCTTGAGTTGCGGTTTGCTCTTGCGCTTCGACTAAGCTGGCAGCAATTTCACGCTGCTCTGGCCCGCGCCAGCCATGGCGCAGGTCATAGGCGGTCAGACCATCGGCGAGTGCTTTTTGAGCAAAGGGCTGTAGCTCGCTATTAATAGTGGTGTAGATGCGGTAGCCGCCGGTATAGGCGTCATCGCCAAAGCGCTCAACCGCGTACTGACGCGCCATTTCTGAAACGTAGTCAGCATCAACTTCGGTTTGCGTGTAGTGACGGCGGGCAGTCACCGGATCCTGAACCGACGATTGATAGGTGCTCTCGTCGATATAGCCTAACTCGCGCATGCGAAAGAGAATCCAGTTGCGTCGAATAAGCGAGCGTTCTGAATTCGCCAGAGGGTTGAACGCGGAGGGCGCTTTGGGTAACCCCGCAATCATCGCCGTTTGCGCGAGAGTCAATTCAGCCAGTGGCTTGTCGTAGTAGGTTTCAGAGGCCGCTGCGATGCCATAGGCACGGTTGCCCAAGAAAATCTTGTTAACGTAAAGCTCGAAAATTTCTTCTTTGCTGAGCACTTGCTCCATTTGCAGCGCCAGCAGAATTTCACGAATCTTACGTGTAAAGGTTTGATCCAGTGTCAGCATGTAGTTACGGGCGACCTGCATGGTGATGGTCGAGCCGCCTGACTGGATAGACCCACCACTGCTAACCAGCTCCACTGCGGCCCGGGCTAAGCCACGAGGGTCGACGCCGGCATGATCAAAATAGTTGGTGTCTTCGGCAGCGACCAAGGCATTGACCATATCCTGCGGAATTTCATCGAAGTCGACCGCCACGCGCCGCTCCTCACCAAATTCGCCAATCAGCTTACCGTCTTGCGTAAAGATTCTCAGCGGAGTGTGCAGCTCAAAGTCCTGCAGTTGACGAACGTCGGGTAAGCCCGGCGCAAAATAAATAGCCGCAGCCACCACGGCCAGCACGGTGGCGCCGACCAATGACACGATGAGAAAAAATAGCGACACAATAAGGGTTCGAAGAAACGTCATGAACAAAGAGCACCCTGGAGAGAATAAAAAGATCGGCGTTTGAACGGCCGCATCATGTAATTGGCTGCCATTATAGGAAGCTGAGGCGGCGGCCACCAGTGTTGATATGTTGTAAGTTCGTTCGCGTGAGTCTTAATTAAAAATAAGGTAACCTCGATTCACGTGATCAGCAGGTGGAGCTTGACCTACTATGCGCTTTATGAAATCCGATAAAGGGTTGATCGGTATAGACATTACGTCGGCGAGTGTAAAACTGCTGGAGCTAGCGCAGTGCCGTGGTAGTTACCAAGTAGTCAGTTATGCCGTTAAACCGCTGCGCGAAAGTACGATAATTGAACGTCGTATTCGTGACATTAATGACGTTACCAGTACGCTGAAACGCGCTTTAGACCATGCGCAACCCCATACGCGTCAAGCCGCCGTCGCCATTCCTGCGAGTGCGGCCATCACTAAAACGCTGAGTTTTCCTATCGAGCTGCGTGAAGACGAGATAGAAGAACGCATTATGGCCGAATACGACCGCCATGTTCCTTTTCCGTTCAATGACGTTGCTTTTGATTTTAAATGCCAGGGCCCTGCGCCGCTTGATGAAGGGCAGCAGCAGGTGGGCCTGGTGGCCTGTCGCCAGCGCGACGTTATCCAGCTTGCTGAGACGTTAGAGCGCGCAGGTCTTGAGCCTGCGGTTGTGGACGTTGACACCTTTGCTTTGGCGCGCTCGCTGGGTGAATTGCGTGGCCAAACGCACGCAGGTGATTCAGCTGGCGATGTTGGTGTGGCCTGTATTGGCGTCGTCGATATTGACGCTGCAACGCATGTTTTTCACGTCTTGCATGGCCAGCATGTTGTCTATAGCCGCAGTACGGCGTTTGACGATAGGCCGCTAACTAGCCCTTTACTCGAAGCCATTGCTCAGCAGGTTATGCGAGCCTTACAGCGCTACCACATAAAGGCGCATCAGCAGCCAATACAACATATCGTTTTGGCCGGTGTATCAAGCGTCATGCCTGGCCTGGCTGAACGTATTGCTAACCATAGTGGTACGCCGGTCACCATCGCTAATCCCTTTCAGCACATGCAGGTCAATAAACGTTTAAATCTTCAAGCCCTGATGAATGATGCGCCGACGATGCTAACCGCCGGTGGCTTAGCGATGAGGGTGAATCAATGAGAGTCTGCCTGTGAAGATGGCTATTAATCTGCTGCCTTGGCGGCAGGCACAGCGTGAGCGGCGAACGCGACAATACTATGTCGCTGTGGCGGTCATGCTGCTAGTAGGCGTGGTGATTGGGCTGCTCATTTCTCAATTTTATCAGCTTAAGCTGGCCGCTCAGCAGCAGCGCAACGCGCTTATTAGCAGCCACATTGAGCGTCTGCATGCGGATATTGACAGCGTATCGCGCGTGGAGCGCGATGCTGCGCGGCTAAACGAGCAAATAGCCGTTTTTCAAGCGCTGCAGTCTACGCGCACCGATACCGTGCACCTGTTTAATAACGTGGCGAATAGCGTTGTGAGCGGCGTGGTCTATCAGCGGCTCTCGAGAAGCGATAATAGCATCAGCGCAACGGCGGTTGCGGGCAGCGCCCGGCAGGTGTCCGAGCAGCTTCGTCGTATTGCCGCACTATCGGGCTTGGGCGTGCCAGTGCTTTCGGCGCTGGAGAGTGAGCAGGACGGCGCGGGCCGCGTGTTTCATTTCGACGTTGAACAGGCGGCGCTATGAGTTTTCAGCGCGACCACTGGGCCATTGAATGGCAACGCTTGCGCGAGATTGACTGGCGAGGGTTAGACGTCAAAGAGGCCGGTAACTGGCCGTGGCTATTAAAGGTTTTGAGCTGCGGTGTAACGCTGCTAGTGACGTTGGGCGTGATGCTATGGCTAACGGTGAGTGAACAGCGCGATGCCTTCATGGCCGCGCAGCGCCAGGAAGTCCGGCTGTTAAGTGAATACCGCAGCCGAGTGTCTGAAGCCGCCTTCTTGCCGGAACGGCGTGACCAGTTGGCCGTCTTAGAAGCGCAGGTGGCGCACTTTCACACGATGCTTCCCCGCGATGCGGAAATCCCCTCACTGCTCGATAGTATCAGTGATGCCGCGGCGGATAGCCGCCTGATAATTGACACTATCTGGCTGCGCCCTGCGTTGGAGCAGCCGCACTATATAGAGCAGCCGCTGGATATTCAGGTACGCGGCGGCTATCACCAGCTGGCGCGTTTTATCGCCGATATCGCGTTGCTGCCACGCATGGTAACCCAGCATGACTTCACCTTGGCGCCCGTTGAGGGGCACGGCGATATGCTGCAGCTGTCGCTCCTTGCCCGCACCTATCGCTATCCCGAAAACAGTGTTCAGCCACTGGATGAGGGGGCCGAAGTGCTATGACGCCAAGGCAACAGCAGCGACTTGTGAAGCATGCCGCGCCGATGGTGATGTTGTTGAGTTCAGCGGCCTTGCTGATGGGGTGTGTGGAGCCTGATTTAGACCCATTGGTCCAGACGCTGTCTGATATCCGACAGTCGCCGGTAGGCGAGCCGCCATCAATAAGCGTGCTAGAGCCTGAAAGCGCTTCGTTAGACTACTTATATAGCAATCAGCGCAGCCCCTTTTTGGTGCCACAGGCGACAGCTGAGGATGGCAATCAGCGCAGCGGCCGTGTGCAAGCGCCGAACCCACAGCGTGCCTCGCAGCCATTAGAGCAATTTCCTCTGCAAGAGCTTCATCTGGTGGGCACGATGGCAATGGCGGGGCGCCGAGTAGCGTTAATTGCATCGCCCGATGGCGCCGTGACCAGTGTTAAAGAAGGCGACTACATGGGCACTAACGATGGGCGAATTGCACAAATAGACGCGCAAGCACTGTATCTCACCGAACAGGTGCTTACTCAGCAGGAAGGTTGGCAGGAGCGACAGGTATCGCTCGTCATTATCGAAGACGACTTGTAACTGGATAATAGCTTATGACAGTGACCGCTTGGCGACGAAGATTCTTTGCGAAGATAGCCGCACGCTTGCCTCCGCTATTGGCTTCATTATGTATAGCAATAGGCGCATCCGTATCGATGGCGTTGCCTTCATGGGCCGCTGGGTCGGTGTTGACCGATATCGACGTGCTGCCTGCGCAAAGCGGAGGGATTAACGTTGATCTTTATTTCTCCGGCGGCGTGCCCGAGCTGCGCAGCTATCGTTTAACGGCGCCACCTCGGGTCACGCTTGATTTGGCTGCTACGCAAAATGGACTCGCCCATCGGCGTGTTGACGTGAATCGCGCTGGCATTGAGCGGATCGTCGCCCTGGAAGGCAATGGGCGAACGCGTCTGGTCGTTAATCTGCGCGAGGCGCAGAGTTTCACTTCGAGCGTGCTGGAAGATCGTCTACGTATTCGCTTTGAGGCTGACCCTCATGGCGCTAATAGCGAAGCTGCCGCGGCGCTTGAAACCGACGAGGGGCCGCATATAGAAAACATTGATTTTCGACGCGGCCAGGACGGTGCCGGTCGGCTCATTGTTACCTTTGATCGTGAAGATGTTGACGCCAGCGTGGTTGAAAATAGCGCACAGGCCGTGCTCGTTGAGCTGCCCGGTGTCTCCCTCCCTGACGCACTGAATCATATCTACGATGTCACTGATTTTACCACTCCAGTCACGCGCATTACGCCTCGATCAGAGCCGCGCAGTACCCAGCTAGTGATCGCAACGGAGGGGGCTTTTGCGATGATCTCCTCGCAAAAGGGGCGCACGTTGACGGTTGATGTACAGCCGGTCAGCCAAGCGCCGCCTTCTGCTCAAACGCAAGAGAAGAGCTTTGACGGCGAACTGCTGAGTCTTAATTTTCAAGATGTTGAGGTTCGCTCAGTGTTAGCGACGCTGGCCCAGTTTACCGGCCTTAATCTGGTCACCAGTGATAGCGTGGACGGCCGCGTGACGCTTAATTTAAATGATGTGCCTTGGGATCAGGCGCTGGCGCTGATTTTACAAACCCAAGGGTTGTCGAGCCGTGAGCAGGGCAATGTGATATTGGTAGCGCCCGCTCATGAGCTGGCTGACTTAGAGCGCCAGGCGCTGGAAGCTCGCCATCAGCGTGAAACGCTGTTGCCACTGGTGACCGAGTTTATCGAAATTAAATATGCGCGGGCCGACGATTTGGCTCAGCTGTTAAGCGGGGGCGGAAGCGACGGCTTCGGGCTGCTGACTGAGCGTGGTCGGGTGAGCGTTGATCATCGAACCAATACGCTGTTAGTGCAGGATACCGCAGCGCAGGTGCGCGATATTGCCCGCACGATTGATCGCTTGGACGTCGCCGTTCGTCAGGTGCAAATAGAAGCGCGCATTGTTATCGCGCGGGACACCGCGTCGCGTGAACTGGGTATTAACTGGGGTATGTCGAGTACGCGAGGCTTTCAACAAGGCGATGATGGCGCATTTCGGCGGCGAAATATTAATCCCAATAACATTAACCGGGCGCAGGGCGGCCTGGCCGTTGACTTAGGGACGGCATCAGGGCGTGGCACCGGCTTTAGCTTTGGCTATTTGTCGGGCGATATTTTGTTGGATCTGGAGCTACGCGCCCTGGAAAGTGAAGGTAAAAGCCAGACTATTTCGCAGCCTAGAATTATTACCGCCAATCAGCGTACGGCCAGGATCAGCCAGGGTGAGGAACGCGCTTTCCAGCGCGTAGATGGCAATGACAATCTGGACACCGAGTTCAAAGAAGCCGAGCTTTCACTGGAAGTCACCCCGCAAATCACGCCGGATAATCGCATTATTATGGATCTGGTGATCAAAAATGATAGCTTTCGTGAATCAGAATTTGGCGGTGAGCCGCCGATTGATACCAATCAAATTGAAACCCAAGTATTGGTAGATAACGGCCAAACGGTGGTGTTAGGCGGTATTTTAACGACAGAAGAGCTTCGCCAAATTGCCAAGACTCCGCTCTTGGGCGACATTCCTTTGCTGGGTAGGCTGTTTCGCTATACCGAAGAGAGCAATGAAAAGGTAGAGTTGTTAGTCTTTATTACTCCACGACTCCTTGACGATGGCTTGACGGTTCGCTGATGCAGGATTTACCTAATCTATTTCTTATTGGCCCCATGGGGGCTGGCAAAAGCACTATTGGTCGCCTGCTGGCGGCCGAATTGTCGCGCCAATTTTATGACAGTGACCACGCTATACAGGATCGGTGCGGGGCGGATATCCCGTGGATTTTTGATGTCGAGGGCGAACAGGGCTTTCGCCTGCGAGAAATCCATATGATTGATGAGCTGACCCAGCTTTCTTCCGTGGTTGTCGCCACTGGCGGTGGCGCGGTGCTGCGCGAAGAGAACCGCCGGACACTGCGTGATCGAGGTACGGTCGTTTATCTACTCACGACCGTTGATCAGCAGCTCAAACGCACGGCGAAAGATCGCAATCGGCCGTTGTTGCAGTGCGCTAATCGTGAGCAGGTGCTCATCGATATGTTTGCCCAGCGTGATCCGCTTTACCGAGCGACCTCGGATATTGCCGTGCGCACAGACCGGCGCAGCCCCCGGGCGGTGGTGAATGAAATATTGCGACGGGTATACCGGTTGGTTGATCCCTTGGAGCCATCACCCGTCAAGCACACTGCGGAAACGCTTAACCATAAGGTATTTCCATGACCGCTACTGTCGATGCACGGCGTACGCTTCACGTTGACTTAGGTGAACGCAGCTATCCCATTCATATCGATACGGGGCTCATTGGGCGCGCCGATGCTTTGACGCCCTATTTGGCCGGTCAGCAGGTGATGGTTATCACCAATGAGACGATCGCACCGCTGTATCTAGACAAGCTCTGCGCTAGCCTGCCTGATGATGTCGAGGTGCGCACGCTGGTGCTGCCGGATGGCGAACAGTACAAAACCATTGAATACGTCAGCCGGATTTGGGATGCGCTATTGGAGGCAGGCTTTAATCGCCGCTGCACTCTGGTCGCGCTAGGCGGCGGAGTGATTGGCGATATGGTGGGCTATGCTGCCGCTTCCTATCAGCGTGGCGTCGCGTTTATTCAAGTGCCGACCACGCTACTTTCTCAAGTGGATTCGTCGGTGGGAGGCAAAACGGGCGTTAACCATCCGCTGGGCAAAAACATGATTGGCGCTTTCTGGCAGCCTAAAGCGGTGCTGGTAGATATCGAGTCGCTGAAGAGTTTGCCGCGTCGTGAGCTGTCGGCAGGGCTTGCCGAGGTCGTTAAATATGGGTTTATCCGTGACGAAGCCTTTTTAAGCTGGCTGGAAACCAATATGTCGGCGCTGCTGGATGTCACGCCCGATGTCATCGCCGAAGCCATCGCACGCAGCTGCCAAATCAAAGCGGATATCGTTGCCGAAGACGAAACCGAGCAGGGTGTGCGTGCACTACTGAATCTAGGCCACACCTTTGGCCATGCTATTGAGGCGCATCAAGGTTACGGCAACTGGCTTCACGGTGAGGCAGTGGGTACGGGTATGGCCATGGCCGCGACGCTTTCCAAGCAGCTAGGTTGGATTGATGAGGCGATGCTTGTCCGCAGCCTGGCGGTCATTGAACGCGCGGGGCTGCCGTTAACGGCACCGGCGAACATGTCCAGCGAAGACTTTTTAACGCGCATGCGGCTAGATAAGAAAAATATCGATGCCAAGCTGCGCCTGGTGCTGCTCAATAGCTTGGGCGATGCCTGCGTCAGTGACGCCACGCCGATGTCGGTATTACAAGCACTGCTGGATGACTATCCGCGCCGCTAGGTGGCGAAAGTAAGTGCATCAGTAAGTAAACAAGTAAGAACGTAAGCTAGCAAAGCCCGCCTTCCATTGTCGCTCCCTAAGCTAAGCGGCGATGAAAGGCGGGCTTTTTGGTGTTCGCTTCCCAATCAATTAACGGTTTTTAAGATAATCGGCATGCCTTATGCGCTATCGGCATGGGATGAGTAAGCATTTTGAGACTAAAGTCTAATGGTGGTTTTTTATCGTTTAAATACCGTTGTGCGTACTTGCAAGTATTTGAAGTCTATGTATTTTTTCCTAAAGTGGTGATGCAAGCTCAGGATTTGAAAAGAGTTTTTCTAACATCGACTGCAAGTGGCGATTGCGCAAATAGGGTGCGAATCGCTATGCTGGCCGACCATTTTGTTTCAGCAGCGAAGGTGGGAAGCATCTCTTTTTGGGCGGGTAATAAACATTATAAAAAAAGCAAAACCTGCCTTTTTACCACATGCAAGCTGCTAAAAAAAGACCCTGACTAGAGGCGCGCCCATGAATAAAGGTCTTCACCAGCCTGGCGAATTTCGCGATAACTGTGGTTTTGGCCTGATTGCCCATATGGAAGGGCAGGCTAGCCACGACTTGTTGAAAACGGCCATTGAATCACTGACCTGCATGACCCATCGCGGCGGTATCGCGGCCGATGGAAAAACCGGCGACGGCTGTGGTCTGCTCATTAAAATGCCTACGCCATTTATGCAGGCGCTTGCTAAAGAGGCATTTGATGCTGAGCTGGGCGAGAAATTTGCCGTTGGGGTGATCTTTCTACCTAACGATGACGCCCGTGAAGCGCATGCCCGTGACACGCTAACTCGCGAGTTTGAAGCGCGTGGGCTTAATGTACTGGGTTGGCGCGATGTGCCTACGGACGCCAGCGTTTGTGGGCCGATGGCGCTCGACTGCCTGCCACGTATTCGTCAGCTATTTGTGCAGCCAGGCCAGGGCGAGCACTTCGACGTTGATCTGTTCATGGCTCGCCGCCGTGCCGAGCAGGCACTGCGCGACGAAGAAGATTTCTATGTTGCTTCGCTCTCGTCGGAAGTTGTCTCTTATAAGGGCTTGGTGATGCCGGAAGACCTGCCGGCGTTTTATCAGGATTTAAATGATCCGCGTTTAGAAACGGCTATTTGCGTGTTTCACCAGCGCTTTTCGACCAACACCGCGCCACGCTGGCCGCTGGCGCAGCCGTTTCGCCTGTTGGCGCACAACGGCGAAATCAACACCATTGAAGCCAACCGTGGCTGGGCAAACTCGCGTAAAGCGAATTTCGCTAACGAGCGCCTTCCTGATATCGCTGAGCTGGATGAAATCGTTAACACCGTCGGCTCTGACTCCTCCAGTATGGACAACATGTTGGAAGTGCTGCTGACCGGCGGCATGGAGCTGCACCGCGCGGTGCGGATGATGGTGCCACCCGCTTGGCAAAACGTAGAGACGATGGACGCCGAGCTGCGCGCCTTCTACGAATATAACTCGATGCACATGGAGCCGTGGGACGGCCCTGCTGGCGTGGTCATGACCGACGGCCGCCAGGCCGTCTGCATGCTTGACCGTAACGGCCTGCGCCCAGCGCGCTGGGTGATTACCAAGAATGGCTATATCACGCTGGCATCGGAAATTGGCACCTACGGCTATAAGCCGGAAGACGTGGTCGCCAAGGGCCGCGTTGGCCCTGGGCAAATGCTGGCGGTGGATACGCAAACCGGCGAAGTGCTGCATACGCAGGATATTGACGACCGGCTGAAGTCGGCCTATCCGTACAAGCGTTGGCTTAAACAAGAAGCTAACTATCTAGAGTCGGCGCTGACCGAACTTGCGCGCTTCCAGACCATGGATACCGCCGCGCTTAACGTTCAGCAGAAGCTGTTCCAGATCAGTTTCGAGGAGCGCGATCAGATACTGCGCCCGCTGGCAGAAACTGGCCAGGAAGCGGTGGGTTCAATGGGCGACGATACCCCCATGGCGGTATTGTCGAGCCGTCCTCGCCTGCTGACAGACTTTTTCCGTCAGAAATTTGCCCAGGTCACCAATCCGCCAATCGACCCGCTGCGCGAAGCGATCGTAATGTCGCTGGAAACCTGCTGTGGCGCTGAGCTTAACGTCTTTAAAGCGACGCCCGAGCACGCGCATCGTTTGATTTTGACCACGCCGGTGCTGTCGCCACGTAAATTTACCGCGCTGGTCACCCAGGAAGACCCCGCTTTCGCCAGCCACACGCTTTCGCTGGGTTATGACCCCGAGCAGCAGAGCCTTCATCAGGCGGTTAAAGCGCTGTGTGCAGAAGCAGAAGCGCAGGTACGCGCTGGCAAAGTGATTTTAGTGCTTACCGATGCGGAGCTGGCGCAAGGGCTGATTCCTATCCAGGCCGCTTTGGCGGTCGGTGCCGTGCATTCTCATTTAGGTCATTTGGCGCTACGCCCCAATGCCAACATTGTGGTGGAAACCGGCTACGCCCGCGATGCTCACCAGATGGCGGTGCTGTTTGGTGTGGGCGCCACAGCGGTGTATCCGTGGCTGGCGTATCAGGTGATGGCGGATATGCATCGCACCGGCGAGCTGACTGGCAACCCGGCAGATGGCCGCGAAAACTATCGTAAGGGATTGCAGAAAGGCCTGTTTAAAATTCTTTCCAAGATGGGCATCTCGACGCTGGCTTCCTACCGTGGCTCGATGCTGTTTGAAGCAGTGGGGTTATCTGACGAAGTGATGGACCTGTGCTTTGTGGGCATGGCATCGCGCATTCAGGGCGCTGGTTTTGCTGAGCTTCAGCTGCAGCAGGCGCTGTTGGCGAAAGACGCTTGGATTCCCCGGAAGGGCATTTCTCAAGGCGGCATGTTCAAGTATGTCCATGGTCACGAATATCACGCCTACAACCCTGATGTCGTGATGTCGCTGCAGCAGGCGGTTCAAGAGGGCAGCTACGCCAAGTGGAAGAAATTTGCCCAGCTGGTGAACGAGCGTCCGGTAGCGACTATTCGTGACTTGCTCAAGCTTAAGCCATCAGAAACGCCGATTGCGCTTGATGAAGTAGAACCCGTTGAAGACTTGCTGCCACGCTTTGACAGCGCGGGCATGTCGCTGGGTGCGCTCTCGCCAGAGGCGCACGAAGCGCTGGCTCAGGCCATGAACGAAGCCGGCGGCCGCTCTAACTCGGGCGAAGGCGGTGAAGACCCTGAGCGCTATGGCACTATCCGCAGCTCCAAAATCAAGCAGATCGCCTCCGGTCGTTTTGGCGTTACCCCGGCGTATCTTGTGAATGCGGAAGTACTGCAGATCAAAGTTGCCCAGGGCGCGAAACCCGGTGAAGGCGGCCAGTTGCCCGGTGGTAAGGTCAATGCGTTGATCGCTCGCCTGCGCCACGCGGTGCCTGGCGTTACGCTCATTTCACCGCCGCCGCACCACGATATTTACTCGATTGAAGATTTGGCTCAGCTGATTTTCGATCTTAAGCAGGTCAACCCAGAAGCTCAGGTATCGGTGAAGCTGGTATCCGAGCCGGGTATCGGGACTATCGCCACCGGCGTTGCCAAGGCCTACGCCGACCTGATTACCGTATCGGGCTATGACGGTGGCACTGCCGCGAGTCCCTTAACGTCGATCAAGCATGCCGGTTCTCCTTGGGAGCTTGGCCTGCCGGAAGTGCATCAGGCGCTGCGTATCAACGGCTTGCGGGATAAGATTCGCCTGCAAACCGATGGCGGCCTAAAAACGGGGCTGGATGTCGTTAAAGCGGCCATTCTGGGGGCAGAGAGCTTTGGGTTTGGCACCGCGCCGATGGTGGCGCTGGGCTGTAAGTACCTGCGTATTTGTCACCTAAATAACTGTGCGACCGGTGTGGCCACGCAGGATGACTTCCTACGTGGCGAGCACTTCCGTGGCACCGTGGATATGGTGAAAAACTATTTCCGCTTTATCGCAGAAGAAGCGCGTGAGCTGATGGCCGAGCTAGGCGTGCGCCAGCTTACCGATTTGATTGGGCGCACTGACCTGCTCGAAGTGCTGGAAGGCAATACGGCTTCTCAGCGCAAGCTCGATCTTACCCCGCTGCTGGCGAATGACTTTGTGCCTAAAGATGCGCCGCAGTTCTGCAGGGTAAGCCGTAACGTGCCACATGATCCCGGCGCCAAGAACCAAGAGGTGCTGGCCGCGCTGAAAGACGCCATTGAGAACCGTTCGGGTGGTGATTTTAACTTCACCATTACCAACTGTGATCGCAGCGTAGGCGCGCTGTCATCGGGTGCGATTGCCAAGCGCTACGGCGATGAAGGGTTGGAGTCCGCGCCGGTGACCGCGAATTTCGTCGGTGTAGCGGGGCAGAGCTTTGGGGTGTGGAACGCACGGGGTTTGAATCTCTACCTCGAAGGCGATGCCAATGATTATGTCGGTAAAGGCATGAACGGCGGCAGTATCGTGATTATCCCGCCGAAAGTGAGCCAGTTTGAGAGCCATAAGACGGCCATTATCGGCAATACCTGCTTGTACGGCGCAACCGGCGGCACGCTGTTTGCAGCCGGCACGGCAGGCGAGCGCTTTGCGGTGCGTAACTCCGGCGCGTCAGCGGTCATTGAAGGGGCTGGCGACCACTGCTGCGAATACATGACCGGCGGCTTGGTCTGTGTGCTGGGCGAGACCGGGGTGAACTTCGGTGCCGGTATGACCGGTGGGTTTGCCTATGTGCTCGATGAGGATCGCTCCTTCGTCGATAAGTACAACCACGAGCTGGTCGAAATTCATCGCGTCACCACAGAGGCCATGGAGGCGTATCGCCGCCATCTGCGTGAAACGATTGAAGCCTATGTGGCCGCGACCGGTTCCGCACGTGGCGAAGCCATCTTGGAAGACTTCAGTGACTACGCGCGCCACTTCTGGTTAGTGAAACCGAAAGCGGCCAGTTTGGGCAGTTTATTGGATCAGTCTCGGCGTCAGCCGCAATAACCCGATTATGCCGCTCATGCTGACAGGAGAGAGATCATGGCTAACCGTTTAAATAATGATTTTCAGTTTATCGATGTAGGTCGTAAAGACCCGCAGAAGAAAGACGCGCGCGTCCGTGCCAAAGAGTTCGCGGAGATTTACGAGCCGTTCAAGCCTTCCGATGCGGCCAGCCAGGCGCACCGTTGCCTACATTGCGGCAACCCTTACTGCGAGTGGAAGTGCCCGGTGCACAACTACATTCCCAACTGGCTACAGCTGGTGGTAGAAGGCAACATTATTGAGGCTGCGGAGTTGTCGCATAAGACTAACTCGCTGCCTGAAGTGTGTGGGCGCGTATGTCCGCAGGACCGCCTGTGTGAAGGCGACTGCACGCTGAATGATGGTTTCGGTGCGGTGACGATTGGTTCGGTGGAGAAGTACATCACCGATACCGCGTTCGCCATGGGCTGGCGCCCAGATATGTCTAGCGTCACCTGGACCGACAAAAAAGTCGCTATTGTGGGTGCTGGCCCTGCCGGTTTGGGCTGTGCCGATATTTTAGCGCGTAACGGCGTTAAGCCGGTGGTGTTTGATAAGTATCCCGAAATTGGTGGCCTGCTGACCTTTGGTATCCCTGAGTTCAAGCTGGAAAAAAGCGTCATGGAGCGCCGTCGCTCGGTATTTGAAGAGATGGGCGTTGAGTTTCGTCTGAATACCGAAATCGGCACCGATATCGAGTTTGAAACGCTGCTGCAGGATTACGATGCGGTTTTCCTTGGCATGGGCACCTATAAGTACATGCAAGGCGGCTTCCCAGGTGAAGATCTGCCGGGCGTGTATAAAGCGCTCGATTTCTTGATTGCTAACGCTAACCGCTGCTTAGGGTTCGAAAAAGATCCGAGCGACTATATCTCGATGGAAGGCAAGCGAGTGGTCGTGCTGGGCGGCGGCGATACGGCGATGGACTGTAACCGCACCTCGATTCGCCAGCGCGCTGATAGCGTTATCTGTGCCTATCGCCGTGACGAAGGCAACATGCCGGGTTCGCGCCGTGAAGTGGCGAATGCCCGAGAAGAGGGCGTGGAATTTTTGTTCAACCGCCAGCCGGTGGCTGTGGTGGGCGAGGAGAAGGTCGAGGGCGTAAAGGTTGTGCGCACGCGACTGGGCGAGCCGGATGAAAACGGCCGTCAGCGCCCTGAAGTGGTGCCGGGCTCTGAGGAAATCATTGCCGCCGACGCCGTCGTCATTGCTTTTGGTTTCCAGGCAAGCCCTGCGCCGTGGTTCGGTAGTGCCAATATTAACGTCGACGAGCGCGATCGAGTGACGGCGCCTGAACACGGCCAGTACGCGTTCCAAACCAGCAATGAGAAAATCTTTGCCGGTGGCGACATGGTGCGCGGCTCTGATTTGGTGGTCACTGCGATTTATGAAGGTCGTCAGGCTGCAGAAGGCATTTTGGATTACCTGGGCGTGTAATTCGTCTTTATCCAGGCTGAGCGGGGCCATATTGGCCTCGCGACTACCCCGGCGTCGCTATGTGCCATTAATCAACTGCTATCTTCATCAGCAGTTCAAATTGAGCCTGGAGGCGTAATCTGCTAGTCTGTCGACCCATCCTGGCGTGGCTTTCTGCCGTGCCTTCTGATCACGTTTCGACAGGTTATCCATGACACGATATATCTTCGTGACCGGCGGCGTTGTGTCCTCTCTTGGCAAGGGCATCGCCTCCGCCTCGCTAGCGGCGATTTTAGAGGCCCGCGGCCTTAAGGTCACCATGCTCAAGCTCGACCCGTACATCAACGTGGACCCGGGCACGATGAGCCCGTTCCAGCACGGTGAGGTGTTCGTCACAGAAGATGGCGCCGAAACCGACCTTGATCTTGGCCATTATGAGCGTTTTATTCGCACCAAGATGACCCAGCGCAACAACTTCACCACGGGGCGTGTTTACGAGCACGTGCTGCGTAAAGAGCGCCGTGGCGATTATTTAGGCGGCACCGTTCAGGTGATTCCGCATATTACCGATGAGATTAAAGCGCGCGTTTATGCCGGCGGTGAAGGCTTTGATGTGGCGCTGGTAGAAATCGGTGGCACGGTAGGCGATATCGAATCGCTGCCTTTCCTTGAATCGATTCGCCAAATTCGTAGTGAACAGGGCGCCAACCGCGCGCTGTTTATGCACCTAACGCTGGTGCCCTACATCAAAACGGCGGGCGAGACTAAAACCAAGCCGACCCAGCACAGCGTTAAAGAGCTGCGTTCTATCGGTATCCAGCCGGATATCCTGATTTGCCGCAGTGAAGTCGAGTTGGAAGAAACCGAGCGCCGCAAGATTGCGCTGTTCACCAACGTCGAAGAGCGTGCGGTAGTGCCGCTGCAGGATGCCGATACGATCTATCGCATTCCGCTGATGCTCCACGAGCACGGTTTGGATGAGATTGTCTGCGACAAGCTACGCCTGGAAGCGCCCGAAGCCGATTTGTCTGAATGGGTGAAGGTGCTGGACGCTAAGCTCAACCCGCTCAAGTCGGTCAGCATCGCCATGGTAGGTAAGTACATGGAGTTGCTGGATGCCTACAAGTCGCTCAACGAAGCGCTGATTCACGCCGGTATCCAGGGGCGCATTAAGGTCAACGTCGATTATATAGATTCTGAAGATATCGAGCGTCACGGCACTGAGCGGTTAGCGGGCAAAGATGCCATTCTCGTGCCGGGTGGCTTTGGCGAGCGCGGCGTTGAAGGCAAAATACTGGCCGCCCAGTTTGCGCGTGAAAATAACGTTCCTTACCTGGGTATCTGTTTGGGTATGCAGGTGGCCGTGATTGAATTCGCGCGTAATGTGGCCGGCTGGAAAGACGCTAACTCCACCGAGTTTACCCACGACACTCAGCACCCTGTGGTGGGGCTGATTACGGAGTGGCTAACCCCGGAAGGAAAAATCGAGCTGCGTGATGCGGCGTCTGATTTAGGCGGCACCATGCGTTTGGGTGGCCAGATATGCCACTTGGCTTCTGGCACGAAAGCACGCGAAGCCTACGGTTCAGACGAAATTGTTGAACGCCACCGCCATCGTTTCGAAGTGAATAATCAGTTTATTGATGAGCTTGAAAAAATAGGCTTAGTGATCTCAGGTAGAAGCGTGGATCAGTCGCTGGTTGAAGTGATTGAGCTGGCGGATCATCCTTGGTACGTTGCCTGTCAGTTCCATCCGGAGTTCACATCTACCCCGCGCGATGGCCACCCGTTATTCTCGGGTTTTGTGAACGCGGCGTTAGAGCATAAAACAGCGCGTAGCCGCGCCCATGCCCATTCTCAGGAATAAGGGAGAGCAGCATGTCTTCTCAGAATCTGTCTAGCGATGGGTTGCAAGAGCGCCATATTAACGTTGCCGGCCTAACCGCCGGCAATTCATTGCCGCTGATGCTGCTGGGCGGCATGAACGTGCTGGAGTCCGCTGAGCTTGCCGACGAGGTGGCCCAAGCCTACATAACGGTCACCCGGAAACTGGGCATGCCCTACGTTTTTAAGGCCAGCTTTGATAAAGCCAACCGCAGCTCGATTCACTCTTATCGCGGCCCGGGGCTTGAGAAAGGGCTGCAGATTCTGGCCGATATCAAAGCACGTTATAACGTGCCCATTATCACCGATGTGCACGAAGCCTGGCAGGCCGAGGCGGCGGCGGAAGTGGCCGATATTATCCAGCTTCCCGCATTTTTGGCGCGCCAAACCGATTTGGTGGTTGCCATGGCCAAAACCGGCGCGGTGATTAATATTAAAAAGCCGCAGTTTCTGGCGCCCCATGAAATGCGCCATATCCTGAGTAAATTTCAGGAAGCAGGCAACGACCAACTGATGCTCTGCGAGCGTGGCTCAAGCTTTGGTTACAACAACCTGGTTGTTGATATGCTGGGCTTTGGCGATATGAAGCAAACCGGGTACCCGGTGTTTTTTGATGTGACTCACGCGTTGCAGCGCCCCGGTGGCCGTGCCGATAGCGCGGATGGTCGTCGCGCTCAGGTAGCCGAATTAGCTCGGGCAGGCGTGGCTGTCGGCCTTGCTGGGCTGTTTTTGGAAGCACACCCTGATCCTGATAACGCTAAATGCGATGGCCCCTGTGCGCTACCGTTGGATCAGCTAGAGCCGTTTTTAACTCAGCTTGCGCAGTTAGATGCGCTAGTCAAGGGGTTTGAGCCGCTAACGATTCGCTAGCAATCGCTATGCTAGGTAGAACGTCGTTTTAATCATTTTATCTGACTTACAGTAAAGGACACTGCTATGACCAAGATTGTTGCTATCAGTGCGTTGGAAGTGCTTGATTCGCGTGGTAATCCGACCGTACAGGCGCAGGTGCGCCTTGCCAGCGGCGCGGTCGGTGAAGCCTGTGCTCCTAGCGGTGCCTCCACCGGATCACGTGAAGCGCTAGAGCTTCGCGACGGCGATAAATCCCGCTATTTGGGAAAAGGCGTGCTGAAAGCAGTTGACGCGGTCAATAGCAAAATTGGTGATGCGTTGCTGGGTATGGACGCACGCGATCAGCGCGGTCTAGATGACGCCATGCTGGCCTTAGACGGCACTGAAAATAAGGCCAACCTTGGTGCTAACGCGATTCTTGCTGTGTCGCTGGCAGCCGCTAAAGCGGCAGCTAACGCCAAGGGCGTACCGCTGTATGCCCACATTGCCGAGCTTTACGGTCAGCCGGGCCAGTACAGCATGCCGGTGCCGATGATGAATATTATCAACGGCGGCGAGCACGCCGATAATAATGTCGATATTCAAGAGTTTATGGTGCAGCCCGTAGGCGCGCCTAACTTTCGTGAAGGGCTGCGCATGGGCGCGGAAATTTTCCACGCGCTGAAAAAAGTGCTCTCGGCGAAAGGGCTTTCCACAGCCGTTGGCGATGAGGGTGGCTTTGCGCCTAATCTTGCGTCTAACGCCGATGCGCTGGCTATCATTAAGCAGGCAGTGGCGGATGCTGGCTACTCTTTGGGTACTGACGTTACGCTGGCGCTGGACTGTGCGTCGTCTGAGTTCTATAAAGACGGCCAGTACAACCTTTCTGGTGAAGGTAAGAGCTACGACGCCGAAGGTTTTACTAACTATTTGGCCGGCCTGTGCGCCGATTATCCGATCGTTTCTATTGAAGACGGTATGGATGAATCAGACTGGGCTGGTTGGAAAGCGCTGACCGATAAGCTGGGCGATAAAGTGCAGCTGGTGGGCGATGATCTGTTTGTGACCAATACCAAAATTCTCAAACGCGGTATTGATGAAAAGATTGGCAACTCGATTCTGATCAAGTTTAATCAGATTGGCTCGCTTTCCGAGACATTGGATGCCATTAAAATGGCGCAGGATGCGGGTTTCACTGCGGTCATTTCTCACCGTTCAGGTGAAACGGAAGATACCACTATTGCTGATTTGGCGGTGGGAACCTGCGCAGGCCAGATTAAAACGGGTTCGCTATGCCGTTCTGACCGGGTGGCTAAATATAATCGCTTGCTGGTCATCGAGGCTGAGCTTGGCGAGGTTAGCTACCCTGGCCTAAAAGCGATTAAAGGCCAATAAATCGCTGAAATTGAGCGAAATATTAGGGTGTTTGTAAGAGATGTCTCAAAATTTTGTAAGAGATGTCGTACAAATTCCGACGAAAATCGCTCTGGTTAGGGTAAGAAAATACTACATTTGCCGCTAGCTAAAACTTAAGCTATTGTTTTTTAAATTATAATCGTTGAAAGGCGAGTCGATATGACTCGCCTTTTTGCGTTATGGTCATGTTGAGAAGCCGCCGAGATCTGCCACAATGCGATCAGGACAAGGGGAGGCAGGGATGCTTTAGGCAGGATGCAATAGGATGAAAGATCGGAGGCGCCTGGTAATTAGTGGAGTGATTACTGGCAAGGACGTTTTCCGAGAGGGGTGTGACCTAGGGAGTGGTCAGAGGAAGTGCTTGGAGTGGGCGGCCTAAGGGTCGCCTTTTTTTATGCCTGACCCTGCCTATATTGCACTGCCTATATGGGCCCCAGCTCAGAATAAAAAAACCAGCGTAGCCGCTGGTTTAACAAATGCTAGGTTAAGAAAAATGCTGCGCTCAGCGCTCTAGTTTTTCCATCTTGCCTGGCTTGCCGTCCCATTCTTCAGCATCGGGTAGCGCATCTTTTCTTTCGGCTATGTTCGGCCATACATCTGCTAGCTCAGCGTTAATCTCAATAAAGGCCTCTTGCCCTTCAGGCAACTCATCTTCTGAGAATATCGCTTCGGCGGGGCACTCGGGCTCACACAGTGCGCAATCAATACACTCATCCGGATGAATAACCAGAAAGTTCGGGCCTTCATAGAAGCAGTCGACCGGGCAGACTTCCACACAGTCGGTGTATTTGCACTGGATGCAGTTCTCGGTAACGACAAACGTCATCTTGCTATCCCTCTCGCGGGACCGGATATGTCCCGGTCATGATTAATCGTGAATGGTTATAAATCAGCCGTTTTTTATAAGCTAAAAGTTTGATGACATTCTAGAGGTGCGCATACCATGCGGCAAGCGCCGCATGGTCTTCTATTGCAGCTATTAGAGCAAGTCCCGCCATTGATAAAGCAGCGCGAGGGCTTCTCGCGGCGATAAATCATCCATATCCGTCTTTTCAAGTGCCTCGATCACCGGGTGAGGTGTTGCGGCAAATAAGTCGTTTTGCTGCGGCGCAGTGCTCGGCGCCTGTGTACTGTTGCCCACATCACGATGCTCTAAGCTGACCAGCTTTTCACGGGCGCGTTTAATCACATGATTAGGAACGCCGGCTAACTGAGCCACCTGCAAACCATAGCTCTGGCTTGCAGGGCCTGCCTCTATGCGATGCATAAACACAATGCTGTCGCCATGCTCGGTGGCCGTTAAATGGATGTTGGCCACGCCGTCCATGTGCTCCGGAAGGGCGGTCATCTCAAAGTAATGGGTGGCAAAGAGCGTTAGCGCACGCCCTTTAGCCAAATGTTCGGCGCTGGCCCAGGCAAGTGATAGGCCATCAAAAGTGCTGGTGCCACGGCCAATTTCATCCATCAAAATCAGGCTTTGCTTGGTAGCATTATGCAGAATATTGGCAGTTTCGGTCATTTCGACCATAAAGGTAGAGCGCCCGCCCGCAAGATCATCCGACGAGCCAATGCGGGTGAAAATGCGGTCCAGTGGGCCTATTTCAGCGGCATCGGCGGGCACGAAGCTGCCGCAGTGAGCCAGCAGCGCAATTAGCGCGGTCTGGCGCATATAGGTCGATTTACCGCCCATGTTGGGGCCGGTAATGATCAGCATGTGCTGATCAGGCGTGAGCGTAACGTCGTTAGGTACAAAAGGCGTTTCACTGACGTGCTCAACGACAGGGTGGCGCCCGGCTTCAATTCGTATGCCGGTGGCCTCGCTGAGCATTGGGCGAACCCAGCCAAGTGCTTCTGCGCGCTCAGCAAAGGCGCACAGTACATCCAGCTCAGCGACGGCTTGAGAGGTGCTTTGCAGCGCATGCAGGCTGGCATTGAGATCACCCAGCAGGCGATCATAAAGCCATTTTTCACGCGTCAGCGCGCGCGATTTGGCTGACAGCGCTTTATCTTCAAACTCTTTGAGTTCAGGAATGATAAACCGCTCGGCATTTTTCAGCGTTTGGCGACGGATATAGTCGGCTGGCGCCTGCTGTGCCTGGGAGCGAGGTAACTCAATAAAGTAGCCATGCACTCGGTTATAACCGACTTTCAGGTGCGCCAAGCCAGTGCGTTCGCGCTCGCGAAGTTCGAGCTGGACCAGATAGTCGCCAGCGTTTTCGGCCATACCGCGATGCTCGTCGAGCTCAGCGTCAAAGCCGTCAGCAATCACGCCGCCATCGCGGATGACCACGGGCGGGTTCTCGACCAGCGCACGGCTCAGCATATCGGCCATTTCTGGGTAGGGGCGAATATGCGGGCGCAGGGTGTCCAACGCACTGCCGCTCTCTACCTCACTCAATTGCTGTTCAAGCGTGGGCAGCGTTACTAGTGCGTCTCTAAGGCGTGCTAAATCTCGTGGGCGGGCGCTATACAGTGCCACGCGAGCCAGAATACGCTCGACGTCGCCGACGGCGCTCAAGGTATCGCGAAGCGGCATGTAGGCGGCATCTAAGCTGAGCAGTGCCACGCCTGCATGACGAGCCTGGACAATCTCGCGCTGGCGCAGGGGACGGTTGAGCCAGCGCTTGAGCAGTCGCGAGCCCATGGCAGTGGTGCAGGTATCCAGCACGCTGGCCAGGGTGTTGTCGCTATTGCCGCCGAGGTTGATGTCAATTTCTAAATTGCGCCGGCTGGCCGCGTCAATGACCACCGCATCATCACGATTTTCGACGCTGATCGCAGTGACATGAGGCAGTCGCGAGCGCTGGGTGTCGCGGGCGTAATCGATCAATACGCCTGCGGCAATCAGTGCGGTAGTCAAATGCGCGCAGCCAAAGCCGCGCAAATCCTGGACTTCAAACTGATCACACAGGCTGCGGGTAGCGCTGTCTATATCAAATAGCCATTCACCCTGACGACGCAGGCTGCGTTTTTGTGACCAGGCAGCCGGCAGCGTTAAGCTTTCCGGTACGAGCAGCTCAGCGGGCGATAGGCGCGTAAGCTCGGCGAGCATTTCGGCTTCGCTCTCTACTTCCAGTACGTTGAAGCGGCCGCTGGAAAGCTCAAGCCATGCCAGGCCCCAGCTATCTTTGCCGGGGGAGACGGATACCAGTACGTTGTCGCGGCGCGCATCGAGCAGCGCTTCGTCGTGGAGCGTGCCGGGGGTGACGATGCGAACCACCTGGCGATCAACGGGGCCTTTGCTGGTCGCTGGGTCGCCAATTTGCTCGCAGATAGCCACCGACTCGCCGCCAGCAACTAAGCGTGCCAGGTAGCCTTCAGCGCTGTGGTAGGGTACGCCAGCCATCGGAATAGGTTTGCCGCCTGACTGCCCGCGCTGGGTAAGCGTGATATCCAGTAACGCGGAGGCGCGTTTAGCATCGTCGAAAAATAGCTCGTAAAAATCCCCCATTCGGTAGAACAGCAGTACCTCGGGATGTTCACGTTTGATCTTTAAGTATTGCGTGATCATTGGCGTATTAGCGGGGATGGCCTGTGACATGGGCGTCCTGGTTAAGCGTAGCGTAAGCCGTCTCGACCGACGGCATGTTCTTTGAGCGGTTTCTTTGCGTCAGTTCTTTAAGAAAGCTAAACGCAGTATTCTACGCTGAACTGACGACTCACTTGAAGGAGCGACGATAGTGACCAGCGTATCTAGCCTAAAAAATCTTGATTTAACACTGCTTGCTCAGCGGCTGGGGCGGCTTTGCCAGCAGTTAAAGGTAGAAGTCACCGCCGCTGAGTCGTGCACGGGCGGCGGCGTTGCCAGCGCGATTACCGCGGTTGCGGGTAGCTCGGCCTATTTTACGACCGGCTATGTAGCGTATGCGAATCCGGTGAAGAGCCGATTATTGGGCGTGCCCGACGCTATGCTGGCAGCGCATGGTGCGGTGAGTGAAGAAGTGGTGAACGCCATGGTGCTTGGTGCCTGCCGGGAAAGTGGTGCAGGCTTGGGCGTTGCGGTCAGCGGTATCGCCGGGCCAGACGGTGGCAGTGAGGACAAGCCAGTAGGTACAGTATGGCTGGCGTGGGGCGATGCCAATGCCCAGCAGGCGGAATGTTTTCATTTTCCAGGCGACCGCTCAGCAGTGCGTGAACAGGCCGTGCGTCAGGCGCTAGCCGGGCTAGTGGCGCGCTTGGATGCTCAGGTAAATGCGGGCGATACGAAATAATTGTGAGAAAGTGTCGTCGAGGATTTGTTTACGACGGAATCTTTGGCATACTACTGGCTAATTATACAGCTTGTTATGAGGAATCACTGAATGGCTCAGGATGACAACCGCACTAAAGCGCTAAACGCTGCACTCAGCCAAATCGACCGTCAGTTCGGCAAAGGCACCGTCATGCGTCTAGGCGACGCTCCGCGTGTAGTCATGCCGTCGGTTTCCACCGGTTCATTGGGGCTGGATATCGCGCTCGGCATCGGTGGTCTGCCGTACGGACGAGTATGCGAAATCTTTGGTCCAGAATCGTCGGGTAAAACCACGCTGACCCTTTCAGTGATTGCTCAGGCGCAAAAGCAGGGCAAAGTGTGTGCCTTTGTAGATGCCGAGCACGCGCTTGATCCAAGCTACGCTGAAAAACTGGGCGTTAATCTGGATGACCTGCTGGTTTCCCAGCCGGACACCGGCGAGCAAGCGCTAGAAATTACCGACATGCTGGTGCGTTCTGGCGGTGTTGACGTGATTGTTATCGACTCGGTCGCAGCGCTGACGCCGCGTGCGGAAATCGAAGGCGAGATGGGCGATACGCACGTTGGCCTACAGGCGCGGTTGATGTCACAGGCGCTGCGTAAAATCACCGGTAATATCAAAAATGCCAACTGCTTAGTTATCTTCATTAACCAGATTCGTATGAAGATCGGCGTTATGTTTGGTAGCCCTGAAACGACGACCGGCGGTAATGCGCTCAAGTTTTACGCTAGTGTGCGCCTCGACATTCGCCGTACGGGCTCGGTTAAGGTCGGTGATGAAGTCACCGGTAACGAAACCCGCGTCAAAGTGGTCAAGAACAAAGTGGCGCCGCCGTTCCGCCAGGCTGAATTCCAGATTCTTTACGGCAAGGGTATCTATCACGCGGGCGAAGTTATTGATCTGGGCGTGCAGTGTAACCTCGTCGATAAAGCCGGTGCTTGGTACAGCTACAAGGGTAAGAAAATAGGCCAGGGTAAAGCTAATTCAGCGCTGTATCTGGAAGAGCATCCTGAGATTATGATTGAAATCGAAACGCAAATCCGCGAGCAGTTACTGGCCAAGCCGGACCCCAAGAAGGAAAAGGAAGAGGCGTCTGTAGAGGCAGCGGTTGACGCAGATGCGGGTGATGACGATCTGCTATAAGGCACCCTAATGGCGTTTGCCTCGCAGCGTGATGCTACGCCACGAGTGATCGCCATCGGCTTGCTGGCTCGGCGCGAATATTCGCGCGCTGAGCTGGCACAGCGATTGGCGAAAAAATCCTTTGAGCCCGCTGCCATTGATGAGTGTCTGGATACGCTGATCGAGCAAGGGTTTCAGTCGGACGAACGCTTTGCTGCAAGCTTTGTGCGCTCACGTATTTTGCGTGGTCAGGGCGTTATCCGTATTAAGGGTGAGCTACGCCAGCGCGGTGTCGACCAAGAAACGCTTAGCGCTGCGTTTGAGTCGGTGGTGGCGAACGAGCAGGTTGACTGGTTTGAGTTGGCGCGCGAAACCTTGGCTCGGCGCTTTACGTCTGCTGGCGAAACACCCAAAGAGCGCGCCAGGCGAGAGCGCTTTTTAGCCAGCCGTGGCTTCGATTTTGAACAAATACGTTACGCACTTTCCTGCCTTTAACGCCTTCTTAGGCGCCTGAAATATCTTCGTTTCTGCGTATAACCACATCGTCTCTTACATTTCTAATGGCGCTCTAATAGGCTTGTGCATCTTTTTGATTGCATTTCTGCCACTAAGTGCGGCTTTAGTCGTTTGACAACTGCGCTATAATGGCTGCTTTGCGACCCCTGAGGGTAGCGGTGACAGCGCCCTGGGACACCACGCTTTCTTGTTACGGATACCCTATGAAAAGCGCAGAGATAAGACAGGCCTTTCTTTCCTTCTTTGCAGAGCAGGGGCACACCATTGTGCCAACCAGCTCGCTAGTGCCGGGTAATGACCCTACGCTGCTGTTTACCAATGCCGGTATGGTGCCGTTTAAAGATGTGCTTCTGGGTCGCGACCCGCGCCCGTATGTACGCGCCACTTCTGCGCAACGCTGCGTGCGCGCGGGCGGCAAGCATAATGATTTAGATAACGTCGGTTATACCGCCCGTCATCATACTTTCTTTGAAATGATGGGTAACTTCAGTTTCGGTGACTACTTCAAGCGTGATGCTATTCGCTTTGCCTGGGTGTTTCTAACCGAAACGCTGGGGCTGCCTAAAGAAAAACTGTGGGTAACGGTGCACATCAGTGACGACGAAGCTGAGCGCATCTGGAAGGATGAAGTGGGCATTGACCCTGAACGCTTTTCCAAGCTGGATGAGGACAATTTCTGGCAGATGGGTGATACCGGCCCCTGCGGGCCCAGCTCAGAAATCTTCTATGATCACGGCCCAGAGGTCTGGGGCGGCCCTCCCGGTAGTCCGGAAGAAGATGGTGACCGCTATATTGAAATCTGGAATTTAGTGTTCATGCAGTTTGATCGCGATGCTCAGGGAACGCTCAATCCGCTGCCTAAACCTTCTATTGATACCGGCATGGGCCTGGAGCGAGTGGCTGCTGTCATGCAGGGCGTTCACTCCAACTATGAGATCGACCTGTTTCAGCGCCTGCTGCAAGCAGCTTCACAGGCAACCGGCCATGTGGACACGGCGACGCCTTCATTGCGCGTGATTGCCGATCACATTCGCTCCTGCGCCTTTTTAATTGCCGATGGGGTGCTGCCTTCCAACGAAGGGCGCGGCTACGTGCTGCGGCGTATTATTCGCCGCGCGATTCGCCACGGCCATAAGCTAGGTGCGGTCGACCCGTTCTTCCACAAGCTGGTCGGTGCGCTTGACGCTGAAATGGGCGATGCCTATCCAGAGTTGCGCGAAGCCTGTGGTCAAATCGAGCGCGTGCTACTGAAAGAAGAAGAGCAGTTTGCCCGTACGCTGGATCACGGTATGGGGCTATTGAATGCAGCGCTGGCTGAGCTGAATGGTAACGTGCTGTCGGGTGAAACTGTGTTTAAGCTTTATGACACTTATGGTTTCCCCTTTGACCTGACGGCGGATGTTTGCCGGGAGCGTGGTGTCACCCTCGATGAAGACGGTTTTCAGCGTGAGCTGGAAGCGCAGCGCGAACGCGCCCGAGCGGCCAGTCAGTTTGGTGCCGACTACAGTGCATCCATTGAATTGGATGGCGAGACAGCCTTTACCGGGTACGACCGCTTAGAAGATCAGGCCAAAGTGACGGCGCTGGTCGACAGTGAAGGCAATGCACTGTCTGTACTTGAGGCCGGTCAGAAAGGCACGATAGTGTTGGATCGTACGCCATTTTACGGCGAGTCGGGCGGCCAGGTAGGCGACACTGGCTATCTGTACGTAGACGGCGGGCGCTTCCAGGTAATGGATACCCAAAAGCAGAGCGGCCATCATCTGCATCAAGGTGTGATGGTGGAAGGCGCGTTGAGCGTCGGTGCCAGCGTGCGTGGCGAAGTAGACGCCAGCCTACGCGTTGCAACTATTCGCAACCATTCGGCCACTCACCTGCTGCATAAAGCGCTGCGCATGGTGCTTGGTGATCACGTGCAGCAGAAAGGGTCACTGGTTAACGCTGAACGCCTGCGCTTTGACTTTAGCCACTTTGAACCGATGACGGCTGAACAGTTGGCGGAAGTAGAGCGGCTGGTCAACGAGCAGATTCTGGCTAACGCTGCGACCAAAACCGAGCAGATGAGCTTGGATCAGGCCAAAGCCAAAGGCGCAGCGGCACTGTTTGAAGCCAAGTATGCAGAGAACGTGCGCGTACTGACTATCGGTTCTGACGACTTTTCTATTGAGCTTTGTGGCGGTACCCACGTGGCGCGCAGTGGCGATATAGGCTGCTGTCACGTGATGAGCGAAGTGGGCATTGCTTCGGGCGTACGCCGTATTGAAGCGATTACCGGCGAAAACGCGCTGGCCTACTTCCGTGAGCAGGAAGCCTGCCTGGGGCGCTTGGGTGATCGCTTAAAAACCAAGCCAGAGCAGGTCGAAGCGCGGGTAGAGTCGCTGGTTGAGCGTAACCGCAGCCTTGAGAAAGAGCTTGAGCAGCTCAAAGCTAAGCTTGCCAGCGCCGCGGGCAGCGATATGCTTAGCCAGGTCCAAGAGATCAAAGGGGTTAAGCTGTTGGCGACCCAGCTAGACGGTGTGTCCGGAAAAGATCTGCGTGGCATGCTTGATCAGATTAAGAACAAGCTAGGTTCCGGCGTGGTTATTCTTGGCGTTGCCGATCAGGCAGCCGGCAAAGTAAGTCTCATTGCCGGCGTGACCCAAGACCTGACTGGTCGCGTGAAAGCCGGTGAGCTGGTCAATCATGTTGCCTCGCTTGTGGGTGGAAAGGGCGGTGGTCGCCCCGATATGGCTCAGGCTGGAGGTAGCCAGCCCGACGCGCTGCCGGATGCGCTGAAGAGCGTACCTCTATGGCTAGAAAACACGCTTAACTAAACACCAGGGCCGGTAGCATGAATTGCTACCGGCCTTGTCGTTAGATATGTACGACAAATTTCATCCTCCATTTCCGAACGCATAGGAAAAACGGCATATGGCACTATACGTACAGAAGTTCGGCGGCACCTCGGTGGGCTCTGTCGAGCGCATCAAGGCCGTGGCTGAAAAGGTCAAAGGTTTCCGTGATCAAGGCCACCAGGTGGTGGTCGTGGTTTCTGCCATGAGTGGCGAAACGAATCGACTAACGGACATGGCCCAGGCACTGAATGAAGAGCCCGCCCCGCGCGAGATGGACATGCTGCTGTCTACCGGCGAGCAGGTGACGATTTCACTACTCGCGATGGCGCTTCAGCAGATTGGCGTGCCAGCAACGTCGCATACCGGCGCGCAAGTGGGTATTTATACGGATAGCGCCTATACCAAGGCCCGTATTCAGCGCATTGAGACCGACGACCTAAAAGCGGACTTAGATGCCGGCCAGGTCGTTGTGGTTGCTGGTTTTCAAGGTGTTGATGAAAACGGCAATATTACCACTCTAGGGCGTGGTGGCTCCGATACCACTGGGGTTGCATTAGCCGCAGCGCTAGGTGCCGATGAGTGTCAAATTTACACCGATGTCGATGGGGTATACACCACCGACCCACGCGTATGCTCAAAGGCTCAGCGCTTAGAACGTATTACCGTTGAAGAAATGCTTGAGCTAGCCAGCCTGGGCTCAAAAATACTGCAGATTCGCGCAGTAGAGTTTGCCGGTAAGTACAACGTACCCCTGCGGGTGCTGTCGAGCTTTGAAGACGGCCCCGGTACCCTAATTGTTGCAGAAGCAGACAAAGACGAGGACGCAATGGAAGAACCCCTAATCTCCGGTATCGCCTTCACCAAAAATGAAGCCAAACTGACCCTGCTGAACACGCCTGATGTGCCCGGCGTAGCATCGCGTATTCTTGGTCCTATTGCCGATGCCAATATCGAAGTCGATATGATCGTGCAGAACGTGGCCCCCGCCGGTGACTATACCGATTTCACCTTTACGGTCGCGAAAGGTGACTACAAGGCTACCAAAAAGCTGCTCGAAGAGACGGTGATTCCTGATTTGGGAGGCGGTGAGCTGCGCGGCGATGATAATATCGCTAAAGTATCGCTCGTCGGTGTCGGTATGCGCTCCCATGCGGGCGTGGCATCGAAAATGTTCCGCGTTCTGGCCGATGAAAACGTCAATATTCGCATGGTCTCAACCTCCGAGATTAAAATTTCGGTAGTGATTGATGAGAAACATATGGAACTTGCCGTCAATGCGCTACACAAAGCGTTTGGCTTAGATAAAGCAGATGTCGAGTCTGAGTAACACTAATCTCTTAACTCTTCTACGCTAAAGAAGTACTTACTGCCGTGTGGTGGTGAGCTTTCTTTCAGCGGGAGATTTAAGGTATCAAGGAGCCGATGCTTTTTGTGGTAGGCAATACCGTGTAGCTATCGTGGTATTGCCTTCGGCTGATATGCCCCGCAGTAAAACGTCTGAAAAGGAGATCAGCCATGCTCATCCTAACTCGCCGTGTTGGCGAAACCCTGATGATCGGTGATGAAATGACCGTCACGGTGCTAGGTGTGAAAGGTAATCAAGTGCGTATCGGCGTTAATGCGCCGAAAGATGTATCGGTTCACCGTGAAGAGATTTATCAGCGCATTCAGCGTGAAAAGAATAGCGAAAACGAAGTGGAGTGACGCTTACGCCCGCACATCATTATGTGATGTTTTGAGCGTAAGGTAAGGCCAGCGCGAAAAAAAATCGGCCAAGGGCTGGACAGAAGTAACCTAAATCGGTAATATTCGCGCCGTGCCGTTAAGGAGAGGTGGCCGAGTGGCTGAAGGCGCTCCCCTGCTAAGGGAGTATAGGGTTTATAGCCCTATCGAGGGTTCGAATCCCTCCTTCTCCGCCAATGCACACTAAGTATGCGCCCGTAGCTCAGCTGGATAGAGTACCTGACTACGAATCAGGGGGTCGGAGGTTCGAATCCTCCCGGGCGCACCACTTTTTAGTTAGCAACATGCAGTAAAGATAAGTGCAGTTATTACGCGCCCGTAGCTCAGCTGGATAGAGTACCTGACTACGAATCAGGGGGTCGGAGGTTCGAATCCTCCCGGGCGCACCAGATTCTAAACCCGCTCTCTCTTGAGGGCGGGTTTTCTGTTTCAAGCCTGTTTGTAGCCTGGCCGGAAATGGCTCGCGCCCCGGTCTTGCGATCGTGTGTAGCGCCCACCGCTTTTGCGGCTGGGCGCTTTTTTTGGCCATTCGTTTTGTTTAAGCATCGATCACAAGGCTGTCGAGCAAATGGTCTAAGTCGGTGAGACGTTTAACGCGTTGAAAGTTCTGGTTAGCTTCGTTGCTGCCTTGACGCATTTGGGCAAGCCACTGCTTCACTAAAGAGACGACGACGCGGTCCGGCAGGTGCTGGCGCTGTAGGGCGGCATACTCTTGAAGTACGCTTGCGCGCATCGCCCAGCTGCTTTCAGGCAGCCGCTCACCGGTTGTCTGCCAATGGCGAATGCGCGGTGCAAGCCAGGGGTCTGCCAGCGCGCTGCGTCCAAGCATGACGTCATCACATCCCGAGAGCGTGCGCGCTTTCCAGTAATCTTCAAGCGTCCATATATCGCCGTTGGCGACCACCGGGATGCTGACATGTCGACGAATCTTGCCTATCCATTCCCAGTGCGCCGGTGGGCGGTAGCCTTCGTCACGGGTGCGTGCATGCACCACCAAATGCGCCGCACCGCCTGCTTCAGTCGCTTGCGCGCAGGCCACCGCTAAGCGCCGATTAGAGAAGCCTAGGCGAATTTTGGCAGTCACCGGGATCTCGCCGTCCAGCGCGTCAGCAACGGCTTTAACCGCTTGGTAGACACGTTCCGGTTGGCGTAACAGTGCAGCGCCACCGTCGTGTCGATTGACCAGCTTGGCGGGGCAGCCGAAATTAAGATCAACGCTCACTGCGCCTAAATGGAGCGCTTGGCGCGCGTTGGCTGCCAGAGCGCGAGGGTCAGAGCCGAGCAGCTGTAGATGTACCGGAATACCGCTTGGGGTTGCCACTGGCGGTTGAGCAAGCTCCGGGCAGTGCTTATAAAACACCCGCGGCGGCAAGCATGCATCAACCACGCGCACGAACTCCGTCACGGTCCAATCAAATCCTGCTTGACGGGTTAAGAGATCGCGGGTGAGCGCATCGATTACCCCCTCCATGGGGGCTAGGCCAATTCTTCCGTTATGTAGTAAATTAACAACCATGACTTCCACTATCGCGCCATTGCATTCTATTCTGGGTGTGGCAGGTTAGTGTATTCCCCTTACTGCGCCAAGCGCCTTTCATTGCAGTGGCGTAATCATATGTCTGTGAGCAGCATTTATAAACGAAGGAGAGCGTCTTATGCAGGATCAAGAGCTATTGCAGGACGGGCTAGCGTTGATGGCGCTCGGAATGGGGGTAGTGTTTGTTTTTCTTGCTATTTTAGTGGTCAGCGTCACGTTGATGTCAAAGCTGATTGACCGCTTTCAACCGGTGCCTGCCGCTGCGGATATGGGTAGAAAGTCACTAAGTTCTTCTGCATCTTCCTCGCCGGATGACGAGGTCATGGCCGTCATCAGTGCTGCAGTGCACCGTTATCGCTCCACACGACGTAGTTAACTTTCTAGTTTTTTTCATTAAAGCTACTTTTTGGCTATTTTTTTGTTATTTTTACTACAAACTTACAATTCTCAACTGTGAGCCAAGACCATGAACGAAACAAAACGCCCTCTAGGCATTACCGATGTCGTGCTGCGCGATGCCCATCAATCGCTGTTTGCAACGCGCATGCGTTTGGACGATATGCTGCCGATCGCTGAAAAGCTTGATCAGGTTGGCTACTGGTCGTTGGAAACATGGGGCGGTGCCACCTATGACGCCTGCATTCGTTACCTGGGCGAAGACCCGTGGGAGCGTATCCGTGCGTTAAAAGAGGCGATGCCGAATACTCCCCAGGCCATGTTATTGCGTGGGCAGAACTTGCTGGGCTACCGTCACTATGCGGATGATGTCGTCGATAAGTTTGTCGAGCGGGCGAGAACCAACGGTGTGGATGTTTTTCGTGTCTTCGATGCGATGAATGATCCGCGCAACCTTGAGCGTGCCATTCAGGCGGTGCGTAATGTCGAAGGCCATGCTCAGGGCACCATTTCTTATACCGTGAGCCCGGTACATACCCTGGATAGCTGGGTCGATCTCGCTAAAACCATTGCCGGTTTGGGTGCAGATTCATTGGCTATCAAGGATATGGCGGGGCTGCTTACGCCCTACACGGCGTTTGATCTTGTCACTCGGCTGAAGAAAGAGCTGTCGATCCCGATACACCTGCATTGCCATGCCACGACCGGCCTCTCAACCTCGACCATTCTAAAAGCAGTCGAGGCGGGCATTGATAACGTTGATACGTCTATCTCTTCGATGTCGATGACTTACGGCCATAGCCCTACCGAGTCGGTGGTCGCGATGCTAAAAGACACCGATCGCGATACCGGTTTAGATCTTGAACTGCTGGAAGACATTGCCGGTTATTTCCGCGAAGTACGTAAAAAATATGCCGCCTTTGAGGGCTCTCTACGGGGGATCGATTCGCGCATTCTGATTGCCCAGGTGCCGGGTGGCATGCTGACCAACATGGAAGCCCAGCTTAAAGAACAGGGCGCTGGAGACAAGCTCGACGACGTACTGAGCGAGATTCCACGTGTGCGTGAAGACCTGGGGTTTATTCCCTTGGTTACGCCAACCTCACAAATTGTCGGTACGCAGGCCGTCATGAACGTGATGATGGGTGAGCGCTACAAGTCTATTTCCAAAGAAGTGCAGGCACTGCTTAAAGGTGAGTACGGCGCGGCACCTGCGCCCTTTAACGCTGAGCTGCAAAAGCGCGTGTTAGAGGGCGGTGAGCCGATTACCTGCCGCCCGGCAGATAATCTTGCGCCTGAAATGGACAGGCTGGCTACGGAGCTCAAAGAGAAGGCCAGTGCGGACGGTATCCGGCTTGCAGAGGGTAAGCAGGCCACCGACGATGTGCTGACCTATGCGCTATTTCCGCAGATTGGTTTGAAGTTTTTGAAGAATCGCGACAATCCGAATGCTTTTGAACCCGTGCCTCAAGCGGCCCAAGCGAGCGCCAATAAAGAGTCTGCCCCGGTGGAAAGTAAGCCCTCAGCCGCGAACAGTGGCTCAGAAACCTATACCGTTAAGCTCAATGGCAAAGCCTACGTGGTGGAAGTCTCTGAAGGGGGCGAGCTAGGCGAGGTGCAGGAGCAAGCGGTAAGCGCAACGACCGCCGCTGCTCAGGTTTCACCTGCGCCTAGCGGGGAAAGCATCGATGCGCCGCTGGCAGGCAATATTTTCAAAGTGAATGTGCGTCCTGGCGATCAGGTCGCTGATGGTGATGTCGTCATTATCCTGGAAGCGATGAAAATGGAAACCGAAGTGCGTGCTAGCAGCGCAGGCACTGTGTCTAAGGTTAACGTCAGCGAAGGCGATAGCGTCGCCGTAGGCGATACGCTGATCGAACTCTAAGGGCGCTCGGTAATGGATAAATTAGTAACCTTATGGGAAGGCTCGGGGCTGTATAACCTTGAGCTTGGCCAGGCGGCAATGATCTTAGTGGGACTATTGCTGCTCTATCTGGCCATTTATAAGAAGTTTGAGCCGCTGCTGTTAGTGCCGATTGGCTTTGGTGGCATTCTTGCCAACATACCCGAAGCAGGGCTGGCGCTTTCAGCGTTAGATCAGGCCATTGACGTTGCTAAACCTGTGGTGCTGCAGCAGATAGCAGCAGCGCTAGGCGCAACGCTGGATCCTGTTAGCGGTCTTGAAACATGGCGAGAATCGCTGAAAGTGATCGCCCACGATGGCGTTGCGCCAGACCAGCTACGTGCCGCGCGAGACATTGCCACGAGCGTCGGCTACAGCGACGGTATGCTGTATAACTTCTATAAAGTGGCGATTGGCTCGGGTATTGCGCCGCTGATTATCTTTATGGGCGTGGGTGCCATGACCGATTTTGGCCCCTTGCTGGCCAATCCGCGCACGCTTTTTTTAGGTGCGGCCGCTCAGTTTGGTATTTTTGCCACGCTGTTTGGCGCCGTGGTGCTCACCTCCATGGGGGTGATGGATTTCTCGCTTAATCAGGCGGCCGCTATTGGTATTATCGGTGGCGCGGATGGCCCGACGTCTATCTACGTATCAAGCGTGCTAGCGCCGGAGCTGCTGGGTGCGATCGCCGTGGCAGCCTATGCATATATGGCATTGGTGCCCTTGATTCAGCCGCCGATCATGCGTCTTTTAACCACTCAAAAAGAGCGTCAAATCAAAATGACGCAGCTACGGGCGGTGTCTAGGCTGGAAAAAGTCATCTTCCCGCTGATGCTGTTGATCTTGGTTGCGCTGTTTTTACCCGATGCCGCACCGCTTCTGGGAATGTTTTGCTTTGGTAATCTGATGCGTGAATGTGGGGTGGTCGAACGCTTGTCGGATACCGCGCAAAATGCGCTGATCAATATCGTAACGATTATTCTAGGTTTGTCCGTGGGCTCTAAGCTCATGGCCGAGAGCTTTCTGGCATTTAAGACGCTGGGGATACTCGGGCTGGGTATTGTCGCCTTTGGTATTGGTACGGCTGCCGGGGTATTAATGGCCAAGCTCATGAACCTGGTGAGTAAAATGCCCATCAACCCGCTCATTGGCGCCGCCGGCGTTTCCGCTGTGCCTATGGCGGCCCGGGTGGCTAATAAAGTAGGGCTTGAAGCCAATCCGCATAATTTTTTATTGATGCACGCCATGGGGCCCAACGTGGCCGGGGTGATTGGATCAGCGGTAGCTGCCGGGATAATGATTAAATACCTGGGCTAATCAACCCACGCGTATCAAGGTGCGTCATCAGACCGTTTTTAGCGCAGAGTTGAAGCGCTAGCGATTAGAGCGCGGCATGCTGAAAATTTCAGCTGTCGCGTTTTTTATGGAGGGGCGGTATGAAACTCAATCGTGCTCTTTAAGCGATTTTCCAGCGGGGAAAAGTCGAGCGGGCAGTCGCGTGGCCAGCCAACGGCTAAGCGGACGCCGTTTCCATCGTAATCGGCTTGCTCAATAGGAACATCACGTTCTTCGCACCAGGCGCGAGCAATCGCTTCATGGGCAAAGCTCAGCCGTAGAGTGTAAATATCGCGTTCAATGACCTCGCAGGTGGGCAGTGTCTCAAGCGCATGGCTGACTGCCTGGGCGTAGGCGCGAGCTAATCCACCGGTACCTAGCTTTGTACCACCAAAATAACGAATGACGACACAGCCAATGTGGCCAAGTTGGCTGCCTTGCAGCACCTGATACATCGGCCTGCCGGCGGTGCCGCCAGGCTCACCATCGTCAGAAAAGCCAATGAAGTTCTGCTCGCCCGGTGGTCCTGCAATGTAGGCGGTGCAGTGATGGCTCGCATTGGGGTGTGCCGTTTTAGCGGCATTGAATAGAGTGCTGAACGCACCAATGTCAGGGGCGCAACATATCCAGGTTATAAATTGGCTCTTTTCTACGTCAATGTCAGCCGTATGCCATATTGATGCAGGCAGTTTGGGAACCCGGTAACGCATTAATGCTCCGTAATAGCAGACTTGCTCACATGAGGTTCAACACCCATCACCATACCAAGCACCTGAATATCCCGATTATGCAAAAAAAGCGCTGGCTGAAGCGCATCTTCTGGCCATAGCTGTACGCCAGAACGGCTTATGGAGAGCTGCTTCAGCGCTATTTTCTGCTGATTGATTTCGGCAACGGCGGTTTCTGTTTGGGTATCGTGCTGGTAGCGCCGAATAATAATGACATCGCCATCGAATAAGTTGCAATCGCGCATCGCATTGCCGCGTACTTTAAGTGCATAGGTATTGTGCCGCGTAACGTTAGACGTCAATGCATAAGGGCGCGGTAGTGGTTGCCTATGAGTGAGCGTAGCGGTAGATGCTGCCATTGATATCGTCATTTGGGGATCTCCATTGCTACGCCGGCTGGTTAGGCTTCGTTCATGCGTAGTGAACTTGAAAATAGCGACCTTAAACATTGACTGCAGGCAATCGCTTTAGCGGTGCAGGCGACGCTGAATCGCACAAAACATGTCTTTCCATACAGTGGTTTTAGTATAGGCCTGTTTTTGCATACAGTGCTAGTGGTAATTCGTCTTATTGATCATTGGAGTCCGTTGTCCACTGGTTGATGGCCGGTTGTGCAAGTGGCGAGAAAGGAGCTTTCCGTGTAGAGTTCGATGCGAAATCAATGTGCCTGGAGTGACGCTTGAGCCTGCATCTACAAGCCCGAGGACTTGGCTGTGAACGTGATGACCGCTGGCTATTTAAAGGGCTGGATCTGGATATTCATAGCGGTGAAGTCGTGCGTATTGAAGGGCCTAATGGCTGCGGCAAGACAACGCTGCTCAAGATCCTCTCTGGGCAGCTCAGCGACTATCAGGGCGCGCTTTTCTGGAATGGCACGGTAATGAGCAAGGCTCGTGACCACTTTCTTGCTAACCTGCTTTATTTGGGGCATGCCCCCGGCATAAAGTTGGGGCTTTCGCCGCTAGAAAATTTAGCGTGGTATCAGGCGCTGAGCGGTGAAAAAGACGACGAGGAACAGCGCTTGAATGCGCTTGAAAGCACCGGGCTGGCAGGTTTTGAAGAAGTGCCTACCGGGCAGCTGTCGGCGGGTCAGCAGCGGCGAGTGGCATTGGCGCGGTTAACGCTGACGCCGCGAGCCCTGTGGGTATTGGATGAGCCCTTTACCGCGATTGATCGTAACGGCATTGCTGATCTTGAAAGACAGCTTGTTGCGCATGCAAAGGCAGGTGGCTGCGTACTCGTCACCACACACCACGATCTGCCCGCCTCGCCGCTGCTGAGGCAGGTAGCGCTGGGGTAGAAGGAGACCGCGTTGCATAGCACGTCCAATGGCTCTTCAGAAAGTCCTTCAAGCCGCCCGCTGAGCTACGCTTCCAGCAGCGCTTCACAGCCTTCAGCGCCTAGCTGTTTGGATAGTTCGGCGATCGGCCCAGTAGCGCCATTGCTCGACCATAAGGGCGGGCTAATGATTGCGGTAAAAGCCACGCTGCTGCGTGATTTAACGCTATTGCTTCGCCGTCGCGGTGACATTCTTAATCCTTTAGTGTTCTTTGCGCTCGTGATTACCTTGTTTCCAATGGCTATTTCGCCCGACCCTGCGCTGTTGGCAATTATTGCACCGGGCTTGCTCTGGGTGGCGGCGCTATTAGCCGCGCTGCTGTCACTCGATAGCCTGTTTCGCAGCGACTATGACGACGGTAGTCTTGAGCAGCTGTTGCTGGCCCCGCACTCGTTGGCCGCGCTAAGCCTAGCAAAAGTGGCCGTTCACTGGCTGCTAACTGGCTTGCCCTTAGCGCTGATAGCGCCGCTATTAGGCGTTATGCTGTCGTTGCCCACCGGCAGCTACGCCGTGCTAGCGCTGTCGCTTGCGCTGGGGTCGGCCAGCCTGAGTTTGATTGGCGCGATTGGCGCCGCGTTAACCGTCGGCCTGGCGCGCGGCGGCGTGCTGCTCTCGCTGCTGGTGCTGCCGCTGACGATCCCGGTATTGATTTTTGGGGTGGGCGCGGTGCAGGCGTCTATTGTCGGTAGCGGTGTTGCCGCACATTTAGCTATTTTGGGCGCGCTGCTTGCCGCCTCGCTTATGCTGGCGCCGTGGGCGATTGCCGCATCGCTGCGCATTAGTATTAACGGTTGAGGATAGAACACGCTATGTGGGCCTTTATACATAAGCTGGGATCGCCTCGGTGGTTCTATGGCATGAGTGCCAAGATGCAGCCGTGGTTTTGGGCTGCAGCGGTGCTGCTGTTGGTCGTTGGTTCACTATGGGGGCTGGCATTTGCGCCTGCGGATTATCAGCAGGGCAACAGCTTTCGGATTATTTATGTACACGTGCCGGCTGCTTTTTTAGCCCAATCTATTTTTATCGCTATGGCCGTGTCGGGCCTGGTGTTTATGGTTTGGAAAATTAAAGTGGCCGACATGGCGGCGACAGTGATGGCGCCGTTCGGGGCGGTGATGACCTTTGTGGCGCTGTTTTCCGGTGCTGTGTGGGGCGTGCCTACCTGGGGTACCTGGTGGATGTGGGATGCGCGGCTCACCTCTATGCTGATTTTGCTGTTTCTGTATATCGGGGTCATCGCCTTACGCAGCGCGTTTACCCGGCGCGATAGCGGGTCCCGTGCAGCCTCGGTGCTGACGATGGTGGGTGTCATCAATATTCCCATCATTAAGTATTCGGTTGATTGGTGGTATACCCTGCACCAGACGGCTTCATTTACGTTAACCTCGCGCCCGACCATGCCTACACAAATGTGGCTGCCGTTGGTCATTATGCTGTTGGGTTTTTACTGCTTCTTTATTGCGATAACGCTAATGCGCACGCGTAGCGAGATTCTACGGCGAGAAGCCAGTAAACGCTGGGTGCAAGAGTTGCTGACAGACCCGATGTTGAGCACTGCAACGAAGAAGGCGCGCTAATGGCATTTACTTCCTTTTCTGACTTTCTCGCCATGGGTGGCCATGCACCTTACGTTTGGTCTGCTTGGGGTGTCACGGCGCTGCTGCTGCTCGCCAGTGCTTGGCATGCGCGCCTTGAACAGCGTCAATTGCTTAGGGTCTTGAGACGGCGCGCCAGGCGCTCGAAAGGAGTACGTCATGACGCCTAAACGAAAACAGAAGCTGTGGGTTATCCTAGGCTTGGTGTCGCTGGCGGCGATCGCCGTGGGGCTAACGCTGTACGCGCTGCGCGCTAATATTAATCTGTTTTTTAGTCCGGTACAGATCGCCCAAGGTGATGCCCCCATGGCGCGACAAATTCGTGCCGGTGGGATGGTCAAAGAAGGTTCGGTGGCCCGCGATCCTGACAGCCTGGACGTCGAATTTACCGTTACGGACTATGTCGATGATCTTCAGGTCGTTTACAGCGGAATTTTGCCCGACCTTTTTCGTGAAGGCCAAGGCGTGGTAGTGGTGGGTGAGCTTCAGGCCGACGGCCATTTGTACGCCGATAAAGTCCTCGCTCGCCATGATGAAAATTACATGCCGCCGGAAGTGGCCCAGGCGTTGAAAGAGGCGGGTTATTCGCCTGCCGACTATCAGACCAGTGCCGCCGACAAGTAATGGTGCGATTGCGCCTGCTTGCCAACCAGCCAGTGCCAATTCGGAGTGCACATGTTCATCACAATGATTCCTGAAATTGGCCACTTTGCGCTGATTATTGCGCTGCTCATGGCGGTGGTGCAGGCAGTGATGCCGCTTGCCGGCGCGGCGACGCGGCGGCCTCTATGGATGGCCTACGGCCAATCGATGGCGGCGGGGCAGTTTTTGTTTGTCGCCATTGCCTACGGCTGTTTAACCGCAAGCTATATGCTCGACGATTTTAGCGTGGCGAACGTGGCCAATAACGCCAACTCGCTGCTGCCCTGGTATTACAAATTCAGTGCGGTATGGGGCAATCATGAAGGCTCGGTGCTGATGTGGAGCTTGATGCTGGCAGGCTGGGGGTTTGCCGCGAGTAGGTTCACCGGTAGCCTGCCGCGGGATATGGTCGCCCGAGTGATGGGCGTAATGGGCATGGTTTGCGGTGGGTTTTTATTGTTTATTCTGATCACCTCTAATCCCTTCGAACGATTGCTGCCCAATATGCCGCCCGATGGCGCTGATCTGAATCCGCTGCTGCAGGACATTGGGCTTATCGTTCATCCGCCAATGCTTTATATGGGCTATGTGGGCTTTTCTGTGGTGTTCGCCTTTGCCATCGCGGCGCTGCTGGGCGGTCGACTAGATGCGGCCTGGGCTCGCTGGGCGCGGCCTTGGACCAATGTAGCGTGGGCATTTTTGACCGTAGGAATCGCGCTGGGCAGCTGGTGGGCTTATTACGAGCTTGGTTGGGGTGGCTGGTGGTTTTGGGACCCCGTTGAAAATGCCTCACTGCTGCCTTGGCTAACCGGTACCGCGCTGGTCCATTCGCTGGCGGTGACCGAGAAACGCGGCTCCTTTAAAAGCTGGACTGTGCTGCTGGCGATTGCGACCTTTTCGCTGTCGCTGATGGGGACTTTTCTAGTGCGCTCCGGCGTATTAACCTCCGTGCACGCTTTCGCCAACGACCCCGACCGTGGGCTCTTTATTTTGATTCTGTTAGCCATTACGGTAACGCTGTCACTGCTGCTGTTCGCTCTGCGCGCACCGCGTGTGAGCCATAGCATCGGCTTCAACTGGCTCTCCCGAGATGCGCTGCTGCTGATCAATAACGTGTTTCTCGTCATTATGACCGTGACTGTTTTACTCGGCACCGTTTACCCGTTGATTCTAGATTCTCTCAACCTTGGAAAAATCAGCGTGGGGCCGCCTTACTTTAACGCGCTGTTTGTGCCATTAACCGTGATGATGTGTGTGTTTATGGGCCTTGGCTCGGCCGCCCGTTGGAAAGGTATGGCGGCTAAAGACCTTATCCGTAAGCTTTGGTGGGCGGGCGCTGCGGCGCTGATCATTGGGGCAGTAATGCCGCTGCTATATCGCGGCGAGTGGAATCTTTTGGTCTCTCTAGGCATTGTCTCTGCGCTGTGGGTTGTGCTGCCGATACTGCGCGATATTGTTGATAAAACCCGTCATGCCCGCTCGTTTTCTGCGGGGTTACGCAAGCTTTCACTGTCCTACTGGGGCATGGTGCTGGGCCACGTGGGCGTAGCTGTCACCATTGTTGGTGTGACCGTTGTTTCTAACTACAACATTGAACGCAACGTGCGCATGTCGCCAGGCACCACGGTAGAAGTAGCGGGCTATCAGTTCACCATGAGCGAACTGACCGAGCGTCGCGGTGCTAACTTTTTGGCCGATACTGCGATAATTCAGGTGCAGCGCGGCGAGTCAGGGCGCCGCTTCACTATGCGCCCTGAAAAGCGTCTTTATCTAGCGACGGGTATGCCGATGACCCAGGTCGCCCTGCGGCCGGGGCTATTTCGCGACCTATACGTGGCAATGGGCGAAGACCTGGGCGACGGTAGCTGGGCAATGCGTGTTCAGTACAAGCCGTTTGTGCGCTGGCTCTGGCTGGGCGCCTTATTGATGGCCTTTGGCGGAGTGCTTGCAGTGCTCGATAAGCGCTATCGCCGTGTCGCCATAGCGCGTGATATACCCGCTTCGACCGCCCAGCGCTATGCTGCGCAGAAGGTCACACTATGAAGCGACGGTTACTGCTATTACTGCTGCCGCTGTGTTTTTTAGGCTTAGCCCTGTTCTTTTACAAAGGTCTGTCGCTGGACCCTTCGCAGCGCGATTCAGCGCTCATGGAGCGGCCGTTCCCAAGCTTTGAGGCAGTCACGCTGCGCGATGAACATCAGCGCGTTGACCAAACGCTGCTGGAAGGCGAGGTGACGTTGGTGAACGTCTGGGGCGAGTGGTGCCCCGCGTGCAAGCAAGAGATGCCGCAGCTTTTAGAGTTGGCGGATCACGATGTTCGTATGATGGGCGTCAACTATCGTGATATCCGCGAGAAGGGCTTAGCGTTTCTCAACGAATTTGGCGACCCGTTTGAGGCCAATATTTTTGATCCCCAGGGCGAGCTAGGCTTTGATCTTGGCGTTTACGGTGCGCCGGAAACGTTTATTGTCGATGCCAACGGTGTGATTCGCTATCACCACAAAGGCTATATATCACCGGATGACGTGCGCGAGCGGATTCTTCCGGAGGTGGAAAAATGGCGTTAATGCGTGCCGTTGCAGCAATGCTGATAATGATCGTCGCCTCTAGTGCGGCGGCGGGTGGAATTGAGCTGCGTCAATTTGATGACCCGGTGATGCAGGCGCGTTATCACGATTTAACCGCCGCCATGCGCTGCCCGCTGTGTGAAAACCAGGCCATCGGTGACTCTAACGCGCCGATTGCCGCAGACATGCGCGATCGCGTTTACCAGCTGCTGCAAGAAGGCCGGTCGGATATCGAAATTGTTGATTATATGGTGCAGCGGTTTGGTGAGTATATTCTGTACAATCCGCGCTTAGAGAACCGCACGTATCTGCTTTGGGGGTTGCCCATTGCGCTGGTAATGCTGGGAGCGCTGGTGGTTTTACTGATGATCCGCGCCCGCCGTAATGCCTCTTCCAAAGCGCTAAGTGCGGAAGAGCGCCAGCGTGTTGAAGCGCTGATTAACCGTAAGAGGCCTTCATGACGCTGCTTTGGATTGCGATTGCCGTTTTATTGCTACCTGCGCTATGGCTGTTAGTATCGCCGCTCAGGAATGCGCGTGCACTGCATGAGCAGCAGCGCCAGTTTGAAGCCAACGACGTCTCCGACGAACAGAATGTCGCTATTTTCAAGCGTCGTCTTGCCTCGCTAGAAGCTGCACATGAGCGTGGCGACATTGATGTCGAACGCTTTGAAGAAGACCGTTTGGAGCTAGAGCGTAGCCTGCTGGAAGACACTGCCGTGCGCGAGCAGCGCCCGCTTAAACCTGCCCACGCCGGGCGTTTAGCGGTGCCGCTGATAATGGTAGCGGTGGTGGCGGTTAGCGTGGTGTGGTATCAGCAAAAGGGCGCTGAAGGCGATCTAATACTTCTGGCGGTGCGGCAAGCCGTGCAGCAAGACCCGGAAGGGTCGCTTGATATGTATATTGAGCGTATGCAATTGCAGGCGGAACGCCAGCCGAACAACCCCAATGTGTGGGGCACGCTGTTTCCGCTTTATCGCGAAACGGGGCAGATGCCTCAGGCCGTTGGTGCCTTGGAGCGCCTGATTGAGATTGAAGGGCGTCTTCCACCGCTGCTGGCTCAGCTCGCACAGATTCGTTTTTTTATGGCCGGGCGAGAGCTTACCGATGAGGTACAGGCGCTGGTCGATGAAACGCTGGCCAAAGACCCGAATGAGCCCACCGTGCTAGGGGTGTTGGGTCTGCACGCCTTTGATAATGGCGATTACGAACAAGCGATTGACCGCTGGCGCCGCGCGGTCGCTAATAGTGCCGATACGGATACCGCCGCCTCGCTGCGAGAGGCTATTCGCATCGCCCAAGAGCGCATGAGTGCGGCTTTCGAAGGGCCTGAAGAAAACGTCGACGAAGTAGTGAACAGCCATGCACTTAAATAGCCGTTTGTTGAGCAGCCCTGTTTTGAATAACCAAGGCGTGGCCTCGCTATGCGCTTAACCTCCATACGCTTAGTCGGCTTTAAGTCCTTTGTCGACCCTGTGACGGTGCCTTTTGATGGCAATATGACCGCCATCGTAGGGCCCAACGGCTGTGGAAAATCCAATATTATTGACGCCGTGCGCTGGGTGATGGGCGAGTCTTCGGCGAAAACGCTGCGCGGCGAATCCATGGCCGACGTTATTTTTAACGGCTCGACCGGCCGTAAACCTATCAGCCAAGCATCCATCGAGCTCAAATTTGATAATCGCGACGGCGGCATGGGCGGTATCTATGCCCAGTATGCTGAAATTGTCGTTAGACGACTCGTAACCCGCGATGGTCAGTCCAACTATTTCTTCAACGGCCAAAAGTGCCGGCGTCGGGATATCGCCGATCTGTTTATGGGCACCGGCCTGGGGCCGCGATCCTATGCGATTATCGGCCAGGGCATGATTTCGCGCCTGATTGAAGCTCGCCCCGATGATCTACGTTCGACGCTAGAAGAAGCCGCGGGCATCTCCAAGTACAAAGAGCGCCGCCGGGAAACCGAAAACCGCATGCGGCGAACCCAGGAGAATTTGGAACGTCTTAACGATATTCGCGAAGAGCTGGATAAACAGTTAGATCGGCTTAAGCGCCAGGCTGAAGCCGCCAAGCGTTATCAAGAGTTGAAACAGCTGGAGTATCGTCTCAAAGGTGAGCTTGCGCTATTACGCGGCCGAACTCTGCGCGTCGAACAGTCACATCAAGAAAATCGCGTTCGCGAGCTGGAAATCGCCGTTGAAAAAGATGTCTTTGGCGTTCGCCAATGCGAAACACGGCTGGAACAAGCCCGCGAGCAACATGACGAGCTATCTGAGGTACTCGATCGTCATCAGCAGCAGTTCTTTGAAACTACCACGCGCATTGCTCGGCTGGAGCAAGACCAGGCCCACCGCCGCAGCCGTGAAGCGCAGCTGGCCAGCGATATCGCCACCGCCCGCGGTGAGTTAGACGAGCAGCGGCGCGTTAGCGAAGGTGATCAGATTCGCTTAGCCGCGATTGATGAACGCTTTGACGATTTGCAGCCTGAACACGACGCATTGGAAGAGCAGCTTGAGCGCCTGGAGCAATCGCTGGCCGATGCCTCTCCAGCGCTGGAAGCGGTCGAGCAGCAGTGGGCCGACGCTGAAACGCGCTGGCGCGATGCCAGCCGCGATGCTGAGCGAAGCCAGGATCAACTGCGGGATCTTGAGCAACGGATCCAGCGCTTGCAGGCTGAAAACCAGCGCCGCCGTCAGCAGCGCAGCGAGGTGGCTGATCTCACCGAGCTGCGCGATGAGCACGCTTTGTGCCACGCGCAGCTAGCGGATGCTCAGCAGCAGGCCGACGACTTTCACGCCGGGCGCGACCAGTGGCAGCAGCGCTACAGCGATGCTAAAGCAGCGTATCAACAGGCCTCCCAGTCACGGGATCAACAGCGTGCTGCACTAAGCCAGCGACAGGGGGAACTTGCATCCCTTCAAGCGCTGATGGATGCGGCCCTGGCGGATCATGACCCTGATATTGGGGCTCGTCTGGAAGCGCTGGGTCTCGAACAGGCGCCTCAACTGGGCGAGGTGCTTCAAGTGACACCCGGTTGGGAAGCGCTTACTTCTTGGCTTCTAGCGCCGTGGCTTAATGCTCGCCTGGTCACTAGCCATCAGCTCGCCGCCTTGCCTGATGCGCTGGCCACCGACTGGTGTTTGATTGATCAAGCGTCGCCAGCACCATCAACCGCGGGCCAACGGCTGGATAGCCTGGTAAAAGGCGCGGGAGCACTGAGCGAATGGTTAGCAAGTGTTCACTACACGGAAACGGCTGCCGAGGCGCAGCAGCAGGTAGCGCACCTAGCCCCTGGCGAAAGCGTGGTGAGCCGCGACGGCGTTTGGCTGGGCCGTGGCTGGCTGCATCAACAGGCCAACGGCGAGGGTATTGATGGGTTGCTGCTTATCCGTCGACGCTACGCCGAGCTCAATGAGCGTCGTGAGAGCGAAGAAGAAGCGCTAGCGCTGGCCGAAGAGCAGTGTGAAGCCGCCAGTGAGACCATTGAGTCGCTAGATCAGGCCCGTGATCAGCAGGCTGAGCAGGAGCGCAATCACGCCGCTAGCTTGCAGCAGCTAGCGGTAAAAGAGCGTAGCCTCGCTCAGCGCCTTGAGCATTTAGCTGGCCGCGCGACGGAGCTAGATGCAGAGCTTACCCAGTTGCAAGAGGATGAGGCGGAGTTAGTACTTACCTTAGATGAGCAGCGCGCACGCTGGAACGAGGCGATGGCGCAGCTGGAAAGCACCGCAGAAGGGCGCGAGCAGGCCTCGGAACAGCGCCGCTTTTTGCGTGAACAGCGTGACCAGCTGACCCAGCAGCATTCGCCGCTTAAAGCACAGCAGCAGGCGCTGGCGCTTGAGCGCGAACGCTTAAATGCCGAGCGCGCTAGCCTGCGCTCGCAGCAGTCCCGCTCAAGCGACTCTGAAGAACGGCTATCGCTGCGCATTGCCGAGTTGGAAGAGTCTCGGGAAATGCTGATTGAGCCCGATGAGTTGGCAGGCGAAGAGCTTGAAGAGCTGCTACAGCAGCGTGAGCAGCAGGAAGGGCGCTTAAACGCGACTCGCCAGCAGGCTCAAGCGCTGGCAGAACAGCTGCGAAATGATGAGCTTGCCCGCCAGCAGCATGAGCGCAATCTAGAACAGAGCCGCGAGCAGCTACAGCAGCGGCGCATGGACGTGCAGGCGCTGGCATTGAAAGCCGCCACTCAAGATGAGCAGTTGGCAGAATTAGGCCATAACGCTGAAACGCTTGCCGAACAGCTGCCTCAGGAGGCCACTGAAACGAGTTGGCAAGAGCGTCTGGAAAGTACCACCGATAAGATACGCCGCTTAGGGGCAATCAACCTTGCCGCGATTGAAGAGTATGATCAGCAGGCTGAACGACGTAATTATTTAGAGGCGCAGCACGCTGAACTTACCGAGGCGCTGGAAACGTTAGAGAGAGCGATTAAGCGCATTGATCAAGAAACGCGCATACGCTTTCGGGAAACCTTTGATCAGGTTAATGCCGGGCTGCAAGTTTTGTTTCCGCGTGTGTTTGGCGGCGGTGCGGCATGGTTAACGCTGACGGGCGATGATTTGTTGGAAACGGGGGTGGCGATTATGGCCCGCCCTCCGGGCAAGAAGAACAGCACTATTCATCTGCTATCAGGCGGAGAAAAAGCGCTGACGGCATTGTCGCTGGTGTTTGCGATCTTCCAGCTTAATCCCGCGCCTTTTTGTATGCTAGATGAAGTGGATGCTCCGCTGGATGACGCTAACGTTGGGCGTTACGCCAAGCTGGTGAAAGAAATGTCTGAGAACGTTCAGTTTATTTACATCACCCACAACAAAATTGCCATGGAAGCCGCCGAGCGCTTGATGGGGGTGACCATGCAAGAGCCCGGCGTATCGAGACTAGTCTCGGTAGGTATTGAAGAGGCGGCCGCACTGGTTGATTAAGCGCCTTCGCGCTTAGCCCTCACCCTTAGCCCTCACCTAGTTCGCGCATGACCGCGTAGAGTTTGGACTTCGCTTCAAAGCCTACACCTGGGATATCCGGCAGGCCGACATAGCCATTCTCAACTTGAATGCCGTCAGCGAAACCACCAAAAGGTTGGAAAACATCCGGATACGACTCGTTGCCACCTAAATGCAGGCCGGCCGCAATGTTCAATGACATCTGGTGGCCGCCATGGGGAACGACGCGGCGCGATGACCAGCCCAGGTCTTCCATTACCTTCAGCGTACGCATGTATTCAACTAAGCCGTAAGAGAGTGCGCAGTCAAACTGAACAAAGTCGCGGTCAGGGCGCATGCCGCCATGGCGTAACAAGTTGCGTGCATCTTGATGCGAGAACAGGTTTTCGCCGGTCGCCATAGGCAGGTCGTAATGATTAGCAAGCTCTGCCTGAAGAGCGTAATCAAGCGGATCGCCAGCTTCTTCATACCAAAATAGATTATAAGGCTTTAGCGCTTCGGCATAGGCGATAGCGGTGGCTTGGTCAAAGCGGCCGTTAGCGTCAACGGCGACGCGGCTGCCATCACCCACAACCTTAATTACGGCCTCAACGCGGCGTAAATCTTCTTCAAGCGGTGCTGCGCCAATCTTCATTTTGACTACGTTATAACCGCGGTCTAAATAGCTGCGCATTTCATCTTGTAGTTTGCTGTGGTCTTTACCGGGATAGTAATAACCGCCCGCTGCATACACCCACACTTTATCGTCGGCAACGCCGTTACGGTAACGTTCGGCCAACAGCTTATAGAGTGGTTTGCCTTCGATTTTAGCCACGGCGTCCCAAACGGCCATGTCGATTGTGCCTACCGCAACGGAACGCTCGCCGTGGCCGCCGGGCTTTTCGTTGGTCATTAAGGCTTTCCAGATAGCAAACGGATCAAGGTTGTTATTCTCTTGATCGATAAGGCTTTCTGGGTCCGCTTCGCTAATGCGATCCAAAAAACGGTCGCGCATCAGCGCTCCCTGTCCATAGCGTCCATTCGAGTTAAACCCGTAGCCAATCACCGGCTTACCGTCACGTACTACGTCGGTCACTACGGCGACCACGGAGCACGTCATTTTAGAAAAGTCGATATAAGCGTTGGCGATGGGTGACGCAATGGAAACAGTTTTTTCGCGGATTTCAACGATGCGCATAAGGCATTCCTCTATCGATTTAGTGCTTAACAATAACCGTGGTAATTCAAGCCAACCAATGCTATTACTGGGCAACCCCATGCTGAAATGGCATTGCCTATGGAGCTTGTTTGGCTTGAAGATTTTATCGCCCTAGCGGAGCACGGTAGTTTCGTGCGTGCTGCAGACGCTCGTCATATTACCCAGCCAGCGTTTAGCCGCAGGATACGTTCACTTGAGCAGTGGATGGGGGTGAGCCTGTTCGTGCGAACGCCGCAAGGCACCACGCTGACAGAAGCCGGGCGGCATATTTTAACCGACGCGTCTGAAGCCACGAGCCGCCTTTATCGGCTGCGCACCGAGGCGCAGGAAGTGGCTGGGCATATGGCCAAAACGCTTCCTTTTGCCGCGACGCACTCGCTTTCGTTTACGTTTTTCCCGCGCTGGATTCGCCAGGTGGATAACGGCGCTCCGATTGAGGCCATTCGTCTTCATTCCGATAGCATGGCAGGGTGTGAAAAGTTACTGGTGCATGGGGAGGTGCCTTTTTTGCTCTGCCACCGACATCCTGCCGTGCCTTCACCCTTGGCCCCGGGGCTGTTTATTAGCAAGCAGGTGGGGGAAGACACCCTGATTGCGTTGATGAGTCGACACGTAAGTCAAGAAATTCCCTCTCATCAGCTGCCTTATTTGGCTTACACCGAAGCATCGGGCCTAGGCCGTATTGTGGCCCATCGTTTATATGGCAAAGCCGCGGTTTTGGCCGTTAAACCACAGTTTAGTAGCCACTTAGCCGCGGTGTTAATGTCCATGGCGCTGGAGGGAAAGGGGGTGGCGTGGTTGCCAAAAAGCCTTGCAGAGCAAGAGATTAGCGATGGTCGCTTAGTCCGTGCGCTGGACGAAAGATGGGATATTACTTTACAAATACATCTTACCCGCCCCGTTGGCCCCTTAAGTGCGGCGGCTGAAGTATTTTGGAATAAGCTGTAATTTTAAACAGCGGTTTGTTAATCATAGGCTCATAAACATTAACTTAGATGTGTAAAAAAATGTCCTAAAGTGTTCAACTTAACTATATTACCTCTATTAAAGTTGATCTTGGGGCCCTTAAGGAGCTTAAAGATAGAGGCTGAAGCTTGAAGTGATAAGCATGTTTAATGAGGAAGTGGTAGTGCGATTTCCTAAGATTAATTCATCCTTTCTTGCTTCTACGGGTTCTATATAAAGCGGCTTAAAAAGCCTTGATCAAATGCTCGTTGCACTTTTGTTTGAAGTTAAGGTCTATTTTTTTGCTTTTAACCGTGCCAATGCTTTGCTAATGTGCAAAAATTGTGCGAAATAGAGTAAAAAGTGGCCCTTTTCATAGTATTCGCGCTATGCTTGGTGGTATTAATGGCAAGTATTTATTTAATCGCCGTTACCTTTATTTAGGCATGAATTTTTAGACACAGTGCCTTAGCAACCGGCAAGATGACCATGGAACGTTCGACATGGAACTAAGAGAGTGGCTAATTATTTTAGGGCTGGCGTTGGTATCGCTCATCGTTATAGATGGTGTGCGAAGACTTCAACGACAGCGTCGTGTACCTCGCCTTGATCAGGCAGAGAAGGATCTTTCAGCTAGTCAGCTAGAAGACCCTGATGATGCTGCTAAAGCAGCCGAGATCAATTGGGAGCTTCCTAACGGTGGCGCCCGAGTTGTTAAGCCTGCAGATTATAGCGGATTAGGAAGTAAGCCAAAGTTAGAACGTCAAGAGCATCCTGGTGCCTCACGAGTACTTGCTGAGTTTAGGCGCTCAGCCACGGCTAAGGTCGCTAAGCGTAAAGCCGAGAAAGCCGAGAAAGCAGAAGCGCTAGCGGTTGCTAAAGCATCGCCCGCAGCACCTCAGGTCAATACGCCGACGGCTAGTCATCGAGTCAACATTGCTGATACAGCGCCTGAACATGAGCGCCGCGAGCCCAGTGTTTCTTTTACAGCGCCGCAGACTGCACAACCAGCGACGGCTTCTATTGCCGAAACGCCATCGGTTACTGAAACATCATCTACTGCTCAGGTACCGGCAACAGAATCGGTTGTTTCAGAACCCATCGCGCCAGAAGTAGTGACGACGCCTGCTGAGCCTATGACTGCTGAGACTCCTACTACAAGTGCGGGTATAAGCGCGAGTGAACCAGTCGAAGCTCCGGTGCAGTCCGAGCGCGAGAACGTGCTACGTGCCGAGCCGGAAGATGCCGCGTTTGCAAAACACGCTTTTAGCGACGCTGCACCAAAGCGTCGTAAGCTGCGCTCTGATACCGTGGGCGAGCAGGAAGAGTTAGACGATGATCAGGTAGACGAATATCGTCTTGTTGATTTTGAAGGTATGGGCCGATCGTTTAAACGTCGTCTCATTGAGCGTCGTTTAGACCGCCAGCGTAAAAAAGCTGAGAAAGCCATTCGCGATAAAGCGTTGGCAAAACAGAAGGCCGAGCGCAAGGTGTTAGAAGCTGAACAGCGTCGTGAGGCTAAAGAGGCCGCTGATGCTGAGCGTGCTCGACTAGCTCAAGAACAGGCGCAGGCACGCGAAGTCGCTGCCAACGCCGCGGCAGCTGATCGACTGGCAGCACAGCAGCGTATCGCTGAAGAAGAGGCGCGTCACGAATCGGAAAGCTCCTTCGCTTATGAAGAAAGTTATGACCACGCAGATGAGCGCGACGAGTACGCCAGCGACGAGTCTTTTGATGAACGGGCCGCTAGTGAGCGAGAGTCCAATCAGAGAGTGCGCGTTCATCCCACGTTAGAAAAAGCCTTACGTCATGACGTCAATGGCGAGCACGCGAAAGAAACGCTTTCCAGCGCTGAAGAAGTAGTGGTTATCAGCGTACTGTCGCGTGATCCCGACGGCTTTGATGGCAGTAAATTGCTTGAACTCATGATGGTGTGTGGTTTGCGCTACAGCAGTGGTATGGGTATTTTCCACCGCTTTGAGACTGAAAGCGAAGACAGCGAGCTACAGTTCTCGATGGTTAACGTTGTTAAGCCGGGCACTTTCCCCATTCAAGAAATGGGTGAGTTCATGACCCCCGGCGTAACGCTGCTGATGCCGCTGCCCGGCGCTGTCGACAGCTCCGCTGCGTTTGAGGCGATGGTCGAGACGGCCATGGTGCTGGTTCGTCATATGGGCGGTGAGCTGAAAGATGAAAATCGCAGCGTTATGACCGCACAAACGATTGAATTCGCCCGCCAGCGTGTGCGTGAATTTGAACGCCGACACCGACTGCATCGCCATATGCAAGCACGTTAATTCGCGCTAGCTGTCTAACACCCGCCTTCTTTCAGAGGGCGGGTGTTTTTGTTTATGCGCCTGCTTTTATAATGGGTGCTGTTTTCAATATCTGTTTTAAATATCTATTTTGCATTTTCGCTGCCGCTTTTAGCTAGTACTGGAACCCATTCTAATGAGTCAGTCTGATTCTCAGCCACGAGAAGAGATAAACCAACTGCGCGTCGCCTTGGATGAGGCCAATCACCGCTACTACATCCTGGATGAACCGACACTGACGGATGCCGACTACGACCGCAAGCTACAGCGTTTACAGCAGTTGGAAGCCAGTTATCCCAATCTAATTACCAGCGATTCGCCGACCCAGCGGGTGGGTGCCGCCCCGGCGGACGGTTTTTTGTCTGTGGCGCATGCCATTCCCATGCTGTCGCTGGATAACGCCTTTAGCCGCGAAGATATCCTCACTTTTGCCGAGCGTGTGGCTGATCGCCTGGAATGTGCTGCCGATGAAATTACCTTTAGCTGCGAGCCTAAGCTTGACGGCGCCGCCGTGTCGCTCGTTTACGAACAAGGCAGGTTAGTGAGCGGTGCGACGCGAGGCGATGGCCGTAGCGGTGAAGGCATTACCTCTAACCTGCGCACGCTGCGCTCGGTGCCGCTGAAGCTGCTGGGCAACAACGTGCCTGCGCTGCTGGAAGTACGTGGCGAGGTGATTATGCGCCATACGGGTTTTGAAGCGCTTAACGAGCGCGCGCGAGAAGAAGGCAGCAAGGTATTTGCTAACCCGCGCAATGCCGCTGCCGGCAGCTTACGCCAGCTAGATCCGCGGATTACCGCAAAACGTCCGCTAGAGTTTCACGCTTATCAAGCTGCGCGTTTAGAGCCCGAGCTGGGTGATACTACCCATAGTGAGCTGATGACACGCCTATCTACGCTAGGATTTCGCGCAAGCGCCGCGTTAGACGTGGTCAAAGGCCCGCAAGCGGTTGCCGACTACTGTGAGAAGCTAGGCGAGCAGCGCGATAGCCTCGGCTTTGATATCGACGGTGTAGTGATTAAGGTTGATGACCTGCGCCATCAGCGTGAGCTGGGCTTTGTCGCCCGGGCACCGCGCTGGGCGGTGGCATTTAAGTTTCCAGCCCAGGAAGAAGTCACCACGCTTAACGATGTGGAGTTTCAGGTGGGGCGCACCGGGGCAATTACGCCCGTCGCGCGGCTGGAGCCTGTTAGCGTGGCGGGCGTGACGGTATCGAATGCAACATTGCATAACGCTGATGAAATCAGCCGCTTAGACGTGATGGTCGGGGATACGGTGTCGATTCGCCGCGCAGGCGATGTGATCCCACAGGTGGTTCGGGTGCATACGGAGCTGCGGCCGGCGGACGCTAGAGCCATTATCTTTCCTGAGCACTGTCCGGTGTGCGATTCACAAATTGAGCGACTTGAAGGTGAGGCGGTGGCGCGCTGCTCGGGCGGCCTATACTGCGCTGCCCAGCGTAAAGAGGCGCTGAAACACTTTTCCAGCCGCAAAGCGCTGGATATTGATGGCTTAGGTGAAAAGCTGATTGTGCAGCTAGTGGATCTTGACTGGGTCAAAACGCCGGCGGATCTGTTTCACTTAACGGTTGAAAAGCTGCAAAGTCTGCCGCGCATGGGTGAAAAATCCGCTACCAACCTGGTCGGCGCGCTTGAAAATGCTAAGGCGACCACGCTTGCGCGGTTTATTTACTCGCTGGGTATTCGCGAAGTGGGCGAAGCAACGGCGGCTAACCTAGCCAATCATTTTGGTACGCTTGAAACTATTCAGGCGGCAGAGCTGGCGGCGCTGGAAGCCGTGGGCGATGTTGGCCCCATTGTCGCTGCTCATGTGCATACTTTTTTTCGTCAGCCCCATAACCAGGAAACCATTGCGGCACTGCGCGACGCCGGTATTACTTGGCAAGAAGCGGTCGTCACACAAGGCCCTACACCGCTGGAAGGGCAAACCTGGGTACTGACCGGCTCGCTGGAAAGCATGACCCGCGACGAAGGTAAGGCACGCTTGCAGGCTTTGGGGGCCAAAGTGGCAGGCAGTGTTTCGAAAAAAACCACGTGCCTGGTCGCTGGCGAAGCAGCTGGCAGCAAACTGACGAAAGCCGAGCAGATGGGCGTTGACGTCATCGACGAGGCTACTTTTATTGAACGCTTGGCAGAGTGGGAACAGCGCTAATGGGCCGATTTATTGAAGTACCCGCACGAATGCTGCCAGAAGAAACGTTGAATGCGCTGTTGGAGGCCTTCGTTACCCGCCAGGGTTACGATACGACCGACACGACTGGCGAGGGCATGCACGGCTGGGTCGCCGAACTGAAAAAACAGCTGTCGCGCAATGAACTCATCATTGCGCATGACCTGGAGCTAGAGATGACCGAAGTCATGACCCTAGCTCAGTGGCGCTCCTTTGGCCGTGACGTGGCCGACGATGAAGAGGAAGGCGACTACTGAGCGCGGATAGTCGCGCTAATAATGCGTCGTCCTGGATGCAGGTGATCAACCAGCGGTACTTCTAAAGGTATTGGCTCATCGCACAGCCGCGAAGCAATCAGCTCGGCACATAGCGGCGCGCTGGCCAAGCCCCGCGAGCCGTGCGCGGTGGTTATCCACAGCCCCCTATGATGCTCGCCACGCTTGTCCGGCACGCGAGTGGCATCTTTGCTGAGCACGCAATAGTCGGCCCGCCACGTATCCGCTACCGGCACCGGCCCTGCGTAGGGGCTTTTATCTGGGCTCGCGGCACGCACCGCTGCCCGGCCCTGCAGGTTTTCAGGGCTAAGATTAATGCCCGCCTGTTCTAGCTCTTCAGCCAGGGCGGGCAGCGTTTGACGCAGCTCGTCAATGTTGCGCTGATGGTCGGCCGCTGACACATCGTTGGTGGCGTTGTTGGGCACAAAGCTTGCGCCAAAGGTTAATACGCCATCCAATGCCGGCGCGACATAGCCACCGGCACATACCACGCGACTAGGGCCTGCCACCTGTTCGGGTAGATTGATTTCACTGACCTGACCACGCACAGATTGCAGCGGTAGCGCCAAGGTTTGCGCAAAGCGGTTGGCTAAATGGGCGCTGGCAACCACGACCTGATCCGCCTCCACGATGCGGCCATCGGCTAAATGAATCTGCCAGCCCTGGCCAGAAGCACAATCAGCGTCTTTGCGATCAAACGATGCGGCGTCGCCCTGCAGCAGTGTGATGTTCGAATGGCTTAGCAAGTGCTCACATAGCGCCTTAGGCCGCACCCAGCCCGCCTGCGAATAAAATAGTCCGTGAGACGCGTTAATAGTCAGCGACGCCGCATCGGTTAGCGCAGGATTTTGCATCGCAGAGACGACCTCGCTAGGCAGCGGGTGTTGCTCAATAAAGCGCTGCTGGCGAAGCGCCTCTTTATCGCCACTAGCGAGTTGAATGACGCCACAAGGTTGCCATAAAGGAGATGCAGACAGCGGCTGTGTGCAACGCTGCTGGGCCAGCCAGCGCTGGCTATAGAGCAGCCCGGCGAGATAAACGCGGCTTTGATGGTTGGTCTCTGCGGCAAGCTTCACATACAGCGCGCCCTGACGGTTGCCGGAGCCGCCCGCACCAGGGGCCTCACGCTCAATGACCGTCACCTGAACGCCGCGCCGCGCTAGCGCCGCCGCCACGCTACTGCCCGCAAGCCCCGCGCCGATTATTGCTACGTGCTTAGCCACTTCAATAGAGGGCGGCGTAAACCAGGGAGTTTTCTCACGCCGCTGATCGCTGGGCGGCGACTCAATACTGCCCGCCAGCATTTCTCGTTTACGGCCATAGCCCGGTACTTTTTGCCAGTGAAAGCCTGCCGCTTTTAAGCCACGCTTCACAATGCCCGCGCAGGTAAATGTCGCAAAGGTAGCGCCGGGGCGCGAACGTGCTGCTATGGCATTAAACAGTGCCGGGTGCCACATGTCAGGGTTTTTGGACGGCGCAAAGCCGTCCAAAAACCAGGCATCTACCTGGCCATCCAGCTGTTCTAAGCGCTCGGTGGTATCGCCAAAATGCAGGTCGAGGGTAACTCGCTCGGTTAAGTGCAGGCGATGAATGCCGCTGACGGCGGCCGGCCACTGGGCACACAGCACCTGTGTATAAGCAGCCAGTGAGGGCCAAACGGCTAGGGCACGCTCAAGCGCCAGGCGATCAAAAGGATATTTTTCGGTGGATAACAAATGCAGCCGAGCATTAGGAGGCGCGTGTTGTTCAAAGCACGCCCAGGCGCAGAGCATATTTAACCCTGTGCCAAAGCCCGTTTCGCCAATGACAAAAGGGCGCGCCAACGTCCAGCTGGCAAAACGTTCAGGAAGATGATTGGCTCCGAGAAACACGTGTTCCGTCTCAGCGCGGCCATCGCCACGGGTAAAATAGATATCATCAAATGCTGCTGAGCGGGGCGCACCGTCTTCATTCCAGGTAAGTGTGGGCGTGGTTAGCGCCGCGAGGAGGGGCAAAGCGGTTGGACGTTGGGCCACGCAGGCATCCTTCGTAGTGATAGTAGTGATAGTAGTGATAGTAGTGATATCAGTGGTGATGTCATCGATGATGACGTAGTGATCAACCGATGGTTAAAAAATGATCAAAGTGTTGATAGCAGCGCTATCTCTGGCTTAGCGAAAAGCGTCCGCCGGGTTTGCACAGAGTTTTCCACAGGCACTGTGAAGAACTTTGTGCCAGCCTGACGAACACCCATAGGGGTCTATTAAAATCAAGGCAGCACTTTTTTGAATGGCTTCACAACGACTTTGGCATAGACCCCGGTAATCATGAAAGGGTCGGCATCGGCCCAGGCTTTAGCCGCTTCCAGGCCGTCAAATTCTGCCACGACCAAGCTGCCTGAAAACCCTGCGTCACCCGGGTTTTCAGCATCAATGGCAGGGTGAGGGCCCGCCAGCACCAAGCGGCCTTCATCGCGTAGTGCTTCTAGGCGGGCTAAATGATCAGGGCGAGCCGTCAGTCGACGCTCTAGGCTATTGGCGACATCTTCACTAAGAATGGCATACAGCATTGAGTATAACTCCTTGATTAGACGAGGTTGCGACGGTAGCGCTAATTGACCATGTGATTATAAGCGCGCACCATATCTGACGCACCGTTCTCACATGCTACTTTGAAATACCGTTTCTGACAGACAGGGAGCGGTTAAGTAACGACTGAACAGCATTTCAGTTTTCCCAATGCTCATTCTGACAAACTGGCCACACGGCGTCATCTTATGCCTCAACTTCCGTATACCTTTGATGCCGATCAGCGCTACCCGGTTGATTTGCACATGCACTCCACCGCTTCTGATGGTGCGCTAACGCCCACTGAGCTTGTAACGCTGTGTGCAGAGCGTGGGTTAACGCATATGTCGCTGACTGACCACGATACCATGGACGGCATCGACGAAGCGGCTCGCGCGGCTGAGCAAGCGGGGCTGTGCCTTGTCGCTGGGTGTGAGTTATCCACACGCTGGCAGGGCATTAATATTCATGTCGTGGCACTAATGCCCGGCGGCCTGCAGGGGGCGATGGTCGAAGGCTTGATTCAGCAACGTGATGCGCGTATTCAGCGTGCAGAAGTGATTGCCGAACGGCTGGAAAAAGTGGGTTTAAGCAACGCGCTGGAAAAAGCGCGTGTGCAGGCTGGTAGCGACCGCCCCTTGGGACGCCCAGACTTTGCCCGTGCGCTGGTCGCTGAAGGCTTAGTGCCCGATTGGTCAAGCGCCTTTAAGCGCTACCTGGGCAGCGGCAAGAAGGGCGATGTCAAAGCTCACTGGCCGGAAATTAGCCAGGTGGTGGCATGGGTGGTGGCATCTGGCGGCGTCGCTGTGATTGCGCATCCACTGCGCTATGGCTTAACGCGGCGCAAGCGTGGCTTGTTGATGGACACGTTTCAGGCAGCAGGCGGGCAAGCGGTTGAACTGATCAGCGGCCAGCAGAACTCGGACAGCACCCGCGATTTAGCCCGCCAGCTTGCTGAGCGTGAGCTTTATGCCTCTCTCGGCAGCGACTTTCACTTCCCCGGCAGCCATGCGGCGCCAGGCAGTATGAGCCTAGTGCCACGCACGGCTGCCCCTCCCATATGGCAGCACCCGCGGTTACAGCATTTACGTGACGCGCAGCCCGGCCTGCTGGCAAGCGCCTAGGCCGGTGTTTGTCGGGCGGTAACGGCGTGCTTTTAATGACGTACTTGTAAAGACGTACTTATAAAGACACTGGTAAAGACTGGGCCACGTCAACGCCAGGTCAGCTATGCTATATAGATAGGATTTAAGGATAGGAGCAGTTTCATGAGCCAGTATTTTCAGATTCACCCAGAAAATCCCCAGAAACGTCTAATCGACCAGGCTATTGCGATCATTCGTAAGGGCGGCGTTGTGGCGTATCCCACCGACTCAGGCTATGCCCTGGGCTGTCATTTGGGCGAGAAAAAAGCGGTTGAGAAAATCAAATGGCTGCGTTCGCTGGACGACAAGCACAACTTTACGCTGGTGTGCTCTGATTTGTCAGAGATCGGCACTTACGCCAAAGTCGACAACGACGTTTTTCGGCTGCTGAAAGCCCACACGCCAGGGCCTTACACGTATATTTTGGATGCCACCTCTGAAGTGCCTCGTCTATTGCTGCACCCTAAGCGGCGTTCTATTGGCGTGCGCGTGCCGGATCACCGCATAACTCATGCGCTATTAGCCGCGCTGGGTGAGCCGTTGATGAGCGTGACGCTAATTCCGGTGGGAGAGACATTGCCCATGAACGACCCGGAAGAGATTCGCGAGCGTTTTGGCGCCCATTTGGACGCCATTATTGACGGCGGCGCCTGCCACTTAGACCCAACAAGCGTTATTGATCTGCGCGAGCTGCCGCCCAAAATCATTCGTGAAGGGCGGGGCGATATTGCTCCTTTCGTAGGCTAAAAGCTCTCTTCAAGGCAAATCCCCGGCTCGTAGCATGATCGAGGTGGCGGTTTGTCTTTTTTTAGTTATTTGATTGTTCAATGAAAATAAAATATGATCCTAATGATTCTTTTCGATAATAAATCGTGATCCTTTAAGGCGCGGAGTCGCCTCGTCTTTTTGAGATCACCTAGCCCAGGAGATCATTCAATGAAGATGCTTTTCACTTCTCGCCTCTGCACCTTTGCTGCCTTAGCCAGCCTTACCGCTCTACCGCTGACCAGCCACGCGGACAGCGATGACGCAGAAATGTGTGCCCAGGAAGCTTATGCGATGGGCCTACGCTATCAACAGCAGTCTGCTGAAGCCGCAGCCCTTCAGCGTCAGGGTTTTGCTCTCGCCACCTACCGACTCAAAGATCAAATTGAAGCTCATGGTGGCAGCGACGGCTTAGCCATCATGACCGACCTGGATGAAACGGTGCTGGACAATAGCGCGCTGCTGGTTCGCGACATGCAGGCGTGCCACGACTACACCGCTTGGGATACTTGGAAGCACTGGGAGCGTGAAGGTGAGCCGCGTTTAATGCCGGGCGCCAAAGCGTTCCTGGATTACGCGGATGAGCAGGGCGTGGCTATTTTTTACGTTTCTGATCGCTACCAGGAGAATGAGGCCGACACAATCGCCACGCTAGACGCGTTAGCGCTGCCCCAAGTATCTGAGCAGAGCGTGATGCTGCTGGGGCCTGCTAAAGAAGAACGGCGCGCGGAGGTGGTTGAGAGTCACACGCTGGTCATGCAGTTAGGCGATTCGTTGCACGATTTTGCGGATGATTTTGCAGGTGCCGACCTTGCCCAGCAGCACGAGCTTGTAAACGATAATGCAGAGCGCTTTGGCAAGGATTGGATTGTATTCCCCAATGCGACCTACGGTGCTTGGAGTGAGGCCGAGTTAGATGCCTGGGACGCGCCGCTCGAAGCGGAGTGATCCTTAATACTCCAGCCCCTTGATCTCTTGTTACCTCAGTAAAAGAGAACTGCGCGTCCCAGGTTTCGTTATCCTGGGGCGCGTTTTAGTCTTCGTCTTGTTTTTCTTCATCTTGTTTTTCTTCATCTTTCTTGCGCGGGTCTTCGCTGTCCTCGTCTAACCAGGTACCACAGCGCATGCAGTAGCGGGCGCGTTTGTCATGCTGCTCATGCCCGCATCCGGGGCAGGTTTCTTCCGAGTGGCGATCTTCACGTATCGAGCGAATCACCTGTGCCGAGAAAATACCGGTGGGCACGGCGATAATCGAGTAGCCGAGTAACATCAGCACCATGGTGATCGCCTTGCCTAACGGTGTCGCAGGCACGATGTCGCCATAACCCACCGTCGTCATGCTAACGATAGCCCAGTACATCGACATGGGAATGCTAGTGAAGCCTGCCTCCGGCGATTCGATGGTGTACATCAAGGCCGCAAATAGCGTCACCACCATCAAAATAGAGAAGAAGAACAGCAGAATCTGGTGCAAGCTGCGCTTCAGGGCATCGATTAGTAGGTTGGCTTCACCGACAAACGCCATCAAGCGAAAAATACGGAAAATACGCAGTACTCGTAGTAGCCGCACAATCACCAGTGCATGGGCGCCGGGTACTAAAAGAACGAGCCAAGTAGGTAAAATCGCAATTAAATCGACGATTCCATAAAAGCTTTTGAGGTAGAGAAGAGGACGTTCCAGGCAATAGATGCGAACGAGCAGCTCAATGCTGAACAGCAGCGTCAGTACCCATTCCGTGTAGAAAAATATGTCCCCGTAGCGCTCAGCATAAATTTCAATGCTGCCCAGCAGAATCACCGCGACGCTCACCAAAATGGCCACAATCAAGGCGATATCAAATGCTTTCGCCCCCGGTGTGTCGGACTCGAATATGATATGAAACAGGCGGCTACGCAGGCCTTCCGTGGCTGGCGTTAGGTGAAAATTCATTGCGTCATCCTGAAGTGGGCACTCATTCAGCGCTAGCGTAGCGCGGTTTAGTACGCCAAGCGATAGGCGAGTGCTAACGCCGCGCTGCCGTAAGCGGCCTGTGGCTGGCCTTGGGCGTCCAGGGCGCTCGGCAGTGCCAGGGCATAAGTGCGTGCAAGGGCATCTAACTCAGGATGTTCCGCCAGCGTGTTGATAGCCTGATGGGCTTTTGCTAGAAAGCTTGCTTGCTGGCTGTCATGGTAGGCATCTAGCGCCAGCGTGGCGCGGTGCAGCCATTGCGCCGGGGTTTGCGCGTCGGGTAACGGCCAGTGCTGGGCACTTAGCATATTACCGCGCGCTGCTTTGCTGCTGTCTGATGGGCGCAGAGGAACCTGCTCAGCAAGCGCCAGTGCTAATGTCCAAAGCGCCTCTGGCTCCCCCCTTTTTAACTCAAGCTCTATTTCACAGATAGGCGTGCGGTAGCTACCGCTAATAATCTCGCCTTGATCCAATACCAGCTCAATATGGTTGTCAGTCTCGGTTGCAGCGATGCTTGAAAGGCCGCTGGTTAACTGCCAGCAGCGCCGCGTGAAGTCAGTGCGTAACGTCGGAACGAGTGAGGGCAGCGCCTGCGCAAGCTCGCCTTGAAAAGGGGGCAGCTTGGCAAGCGCCGTGAGGTCTAGCTGCGGACCGGGAGCTTGCCACTCCCACTCTTGGCGTTGAGAAAGCCCGCCGCTACCTTGACCTACTGTTTTGACAGTGTGCAGCACGTTACCATCGATTTCGCGCAGGCGAACGGCAATACGCGCTTTGGCTAAATCGTTTGTCGGGGTATCGAAATAGATGTTGGCCAATGCGTGTTGAGATACGGGAACTGAAGCGAGAAGAGGGTGTTGGCTTAGCGCAGCCAGCCCCGTGGGGGGAAGCGCCAGCTTAATCTCTACTTCTAGAGGAATGGGGGTTTTCATGGCAATCGCCACCTCGTTATCGTGACATATAGATGAATATTTGATTACATTTATGAACTTTTCATGACGGCGGCGAGCGCACTCTTTATACTGGCGCCGCCATTTCCAGGCTTTCCGAAAACAGGCTAAAAGGCATTATGGTTACCTCCAATCCTTTTTCTTCGATGTTTGGCCGCTCGCCATTCCAGCCGTTATTGGCCCATATCGTCAAGGCAAACGAATGTGCCGACCAGCTGTTGCCGTTTTTCGAAGCAACCCTGGCAGACGACTGGATCAAAGCGGCTGAGCTGCGCGAAAACGTCACCCGCTTAGAGCATGACGCTGATACGCTGAAAACTGAGTTGCGATTGAACCTGCCCAACACCATGTTTTTACCGGTGTCGCGGTCTGATCTGCTTGATCTCATTAGCGTACAGGACAAAATCGCCAATAAGGTGCGCGACATTACCGGCATCATGATGGGCCGTAAAATGCGTGTGCCGGATGAGCTGGCTGAACCGATGCGCGATTATATCCGCACAAGCGTTGCTTGTGTTGCGCAAGCCCGTCAGGCATTGGAAGAGCTCAAAGATCTGCTTGAGTCAGGCTTTGGACGTAACGTCGCTGACGTCATGCATCGAATGATCCGTGAACTGCATATTCTCGAACACCAGGCCGATGACCAGCAGGTGACTATTCGTCGCCAACTGTTCGCGCTTGAAAGTCAGCTGCCACCCGTCGATGTGATTTTTCTTTATAAAATCATTGAATGGGTGGGTGAATTATCTGACCGCGCCGAGCGCGTGGGTAGCCGCTTACAGATTCTGACAGCCCGCTAAGGGGACTTGTATGCTGATTATTGCCCAGCACGGTGAAATCTTCATTATCCTGGCCTGTTTGTTCGGCTTCTTTATGGCTTGGGGCGTTGGTGCAAACGATGTAGCCAATGCCATGGGAACCTCGGTGGGGTCGAAAGCGATCACCATCAAGCAAGCCATCCTTATTGCCGTTATCTTTGAGTTTCTAGGCGCATGGCTCGCCGGTGGTGAAGTCACCGCCACCATTCGCGGTGGGATACTCGACCCCGAATTATTAGAAGCCAATCCTCAGCTATTAGTTTACGGCATGTTGTCGGCACTGTTAGCTGCCGCCATTTGGTTGTTGATTGCTTCAGCACGCGGCTGGCCGGTGTCTACCACGCATTCTATCGTGGGTGCTATCGTCGGTTTTGGCGCGGTGGGCCTGGGGGTTGATGCGGTGGCGTGGGGCAAGGTAGGTCAAATTGCCTCTAGCTGGCTCATTTCGCCGCTGCTCGCGGGTACCATCGCCTATGTCCTCTTTAAGTCTGTTCAGCATCTGATTTTTGAAAGCAGCGACCCGCTTGCAGCGGCTAAGCGCTACGTACCCGGTTACGTTTTCCTGGTGGGCTTTATTGTCTCGATGGTCACGCTGACCAAAGGCTTGTCGCACGTAGGTTTAAACCTCAGCTTTGGGCAAAGCCTGTTGCTTTCGATTGTGCTCGGCATCGCCATTATGGGTCTGGGTATCGTTATGCAGCGACGCATTAAGTTCGAGCAAAATGCGAACGACCACTTTGGCTACGCTAACGTTGAACGCGTGTTTGGCGTGCTGATGATCTTTACCGCTTGTGCAATGGCGTTTGCGCACGGCTCGAATGACGTAGCGAACGCAGTGGGCCCTCTCGCCGCGGTCATTAGCGTTGTACGTAGCGACGGCGTGATCGACAGCGCTGCGCTAGTGCCCTGGTGGGTGCTTATGCTGGGCGGTGCGGGGATCGTGGTCGGCCTTGTAACCTACGGTCACAGAGTGATTGCGACAGTGGGTACCGGCATTACCGAACTCACCCCAAGCCGAGGTTTTGCCGCCACCCTGGCTGCCGCAAGTACCGTCGTATTGGCCTCGGGTACCGGCTTGCCTATCTCAACGACGCATACCCTGGTTGGCGCTGTGCTGGGGGTTGGTTTAGCGCGCGGCATGGCCGCCCTTAACCTGCGCGTGATTGGCACCATTGCTATTTCGTGGCTGATTACGCTGCCCGCGGGCGCAGGCCTAGCTATTTTGTTCTTCTTTATGTTTAAAGGCATGTTTGGCTAGGCCGGCTCTACTAGCTTGGTCTTATTAACTTGGTTCTGGTAAATCGGCTCGGCTAAATCAGCCAAGCAGGCATGAAAATAACGGCGGCACTCTTCATCGCGATCTGCATGAGAATTAGCAGATATGCAATTGAAGGTGCCGCTGTTTTTTATGCTCTGTTAAAGTAGCCCAGTTGAACGTGATAACAGCCTGTTTCTTTCACCTGCTGCCGGAGAGCGGCCCTTGGATACGCGCTTCCCCTTTGTTGATTGGTTTCGTAACGCTTCCCCCTACATTAATGCGCACCGGGGGCGAACCTTTGTCATCTTAATTGAAGGCGAAGCGATGGCCTCTGGCCGCGGGGAGCAGCTGATTCAAGATTTAGCGCTACTGCATACGCTGGGCGTGCGCTTGGTCGTGGTGTTTGGCACTCGCCCTCAGGTACAGGAAGCCTTAACGACGGCGGGCGTTGAGCCCACGCGTATTGATGGCCGCTGGGTCGCCGACCGCGCCGTGATGATGCACGTGGAGCAAGTCGCCGCGCACCAACGGCTGTGGTTAGAAGCGCGGCTTTCCCTTGGGCTGCCCAGCACGCCGCTGCACGGCGTTGAGCTTAGCGTGATCTCTGGCAATCTCGTGACCGCCAAGCCGCTCGGCGTAAGAGAAGGTGTAGACTTTGACCATGGCGGGGAAGTGCGTCGCGTGCGGGCCAGCGCCATTGAAGGCCTGCTGGAGAAGGGCTCGTTAGTGCTGCTGCCACCGCTGGGCTTTTCAAGTACGGGCGAGGTGTTTGATCTGGATGCCGCCGAAGTCGCTCAGCACGCCGCCGTGGCGCTAAAGGCCGATAAGCTGATTCTGCTCGGTGAATCCGAAGGCTTAGATGATGAGTGTGGGGCACTGCTGCGCCAGCTTTCTCCGGCAGAAGCGGAACCGCGTTTAAACGCCGCATTGCCAGGCAGTGAATTAGCCCGCCATTTACAGGCCGCCTGCACGGCGGCACGGCAGGGTGTAGCGCGCACGCATCTCCTTTCCTGGCGCAACCATGACGCTTTGCTGGGCGAGCTTTTCACTCGCGACGGCGTGGGCACCATGATTACTCAGCATCGCTACGAACAGCTGCGCCCGGCCACGCTCAACGATGTGACGGGCTTACTGGAGCTGCTAGAGCCATTAGAGCGCCGCGGCATGCTGGTTGCGCGCTCAAGAGAACGTTTAGAGCACGACATCGATGACTACATGGTCATTGAGCGCGACGGCATGGTGATTGGCTGCGCGGCGCTACATGTGTTCTCCGAGACGCGCATTGCCGAGCTGGCCTGTGTGGCGGTACACGACAGCTACCGCGGCGGTGAGCGCGGCGAAAGCTTGGTGGAAGCCTTAGAGCGTCGCGCCCGCCAGAGGGGGCTTAGCGAGATATTCGTGCTCACTACGCATACCGCGCACTGGTTTGTTGAACGCGGATTTCACGCTGCCAGCCTAGATGATTTGCCACCGCTTAAACGTGAGGCCTACAACCACGCGCGCAAATCGAAAGTGTTGGTGAAAGCACTGGCTTAGCCCATGAGTAGCCGGCTGAGGAAGCCGCCGCCGACCAATAACAGCACAAATAGTATGAGTCCTAGAATAAAGGGACGAATACCTAATTCGACGAGCGTTGCTATTCGTGTACCGAAGCCTAAGGCGGCCATGGCCATCGCTAATGCCATCTGCCCAGCGAACGCCAGCGTCTGACTCAAGGCGCTGGGTAGCGTTATGAGACTATTAACGCCAACTGCCGCCATAAAGCCGAAGGCAAACCAGGGTACAACCAGTGTCCCGGTTTTAATGCCCGTTCCAGAGGCATGCTGTTGACTCCACCATTGCCCGATAATCAGCAGAAAGGGAATGAGCAACATCACTCTGACGAGTTTGACGATAACGGCATTAGTGAGCGCTTCTTGGCCCACTGCATCGGCTGCGGCGACGACTTGAGCCACTTCATGAACGGTTGCCCCAATATAAACGCCATAGAGCCCTTCACTCATCCCCGTCAGTGGATACAGCAAGGGGTAGATAAACATTGCTAGCGTACCAAACAGCACTACCGTTGCTACTGCGATAGACGCGGCAGCGGGCTTAGAACGAATGGTAGTTTCAGTGGCCAGGACTGCGGCGGCACCACAGATAGCACTGCCGGCACAGGTCAGTAGCGTCGTTTCGCGGTCCATCCCCAGCAGCCGAGTGCCGATTTGATAGCCGGCGACTAAGACAGTGCAGACCACGACTATATCCAGCAGCAACGCCCACGGCCCGAGTGCAAAGACTTGTTGTACCGTCAATGAAAAACCGAAAAGTACGACCCCGCCTCGAAGCAACCAGCGGGTGGCAAAGTCCAGCCCTGGCTGAGTACGCGTAAAATGATGTGCCAGCGGCAGGTTGCCTGCTATCAGCCCCAGGAGCAATGCGGTCACTAATGGGCTGATGCCGCTGGATGCTAGCCAGGGCAGGTAGGTCAGTACAAAGCCTGCAAACGTTAATGCGCTACAGAGAAGTAGGCCTTGCCACATGAGTTAATGCCTTTAATATGGATTTATAGTTAGTCTATTAAGAAATAAGTTTATGCATTAACATTTAATAATAATATAGCTATTCGGTAGAGCCGATGTATGACACCGCATGTAACGTTTCGCCAGCTCCAGGTTTTTGTTTGTGTCGCTCAGGATGGCACTGTGATTGCCGCGGCTCGGCGCTTAAGCTTGTCTCAATCAGCCACCAGCCAATCACTGGCTGATTTCGAGCGGCAATTAGGGGTTGATCTCTTTGAGCGGCTGGGTCGCCGGTTACGGCTCAACGATTTAGGACGATCCCTTTTGCCTAGAGCCGAGCGTCTGCTTGATGGTATGGCTGAATTCATCGCCGCTGCTGAGGAGCCTGAAGGTGGGTTGCGAGGAACACTTATGGTGTCGGCAAGCACGACTATCGGTACTTACCTACTGCCTCCTCTGGCAGGTAATTTTTGTAATGAGCACTCGGAAGTGGACCTGCGCTTAAGACTTCGTAATACGAGTGATGTCATTACAGATTTGCTGCATTTTGATGCAGATATCGGTTTGATAGAAGGGGTGTGCCACGAATCACGTTTAGTCAGCCAGGCGTGGCATAAAGATAAGATGGTGATCATCTGCTCTCCTGGGCACGCTTTGGCGCAGAAAAAACAGTTGGATGACGCCGACTTGGACCAGGCTGCATGGATTCTCCGTGAGCCCGGCTCCGGGACTCGAGATGTGTTTGAATCCGCAGTATTGCATCACGTTGAGCGGCTGCAGGTGCGTATGGAACTCAGTCAGAGCGAAGCTATCAAGCAATCGGTAAAGGCAGGCTTTGGGCTGGGTTGTTTGTCATATCTTAGCGTGGTGGGCGAGCTTCAGCGCGGCGAGTTAGTGGCACTTGAGAGTAAACTGACACTCTCCAGATCTTTTTCTTTGGTCTGGCATCCGGAGCGATATCGAAGCCCGCTATGGCAGGCATTCAAAGTGTTCTTGCTGGACGATGGCAATTTCCCCTACGCTAATATTCACTATTAGCCAAGAGTATTAGGATTTTAAGCGCCGCTTAACTTCGACATTTAATCTGCCTTCCCCGAGCTTCACGGTGAGCTTTTGACCTGGCTGAGTATCCGCGGCGCGTCGAACCACCTGACCCTGTTCATCTTGGGCAATCGCATAGCCTCGCCCCAATACGGCCAGTGGGCTGACTGCATTGAGCTCCCGCGCAGCGCTGGTTAATCTCGCCTGCCGACTCTCAAGCTGGCGCTGCATCGCCGTACCCAGGCGGCGCTGCAGCTGGCTGACGCGTTCCTTTTCTGCACGGTGCAGGCGCGTCATATCCTGGCTGGTTAACCGTCTGCTCAGCTGTGTTACTTGCGCTTTTTGCTGGTCGAGCGTTTGCTGCATGGCGCGATTCAAACGCTGATTAAGGCCAGTTAAATGCTGGCGCTGGCGGTTAAGCTGCTCGCCGGGGTGGCGCAGCTTGGCGCGCAGGGTATCCAGGCGTTGGCTATCGCGTTCCAGGCGTGCCTGCATGGCTCGAAGCAGGCGGCTGTGCTGATATTCAAGCTGGCGCTTAAAGGTGTTTTGATCGGGCACCAAGCGCTCGGCAGCGGCAGAAGGGGTGGGGGCGCGCATGTCTGCGGCAAAATCCGCCAGGGTGACATCGACCTCATGGCCCACCGCCGACATGACCGGCAGCCGGGAATGGAAAATCGCCCGCGCCAAATGCTCGTTATTAAATGCCCACAGGTCTTCAAGGCTCCCACCACCGCGGGTCATGAGAATCACATCGCGTTCAGGATCTAGTCGCGCCTGGCGATTGAGCAGGGCCAGCGCCGATATCATCGCCGGTGCAGCCTCTGCTCCCTGCACTGGCACGGGAATCAGCGTGACATCTGCCAATGGCCAGCGGGCCTCCAGCACTGCCAGCACATCACGAATGGCCGCTCCGGTGGCAGAGCTTAAGATTAAAATTTTACGCGGTGGGAAGGGCAGCGGCCGGGCATTGGCAAACACGCCTTCGCCTTCCAGCTGCGTTTTTAAGCGCTCAAATGCCGCCAGCAGCTCACCCAACCCCGCCGCCTGCACCGCGTCGGCAATCAGCTGATAATCGCCGCGCGGTTCGAACAGCGACACCCGCCCACGCAGCTTCACCTGATCACCATCGCGCATGGGTGCCGACACAAACCGCGCCCGCTGACGAAACAGCGCGCAGCGAATCTGCGCCCGGTCATCTTTCAACGTGAAATAGACATGGCCCGATGCCGGGCGAGAGACGTTAGACAGCTCGCCTTCCACCCACACTTCGCCCACATCGCGCTCAAGGGTTTGCTTGGCACGCTGGTTGAGTTGGCTAACGGAAAGCGCCTGGGGAAGCTCTGGCATGATTTAATCTCAAAAAGCCGAATCGTAAATAAATAACAGCGGGTTAAGCCTATCATTAAGCCGTCATAAAAAAACGGATTAGCCATTGGTCGCAGTTTGCTAGCGTCTCCGCATTGCTGGGGCGGCCTTCAAAACGCTATAATAGGCGATTAACCTTTCACGCCCCACTTCTCCTCTTCCATCAGGGTGTTGCCGCTATGCTACGTATGGCCCAAGAAGCGCTTACGTTCGATGACGTACTCCTCATTCCTGGCTTCTCCGACGTTCTACCCAAGGATGTCAGCCTCAAAACTCGCCTGACCCGCAATCTCTCGCTCAATATTCCCCTTGTTTCTGCCGCGATGGACACCGTTACCGAAGCCCGTTTGGCGATTGCCATGGCTCAGGAAGGCGGTATCGGCATTATTCATAAGAGCATGGCAGTCGCTCAGCAAGCAGCCGAAGTGCGTAAGGTCAAAAAGCACGAAAGCGTCATTGTTAAAGACCCGGTCACCGTTAGCCCCAAAGCGAAGCTGGAAGACCTGCTCAGCATGGCGAAAGAGTACGGCTTTTCGGGCTTCCCGGTGGTTGAGGGCGAAACGCTGGTCGGTATTGTGACCGAGCGCGATATGCGCTTTCAGCCCAACGTAGGCGACAGCGTGGCCGATATCATGACCCCGCGTGAGCGTCTGATTACCGTGGCCGAAGGCACCGAGCTTGAAGTCAGCAAAGCCAAAATGCGCGAACACCGCATCGAAAAAATGCTGATCGTTGACGATGAGTTTCACCTGCGCGGTTTGGTGACCTTCCAAGATATCGAAAAAGCCCGCACCTACCCGATGGCCGCTAAAGATAGCGATGGCCGTTTGTTGGTAGGTGCCGCGGTGGGCACCGGCCCTGAAACGCCGGACCGCATCGCTGCATTGGTTGAAGCAGGCGTTGACGTGCTGGTTGTCGATACGGCCCACGGCCACTCTAAAGGCGTTATCGACCGTGTACGCTGGGTCAAAGAACATTATCCTGACCTGCAGGTGATTGGCGGCAACATCGCCACCGCCGCAGCCGCTGTTGCGCTGGCTGAAGCCGGTGCAGACGCCGTTAAGGTCGGTATCGGCCCAGGTTCTATCTGCACCACGCGCGTCGTGACCGGCGTTGGCGTGCTGCAAATCACCGCGGTTGCCAACGTTGCGGAAGCGCTTAAGCCGTTTAATATCCCGCTGATTGCCGATGGCGGCGTACGTTATTCTGGCGATATCGCCAAGGCGATCGTCGCTGGCGCCAGCACGGTGATGCTGGGCAGCATGTTTGCGGGTACGGAAGAGGCGCCCGGTGAAGTTGAGCTGTTCCAAGGGCGTACGTATAAAGCCTACCGTGGCATGGGTTCCATGGGCGCGATGTCTCAAACGCAAGGCTCCTCGGACCGCTACTTCCAGAGCAAAGATGAAGGTGTTGAGAAGCTGGTGCCGGAAGGTATTGAAGGTCGCGTACCTTACAAGGGCCAGATGACCGCCATCGTGCACCAAATGCTGGGCGGCCTGCGTGCCTCCATGGGCTACACCGGCTGTCACGACATCGAAGAAATGCGCACCAAGCCCGAGTTCGTCAAAATTACCGGCGCTGGTATGGCCGAATCTCACGTTCACGACGTGCAGATCACCAAAGAAGCTCCCAATTACCGGGTGAGCTAACCAGCACGTTTAGATAGATGGCGCGGCGGGCTTTGCCCCGCCGCTTGCTTTTTGGCCTTACCAGCGGCACCCACACCGCTTAACCGAGACCCCGCCATGAGTGACATTCACGCCCACAAGATTCTGATTCTCGACTTCGGCTCACAGTACACCCAGCTGATCGCTCGCCGTGTACGCGAGATCGGGGTGTTCTCTGAAGTTCGCGCCTTCGACATCACCGAAGAAGAGATCCGCGAGTACAACCCTAACGGCATCATCCTCGCCGGTGGGCCGGAATCCGTGACCGAATTGGACTCCCCGCGAGCGCCGCAGTGCGTGTTCGAAATGGGCCTGCCGGTGTTTGGTATCTGCTACGGCATGCAGACCATGGCCGAGCAGCTAGGCGGTAAAGTGGAAGGCTCCAACCAAAGCGAGTTCGGTTACGCGCAGATCCAGATCGACGTCGACAATGCGCTGTTCAACGGCATTAAAGACCACGTAGACACCGCTTCCGGCAAGACTCTGTTAGACGTGTGGATGAGCCACGGTGACAAGGTAGCCAAGGCGCCGGACACCTTCACCGTAACGGCTTCCACCCCCAGCTGCCCGATTGCCGCCATGGCGTGGGAAGAGAAGCAGTTCTATGGCGTACAGTTCCACCCGGAAGTGACCCACACGCTGCAAGGCCAGCGGATTCTTGAGCACTTCGTGCTGAATATCTGTAAAGCCGAGAAGCTGTGGACGCCTGCGCAAATCATCGAAGACCAGGTACAGCGCGTACGTGACCAAGTGGGCGACCGCCACGTACTGCTCGGCCTTTCCGGCGGTGTCGATTCTTCTGTAGTGGCCGCGTTGCTGCACAAAGCGATTGGCACCCAGCTGACCTGCGTATTCGTCGACAACGGCCTACTGCGTAAGCAGGAGGGCGACCAGGTCATGGAAACCTTCGCCAAGCACATGGGCGTGAAGGTGATCCGCGTAGACGCCGAAGACCTGTTCCTCGGCAAGCTGAAAGGCGAAAGCGACCCGGAAGCCAAGCGCAAAATCATCGGCAACACCTTTATCGACGTGTTTGATGAAGAAGCCAATAAAATCGACGGCGTCGAGTTTCTGGCCCAAGGCACCATCTACCCGGACGTGATCGAATCCGCCGCCTCTAAAACCGGCAAATCGCATGTAATTAAATCCCACCACAACGTGGGTGGCCTGCCAGAGACCATGAAGCTCAAGCTGGTCGAGCCGCTGCGCGAACTGTTTAAAGATGAAGTGCGCAAACTCGGCCTGGAGCTCGGCCTGCCCTACGATATGGTCTACCGCCACCCGTTCCCTGGCCCCGGCCTGGGCGTGCGCATTCTGGGTGAAGTCAAAAAAGAGTACGCCGACATCCTCCGCGATGCCGACGCCATCTTTATCGAAGAACTACGCGCCTCCGGCTGGTACGAAAAAACCAGCCAAGCGTTTGCGGTGTTCCTACCGGTGAAATCCGTAGGCGTAGTCGGCGACGGCCGCCGCTACGAATGGGTCATCGCGCTCCGCGCAGTAGAAACCATCGACTTCATGACCGCCCGCTGGGCGCACCTGCCCTATGAGCTGCTGGAGAAGGTTTCCAACCGGATTATCAATGAGTTGGGCGGGGTTTCGCGGGTAACTTATGATGTGAGCAGCAAGCCGCCTGCTACGATTGAGTGGGAGTGACCACACTTTCGGCATAGACCAGTAGCGATTGGCAATAAACACTCCGGAAGCCCGTGTATATGCGGGCTTTTTGTGTTTTGGCGTTGGTAAATTCAGAGTGCTCTGCATAGCCAAGCATAGTGTGTTTGTGTCTGTAGTGGCTCAATGATCCTGTACAACAATTTATAAGCTTGTAGGAGTTGTTATGCCGCGTCATTGAGTGGCTTTCTATATAGCTAATGCGTTTCAATGAGTTGGGTTTTAAAGAGGCCGAGGCTGTAACAGAGGACATTAGATACGAGAGTGATCAGTTCACAGTTCAGAGGTGGCATTAGCAATAATGATAAAAAGAACCTTTAAAGACATTCCTGATGGGAAAATTACTGAGGCTGACCAGCAGTCATTCTTGGTTGGCTTGGGCTGGGCCCGAGGCGTTACATGGGATGATTTGCTGCATTCAAAACGTGTACTGATAATTTCCGAGGCGGGTGCAGGAAAAACTTACGAATGCCGTAAACAGTCGGAGCGTCTTTGGGCTGCGGGAGAGACTGCATTCTTCGTTGAATTGGCCGCGTTAGCGACTGAAGAATTTCGCAGCCTGGTAGATGCGGATGAAGAAGCCCGGCTGGACGCTTGGCTTGCCTCACAGTCCGAGATGGCGACATTTTTTCTGGACTCGATTGACGAGCTAAAATTGACGTTGGGTTCGTTTGAACGTGCGCTCAAACGACTGAAGAAATGCATCGGAAATCAGCTTCACCGGGCGCGGGTCGTCATCACTACACGGCCAATACCCTTCGACGAACAGCTGGTCCGAAATGTATTACCTGTTCCTCTGGCGCCGTCTTCAAACTCAGATGAAGAGGCATTTGCGAAGATTGCAATGCGTGAGCATCAGGAGCAACACGACAACAGAAGCAAGAATCAATCGCCCGATTGGCGGTCTGTAGCCTTAATGCCGCTGTCGGACGAACAGATCGTCGATTTTTGTCGACACCAGGGAGTGAGCGATCCCGATCTTCTTTTTGAAGATTTACAACGTCGCAATGCTCTAGAGTTTGCACGCAGGCCTCAGGACCTCATTGAGCTGTGCGCAGACTGGCGTGAGCACAAGCGCATTCGAACACATCGCGACCAGGTTGCCACGAATGTTCGCGTGAAGTTGCTTCCTCGCGACGACAGACCTGAACCGGCGGAACTGTCTGTCGACAAGGCAATTGAGGGAGCTAGCCGACTCGCGCTTGCCGTTCAGATGACACGTCGTCTAACAATTCGTCATAGTGCAGCGTCTGACGCTCTTGATGAGGAGGCCGCTCTAGATCCCGCGATCATCTTATCCGATTGGCAACCGAACGAACGAAAAGCACTGCTGGAGCGTCCGCTATTTGGCTTCGCTTCTTATGGCCGGGTGCGCTTCCATCACCGCTCTGTTGCCGAGTATCTTGCTGCGGAGCGGCTGATAGCTTTTCGAAGAAAAGGCATGCCGTTTCGAGCCCTTACACGCCTTCTCTTCGCGGAGACCCAAGGTAAGACAATAGTGCGCCCGTCCAAGCGGCCAGTGGTGGGTTGGCTAGCCTTGCAAGAAGACGGGATATTTGAACTCTTGCGGGACAATGAGCCTGCAGTGCTTCTGGACGAAGGCGACCCAGAATCGCTAATGCAAACACAGAGAAATCAAGCTCTTCGCGCCTACGCTAACCGTTATGGCCAAGGTGGCTGGAGAGGCCTTCAAGTGCCGCACATTCAGGTTCATCGTTTTGCATCGAAAGAGTTGGCAGATGAAATTGACAGGATTTGGCGTGGCGGCGTAGAGAGTCCGGATGTTCGAGACGTCCTCATCAGTCTTATCGAGGCGGGACGGATAGAAGCTTGTTCCGACATCGTATTCGGTATCGCTCAGGACATTGCAGCACCCGCAGTCGAGCGCATAACATCCATTGACGCGTTAGTAGCCCTTGCTGATGAGAGGTTGAAGAGAATTGCTGCCAGCATAGCTGATGCTGATGACCTCTGGTCTGACAGAGTTTCGCGCGGTGCCGTACTACGCCTTTTCCCAAAGTACATGTCGATTGATCAGCTTTGTCGAACCCTTCGATGGATAAAGCGACAGAAGCGAAGTACAGGCGATCTTAGCTGGCAACTTCCAAACCTGATAGAAGCATCGGCCCTTGATCTTCCTACCCTTAAGGAGCTTCGTGACGGCCTCCTCTCGTTAGTATCAGAGGGGATTAAATGGCGAAAAGAGTGGCCACACATTACGAGCGATCGGCCATATCTTAGCGGAGCACTCGCAGCAACATGTGAACTCGGCTTAGATATAAGCCAAGACGATCATTGGCTGCATGATGGTGTAATCGCATTGCGATTACACCATCGGGATTATGGCGACGATGAGCCGATCAAGTCCCTTCGTGAACGGTTGAGCAATCTGAATGCAGAGGATAATGCGCGTCTCTTCTGGGTTGAGGACGCTTTGATTCAGTCACTCTATGAAATTAAAGACCCTTGGAGACGGCTTGCAAAGATCACAATTCACGATGGTCCCGTCCAGCTAAGACCGGACCGGGATCTGCCTTGGGTGAGCGACGCGCTTGGTGACACGATCCGGGATGCGGGTGAGCGCGCAATGCTCTTAGAAGCAGCCATCCGTCTGTCGCCGGATCGTGATACATGGAAAGAGCACGTTAGAGGACTAAGGCCTCTCATAGTGGATGAACCTTCATTAGTGCAAAGACTTGACGATTGGCTGAAGCTATCGAAGCACGAGAAAGAACATCGTCGTTGGGAAAAGGAGCAGGCTGAACGAAAGAAGCAAAAAGAGCGGCGAAAAGCCAAGAACCGCGCTAGCTGGATTCAGTTCTGGCGAGAAGTTGCCAACCAGCCTGAAAACGCATTTTCGACGGAGCAAAGCTGGAGCACGGCGTGGAACCTGTGGCGCGCTATGAATCACGATGGTGATGACAGTCGATCATCAGGTTGGAACCGGCGCTTCATTGAAGAGCAGTTCAATCAAGAAACAGCCGACAGGCTTCGCCGTGTGCTGATGAATATCTGGCGCGCTGATCACCCAACCTTTCCCAGCGAAAGGTCCGAAGGTGAGCGCAATACATTTCTTGTACGTTGGCAACTTGGTCTGGCCGCCATCTACGCTGAAGCAGAGGCCCCCTGCTGGGCAACTAAACTTAGCGATGCTGAAGCTCAATTAGCCGCGCGGTACGCTCCGATTGAACTGAACGGCCTACCTCAATGGGTTGAGGGGCTCGGAGGCATGCATTCAAACGCTGTGGACCGGACGCTTGGAAATGAATTGTTGTGGGAGCTGAACCGGCCGCCAGGTGAGCATGAACATTCGAGCCTACTTCAAGGAATTGATTATGCGTCTGAGGGAGTTGCGAGGCTATTTTTACCACGACTAGAATCCTGGCTGGATGCCGCTGGGGACTGGGTTAATGGCGCCGACAATACGACCGGAATGACCCAAAGGGTTCGGCGAGTCACGCGGGTTATCTTGAAGCACGGCGACGTCGCGGAATTTGGCAGACTTCGAGAACGGGCGCTCCAGAGACTGGAGCAACAATTGCCATTTGCGCTGCGTCTTGTTTGGCTGTCGACCTTAATGCGGATTGATCCGCAGGTGGGTGTCGAAAAGTTGGCAGATCAGATCGAAATAGTTGAGCCATCTGAGCGATCAGAGGCTGTGACATGGCTGGCCAATCTCTTTGGAGATCGACAAGACGCAACTGGTTTGCGTGACGAACGTTTCACGCCGCAGTTGCTGCTGCGGCTGCTTCGTCTTGCCTATCGCCACGTTCGGATACAAGATGATGCGTACCACGAGGAAACCTATTCACCGGACACTCGAGACGACGCGGAACGGGCACGCAATAACATTGTAACAGCATTGTTCACCGCGAAAGGCGAGGAGGGCTTGGCTGCTAAACTCGAGATGGCTGCAGATCCTTTGTGCGCTCATTTCAAGGATCGCATTTTGGCTGTGGCAGAAGAGAATTGGGCGCAAGAGATTGATGCTGACGCATTTGATGAGGTTCAAATGGTAGCGCTTGATCGTAGCGGGGAAGCGCCTGCCTCAACGAATGAAGCCATGTTTGCTTTATTGCAGGATCGGTTATCTGATCTTGATGACCTTTTACTGCACGACGATTCACCAAGAGAAGCCTGGGCGCTGATATCAGATGAGAAGATAATGCGTCGAGTAATTGCGCGAGAACTTAGGCGTGCTGCCAATTCACTGTACACCGTTGATCAAGAGGCGGTAACAGCGGACGAAAAGGAAACTGATATACGTCTGCGCTCTGTTCTTTCAAAGCATGAAGCTGTGATTGAACTCAAACTGGGTAACGCACAGCGCTCGGCGAAAGAGCTGCTAAATACAATTGAAGGGCAATTGCTCAGAAAATATATGGCGGCGGAACACAGTAAGGCTGGAGCTTTGCTGGTTACTCTTACGAAAGACCGGCAATGGCAACATCCAGTTGAGAAACGCATGATTAAAGCGGAGGAGTTGTTGTCGTTGCTGGTTGCAGAAGCCGATAGAGTCCAGAATGCCTTGGGAGGAGGTACTTATATATGTGTACATCTTCTTGATTTACGTCCTAGATTGCCTATTGAGTCCCAAACTAAGTCCTAAAAATAATCTTGCTCTGAGTAAAGTGCCTGTTAATAGATTGTTGTTTTTAGTTATATTTTTTACCATGTGTTTAATTTTTTTAGTTTTCAAGAAGTAAAGATAATTATAATATTTTTATAATTAGTGAGAGAAACATATTTAGCACCATAAGCGCGAAATAGGCTGGGAAATTTCATCGACTCTGAGAACCTTGTAAGCTCTTTTGAGAACGAAGGATCAAATAGGTAGACCAATGACAATTGAGGGAACACTGGTAGACGAGAGGGAATTGGCTACTCAGCTTCGTACACGCGGTTTGATCCGTACTATTGCGGATCGGGTGAGGCGGCATCTAGACGATAACCGTTCTATGTTGCTCGAGACTCTCGCAACCATATTGAATGCTACCGATGCGCCATCGATTGACCTCCATATCGAAGAATCGCTGGCAGAGCTGGAGGGGCTGCGCTTCTTTTCCGTCCAGCATTTTCTATGCGATCTGATACCTCTTCTTAACGTAGATCATGATGTCCTTCTTGCCTTCATCACTCGCCTGCTCGATGCTGGTGGCAACGATCTGTCACCGAGTATCGCTTTCGGGGAATGGGCGAAGAAGGACGCAGCCAGATCTTCCAAAGTCTACGAAGCAGCGCGAACCGGCGATCATCTCGCTCTGCGTCAACTATTCACGGTGCTCCAAATGAGCGGTGATGTTGATGAAGGCCTCATTTTCGCGGAAGCACATCATCAGGAGGCGAAGCTTGCAGCTATCTCGGCTCTGGGTGCCATGGAGGTGGGTGAACGCTACCGTGAGGTACTCGACACACTTCTCCAAGGAGCGTCTAGCGACGATGATGGCATTGCTCTTAGATCCCTTGAAGCGGCCTACCGAGCTGCTGCAAAGCGAAAAGTCTATGCACCAGGCAGTTTCGACGAACACCTCGAACGCGTCCTTCGGACGCTCAGCCCAGACGCGATTCATTTGGCGGCAGATCTCCTGTGGCGTTATCGAGAAGGCCTCACAGAGAACGCTATAGATCTGTGTCTCTATACCGTTGCAGATGTTGATCCAGACAATACTGGAACCATCTCGCACATCGATCATGCCTCATACCAACTTGTGAAGGATGGGCGTGTTGATCAAGTGATCCGCCTACTTGGTGAGTTGATTGATCGTTCAAAGGGGCGCATTACGCTGGACGAGTTCCAAAGTACGTACCATGCGTTGACCCATGCAGGCTCTGACGTGCTTGGTAGAGCAGTTGTGTACTGGCTGCTCAATGGGGGGGTATACACTCGTAAATGCGTGGCGAATGAAGTGTGCAGCGTTGGGAACGATGGCCCACCTTTCTCAATCTCCAAGTCCTCTCTTCCAACGGACTCATCAGACCAGCTGTTCCTTTGCCGAAAGGCTGTCGGATGGTTCTTTATCGATCCGCTGGCAGCGGTTGCCATACCATTATCGGTACTTCGCGATGGATGCCCGGATATCGTCAATGACGTCCTCAATCTGATCTACGAGCCCCTGCTCCTGAGCTATGGTGGCAAGTTGAAGGATTACCTTGAACGCTACGTTGAAGACGGCGAAGCGAACGGCTCTGGTATTACGGAACTGCTTGCACGAAAGTCTGCATTAAATGACGCAATGGAAGGCATTGAATATTTGGTCGAACTGCACCCTAGTGAAATGCAGCGCGAGACAGAGCGTGTTCAGTGGAACGAGCAGATGGAGAGGGGCATGGAACAGGGGGAGCGGGAATCTATATTTGGGAATCTCTTCACCAAACAATACATCCTGTATGGTCGCTCATCGCTGACACCGATTCATACCGGTGAGGGCGCCACGCATCTCACCCAGAACGAGATGAAATCGTTCTCTATATCGTCCGAGTTACCTTTCCTCAATATTGTTGACCCGATCGGTCTCGACCACTTACTTGTTCACCTCAAGCTTGAGCCGCGAGAACAGCGATGAAACTTGTCTTGACGCACTATCTGCGCTCGTTGCGCGAACGCGACGAACTCGACGCTATTTTGCCCGATCTTTTGGCTGAGAGTGGGTTCGAAGTTCTAACACGTCCACGCCGTGGCACGGGGCAAGCCGGTGTCGACGTCGCTGCAGTCGGACCCAATCCTGATCGCGATAACGTTCGAAGTTTGTTCCTATTTACAATCAAGTCCGGTGATTTGACGCGAGAGCATTGGGATACCGGTCAGCAGGCCGTGCGGCCGTCACTTAACGAGGTTCTGGATGACTATATCCCGAACCGCATCCCGCCCCACCTATCGGATCTGCCCATCGTCGTTTGTGTCTGCATGGGTGGCGAGATGCGTGAGAATGTTCGAGCCCAGTGGAGTGGCTTCTGCCGTATGAATGAGAAGGCTACGGTGCACTTCGCCGAGTGGAATGGAGATCGTCTCGCGGATTTTATCCTTAGCGGCGTTCTGCGTGCAGAGTTAATTGAGGGTGAGGGCCGGGGGATGTTCCAGAAGGCGCTAGCGATGATCGACCATCCAGACGTCGCATATCGGCATTTCAGCAGCTTGCTGAATGTCATCTTCTCCAAGCCTAAGAACCAGGCAGAGCGTACACGTCAGCTACGTAAGGCCTATCTTTGCCTCTGGATTCTTTTTGTATGGGCTCGTGATGCGGGCAACCTTGACGTGGCGTACCGAGTATCTGAGCTAGTACTATTACGTAGTTGGCCACATTGCGATATTACCCGTCTACGTAAAGGGCCTACGCAACAGGATCGGCTGGCCCATTTCGATCAGGTCTTGAAACTTCATATCATCATCGCCAACCTTCTTCTCGTCGAGAAGATTGGGCCGTTCGCTGAAAAGCGCTACGCGCTTTCAATGGCCGTAAACTCGCGCAACGCGGTTGATATCAACATCTCGCTGTTCGAGATGCTGGGGAGGCTGTCTCTCCACGGACTATGGTTGGATGCCATTAGCACATCGCAGGACGAGGCGTTTGCACAGGCAATGAGTGAAGGGGCGGATAAGGTGCTTAATATAGCGATCGGGATGCTGAATGCGAATCCGGCGCTTGCCGCCCCCGTTCGCGACGATTTCACGATTGAACTGGCTATTTTCATGCGTCTTGCAGACGTTCGCGGCCGTCTTTCTAATGTCGCCGAGTACATCCGTGATATGTCCGATCACTTGTGCAACGGTCTGAGAGCTCGGCAGCACTATCCTACGGCGATGACAGATTATCGATACGTCCTCGCCCATCCCAGAGAACGCAGCGATGCATACTTCGAAGAGCATACGCGCGCGGGGATTCTTTACACCTTCGTACTCGCTTGGCTTGCGATGATTGGAGATCATGAGCGCGCAGAGCGCTTGCGTAGCACCTTGCTTGAGCACGCTCCGCACATGACACACCAAATCTGGATTCCTGACGGTCAAACGGATGAGGTCTTCTGGGATGGTGACCGAGAACATGGTCTGTCGGTACCAGGCCTTCCGCTCAACGAGTCGCTCGAAGCAATCCTGGATCTCATTAATCGCGTAATGAAGGAGCATCCGCTGCATGAACTAGTAAGTGCTGTGAGAATAGGTCTGACCCCTATCCTTCTCACGGCCTGCCGCCATTATCGTATGCCTGTGCCACCGCATGTTTGGCGTGGTCATGATCGTGCCGCGCCGGACAGCACTGCCTCCTGAATTGAACTCTTGCAGAACTGCGCAAGCAGAAGAACACTTCACGATGGAGCGGTTATGAAAGCCTTGCAAGCTGGGCGCTTGGCGAAAGTTTATTAAGTGCTCACCGTAATCAGCCCCATTGCCTAGATGGTTAGCGCTATACCCAGCAAGGCGTAGCCACTGATAGGCTCCTTGCGCCGTCGAACCCAATACCACGGGAATGAGAGGGTACTGCGACACCAGCACGATACTAATAATGGCCAATTGCCCTTCTCTCGATAGCGCATACAGCGCGAGTCTAAGTACGCTAATGCCGCCCGCTGCGGTGGCGAAGTGTAGATATCTCATACCCGCTGAGCAATAGCACTGGTAGAAATGGTAGCAAGAGGGTGGTCCTAGCCAGCCAGCGCACGGCAATGCCATATAAGGCGCTAGTTCCTTCCCTGACTAGCCTATGAGCCGAATATAAACCATAATCGGCTCATAATATGATCTGAATAGGATGGTTAATCGGCTCATGTATATCTGGGAACAGCGCAATTGGCCGCGTTTTGATTGGGACGAATCCGCTCTTCGGCCTACGCTGGATGCCGTGCGGCTATTACAGGGCAGGGTGTTGGGGAAAACTGAGGCTGCCCATGGTCAGGCCGATCTGGACGTGGAGATGGATGCGCTAATCCAGAATGCTATTCGTACCAGTGAAATCGAAGGTGAACGCCTGGACGTTGGCTCTGTGAGGTCTTCCGTTGCTCGCCAGTTGGGATTGGAACAGGCCGGTGTATCCGCCAGGACAACACCCGAATCCGAGGCGCTGGTCGAGCTATTGCTGCAATCCACGCATCAATTGGATGAGCCGCTTTCCCGCGAACAGTTGTGCCTCTGGCAATCCATGCTATTTGTGCAAGGCCCCGGCGTGCTTGGCAATGTACGTGTAGGCGAGCTGCGTGGCGATCACCCCATGCAAGTGGTGTCGGGGCGGCTTGACCAGCCCAATGTGCATTTTGAAGCGCCGCCCCGTGGGCAGTTGGAGGCTGAGCTGGATGCCTTTATTACTTGGTTCAACCAGCCGCCTCAGGGGCTTGATGGGCTGGTTCGTGCTGGCATTACCCATCTATGGTTGATTACCTTGCACCCCTTTGATGATGGTAATGGGCGCGTTACTCGCGCGGTGACAGATCGCGCGCTTGCACAAGCAGAGCAGCAATCCGTGCGGTTCTATTCCTTGAGCGCGGCCATTATGGCGCGCCGCCACGCATACTACGATCACCTTGAAAGCGCTCAGAAAGGCAGCCTCGATATTACGCCGTGGCTGTTGTGGTTTCTGGACACACTGAAAAAGGCGCTTGAGCAAGCGCTGTTAAGAATCGACCGTGTACTGGTGAAAACCACCTTTTGGCAGCGACATGCCACCACCGTGATGAATGAACGGCAAATCAAGGTGCTGAATCGTTTGTTGGATACGGCAGGGGAGGAGTTTGAGCAGGGCATCAACGCTCGTAAGTACCAATCGTTGGCCAAAGTGAGTAAAGCCACCGCCACGCGAGATTTAGCCGAGCTGCTGGAAAAAGGCTGCCTTTCTAAGCTACCCAGCGGTGGGCGCAGCACGCGCTATATGATGTTACTTGGGCGCACAGTGGATGACACCTTGTAGTGGCGATCTTTGTCATTTAAGGCTTGATCGCCACTGAATAAAAGCGACTACCTACCTACGCTGTTTATACCGCCTTAAGCCTATAAGCGCAGCCAGCGTAATCGCCGCCATGCCGCCTGTATAAGCGATGAGGGGCCAAGCAGTGCCGCCATCGAATCCTATAATGACACTTGTGCCTATTATACCGACAATAAGACTCTGAACGCAGAAGTGTAGGGCAACGGCAGTGCCTGCCATCTCGCTGAATTCATGAAGCGCACCATTGGCTGTAACCGAGGTCGTGAACACGATACTGACCGCAACTAGCCACATCGGTAGGATGAAAGACAAGAAGCTGGGAGTCAGGAATATTTCACCTAACCCAAGTAAGCCCGCACTTAAAAGTAGTAGTAGCATGCCACGAGCCACGCAGCCGGTGGTTCCCCAGCGATCCACGAAGCGCTTGGCGAAGCGTGTGGTGCCGATCATTGCGAGTGCTACAGTCGCAAAGGCAACGCTAAAACCCAGTTCAGAAAAGCCAGCTCCTTCGATGAGTACACGCGGGGCGGTAGAAAAGAACACAAAGAACGAGCCCATTGCGGTGCCAAAAGCCTGTGTGTAGGTCCAGAAGTAAGGGCTCTTAAGCACTAAACTAAAGTCGGCGCTAGCTGAGTGTTTTCTAACTTGTCGTGTCTCATGCCATTTCGGTAATACGAAGGGTAGTGCTATGAGTGCTGAGATACATAGGGCAAGAAATATGGCCCCCCAACCGAAATAACGCGCAATTAAGGCTCCGACTATAGGCCCCACGGCTGGAACAAAAGCCAACATCGCGTTCATTAGGCTGTAGATTAGCGCGCTTTCGGGAGTATCCGCATAAACGTCGCGTACCGTCGCGAAAACGGCCACCAGCATCGCAGCTGCCCCGGCAGCTTGCACTAGTCGTAGTAAAACGAAAAGCCCAGCTGAAGTGGTCATCGCGAGTACCAATGACGTTGCAGCGAATACTAGTGCCCCGACAAGCAGTATCGGGCGCCGGCCAAAACGGTCTGAAAGCGGCCCGAAAATAATCTGACCTACGCCAAGCATAATCATGTAGAGGGTAAGCGTGAGCTGCACTATCTCGGGCGTTGTTGCGAGAATTACCGGCATCGTGGGCACAATCGGCAAGTAAATATCCATGCCGAGCGACGCTAGAATATTGAAGGGAGCCAGTAGCATCAGCGCTATCGGCAGGCTGTAAGTCCACAGCCGAGGATTTTTAATAGGCACGATAGAATCTCCGCACAAATAAGATTATTTGGCGGCGGCCTACATGTAAGAAAGTTTTTTAAGCAGGCGGCCGCAACAACGAGAAAGCTAAGTTGCTGCGGCTTAGTGGTCTGACTTTTTTGAACCCATACGTTTGCTCTTCAGAAATGTGCCTTTGGCTCTAGTAGCGTATCAGACAGAAGGAGCATAAGGCCATTCGGGCGCATTTTATGGGCGGCGGAGGTTTATAAAAAATATATTTTAGTCACTACGAGTGAGCAATATGAGAGTAAATTAAACCTTCTGCTGATACTGGCTAGTGCAATGACTCCCATGCTTTGGCGATACAAAACACTGGCGAGGCATTGTTAGAGTTGCCCTTGAGGTAAAAGAGGGGACTCGATCAGGCCGCTATATGCTTAACTATCTTTAATTGTTATTCACGGCGGAAGCGCCCATGGTCATCGGATCAGACCCTAAAGTGTAGAGCTACTCAATTAGAGGGCGCGTCGAATGAACAGTGATGGCGTAACATTTATGACTTTTCAGACAGAGCCTAATGGAGGGCCATGGGGTATGGTCGCAGCCACTTTACTGCTTAAATGATAGTGAACAGGTTCTAAGAGATCACTCAGCGACGCCCTCGCAGTTGTCGTGATACAGCGGGGCATCGTTGCCAAGCGCAAGGTGCTTGGTGGCGCTGTTGTAGTAGAAGTGACCGGACTCGGCTTGTGAAAGCGCATAGTCGCCGCATACTCCATAGCCCTTGTTGACTCGCTTCAAGTTGGAAATCTCAGCGGGTGTCTGGCTGTCGAGGCGTTCCGATATAGTCGCGGCGATATGGGCATCACGCTGGGCCACCGAATATCAGGCCCGCAACGATGAAAATGGCGACGACGGGTATCCATGGGTTATGCATGGCGTGTCCAGTGAGTCGGTGTGGTTGTGTATGATGCCGATAGGAAAAGTATTTAGCAGGATAATCACGGGTTGCTGGTTCAGCTTTACTGGTTGTTGTGGGCTGAGTTGCTGGTGAACGCGACTCGCAGATTAAATAAGCTGCCTACCGCCCAAAAGCCTTATTTAACCTCCGCATCATCCCGAATCGCGCTAGAGATGGCGTTTATATGGCGCCCACGGTTCCGGGGTAACTTTATGGATGAATGCAAATGACGCTTGACCATTTTGTGGCCGATTATGGCAGCTTCGGCCTGTTCGTGGGGGCGAGCTTGGAGGGCGAAGGCGTCGCGATGCTTGGCGGTATCATGTCTCATCAGCACCTGATCGGATTTTGGCCCGCTATCATCTCCCTTGCGTTGGGCTCTTTCCTTGCGGATCAACTATTCTTCCTGCTGGGACATGGGTGGCGCAATAGCGCTATCGTTCGTTCGGTTCAGGGTAGCGCAGCAGGTGGGCGTGTACTGACGACGTTCAACGCCCACCCGAACGTTTTCGCGTTCTCCTTGCGATTCCTTTACGGACTACGCATGGCCGGTGCGGTGACCATCGGCACGACCAACTTTCCTTGGCCACGATTTATCCTGCTCAATGCTATTTCGGCATTGATCTGGTCAACGGCCTGGGTCACGCTCGGTTATGTGTGTGGTCAGGCAGTCGCGCCACTTTTTGAGCGTCTGAGCGGCCTTTCCCATTTTGTGCTGGCGGGTGTTGCCGCCATCCTTTGCGTCGCGTTAGTGGCCGTGGTGGCTTTCCGGCGGAGACGAGCTCAACGCTTGACGACGCGCGATTGAGCTCGCTGCATCCACAAGAGCGCGACATTACTCTATCGTTTGCGCCTCAGCACGAGATAGGCAGGTGAGCTGCGAGGCGTTCACTCGCTGCAAGTGGTGTCGGGGCGGCTTGGTCGGCCTACTGTTCATTTTGAAGCGCCGCCCCGTGAACAGTTGGAAGCTGAACTGCGTGGTTTAACCAACCACCACAGAGACTGGATGGGCTGATTCGCGCTGGCTCAGTCAGAGCGGCAATCAGTGCGGTTCTATTCCCTAAGCGCGGCCATTATGGCGCGACGTTTACCGCTCAAAAGATCGTGAAAAGGTTCTAAGAGACCCTCAGAGACGCCCCCCGCAGTTGTCTTGATACAGCGGGGCATCGGTGCCTAATGCCAGGCGCTTGGTGGCGCTGTTGTAGTAGAAGTGGCCGGACTCGGCGCCTGAGAGCTCGTAGTCACCGCATACCCCATAGCCCTTGTTGACTCGCGCCAAGTGGGAAATCTCGGTCGGTGCCTGGCTGTCGAGGCGTTCCGATATGATCGCGGCGATGTGGGCATCACGCTGGGCCTCGGAGTAGGCCTGGCTGCCGAATATCAGGCCCGCAACGGCTAAAATGGCAACGACGGGAATCCATAGATTATGCATAGCGTGTCCAGTCAGAGAAGATGAAAGTGCATGAAGTCGGCAAGAAAAGTATTTAGCTGGATAATAACTTTTTGCCCATACCATCGTCCATGAGCTGACTATCAACCTTAATCGGCTCATTTCCTCCTCTGTGTAGGGCACGCTCTATTCGATGAACGCATCTTTATCGACCGCCAGCGTTAGCGGTTTGTTTGCCTCCAGTTCATTCATCCTTTGCGCCAGCGCTTGGCTAATGGAGTGATAGGCCGTGCTGCCCAATGCCAGCCTAAACGGGGCAGAGGGTAGGTCGGCGGTATCGATGAGGCGGTTCACGGTTTTAATCGCATCGCCTTTAATGGCGAAAGCCCCCGACGCCAACGCACGGCGCGTTTCGCCCGCGGGTGTTTCTTCATATACGGGCATGGGGTGCGTGCGGTCCAGCGCCTCGCCGAATTGGGTGGCGGTGGGGCCGGGTTCGGCAAGGATGAAGTCGATCCCAAAAGGTGCGACTTCTTGCGCGACTGACTCGACAAACCCTTCGATGCCCCATTTGCTGGCGTGGTAAAGGCTGAAACACGGGTAGGCGATTTGGCCGCCTTCCGACGATACCTGCACAATACGCCCACCTCCTTGCTCGCGCAGGTGGGGTAGCACCGCCCGAATCAATTGAATTGAGCCGGTAAGGTTGGTCGCTATCTGCCGCTCAATCTGCTCGTCCGTGGCTTCTTCGGCGGCGCCAAACACGCCATAGCCCGCGTTGCTGACCACCACATCGATTCGACCGAAGGCAGCAAAGGCTTGCGCTACGCCCTTTCTCATTGCCTGCGTATCGGTCACGTCGAAGTTCACCACGTAAAGGCGCTCCCCATGCTTGGCCAGTAGGTCGTCCAGCGCACCGTGTCGGCGTAGCGTGGCCACCACGCGGTCGCCGCGTTCGAGCAGGCGTTCGGTAAGCAGGCGGCCAAGGCCGGTCGAGGTGCCTGTAATCAGCCAGGTTTTAGCCATTTATTATCTCCCGTGAAGTGATTGAGCATTGCGAGAGATAAGATAGGTCAGTAATACTGTTAATAGAATACTCAACAATTGAGACAAGTTAGTGAGGAATATTCACCAATGAGCAAGCCGACGTTAGCTGACCTTAAGGCGTTTAAAGCGGTGGCTGAACACCAGAGCTTTCGCCGTGCGGCTGATCTAATGGGCGTTAGTCGGTCGTCGCTAAGCCATACCCTGCGAACCCTTGAGCGCAGATTGGGTACGCGGCTACTACATCGAACTACGCGGAGTGTCTCGTTGACCGAGAGTGGTGAGCGTTTACTCTTGCGTTTGGGCCCGCTCTTGGGCGAGCTGGACACCCTGCTGGAAGAAGCCTCAAGCCTTGAAGGTAAGATCACGGGTAGATTACGCATTAACGCAAGCGAAGCGGCGATTCGCCTGTTGCTTGAGCGTGTCGTACCCCGCTTCCTAACGCTGTACGAGGATGTCGAGCTTGACCTGGTGGCAGAGGGGCGGCTGGTCGATATTGTCGAGGAGGGATTCGATGCTGGGATAAGGCTAAGGGAAGCTGTTCCCAAGGATATGATCGCCGTTCCTGTCGGCGGAGAGCTGCGGTTTCTTGCCGTTGCCTCGCCTGGTTATTTACAGGGCAAACCGATGCCTGAAACGCCCGATCAGCTCGCCCTGCACCAGTGCATCAGGCAGAGGCTGCCCAGTGGCAAACGTTACCGCTGGGAATTCCAGCAGCACGGCCAAGAGGTGGTGGTTGATGTGCCGGGAGCCATGACGCTGGATAGCAGCCAACTGATGGTAGAGGCGGCCGTGGCGGGGTTGGGCATCGCTTATGTGCCTGAACCTTATGCACACGTAGCGCTTCGCGATGAGACGTTAGTAACGGTGCTTGAGAATTGGTGCCCTTACATAGCAGGCCTGTATCTTTACTACCCCAATAACCGCCATGTACCGCCCAGCTTGCGGGCCTTTATTGATCTGTTGCGAGAGTGACCTACTGCAAGCGGTGGCCGCATACAAAAGCGCCCCGTGATGCTTGCGGCAATCCATACAGTGGCAAATACCTACCCGGAGCGGCTCGCCATTGGCCACGATTCGGATCTTACCGCAGAGACAGCCACCCGTTAGTTGAACCATTGTTAATCTCCAGAAGATTCATACATTTAAAGTAGGTGGCACTTTTGGTTTTGTCTTGCTGCCGTATCGTATGTATTTGATGCCGGCAAACTGACGTAAATTGAACTGTTGGATGAGTCGGGTTTTCTCTGCGCTCCTGGAATCCAGTCGTATCGCGACTACAAGCAGGCGCGGGCCTTAAGCTGGTAAATCGCCTTCCTGTGGTTCTTTAAAAGATAGATAATTGGTGAGCTAAAAGTACACAAAATTTGATTTTATTAAAGATACTAATGACAGATTATTTAGTTAAGTGCTAATTTGTGAACCATGAGTACACTTAAAGAAGAAAAGCTAAAGAAAATGCTTGAAGCCATACCTTCAGGATTCATGGTCGACACCGCATGGCTTGAACGCCACGGTGTAAGCCGTTTCCTTGCTCGTAAATACGTCGATAACGGCTGGCTGGAGCGCGTTAACCGCGGCGTCTTCCGACGCCCCGCGCCGAATGCAACAACGTCGGCCACAATCGATTGGAAAACCTGCCTGCTCTCCATGCAGCATATGATGCGCTATGACATCTATGTCGGTGGCACAACGGCACTTACCCAACAGGGCTTCGATCACTATCTGCGGCTGGGTAGCAGTGCGCCTATCTGGGTATATGGCAACGTCACACCCAACTGGCTCAGCAAACTGCCACTAAACGCACCCATCGTCACCCGCAGCACCTTACTGTTCGCCGATCCGTCACTTGGGCTTGCCAGAAACAATATCAACGACGAAGACACGCTGCCATGGGACTGGACGCTTAATATGTCGGCACCTGAACGGGCGATTATGGAAGCCATGGACGAGTTGCCCGACCAAGAGAGTTTTCATAACCTTGATATGGTGTTCGAGAGCTTGACGACACTGCGGCCGAAACTACTGTCGGCGTTGCTGCACAGTTGCAAGAAGATCAAGGTAAAGCGGCTGTTCTTTGTCTTTGCCGATCGCCACGACCATCCCTGGCGCAAGCGCCTTGATCCAGCAGCATTCAATCTTGGGAGTGGCGACCGTGCACTGGTAAAAGGGGGCAAGATACATCCACTTTATCGGATTATGGTGCCTGAAGCGTTTGTAAAGGCGGAGGCAGAAGATGGCGCGTGAAACCTATGAAGCGCAGGTCGCACTCCTTGTGCGCATTCTTCCGCATGTGGCGAAGGAAGATGTATTCGCGCTGAAGGGAGGCACAGCGATCAACCTGTTCTATCGTGATCTTCCGCGTTTGTCGGTCGATATCGACCTGACCTACCTTCCGGTTAAAGATAGGAATGACAGCCTTTCCGAAATCAACGACGCTATGGATCGCATTGCGTGTGCCATTGAAGGCGGTATCGTTGGTGCCAAAACACAACGTATCAAGGGCGGCGGCGGTGGCGCCACTCGTCTTCTTGCCCGCATGGGTGGCGTAGAGATCAAGATCGAAACCTCTCCAGTTACACGCGGCGTCGTTCATGATCCTGAAACGCTTTCCGTCTCTGAAGCTGTTGAGGATGAGTTCGGCTATGCAGAGATGCAGATTGTCTCCTTCGAAGATTTGTTCGGCGGTAAGTTGAACGCAGCCGTTGACCGTCAGCATCCGCGCGACCTTTATGATGTGAAGCTGCTTTACGATAACGAAGGCCTAACGGATGATCTATTTCGCACTTTTCTGATCTATATTGCGAGCTCGCCGCGCCCCGCGCATGAGTTGCTGAATCCGAATCTCATCAAACTTGATCAGCCTTATACTCAAGAATTTGAGGGAATGACCAGAGCTTCTGTCAGTCTCCAAGAGCTCTTGGACACCCGTAACCGATTGATTGCAGATATTCAATCCCGCTTCGATGAGAACACCAAGCGATTCCTAATGAGCCTGCATGACGGTACGCCCGATTTTGATGCTATTGATCGCCCTCGAGCGGCGGATCTGCCTGCCGTACGCTGGAAACTTATCAACCTGGAAAAGCTGAAAAACGAAAATGCCGACAAGCATGCTCAGCAACGTCATGAGCTGGAAGGGCTGCTAGGGTAAGGTGAACAGATCGGAATCTTGAAGCAAACGAGGCAACTTGCCCCACCCGCTATGTGCTTTACTATCTTTAACTGTTATTCACGGAGGAAGCGTCCATGGCCATAGGCGGCTTGATAGGATTACTGGACGACATTGCCGCATTGGCGAAGTTGTCCGCAGCATCACTGGATGATGTGAGTGCCGCTGCTGGGCGTGCGACGGCGAAGGCGGCCGGGGTGGTGGTCGATGATACGGCCGTGACGCCGCAATATTTGCAGGGGGTGGCAGCGGAGCGTGAACTGGCGATTGTGAAGCAGATCGCGCTGGGGTCGATCCGCAATAAGCTGGTTTTCATCCTGCCAGTGGCGCTACTGCTGAACCACTTTTTGCCCGTGCTATTGCCGATCATTCTGATGGTGGGGGGCACCTACCTGGCCTTTGAAGGCGCGGAGAAGGTCTGGCATAAGCTCTCCGGGGGCCATGATGAAGAAAAACCTTCGGTGGAAAAGGGGCCGGAAGCCGAGAAGAAGATCGTGAGTGGTGCCGTGCGGACTGACCTGATTCTATCCGCCGAAATTATGGTGATCGCGCTTTCTTCTGTTGCGCATCAAGGGTTCTGGTCACAGATGGTGAGCCTGATCGTGGTTGCGTTTGTTATCACTATTCTGGTGTATGGCGTGGTGGCGCTGTTGGTCAGAATGGATGATTTCGGCCTGAAACTCGCTAAGCGGGATAGCTCGGGCGTGCAGAAGCTGGGCCGTGGTCTGGTGACTGCTATGCCCAAGGTGCTGGCGACTATCGCAGTGGTGGGCACCGTCGCCATGCTATGGGTGGGCGGGCATATCCTGATGGCCAACCTGGGCGCCGATGGAACGGGTTGGTTTAACGCACCCTATGATTGGGTACACCATATTGAGCATAGCATTAGCGAGGCAACCGGTGCGTTGGGCGGCATACTGGGCTGGAGCTTCAATACGCTGTGCTCTGCGGTGATTGGCTTTTTGGTGGGCTCGGTTGTTGTGGGTATTCTGCACTTCATTCCTTCCAAGAAGGCGCATTCCGAATAGGTGCGGGCCGTGACGTGTGTATCAGGCATCTGAATGCCCGCCATATTGTACTCACTCGCGTATCGGTTCACTCATATCACTCTAGAAAATGATCTTGAGCCGAATACAAAGCCTAATCGGCTCAATATGTGATCCGAATGGGCCGTGGGCAGAGCTTGGCTCTCTAAGAGCCCTTTCCCCAAAGTGATGCCAGTGGCCCGCCTACCGGGGATTCTTTTGGTAAGGCTACGCAAGCCACCCGCGCCTGTGCTGTCGCAAGCCGCGCGGGGTCGCCGCGCTTTATTTCTGGATATTGTTCCGGTGGATCCGGTGGCTAAGCGCCGACCATGTAGGAGTCGTCGTCCGACGCTACGCTGGAATGCACAATTCCTGCTGGAAGCACCAGCACATCTCGCTAACCTCTGAACAAACTATGCTTGCTACTCCTCCCGTTGGCGGCTAGTCGCTTGGACGAAAGCGGTAGGGGATTGGCCAAGCACCTTGCGAAACATGCTGGAGAAAGCGGCTGGGCTGTCGTAGCCAAGTTCCAGTGCGGTTCGGGTAACGGAGCTGCCGGATAGCAGCCTGGGAATAGCCGCCATCAGGCAGGCCTGCTGGCGCCATACGCCAAAGGAGAGTCCGGTTTGCTGGCGGAACAGGCGATTGAAAGTGCGTTGACTGCAATGCAACTGCTGAGCCCACTTTTCGGGAAGGGAGTGAATGTTCGGCTGGCCGAGGAATGCTCTGCACAGGCTGGCGAGCGGAAGGTCATGAGGCAGGGGCGCAAACAGTGGCAGGGCCTGAGCCTGTTCCAGTTCGTAGAGAAGTAGTTGCGCCAGGGCGCCGTCGCGGCCGTTTTCCTCATAGAGTGCGGGGATGTGGGCGGAAGCCAGCAGCAAGTGATGTAGGAGGGGTGTCACGACCAGCACCTCGCAGCTGGGCGAAGCGCGTGGTGCGACGTGGGGCTCGATATACAGACTTCGGGTGCTCACCTCGTTCATGCGCACTTGATGGCGCTTGCCCGCCGGTAGCCAGATGCCGCTGTAAGGCGGCACCATCCAGGTGCCGTCATCCGTATTGACTTCCATCACGCCGGTCATGCCATAGAGAAACTGGGCGCGGCGGTGGGTATGAAAGTCGAGGAGGGTGCCGGAACAGTAGTCAGTACCGATGGCCACCACGGGTCTTGCTACATGATCCACCTCTGACAGCGGCGTATTGAGCATAAGCGTGAACCTGGCTGAAACGCGTTGATGGTTGTCCGAATGACGAATGTCGGCCAAACCTCGCCAGCATATAGTGCCTGCTGTTTCGTTTCATCAGGAGAGTGCCGGTGTATAGCGTATTGCTAGTTTGTGGCGGGTTGGCGGGAGTGACCACCGTGTTGTTCGGTTTTGGTGGTGGGTTCGTGGTGGTTCCTTTGCTGTATATCCAGCTGATTACCGTCCATGGGCCGGATAGTGGTATCGGTCAGGCGGCCATGCATATTGCAGTGGCTACCTCGACGGCGTTGATGGTGTTTGCTGCTTCCCTGTCCACATGGCGCCACCATCAACGGAAGACCGTGCGATGGCACCTGGTGCGACCGCTGGTCGGCTATATCGCCGTGGGCGCTGTGCTTGGCGCGGCGGCTGCCGTGTCGTTAAGTGGCGAGTGGGTGCGCTGGGCATTCATCGGCTATCTGAGCATCACGATTGCGGATGCCGTTCTGCGGCCTGGTTTTCTGCATCAGTCGGAGAGTGATGTGCGTCCTATGGGGCGTGGGGTAACGGCGATGACGGGGACATTGATTGGTGCAGTGGCTGCCTTGCTAGGCGTGGGCGGTAGTGTAATGACCGTACCGCTCATGCGTCGTAGAGGCGCGAGTATGACGGCGGCCACTGCCATGGCCAATCCGTTGTCGTTGCCCATGGCGGTAAGTGGCAGCGCGACGTATGTGTTGCTGTCGGCAAATCACCCCGCGTGGGGGGGCTGGTATGCCGGTTATGTGGATCTGGGCGCCTTGTTGGTACTGGCGGTGGGCTCGTGGCTCGGTATCCGCTTAGCATCGACCTGGATCGGGCGCATTCCTGATCGTATTCATTCCAGGGTGTATCTGCTACTGCTGACCATGGTGCTTGTAGTGATGGTTTGCGTGCGTTGAGCGGTGCTTACTTGGGAGATGCCTGTTTTGTGGGTCGGGTCTTTATAGGGCGCAGGGCTTAAAAGATGAGAAGCTGGTTCATTCAAAAATCACGCACTATGTGATGGGGTGGGCCAGCGCAATTCGAAACAAGATCCACCTTCATCAGAGGGGTAGCATCTGGCCTCGCCATGGTGGGCTCTTGCAATCGCCGCGACTACCGCCAATCCGAGTCCACTTCCTTGCTTGTCTCTTGGCATACCACTGTCAACGTCTCGCGCATGCCGAAATGCCTTGAAAATCTGAGAAGCATATTCCTGCGGTATGCCTGGGCCGGTATCTATAACACGTAAAACACACCACCCATCATCCTGGCGCGTTTCGATGATAAGCGACCCTGGTGATGCATGCTGGCGAACGTTTTCCAGCAACGCAAGCAACGCCTGACGGATACGAACTGGGTCGCAGTACACGGTGCCCGATTGCAGATCAAAGATTGGATAATGTTTTGATGCATTCAGAGCATGCCTACAAAACTCAACGACTGATTCAATTTCAGCAGAAAGGTCACATTGCTTGATCTCAAGGTTCAGATGACCGCTTTCGGCTAAGCTTACGGCGCGAAGGTCTTCAATCAATTGTGCCATGCCATCGATTTGGGTAAGGAGACTCAGAAACTGGGATTTTTCGGGGGGAAATACGCCTTCTGCCAAGCCTTGCAGGCGTCCGCGTAAAATAGTAACCGGTGTACGCAGCTCATGAGCAATAGCTGCGTTCCAGAAAGTCATTTCCTTGGACATACGCTGTAATTGATCTGCCAAGGCATTGAAGTCGTTGGCTAACACAGCGGCCTCACCTAACGAGCGATCACCCGTAGTGGCGCGTGCGTCCAGGTCGCCTTGCGCGACGCGACGGATGCTTGCTGTTACGGAGTTTAGGGGTACCAGAATGCGACGCGCCAAGTGAATACCTACTATCACGGCGAACGTCAAACCAATCAACGTTGTGATAATGAGCCAAGCCCACTCTGGCCCAGCCGGAAACATGCTTGGATCGTTAATCGACCCCTGCCAAAAATGGAAGGCAATGAAATAGAACACATAAGAGGTCACCACGACTAGCAGCGTTATCCCAAAAGCCATCGCTGCCATGGTTAACGCGATTGTGCGGCTCAATCCGATGAGTTTCATTCTGTTCCCCACAGCCGATACCCAACGCCACGTATACCAACGGGTATGCCTCTCACATCGACGTCTTCCAGTTTTTTACGCAGCTTACTTATATGGCTGTCGACAGTGCGCTCAAGCGCCTCGCCCTCGGGTAGGCAGGTGGCTAACAGCTCAGCGCGGGTGCACACTTTTTTGGGCGCGCGCGCAAGGTGCGCCAGCAATCTGAATTCTGTGAGCGTCAACGCAAGGCTGTGCGAGTCTCCACCCACTTGGACGAAGGCTTCGTGTTGTTCCAGGTCGATCTCAAAGGGGAAAACCCTAAGTACATGGGATTGGTGGCTGGCATCAGCCATGGTGCGCCTTAACACTGCCTGAGTGCGTGCGACGACCTCGGCAGGGTTAAACGGCTTGACGACGTAGTCATCGGCACCAAAACGCAAACCCATCAGTTTATCGATATCCTGATCCATGGCGGTCAACATGATGACGGGCGTCTCACCACGATGGCGAACCTCTGACAGCACCTGCCAACCATCCATTTTAGGCATCATTACATCAAGTAAGACGAGATCGGGTTTCATCGACAAGTGCATTTCCAATGCTTTGCGTCCATCTTCTGCGTAGATGGTTCGGAGGCCCGCTCGTTTCAGATAAGCCTGAAGAATATCAGCGATCTCAGGCTCGTCTTCGACTATGAGAACCAGTGCTTGTAGGGCAGGAGAAGAGCTGGGCGACTGATGAGTCTTGGACATGTAAGTGCCTAATGAAACATTCATTGTATTCTCCATCATATCTACACATACCGTCGACGTGAATACCACGCTACAGCGATATAGTCCCCTTCAATTCTATTAGTAGGCAAATATTTGTCTATTTCTGCAAGAGCTGTGCATGAAGAGCTATTCATGAAGAGCTATGCATGAAGGACTATGCCTGAAGGAACTATCCATGACGATCGGCCCTTTTTACCGTAACGGTGGCTTCTGTGCCTTGCTGCTAACCGTGCTAACCGCCTGCGGTCCAGTTGAGCAAGCAGTCGCGCCGCCTCCTGCCCGAGTCTCTGTTGTGACTTTGGAGCCTGTTAGATTGGAGCTGACCGAAGACTTGCCGGCTCGGGTCGTGCCTTTTCAAGTGGCGGAAATTCGTCCGCAGATCAGCGGGATTGTCCAACGCCGCCTTTTCGAACAAGGAACCGACGTGAGTGCGGGGCAGCCACTATTCGAAATCAACCCAGCGCCGTTTCGCGCGGAGGTGGAAACGGCAGAAGCCGCTTTGCAGAAGGCTGAAGCCGAGCTTGCGCATGCCCATTCGCAGTCAGCCCGGTTGGAGTCGCTGGTCAGGGGGCAGTCGGTGAGTCGCCAGGCGTATGACGATGCCGTCTCCAACAGTCAGCAAGCCGCCGCTGAGGTGGCCCAAGCGCGTGCCACGCTGTCGCGCCGCCGCCTTGACTTGGAATTCTCCACGGTGGCGTCCCCCATTGCAGGCCGAATTGATCAGGCGTTGGTAACGGAGGGAGCGCTGGTGGCCAGCAGCGATAGTACGCCCATGGCCCGTGTTCAGCAGATCGATAAAGTCTATGTCGATGTTCAGCGCTCGGCTTCCTCGCTCGACTCGCTTCAAGACGCGATGGCGGCGCAACCCTCCCTCGACAGTGGCTTACCGGTCACTATCCTCGGCAGCAACGGCACACCCTACGATGTGACTGGACACCTTCTTTTTTCGGGAATCAATGTGGACACCAGTACAGGTGACATTTTACTGCGAGTCCTCGTAGACAACCCTGAACGGCGCCTGTTGCCCGGTATGTTTGTACGTGCCCGCGTGCCGTATGCAAGCTATGGCGCTGCGTTGACGGTGCCGCAACAGTCCGTGGTGCGCATTGGCGGTAAGCCTTACGTGTGGTTGATTGGTGCCGGCGACAAGGCGGTGATGGTCTCAGTTGAGCTTGGTGAATTGGCGAACGGTCGTTATCGGGTGAAAACGGGAGTGACAGAAGGGCAGAAGGTCGTCGTCGAGGGTATAGAGCGACTGGCGGATGGGGGCGAGGTCAGCGCGACTGATTGGAACATGCCTATGCCTCTCAACGCCTCAGCGGCATCCTCTCACTAAGTTCTAGGAGTATCCGCAATGCCCCAGTTCTTCATCCAGCGCCCAGTCTTCGCATGGGTGGTCGCGCTGTTTATCATCCTGTTGGGCGTGCTCGCCATTCCGCAGTTGCCGGTTGCTCACTACCCCTCGGTAGCACCCCCTTCGGTGACCATCACCGCAACGTATCCCGGCGCCACACCGCAGACCATGAACGATGCGGTGCTCAGTCTCATCGAACGCGAACTATCCAGCGTCAAGAACCTGCTGTACTTCGAGTCGTCGGCCGACGCTTCTGGATCGGCTTCTGTCATCGCCACATTCAAGCCCGGGACGAATCCAGAGCTGGCCCAAGTGGATGTGCAGAATAGACTCAAGGCAGTCGAACCTCGGTTACCACAGGTGGTGCGTCAGGATGGGCTGAGCGTAGAGTCAGCGTCATCCAGTTTTCTGATGATCGTGGGGCTGAATTCTGAGGATGGGCGCTTTGATGAGCTTGCCCTGAACGATTATATGGCGCGCAATATCGTCGAAGAGCTGCGCCGTATTGACGGTGTCGGTCGTGTTCAGTTGTTCGGTGCTGAGCAGGCGATGCGAATCTGGATAGAGCCGGAGATGCTGATGGCTTTCGGCTTGTCGGTGAATGATCTCTCGACCGCGATTATGGAGCAGAACGCACAGATTGTGCCGGGTAGCATCGGTGCGTCTCCGGCGTTACCTGGCCAAAAGGTGTCCTCGTTGTTGACCGCACAGGGGCAATTGAATACGCCGGAAGCGTTCGCCGCTATCGTACTTCGCACTAATGTCGACGGCTCCAACGTGGTGCTGGGCGATGTGGCGCGAATCGAGTTGGGTGCCCAATCCTACGGCTTCTCCAATCGTGAGAATGGCCAGCCAGCGACCGCGGCGGCTATACAGCTGGCTCCCGGTGCCAACGCTGTCCGCACGGCGGAAAGTGTGCAGGCGCGTTTGGCTGAGTTAAATGAGGCTCTACCCGCGGGCATGAGTTCATCGATCCCCTTTAATACGGCCCCGTTCGTTAAAATTTCTATCGAGAAGGTCATCCATACCCTCATCGAGGCGATGGTACTGGTTTTCCTGGTGATGTTGCTGTTTCTACAGAACATCCGTTACACGCTGATTCCCGCACTGGTCGCGCCGATTGCGTTGTTGGGAACCTTCACGGTGATGCTGCTGGCAGGTTTCTCAATCAATGTTTTGACGATGTTCGGTATGGTGTTAGCGATTGGCATCATCGTCGATGACGCGATCGTGGTGGTCGAAAACGTTGAGCGCATCATGGCCAAAGAGGGACTGTCGCCAAAGGACGCCACTATCAAGGCAATGAAGGAAATCACTGGCGCGGTGGTGGGTATCACTCTGGTATTAACGGTGGTGTTTATCCCGATGGCTTTCTCAAGTGGTTCGGTCGGTGTGATCTATAAGCAATTCGCGCTGACGATGGTGGTCTCGATTTTGTTCTCAGCGTTTCTGGCGTTGACGTTGACACCGGCGCTATGTGCAACCCTTCTCAAGCCCATTAAGCCGGGTCACCACGACAAAAGCGGCTTTTTCGGCTGGTTCAACCGGGCGCTTAAGCGCATGACCGCCCGTTACGAATCGCGTGTGGGGCGACTCGTCGCTCGCAGCGGTCGATTCATGCTGGTGTTTGTGGTCATCGTAGGCGTGCTGGTGATCGCTTTGCGCCAGTTGCCTTCGGCTTTTTTGCCGGAAGAGGATCAAGGCTATTTCATGACCAGTATCCAGTTGCCCGCCAATGCGACCACTGAGCGTACCTTGGATATCGTCAAGGCGTATGAGTCTTACGTCATGGCGCGCCCTGCAGTGGATGGCAATATGTCTATTTTGGGGTTTGGATTCTCGGGATCCGGCGCGAATACGGCGCTGACGTTCACCACGCTAAAGGAGTGGGGGCAACGCGACGGCGCCACGGCGGCGAGTGAAGCGGAAGGGGTTCAGCAGGCAATGAGTCAACTAAACGAAGGGACGGTGATGAGCATGTTGCCGCCGGCCATTGATGAATTGGGTACCAAGTCCGGCTTTACGATGTTCTTGCAGGATCGACGCAACCAGGGGGCGGCCGCCCTTAAGGCTGCCGAGACGACGCTGCTGGAACTGGCGGCGCAGAGCAAGGTGGTCAGCGACGTCTATTCCGACGGCCTTCCGGAAGGTGCGAGCATTCGTCTTGATATTGATCGTCAAAAAGCCGAAGCGCTCGGGGTATCGTTCGCCAACATTAGCGAAATTCTGTCGACTGCGATGGGGTCGTCATACATTAACGATTTTCCGAATGAGGGGCGGATGCAGCAGGTGATTATGCAAGCGGATGCGTCGGCACGCATGCAGGTCGGCGACGTGCTCAAGCTTCACGTGCGTAATAGCAGGGGAGGCATGGTGTCCATGTCAGAGGTAGTTACCCCAGTGTGGGACGAAACACCGCTACAAATGGTGCGCTATCTGGGCTATCCCGCCACCAGCATTTCCGGGAGTGCGGCTGCGGGCGCCTCCACCGGTGACGCGATGGCTGAAATGGAGCGTCTGGCGCAGCAACTTACGCCCGGCTTCGCCGTGGCCTGGACGGGGCAGTCCCTTCAGGAGCGCCAGTCCGCTGCCCAGGCGCCCATGCTTGTTGCGCTGTCAATCCTGGCGGTGTTTCTGGTGTTAGCCGCTCTCTACGAAAGCTGGACCATTCCGCTATCGGTCATACTGGTTGTCCCGCTGGGGTTGCTGGGGGCGGTGGCCGCCATGTTGCTGCGTGACCTGCCTAACGATGTTTTCTTCAAAGTCGGTATGGTCACCGTGATCGGGTTGTCTGCGAAAAATGCGATTCTGATCGTTGAGTTCGCAAAACAGTTGCGTGGGCAAGGTAAGGGGCTGATGGAGGCCGCGGTGGAAGCCGCCAGCCTGCGCCTGCGTCCGATTCTTATGACCTCACTCGCTTTCGGTTTGGGGGTAGTGCCGTTGATGGTCGCGTTTGGCGCCAGCGCCAAAACTCAGCATGCGATAGGTACTGGGGTGTTCGGCGGTATGGTCAGTGGGACGCTGCTGGTCATCCTCTTCGTCCCGGTGTTCTTCGTTTTCGTAATGGGCCTTCAGGAGCGAGTTAGTGGCTGGAGAGCTCATAACGGCAAGGCACCTTAATGCCATGCGGTGACAGGCTTTTGCCTGTCGTGCTAACGCTGTCGGCGCTCTCTGTGCCAGCCGTCCTGCCAGTGGCAGCGTTGGAAGTTACATCCATTATTTAGGAGTTAAGTGTCTAATGCTTTCTGCTATCCCACAACGTTGGCTAGTGCTGTTTGCCGTCATGCTGGCGTTCCTGCCTGTTGTCATCGACATGACGATTCTGCACGTCGCGGTACCTGTGCTGACGCCAGCACTGGGTGCCACTGGTACTGAGGTGCTGTGGATCATCGATATTTATCCGTTGTTGATGGCGGGCATGCTGGTGCCGATGGGCACCCTGGCTGACCGCGTCGGTACACGCCGTGTGTTGCTGACCGGGCTTTTCGTGTTCGGGGTGGCGTCACTACTGGCGGCTTTCTCAACGACACCCGCCCAGTTGATTGGTGCCCGAGTGCTGCTCGCCATTGGCGGATCGATGATCATGCCCTGTGTTCTGGGCGTCATACGCAAAACCTTCGAAGACGAGCGCGAGCGTGCGATGGCGCTTGGCTTATGGGGAACGGTGGGGGCCGCAGGCGCAGCAGTGGGCCCATTGATTGGTGGCGCCTTGCTGGAACATTACTGGTGGGGTTCGGTATTCCTCATCAATGTGCCCATCATGTTAGTGGTTGCGCCGGTCGCCTATGCACTGCTGCCGCGCCGCGAGGCTACGACACCCGGCAAATGGGCGTTCGGTCAGGCCCTGATCCTGCTTGTTGGCATCATCGCGGTGGTCTATGGCACCAAGTCTGGGATGGGAGCGGGACAGCCGCTGTGGCGGGCTGGATTAGTGCTCTCCCTGGGATTAGTGATGCTGGCTTGGTTTACACGTATCCAGTTGCGCTCGCCGGTGCCGATGCTGGACTTATCGCTATTTCGCCATCCGGCCATCGTCGCTGGCATGGTGATGGCGTTAGTGGCTTCTGGCGCACTGGCAGGCATCGAGCTGACGCTGGCGCAAGAGCTCCAATATGTGCTGGGCAAGACGCCGCTGCAGGCTGGCCTTTTCATGGTGCCTATCATGGCGGCCGCAGCAGTCGGTGGGCCCGTTGCAGGTTACTTGTCCAACCGGTTTGGCTTGCGGCTGGTTGCTAGTATGTCGATGGCGTTCGCGGCAGCTGCTTTGGCCTATATGGCACATGCTGACTTCCACGCACCTGACTGGACCGTACCAACAGCATTGGCCGTGCTGGGGTTAACTCTTAGCATCGGTCTGACCGCTTCTTCGATTGCTATTATGGGGGCAGTGGACGCCAGTAAAGGAGGGGCTGCAGGCTCTTTGGAAGCCACTGGCTATGAATTGGGCAGCGGGCTCGGCATTACCCTGTTCGGGGTTTTCATGGCCAGCGTGTACACCAACACCATCGCGCTGCCGTCACCCTTAGATCCAGCCCTCGGTGCACAGGCCGCACGCTCAATCAGCGACAGCATCGTTGTGGCACAAGGGCTGGCCGCAGATCAGGCGGAGGCACTCATCAATGCCGCGAAGGCGGCATTCTCTACCACGCACTCTATCTTGCTAACCACTGCTGCAATTCTCATCGCTTTGCTGTCGGTGGTGGTGTTTCTAATGCTGGGTGGCTACCAAGACAAGCCAGGAGCGCACGAGTGATGGTGGTCGGATTCCGGCATATCCATGCGTTACTAGCCACGGCATTAGCTGCTAAAGTAAATGTTGCGGGCTGCCATGGTGGCCCCATCTATGTGTCCCGCCCATCGAACAGTTGATCAACAGTCGCCTTACCTTCGCAGCCCTGCTAGTGAGCCGCCTACCGGTGATTGAGACTGCCGGCGTGTTTTGTCGATTACCGTCCAGTAGCGTATACCTCATGATTGCCTTGATAGCGACACTCGGTATCATATACCTAAGGTTGTCTATCATTACGCCCTTTGACCGCGAGCTTCTATGACCCAATCTAAAACGCCCTTCATTGTGGTGCTGAGCCTGGCAATGACCATGATGCTGGGCCCGTTTTCCATGGATACGTATCTGCCGGCCTTTCCGGTCATCGGCGAATCGCTGGGTATTTCTCAGCAGGCGGTATCGCTAAGCGTTTCCGTGTATGTATTCGCGATGGCGGTGGGGCAGTTGATCGGCGGTGCGCTTTCAGACCGTTTCGGGCGACAGCGGGTGCTGATGAGCGGGCTGGCGATTTTTGCGCTTTCAAGCATCGTCATCGGCATGTCGGATTCCTTGAACATGCTGCTCGTCGGGCGGGCCGTTCAGGCTCTTGGCGCCGGTTTTACTTTGGTATCTGTGCCGGCACTGGTGCGCGACCGGGTGGCGGGCCGCGACGCCGCGAAACTGTTCTCGATGATGGGCTTTATCATGGTGTTGGCACCGGGCATTGCCCCAAGCGTGGGCAGCGCGATTCTATCAATAGGCTCCTGGCACACTATTTTTTTCGCCTTGGCGGTATACGCGGTGCTGCTGGTGCCGTTGCTGGTGCGGGTGCTGTTTACCGGCACGGGCAAGGTGTCTCGAGTGAAAAGCCCTAAGATGAGCCTGCTGGCGCGTTACAAGCTGGTACTGTCGACAAAGCAGGCGCTACCGTTCATCGTTTGGCAGGCCGCATCTTTTTCTACCCTAATGATGTTCATCACCTATGCGTCATTTATCTATCAGGGGCATTTCGAACAGTCGCCCTCAAGCTTTTCGGTGCTGTTTGCGGCGAACATCGTCGCGATGCTTATCTTCAATATTCTCAATCGTGTTCTGCTTTCCAGGCTGCCGTCGCTGCGCATTCTTCAGTTGGCGACGGGCTGTCAGGCGGTCGGCATACTCTTGCTGCTGATGGCTGCCTTCATGGACTGGTCAATGTACGCTTTCCTGGCCGCCATGATGCTGACCATCGGCACGGTGGGGGCGATCTCACCGAATATCCAGGCCTGCTTTTTGGAGTACTTTCCCACCAGTGGTGGAACGGCCGCCGCGCTTCTGGGGGCCGCCCAGTTCGGTGTTGCCGGGCTGCTGAGCGCATTGTCCGCCATGTTGCCGCATTCGCTTGAAGCGGTCATTCTGGCCATGGCCGCCTGTGGTTTGGTGGCGTATCTGATGCTTGGCCGCTCTATCATCAAAGGGCGTGCCGCCGTCGAGGCGCCCTAGAGCAGGCGGCAAACCCTTACGTGTTTGGCCATTAAGGCTGCAAATGCAAACACCCCGCTTTTAAAGGCGGGGTGTTTGCTCTTTACGCTTCTTCAATACCATCAACAATAAACACGCGGTAATCTTTAGCCTTGAGTAAGCGCGCGGCGTGCTTTAAGCGTGGAAAAAAAGCTCCATAGCATGATAAAGGCAGCAATGGAGAGGATGGTTGCGCTAATAGGCCTATTAATGAAGGTCGCAAAATCACCCGATGAGAGCAGCATGGCGCGGCGGAAGTTGTCCTCCATCATCGGCCCTAGTACAAAACCCAAAATGAGGGGCGCTGCAGGGAAAGCCAGTTTGCGCATTAAAACGCCCAGGGCACCGAAGATCATCACCAGTAGCACATCAAAGGCACTGTTATTGACGCTGTAGGTGCCCAGACAAATGAACATCAATACGACTGGAAAAAGAAGATGATAAGGAACGGCAAGCAGGCGCACCCATATTCCAATAAGGGGGACGTTAAGAATGACCAGCATAATATTGCCGATCCAGAAGCTCATGACCAACCCCCAAAAAAGGCTGGGCTCCTCTGTCATCAAGGCGGGCCCTGGCGTAACGCCATGGATGATGAGCGCACCTAACATTAATGCCATTGTCGGGCTGCCGGGTATACCCAAGGCCAGAGTTGGGATGAAAGACGTTTGGTCAGCTGCGTTATTGGCGGATTCTGGAGCCATGATGCCTTCAATTGCCCCTTTACCAAATCGGCTTGGATCTTTGGATGAGCGCTTTTCCACCGCATAAGCGATGAAGGCAGCGAGTGAGGGGCCTGTTCCCGGTAGGGCGCCAAAGAATGAGCCGATGCTTGAGCCACGCAGCATCGGGAGCCACGAACGTCGCATGTCATCCCGTGTAGGTTTCATGGCGCGTAGCGTCAGGTCAGACGATTTAAAGCGGTTTGCCTTAACACTGCCAACGCTAATAATGAGTTCCGCAACCCCAAACACCCCCATGGCAAGCGCTACAAGGCTAATGCCATCACCGAGTTCCGGGATACCAAAAGCAAAACGTTGTGTGCCTGTGTAAACGTCGGTACCGATACTGCCCAGGAAAATACCTAGCATGACCATGACGAACCCTTTGACTGCCGAGCCATCAGCAATACCGGTCGCCGCAATCAGCCCAAGCAGCATTAATGAGAAGTACTCAGCGGGGCCCATACTCAGTGCATATTGTGCTATCACCGGTGCGAATAGCGTCAGGATGACGATGCCGATGGAGCCGCCAACGAAAGAGGCCACTGTAGTCATAAAGAGGGCTACGGCACCACGACCTTTTTGCGCCATAGGGTAGCCATCCAAACAGACCACCGCATTGGCAGGCGTGCCTGGCACGTTAAGCAGGATAGACGCCGTGCTGCCACCGTAACTCGTGCCGTACCATATTCCCGCCAGCATTATGAGTGCTGATGTCACTTCCATATGAAACGTTATGGGAAACAACATGGAAATGGCTGCTAAAACGCCAACACCAGGTATAACGCCAAGTAATGTTCCTAGAAACACGCCAACAAAGCAGTAAAACAGATTGCTAAGTGAAAGCGCCGTATGCAGGCCAAGCGAAAGATTGCCAAAAAAGTCCATTAGAATGCCCACCTGAAGATCGGTATGTTCATGCCAAGTGCCAAGCGGAAGATCAAAATGGCTGCCAGGATGAGAAAGGCGATGAGTGCCAAAACCGTCTTAATTCGCAGCTGCTTATCGGCAAGCGAAGTGATCAGTGTTAACAGGAAAATTGCAGGCACTAAGCCAACACGTGGTACGGCGAGAGAGAAGAGCAAGATTCCGCCGAGGATTGCAGTCAGTGGACGCCATTCAATGCTAGGCATCGGAAAACGCGGGCGCGATGCGCCTCCAATGGAAAGCATTATTCCCAGTAGGGCAATAATCAATCCTATGCCCATAGGAACCATGCCAGGCCCCATGCGCTGAAGTGTCCCCAGGTTATAATGCGTAGAAGCATAGGCGGCAATGATAAGGCCAAGGGCTGCCAGTGCCATTCCCGTAATAATGTCAACAATATCGCGATTTAGCATAATGATGTCTCCCATAAGGCCGAGCAAATAAGTAAATGCCCGGCCTTAAATGATCACTCCACTGTCGCGCCCGAGGTGCTGACGGCTTCAGCCCAACGCTCATACTGGGCCTGCAGATAAGCCTCAAGTTCATCAGCAGAGCCGCCCTCTACCGTACTGCCTTCGCTCTCTATCGTTTCGATCAGGCGCTCATCCTGAAGGGCCTGATTGATAGCGGCGTTAAACGTTGCGACTACATCGTCAGGAAGACCGGCAGGACCGACCACCGCTTTCCAATCGGAGGCTTCAAAACCTTCATAGCCTAATTCGGCTATCGAGGGAACATCGGGTAGCGCCGCGTTACGCTCAGCCGAGGTAACCGCTAACGCTTTTAATGAGCCTGATCGGATATGCGACAATAAGCTGGGAAGGCTGGCAGTAACAAAGTCCACATGCCCGCCAATGGCGTCCGTTACTGCTTGGGCCGCACCGGGGTAGGGTACATGCATGAACTCTACGTCTGCTTGGTCGCTAAATACTTCCATTGACAGGTGACTTACCGTGCCAGAGCCGGGCGTACTCATGGACACTTTGCCGGGGTTTTCTCTGGCGGCGGCGACTAAAGATTCAAAATCTTCGTAGGCCGAGTTCTGGTTAACGGCTAGAACCATGGGTTGAGAACTAATTAGCGCAATAGGCGTAAAATCATTCAATGAGTCATAGGGAATGCTGGCGTAAAGTGTCGGGTTAATCGCCATGTTAGACGTTTGCCCCATGCCCATCACCTGTCCGTCATTTTTAGCACGAGCGAGTTGTGAAAGGCCGATGTTGCCGCCCGCTCCGCCTCGGTTCTCAATAACGAAGTTCCATCCTTGCTGCTCGGAGAGCTTCTCCGTTAGTACGCGTGAGGCAAAATCGGTACCTCCACCGGCGGAGAAGGGCACAATAAAGTCGATGGATCCTTTGGGATAGGATTGGGCCATTCCTACAGCCGGAAGTATAAGCAATGCAGCGCAGGCGATAGATTTTAAGGCGTTGTTTTTCATAGCGTGTTCCTTGTTTATGTTGTCGTACGGCTTATTGTTGTGTGCTGAAGTAACGTTGTATGCTGACGTAGTAGCTAAAGCGGACAGCCTTTCTTACGCAGGATGGAATCGAAGCGCTCGCGGTCGATCTTGCCGGTTTCATTCTGCGCACGTATGCGCGCTTCTTGCTCTGCCTGGGACTGACACAGGCTTAAAAGCGCCTCGGCTTCACTAGCGGGGATAGCGATAACGCCGTCAGCGTCACCCAGAATTAAGTCGCCAGGCATCACTGTCATGCCTGCACATGAAATGGGCGTATTTATCTGGCCAGGGCCGTCCTTGCTGGGGCCACGGTGAACATGGCCGCGGGCGTAAACGGGTAAAATGCCTTCGGCCCATTCAGCGACGTCGCGCAGCGCGCCATCAATTACGAAGCCACCCAGTTGGCGGGCAATCGCTGTTGTGCGCATCAGGCCACCGATCACCGCGGTGGAAAGGTCGCCGCCCCCGTCGATAACGATAATGTCGCCTGGTTGGGCGCGTTGTATTGCGACGTGCACCATGAGGTTGTCACCTGGGCGGGTACGTACCGTAATAGCCGTACCACACATGGTGAGCCCAAGGTCGTTGTGATAAGCGCTAAGTCCTACTGCGCCCGTATGGCGCCCCATCACATCGCCTGCATGAGCGACTGGCACTTGCTTAAAGGCGGTCAGCAGCTTTTGCGTTAGCGTGGTTTGACGTGGTTGAACAGCAAAGCCAGCAGGCCAGTTTTCGCCATCAAGAGTCGTGCTCATTGAGTTATCTCCAGTAAGTGTTCGTTGACGATGCGTCCATGCGCAGGGGGATGCCCTGCCAGCAGTGCCAAGGCATTTTCGGCAGCGGCACGGGCAGTCAGTGCTAGCGCTGCATCGCTATTGCCGCCTACATGCGGAGTGAGTACCACTTGGGGTAAGCGCAGAAGAGGATGATTTTCGGGAGGAGGCTCAATGTTCAAGGTGTCCAGTCCCGCGCCCTTTAGACGGCCAGCCATGATGGCGTCGGCCAGGGCATTCTCATCAATGAGCCCACCGCGTGCGGTATTGATCACAATGGCACCCGAGTGGAGCTTCGCGAGTGCTGCGGCATCAATTAGGTTTTGGGTAGAGGGCAGCAGCGGGCAGTGCAGAGAGAGCACATCGCTACTGGTTAGCAAGTCGTCTAGGCTAGCCGCCTTAAAAATACCTTCTGGCATGGCTTCAAGAGCGGGGTCATAGGCGATGACGCGCATACCAATGGCATTGGCCATTCGGGCGACATGGCGTGCGATGGTGCCGCACCCCACCAGTCCCAGCACGCGGCCTGAAAGCTGTAAGCCAGGAGTTTGTCGCGGCCATTCTCCGGCACTGATACGTTGGCCCAGATCCGAGACATTACGCGCCACGGTGATCATCAGGCCTATGGCTAGCTCAGCGACTGATTGCGCGTTGGTATCACCGACGACTGTTACAGGAATGCCCAGCTCAGCCGCTGCTTGAATATCTACCGCGTCATGGCCTACGCCATGGCGGGATATCGTGCGCAGCCCTTGGCAGGATGCAATGGTTGCTTTGTTCAGCGTGAGCGTGCGTGCGATGACGGCGTCAATGGGCTGGCTGGCCATTATCTCACCCAGGCTATCTTCCTCCCCTTTGGGGATGAATAGCAGGCGGCAGCCTGCTTGCTCCAGCACATCCCTGCCTTCATCAGCCAGGCGTGGGGCTGTCACCAGAATCGTATAACTCATGGCTGGTCGCCTTCCTGCTCAACACTACGGGGAGCATGGCCGGTATAGGTCCAGGTTTCGGTGCGGGGGAGTGGGCCTTTATTGCGCTCAGGTCGCTGCATCTGTTCCCAGGCATGGCTCATGATGCCTACCGAACGAGATAGCACGAACAGACCACGACATAGCGCTGGTGGAAATCCTAGTGCTGCATAAATAGCGCCGGTTGCACCATCCACATTCATTGGAATTACGCGACTGCGGCCTTGGGATATCTGGCGCTCAACTTCTTCTGCAATATCGGCAAAATGCGTATTGATGCTATTGTCGGCAGTGGCGCGTAGAACCTCCATCAATTTTGGAGCACGCGGGTCTTTGGGATGGAAGCGATGCCCGAATCCTGGGATATAGCGCACGCCACGTTCTTTAAGCTTGGCAAGCTCGGTATGAGTGGCGGAGGTAATATCCTCACCAGCTTCACAGCGTGCCTGGATAGCGTTATATAGCGCCACGCACTGCTCGCCCGCCCCGCCATGTACATCGCCTAGTACGTTGGCTGCAGAAGCCATGGCGTTGTTGATGCCTACACCACAGGTGGAGGCTATGCGCGCAATGGCGATAGATGGCGCTTGTGGTCCGTGGTCAATGGCGCTCATCAGTACCGTGCTTAACAGAGAGGCTTGGGCTGCACTGGGTAGATCGCCACGTAGCATCAACCAGATCATTTCCGGGAAGCCGACCTTGCCAATCAGATCCTCAATAGCGTAGCCGTGGTAGCGGATTATGCCGGGGTGCATTTCTATGATATCGGTAGACCACCAGTCTTCACCGGCGGTACGGCGGTTCTCTTCATTCATTTTTCCGTCTCTTTGGTTGTTATGTCTGGATGAGTGAAGGCGGCGCGTGCGGCAGCGTCATAGCCGAGCTCTGCAAGAATCGCATCGGTGTCCTGACCCAATGTGGGAGGCGGAGTTTTGGGTTCAGGGTCGCCGCTGCCCAGGCGAAAACCTGAGCGCACGACTGAAAGGTTTGTCTGGCCGATAACATTTGGGAAAGTGCGTGTTAATTCGCGCTCTTTTACTTGGGGGTGGCGAAGCGCCTGGGGAACGGTGAGCACTTCTCCTGCGGGTATGCCATGGGCATTCATGCGTGTTGCCCACTGCTCCGCAGAGGCGGTTTGTAAGGCGGTTTCCAGCTCGGCGGTTAGAGCGTTACGATGACGCTTGCGTTCTTCGCGCAGTTGAAAACGTGGGTCGGAGATCAAGTCCACGCGCTCAATCAACTGACACAGAATCTCGAACTGTTCTTGCTTATTCGCTGCGATGTTCAACAAACCATCACCAGTGCGGAAGGTGCCGGATGGTGCCGCCGTTGTATTTTGGTTTCCCATAGGAAGTGGCTCAATGCCACACGTCAGCCAGTTGGACACCACCCAGCCCATAGTGCCCATCATCGATTCCAGCATGGATACATCAATGACCTCACCGTGCCCGGTTTTATGCCGTCCGACCAAAGCGCTTGAAATGGCGAAAGCTGCGGTCATACCACCGATGGTGTCGCAAACGGGGTAGCCAACGCGCAGTGGTGCAGACGTTTCATCGCCTGTCACACTCATTACTCCGGAAAGACCCTGGATGATCTGATCGTAAGCAGGGTTTTTCGCCAGTGGGCCGGTTTGTCCAAAACCTGAAATAGCACAGTAGATCAGGCGTGGATTAAGCGCTTGCAGGCTCTCATGGCCAAGGCCAAGCCGGTCCATTACGCCAGGGCGAAAGTTTTCGACCAGTACATCGGCGGTCTGTACCAGTTTGCGAAAAGCCTGCTTACCTTGGTCGGATTTTAAGTTGAGTTCGATCGAGCGCTTGCCGGCGTTTTGGGCGAGAAATGAAACCCCCATCAGCTGGGCATTTAGTTCGGGGTCGGCTCCTAGCTGGCGGGCCAAATCTCCACTGCCGGGCTGCTCAACTTTGATGACATCGGCACCTTGCTGAGCTAACTGATAGCAGCAATAAGGACCAGCAAGTACATTGGTTAGATCCAGTACCCGAATCCCTTCTAACAAATCAGACATGGGGGCTTGCCGAATGCTGTAATTTTGATGAGCACCATAATGGTTCCTTTTTGTTCTGTCAGGCATAATGGTGTTCTTTATGGCAGAACGTTTTTGGCATGTCAAATCTGTTCTATTTTAAAATTTATTCGTTCTGTCAGGTAGAACTAAGTGCAAATGGAGGTGTAGCTTGGTCCAAAAGCAAAATCGAGTAGAAGCTGTTGAGCGTGCTTTAACGATCCTGGAAGCGTTTACGGATCAGGAGAGATCGCTATCGCTCGTTACGTTAGCGGAGCGTACCGGGCTGTATAAAAGCACTATCCTTCGGCTGATAGGATCTTTGGAGCGCTTTGGCTATATCGTGCGTGAAGGCGATGGCACCTATGCTTTAGGCCCCAGCCTGTGGCGGCTAGGGAATCTATTCCGCCATACCGGCGATATGGGTGAGCTGATTCGCCCACAGCTGGCTCACCTGGTAGAGCAAACTCAGGAAACGGCATCGTTCTTTATCCGCTTGGGTAGCCAGCGCATGTGCCTTTATCGGCTTAACTCGCCAAAGCCTGCTCGGCATCATCTGGATGAAGGCGCGCTACTACCTATCGACCGGGGTGCGACAGGCCGCGTTCTTTTGGCGTTTAATGGGGAAGAAGGCGCGTTTTATGACGATATCCGTGCTAAAGGCTATGCCTTCTCAAAGGGCGAGCGGGACCCGGATGTTGCTGCCATAGCACTACCTGTACTTGATCGGCATGGAGTAATGCGAGGCTCAATATCCGTTTCTGCGTTAATTACCCGGCTAACCGATGAAAAGGTCGAATCAACAGTCGCACTACTCCAAGCGAGCTGTGACGCCTTGCGTGAGACCATGCCTTAGATAGTGAAGGGGCCTGCTCTTTGGCTGCTTGCTGTGATAGACAAAAAGATATTCAGGCTATCGTTTGAAGCGAAATTTTTTGGGTGGAAAGTAAAGAAAATAGTAACGCAGGTAACAGAAAGGGCCGTTCGTTAAACCACGAATGGCCCTTTCTGTTTCTAAGCGTTGCTGCAAAAAGGCTTTAGGCCTCTTCAACCCCATCAACAATAAACACGCGGTAATCAGCCCCTAGGAAGCGGTGCTTGCGGGCTTCCTGGTAGGCGGGGCTTTGGTACCAGGCGCGGGCGGCGGCCATATCGGGAAAGCGCAGAATCACAGCGCCTTCCATTGAGCTGCCTTCCATTACTTCAACGTCACCGTAGAAGGCGAGCGGCTGTGGGTCGTGGCCTTCGCGGGCCGCTTTGGCCTTTGTGGCGTATTGCTCCATTTCCTGGGCGTCGTGAGTGTGTTCTCGGGTGAGTACGACATAAGCGGGCATTACATTATCCTTACGTAGCGGTTAGTGCTGCTCGGTTTCAGGCTCGATCACGATTTCTTGCTCTAGCCGCTTTTCTTCCAACGTTGCTAGAGCAATTTGGTAGCAATCTTCGATATGGCGGTTGCCTATGTACTTCATGGACGTGAAGCTAATACCGCCAGCCACAGCGCTGCCGATGAAGGGTACGAACTTGGTCGTCCCTTTTGCGACCATCTTGACGCCCATCTTTTGAAGCAGCGATAGAACCAGTTTTTTCGTGATGTACTTCCCGGCCATCTTGCTGCCTACATTGGAGATCGCCGTCATTACCATTATCTTGGATTCTGTATCCAAGTTTTCAATCTGCTCAGGCTTTAAACCAAATTTATCATTGATCTTCGGAATGAGCCTTAGCAGAAGGGTCACGTCCGACCCCAAATCCAGGCCTGGGATGGGGATAACGGCAGCGCCCGCTGAAAGCGTTGAGCTCTTTGTTACCATTGAGTAACAGGACTTTTTAACTTTTTCGAGCTCTTCTAATGATTCGATCATATAAGGCCCTCTGTAAAGAAACAGCGTTGATGATCAATCGCTACTGCGATTTTTTTCCATCGGGAAAAGCAGCAGCCATATCGGCTGCCGCCTTATTCATCCCACTAGAGAATAGCGTTACTCATTACCGTCGTACGTTACGCGCCAAATGGCATTCGTTAGGTCATCAGCGATAATAAGGGCGCCCGCAGGGTCAATGGTGACACCCACTGGCCTACCGCGGGTTTGGCCATCTTCGGTGAGAAAACCGGAAACGAAATCAATCGGGTCGCCGGAAGGGCTGCCGTCACTGAAGGGCACAAAGACCACCTTGTAGCCAACCGGGTCTGAGCTGTTCCAACTACCGTGTTCGCCGACAAACGCGCCCTCAGCGAACTCATCACCCATTTCAGGCGTTGAGAAAGTAACGCCAAGAGGCGCTCTGTGCGAGCCAAGGCTGTAGTCCGGCGCAATCGCGGATGCGACTTTGTCAGGGTCTTGCGGTTGAACGCGCGTATCGACGTTCTGCCCCCAATAGCTGTAAGGCCAGCCATAGAAGCCGCCTTCCTGAATGGAGGTGAGATAGTCAGGTACTAAGTCTGGGCCGAGTTCATCGCGCTCGTTCGCCACTGCCCAAAGCTGATTGGTTTCTGGCTGAATGGTCAGCGCCGTGGGGTTGCGCACGCCGGTGGCGTATGCGCGATGAGCGCCGGTCCTCGCGTTAATTTCCCAGATTTCAGCGCGGTCGACCTCGGCTTCCATGCCACGCTCGGTGATATTGCTATTGGAGCCAATACCAACATAAAGAAAGCGCCCGTTAGCGCTGGCGGTCAGTGATTTGGTCCAGTGGTGATTAATCGCCGACGGAAGCAGTGTCACGACTTCTGGTGGGCCGCTGGCTTCGGTCTGGCCTTCCTCATAGTCGAAACGGACAAGCGTATCTTGGTTGGCGACGTAAATGTTGTCATCCACCAATGCTAGCCCGTAAGGCGCGTTGAGATTCTCGGCAAACACCGTTTGCTCTTCATAGGTGCCGTCACCGTCAGCGTCACGCAGCAGCGTTAGCCGATTACCACTCTCAACCGAGGTGGTGCCGCGTGCCTGAATTAATCCGGCGATAAAATCCTTCGGTCTTGATTTTGGCGCTTCACCGCCGCCTTTGCCTTCTGCCACCAGAATGTCGCCATTAGGGAGCACGATAGTCTGGCGCGGTACTTTCAGATCGGTGGCGATCGCCGTGATCGAATAGCCTTCGGGTACGATGGGCTGTTGATCGCCCCATTCTGCTTGTTCAGGCACGGTCATGTTAGGCAACAGCCCGCGCTGCGGCTCGGGCAGCGTCGGGTTAGCGCCATACGGCTGTTCCGATTGAGCGACGCTGCTGCCACTGGCTCCCAGTAACACCGAAAGCGTGCTGACATAAACGAGATTAGACACTTTCATGGCTTACCCTCGGCGCTGAGACGTGAGAAACCGACCCAAGTCGCCGCGCAAGCCAGCACGGTAACAACGATCGAAAGAATTAAGCCGGTCGGCATCATGGCCCAGGCATCTCGTGCATGAACCAGCGCGTTAATAAAACCAACGAACCACGTGACCAGCAGCAGGGCAACGTAAATCAGCGAAAGGCCACGACGGCCGTCAGCGCTGAACAGGCCAATAAGGGCGGCGAGCAACGCCAAACCGTTGAAAACGAGCCCTCCTGCAATAAGCCAGGAAGAAAAGGTGCTCCACTGTATATGGAAGTTCGATGAGTAGGCGTAATCGCTCAGCGCGGCGCCCAGGAAAAGGGGAATCATTCCGGCAAGCAGTACGGCATGAAGCGGATGTAACCCGCGTCGATAAGTGCGGTCGGCGGTGGCTATCACGGCAATCTCCTTATGCTGATCAAGCTAATGGATGTACCTGAAATGTTAGCTGCTCGTGCCAAAACACGTCAGGGAACGACGTCATATTCGTTAGTGCGCAGTATAGTTGACGCATGGCATTCTGACCAAAGTGAAGCTGGGGGAGCGGCGGCCTACCTCCATTCATCGTCGATAAATCACGGAGGTAGTCTAACAGGGAACCAAACGCAACTATCTTTGATATCTAAAAGATATCGAGCGACATTAACTTAGTATTTTACCCCTACTGGAAGGCGCTGATAGCTTCTTGAAGTGACTTTCTCAGGAGCTTGAGCATGATTTTGGAAATTTCCGTTTCAGAAATTAAAGGTAGACAAGAAACTTTTTTAACTAATTTAAAGAATAAGGGCTGTGATGCTGCCTTGCTCTTTAGCGTTACCGATATTTTCTATCTCACTGGGTTTAACTTTCGTCCTTCAGAAAGGCCCATGGCTCTTATTGTGGATGGGAAGGGCGCGTTTAGTCTGTTTGTTCCTAAAATGGAAGTTGAGCATGCGCGAGAATACGCCGTTATTACCGATACGTTCGATTATCCTGAGTACCCGGGTATTACGCATCCGATGGAGTATCTCAAGCAGGTGCTGCAAGATAAAAATTTCAGCGCTTTAAGCGTTGGCGTTGATGCTGAAGGTTATGGTTCTGCCAAGGGATACGCTGGCCCCGCCATTACGGCGTTAGTGTCGTTTGCTAAGAAGGTATCTATCAAGGGCGTCGTCGAAGAACAGCGTTATATCAAGTCGACGACTGAAATCGAGTTAATTAAAGAGTCGGCGCGCTGGGGGAATCTCGCTCATAGCTTGCTTGCTAAATATACCCTGGCGGGCGGGCGGGAAATGGAAGCGGAAAGCCGCGCCACGCAGGAGGCAACCAAGGCGATGTTTGAAACCTTGGGCGCTGGGTACCGGCCCTACGGTTCGCCTGCGCATGCGTTCTACCGTGGACAGATTGGCCCGCACTCCGCTTTTCCTCATTCGCAAAACCAGAACGCCCTGTTCAAGAAAGGCTATAACGTCGTTTCTCAGGCAGCCTGTGATGTGTGGGGCTACAAGAGTGAACTGGAACGCACCATGTTCATTGAAGAGGCATCTAAGGTGCAGGAGGAGTTCTTCCAGCACATGTATGAGGCGCAGGAAGTGGCTTTCAAAAACATCAAGCCGGGCATTCCTGCTTCAACCGTGGAGCAAGAAGTGCAACGGTACTTTAAAGATAATGGACTAACGCAATACGTTAAACATCATACCGGTCACAATATGGGGCTTTTAAACCATGAAGCGCCGTTTTTTGATCTAGGCGATCACACTCTTCTGCAAGCTGGCATGGTCTTTTCGGTTGAGCCTGGGCTGTATGTTGAAGGCCTGGGTGCTTTTAGACACTCCGATACTATCGTGGTAACGGAAGATGGCATGGATATGATTACTTATTTCCCCAGAGATTTTGAGTCGTTAATTATCGGTTAACAAATAGGGCAAGGCTATTTACCTTGCCCTTATAATTTTTAGGGAGATAAAAATGAAAAAAATAGAACCTGATACGCAGGCACTTAAAAAGAAGAAAAGCTTACCTGATTCTTATGTCATTCTTTTTGCGATGTTGGTGGTAGCGTCTATCTCGACGTGGTTTATTCCTGCAGGAAGCTTTGAACGTACCACCGAAGGCAGCGTTGCGATGGTGGTGCCAGACAGCTATGTATCGCTTCCATCTACCCCGACCACGCTTTACGATTTTTTTCTTTCGATACAGTCAGGCCTAACCGACTCGGCGGGCATCATATTTCTTGTGCTGACGATAGGCGGCGCTTTTGCCATCTTGGATTATACTGGCGCCATTCAAGCGGGAATAATGCAACTGATCAAAAAAACACGTGATAGGAAGTATGCGTTGATCGTTGTTGTATCGATCGCCTTTTCAGCTGCGGGCTTTATTGGGGCGTTACAAACCGCAGTTATCGCCTTTATTCCTATTGGCATCATTATTGCGAAAGCATTCAAACTCGACGCGATAGCGGGCGTCGCTATTATCTACCTAGGGGCTTATGCAGGCTATACGATTGGGGGGCTGGACCCTATCACGACCGGGTTTGGGCAAGAGATAGCAGGACTCCCGGTTTTTAGCGGCCTTTGGTTCCGTTTTCTCGTTTATCTTTGTATTTTAGCGTCTACTGTCCTGTACTTATGCCATTACATTTCGAAAATTTCAAAAGATCCCAGCCGGTCTGTGCTTGGAGCTATCCCGTTTCCTGCGGAAGTTGAAAATACCAATACAATTCCAGATGAATTCAACAGTAAACATAAGGTGGTACTGGGTTATTTCACGACCTGTATGGTCGGTTACATTGTGGGTGTGTTTAATCTAGGTTGGGGCCTTAATGAAATGGCGGCGCTGTTCCTGGTAATAAGCCTGGGGACCGCTGTCATCGAAAAGATATCGGCTAATCAGTATGTGACGCTTTTTGTAAAAGGAGCGCAGGGCATGCTGTATGCGGCCTTGATTGTGGGTCTGGCCCGAGCCATTGTCGTCGTGCTTAGTGACGCCAATGTGTTGGATACTATCGTCAACTCAATGGCTATTTTACTGCAGCCATTATCCAGCATATTTGCGGCGTGGGGGATGTATGCCTTTAACTTGGCTTTCAATCTGATTATTAGCTCTGCAAGTGGCCAGGCAGCTATTGTGATGCCTGTTATGGCACCGTTGGCAGATACGATTGGCTTGACTCGGCAAGTGGCTGTGTTGGCCTATAATTTTGGTGATGGGTTTACCAATATCATTACGCCTACTTCGGGTATTTTGATGGCCAGTATAGCGATTGGCGGAGTGCCTTGGGTCAAGTGGCTCAAGTTCGTCTTTCCCTTGCTGTTAATTTGGATGGCCATTGGTGCTATAGCGCTTGGCATCGCAGTCGCGATCAATCTCGGTCCATTTTAACGTCGGTAGGCACGCTCGGTTATTCGATCGTGCCTGCTTTGAGTCCCTGCTTTATATACTGAATAAAAAAGCCTGCTGTATCGGTTAATAGGTTGGGATTCCAGGCCATCGAACTGATTTTTTTGACATCTGAGCTGATGTCCTTATACACCACGTGTTCGTTTTTAATGTATTTGGCGGAATGGGGGAGTAGCGTAATGCCCATTTCAGCGGCGACCAAGGCGACCAGTGTTTGCTGCTCTTGGGCGGTTTGAATGACGTTGGGCATAAAGCCATGGTCTTTGCAGAGTGACATGATGGCATCGTAGTAACCATGCCCCGCGCTTCGAGGTGTCATCACCCAGTTTTCATCGCAAAGCACGCTCACGTCGATAACGTGATCGGCATCCGCCAAGTGGTGGCTTTTGGGCAGGCAGGCAATGAAGCGCTCCTCCAATATGACGAGACTCTCGATTCTTTTATCGGCCACAGGGGAAACCAGGAAGCCGATATCGATTGTGCCATGGATAAGCCCTACGATCTGGTCATAGGTGGTTAATTGCTGCAAGCGTATATCGACCCCAGGGTGGTGTCGCTTGAAATCTTTAACAATGATGGGGATAAGGTGAAACGACATGGTGCCACTAAATCCGATTGAAATGGCACCTTCTTTTCCTTGAGCGATTCTTTGAGTGAACTCGATTTCTTTATCTAAATTGGCAATGCATGCTCTAGCAGCTTCTAAAAAATGTTGACCTGCCGGTGTAATCTTAACTTCTTTATTATTCCTAATGAGCAACTGAACGCCAATCTCTTCTTCAAGATATTTTATTTGATTACTTAACGGCGGCTGAGAAATATTGAGTAACTTAGCGGCGCGCCTGAAATGCAGCTGCTCCGCTACCACGATAAAGTATCGTAAGTGTCTCAGTTCCATGATGTTCTCTCGGTTGTCGTTCAACGCTAGCCTGGTTGCTGATTATAATACCTTCATCGGTCGGGTAGCGCAGTGACACTAGCGACGTCTTGCTGCCCGCATGTTTATAGAGTGTACGGCTCGATATGCCAGCTGAGTGTGTTAACCGGTTCATGCCGGTGGCAGTGAATCCGTGCCAATCAAATAGGTGTTCTGCTGTAGAAATTAGATTAATCGTAGTATCTATGTTTGTGGTTTAAATCGGTCACTGTACATCGTCAAGCAGCACTACCACGCCTGCCGTTAATATCATGCCCATTCCCAGCCAGGTCATGGCGTCAGGTATTTCGTTAAACAGCAGATACCCCCACGCACTGGCGAAGATGAGGTAGGCGTAATCGAAGGTTCCTATTAACGCCAGCGGTGCGATTTGATAGGCCCTGGCTACACCGCTATTAACGATGATGAGCAGGAGCGTATAGGCCGCTATCAGTAAAAAGTCTGAGATATCGAGTGGTTGCCAGTGAGCAAAGAGAAAAGGAGTGCGTTCTTCGAGCTGGGCAGTTGCGCCGGTAGCCACTAAGGCACTGAAGACAATGCCTGCCGTTAGGAAGGCTAGGTTTAGCCCGAGGGTGAGGATAAGAGGGTGTTCTCTTTGGCAGTTACGACGAGTGATCATCATCGCCAGGGCATAGAAGATAGCCGCAAGTACGGGCAAAAGGGTGGCGGGTGTAAAGGTGTCCTCACCAGGCCGTAAGACGACTAGCACGCCTAGAAACCCGCAGATAATTCCCACCCAAGCCCGCCATGACAGGCGCTCGCCTGCACTAAAGGCAGCCAGCAGGGCAATAAATAAGGGCGTGGTATAAATAGCGACAGCCGCTACCGACAGTGGAATAAGCGGTAGCGCGGCGTAATACGCAATCCACATAAACAGCAAAAGCAGGCTTCTGATCGCGACCCATCGCAGTGATTTAACGCGGGGTCTCGGCCCAGAAGTGCCAATCAACAACCCTCCTAATACCGGTAGCGAGAGCAACGATGCGATGACATAAAGCTGCCATAACGACATACTGTCACTGAGATACTTAACCAGCGCGTCGGTTAACGCGAGCAGAAAAACCGCCCCCACAATCAGCATGATTCCTTGTGAAATATTATCTTCTTTGGTTGTAGCAGGCTTCATTGCAGCGTTCCGAGTATGAGTTCTATACTAGAATGCGCCTGCCGCTATCAGTGCTTCAAACGACTTTTGAATTACAATACATAAGCTCAGGTTATGGATAAATATATCAAGTCTCTTCCGCCGCTTGCGACCCTTCGACCCTTTGAGGCCGCCGCGCGGCTTGAAAGCTTTTCGCGAGCCGCCGATGAACTTCATCTAACCCAAGCGGCTATCAGCCGACAGATTCGTGCGCTTGAAGACGACCTTGGCGTCATGCTTTTTGAGCGCCGTAATCGCGGTGTGTTTGTTACCCGAGAGGGACGTGAATTGGGTCGCACGGTGTCCCAGGCACTGGAAAGCATTGCTAGCAGCGCTCAAACACTGCGCGGCGACCCTGACGATCAGCGCGTAATACTGTTCTGCCAGCTATGCGAAGCCTTTTATTGGCTAATGCCTCAGCTGGCTGACTTTAATCGCCGCCATCCTGAGATTGAGATTCAGCTGGCCACCTCGACACGCCCAGTAACTGAATTTACCGGTCGCTTTGATGTTGCGCTGCAAACCAACGGCAGGCCGAGTGGCGGTCATCGCCTAATGTTTACCGCTTACGATGAGATATTTCCGGTCTGCAGCCCGGCTTATGTGGGCGATGTCATGACGCCGTTGAACTTGGCATCGTTGCCTACGCATCGGCTGCTGCACCATCGTGCTGAACCGGCAGATTGGCTTGAGTGGGAAGGTTGGTTTAGCGCTGTGGGTATCGCCAATAGCTCGCTAGATCACAGTGCTGCCTTTGATAGCTACCCGTTATTGCTACAAGCCGCGGTCGCCGGGCACGGTATCGCCTTAGGCTGGCGGCGCACGACGCAGCGGCTGATTGATAATGGCGAACTGATACGACCTGTCGTTGAGAGTTTGCCTCAGCATGATGCTATCGCCTTATATACGCGCCAGGGAGCGCCTCGTCACGCGGCTGGCGAAGCATTATTAGGCTGGCTACGTGACGTGCTAAGCGATGATAGCGTTGCTTAAACTGGCTAATAAGTCTGGATGCATGGCCACTATCGGCGCGGCGTGATTAGCTGGGTAGCCGTGCAATGACTTTGATTTCAAAGTCGAACCCTGCCAGCCAGGTCACGCCAACGGCCGTCCAGTTTGGGTAGGGTTTGTCTGGAAATGCACGCGCTTTGACTTCCAACCAGGTGGCGAACTGAGCTTCGGGGTCGGTATGGAAGCTCGTCACATCGACGATATCCTCGAAGCTTGCACCGGCGGCTTCTAGAATACTCTGGAGGTTATCAAAAGCGAGCTGTACCTGAGTGGCAAAGTCCGGCTCGGGCGAGCCGTCTTCACGGCTGCCGACCTGGCCGGATACGAATAGAAGATCACCAGAGCGGACGGCGGCGGAATAGGCATTGTGCTCATAAAGCGCCTGGCGGCCAAGGGGGAAAACAGCGTCACGTTTAGCCATGTGTATCTCCATCAATAGGTCGACACCGACCTTTTGTTTACGGTGAAATCACTTTAAACCTGCTTTCGTGCTGGATAAACGGCGAATTCTGTTCAACATTGTTTGTATATTTCAAACAATCACGAGGTGGTTGGCACAGCCATGGATCGTTTCAACGCAATGCAGGCATTTGCTCGGGTCGTGGAGACAGGCAGCTTTACTAAGGCCGCTGAAACACTTCACATGAGTAAGACCAGCGTGACGCAACTCGTGCAGGCCTTGGAGGCACGGCTGCGAGTAACGCTGCTTAACCGGACCACACGCAAGGTAAACGTTACTGCGGACGGCGCGGCCTACTACGAGCGCGTTATCAAGCTGCTGGGCGATATGGATGATGCCGAAACCAGCCTTTCCAACGCCTCGGTGTTGCCTCGTGGTCGCCTCAGAGTCGATGTTCCCGCTCCTCTGGCCCGCATGATCCTCATTCCGGCTTTGCCAGAGTTCCATGCTAAATATCCCGATATTCAGCTCGATATGGGGGTGAGTGATCGCATGGTGGATTTAATTGGTGAAAGCGTGGACTGCGTGGTGCGTGGCGGGGAGCTTACCGATTTATCGTTAATGGCACGTCGCGTGGGCGACCTGAGTCTTGGTGTTTACGCTGCGCCGAGCTATCTGGAGCGGGCTGGGATACCTGCACACCCACAAGAACTATCGCTCCCGCCTCACTACATCGTCGGTTTCAGGTGGTCGCGCGCGGGGTTGGACTTTCCTTATGCCATGCACCGCAACGGTGAGCATCTCTCAGTGAAAGGGCGTTATGTGATTTCGGTCGACGACGGGAATGCTGGACTTGCCGCAGGGCTGGCGGGGCTCGGCGTGCTTTGGCTCCCGGATTACATGGCCAAGGAGCACGTGTCCCGCGGGGAGCTGGTTCGCTTGTTTGACGAGTGGCACCTGGCACCGATGCCGATGTACGTCGCATTTCCACCGAATCGTCACGTCAGCGCTAAGCTGCGCGTATTCATCGACTGGGTGGTGGAGTTGATGGATCAGCATGCGCCTATCGTGGGTCGGTCGGCTACGTAAGCTGCCAGCCGTTATTCGCGCCAAATTGACTGAGACTGCATCGAGTTAACCAGGACTTTCCAAAGATGCTCCGCCGCAGGTGTGAATCTGCGCCCTTGGCTACGGACAAGGTGACAGGTCGCGGTATAGGAGAGCGGGTGGTCAATTGGAATTGCCACAATGTCACCGCGCTCAACTAAATGCCGAGCTAACGGCCGCGTCATAAAAGCAATGCCTAACCCTGACATCACTAAAGCCGCTGCCGTCGAAAAATGATTACATTGATAGGCAGGCAGTGGCGCCAGCTGCTGTTCACGAAACATCTCATTGATGTAAAGCTGAATGCCGAACTGCTCTGCCATAAAAACTAACCGTTGGGCTGCCAACGTTTCAAGTGTGATGGATTCCAGCGTTGCAAGCGCATGATCCGGCGGGAGGATCGCGCAAATAGGCCCACGGTTAAAGCTGCGAACCATGACCGGCGGGTCGCCTAGCGGCCCAAAGCTAATCGCCATGTCAACTTTTCCGCGCAATATCATGTTGATGGTTTCACTCATGTTGCCCGAGTGAATATCGACAAACACATCAGGGTAATCCGCACTAAATTGCGCTAGTGGCCCTTTCACGAACTCACTGATCATGCCTTGTCCAACGCGAAGGCTGACGCTGCCACGGCGCAAGTGGCGCATATCTTGTAACGTCTCGGCTAGCTGGCGCCGACGGTAGAGCATCTCTCTATGATGCTCTATCAAAAGCTTACCCGCTTGGGTAACCACTACGTTTCTGCCCTGTTTTTCAAGTAATGGAATTTGTAAGTAGCGCTCAAGTATCGACACCTGACGACTAACCGCGGATGGATTGACGCCTATCGCTTCAGCGGCAGCTCTAATGCCACCCTGCATGGCGACCTCATAAAGATAGGCCAGCCTGTTTTCGGTGATTTCCTGGCCTATTAGTTGCTCTCTCATTGGCGTTGCCCTTGTTGGCGCTAATGTATAACAGTTGCTTTCAAGGCAACGATTATGTTGCTTGCTTCTTATTCTTTCTACTGTGGGGCGACCACATACTGATGATTACCAATAGAGCAGCGCACCGTACTTAAGGCTTTTAACGACGCGTCGGCTTGTTATCAACAGCGATGAGGTTGTATGAAAACTATCCACGATTATTTGCATGCAAATCAACGATTCATTTTGGACGATATTGAAAAACTGGTAAGAGCTGAGTCGCCCTCGAATGATAAAGCGGCTGTCGATGCGTGCGGACAAACGTTGAGCCAGTTATTTCTGGATAGGCTCAACTGCCAACCGGATGTTTATCCACAGGCCGAGAAAGGCGATCACCTCGGCTTTACCATAGGTGAGGGCAAGCGCCAGATACTCATTCTTGGGCATTTTGACACGGTCTGGGATATCGGGCGGCTTTCTATTCGACGTGAAGAAGACAAGTTTTACGGCCCGGGAATTCTCGATATGAAGGCTGGCCTTGTGCAGGCGGTTTGGGCTGTTAAAGCATTAAACGAGCTAAACCAGTTACCCAGTGCACGCATTCGCTTTCTCTGCACCAGCGATGAAGAGTTGGGAAGCCCCACGTCCCGTGAGCGTATCGAACAGGAATCTGTCGCTAGTGATGTCGTGCTTGTCGTTGAGCCGGCCACCGCTACAGGCAGTGCGTTGAAGACTGCTCGTAAAGGCTCGGGACGCTTTTACATGCATATTACGGGTAGAGCGGCCCATGCGGGTAATAACCCAGAAGACGGTGTGAACGCGATTGAAGAGCTTGCTCATCAAGTTCAGTACCTGCATAGCTTAGCCGATACTTCCCGCGGGACGACGGTTAATGTCGGCATGGTTCAGGGCGGCGGGCCACTTAACGTCGTGCCGGAGACGGCAGAAATAGGTATTGACGTAAGAGTGTCCGCTCTAGATGAAGGAGAACGACTACAGAATGCGATTTATAACTGCCAGCCTCACCACTCTGAAGCAACGTTAAAGGTGACAGGTGACATGACGCGCCCACCGATGGAACGTACGCAAGCAACGGAAAAGCTATTTTTGATAGCCCAAAAGGCAGCGGGTGAGCTTGGCTTTGAGCTAAAAGAAGCCTCGGTAGGCGGCGGTAGCGATGGCAATTTTGCGGCCGCTAAAGGTATTCCTACCCTGGATGGTTTGGGGGCTACAGGAGCCGCTCCGCATGCTGAATATGAGCATATCGAAATCGAGACGGTGGTGCCGCGTACCTGCATGCTAGCCGAGCTGATACGTCAAGTTTAACGACGAGAGAACTCTCGGCGTTCGCTTATAACGTACTGAACATATCTAGAAAAATAGTCAGGAAACGAATACGTGAAGACTAAATCATTACAAAAGTTCACTATGCCCGATGCCTTTGTCATTCTTTTTGGGCTGTTACTAATCGCTTGGTTGTTAAGTTTTTTCATTCCTGCCGGGGCATTCGAACGCACGACGGAAGGGCGTCCAACCGTTATCCCCGGCAGCTTTCATATGGTCGAATCCAGCGGCCTGAGTTTTTTTGATATCTTCCTTTCGATTCAGAACGGTTTTGTCAGCTCGGCGAACTTAATTGCGCTCGTATTGGTGATGGGGGGTGCCATTGCGGTTGTCGAGTCTACCGGGGCTATCAATGCGGGTATCAAAAGACTGGTTGATAAAACTAGAGGTCGCAAGTATCTGCTGGCTATCGTCGTGTCGTTTGTATTCGGCGTGGTATCAGCGATTGGCGTTGGATCGAATGCGGTTATCGCTTTCATACCTCTTGGTATCGTCTTAGCGCGAGCGCTTAAGTTAGATGCTATTGCGGGCATCGCGATTGTCTATCTTGGCTATTTCTCAGGTTCCGCTGCCGCTGTTTTCGACCCCATCACGTTGGGCATTGCTCAGTCTATTGCAGGGCTCCCGCTCTTTTCGGGTGCGCCATTGAGGGTTGCCCTTTTCTTTGTCCTGCTCACAGTCACCATTACCTATGTTTGCCGCTATATCAAACGAATTAGCGACGACCCAAGCCGAAGCTTGATGGGTAGCCAGCCGTTTAGCACTGAGGCGGTAGGTGCTGATGATGAAAATCTAACTTTCACACGACTTCATATCGTAATTTTAAGCTTCTTTGTCGCCTGTTTGGGCGTATTTATTTACGGCTCTTTGCGGCTGGGCTGGGGCGTTAATGAGCTTTCCGCTATTTTCATGATTAACGGTATCGGTAGCGCGGTACTTGCTCGGTTTTCGCCCAATCAGTTTGTGCGTATGTTCATGAAAGGTGCCCAGGGAATGCTGTATGGCGCCTTTATTATTGGCATCGCTAAAGGTATCACGGTACTGATGGAGGAGGGGATGATTCTGGACACGGTGGTCAATTCCATCTTTGTACCGCTCAGTACTTTGCCATCCATGTTAGGGGCGTTGGCGATATTCGTGTTCAATCTGTTCTTTAACTTTTTAGTCCCGTCAGGAAGTGGGCAGGCAGCGGTGGTAATGCCTATTCTTACTCCGTTGGCAGACATGCTCGACATTACACGCCAAACGGCTGTTATCGCGTTCAAACTTGGCGATGGCATTACCAATATCATTACGCCTACGTCGGGTGTTTTGATGTCCGTACTTGCCGTCGGCGGTGTTCCGTGGAGTAACTGGGTACGTTTTGCGTTCCCTCTAGTGTGCCTCTGGACGTTAGTCGGTATCGCCTTTGTGATCATCGCGGTGTTGATTAATTACGGACCCTTTTAAATATTCAAAGCGAGATCATCTGGCGTCGCGCACCTTACCGTGACGCCCTAGTGGAATCATCATGGGCTTGCCGCTGACCGGGTCTTCAATGACCCGGCTCTCTAGGCCAAACACCTCCCGCACCATCTGCTCGGTGAGTATCTGCTCCGGCGGCCCCACCGCGTAAACCTTCCCCTTGGCCATTGCTACAAGCCTGTCGGCGTAGCGGGCAGCTAGGTTGAGTTCATGCAGCACCATCACCACGGTGGTACCTCGCGCCTGGTTGAGATCAGTCAACAGATCGAGCACTTCAATTTGATGGTTGATGTCGAGAAAGGTGGTCGGCTCATCGAGTAGCAGTACATTCGTTTGCTGCGCAAGCGCCATGGCGATCCAGGCCCGCTGGCGCTGCCCGCCCGAAAGCTCTTCTACTGCGGCATCGGCAAGCACGGTCATGTGGGTGGCCCTCAAGGCCTCCGCCACGGCGGCATCATCGTTTGCAGTCCAGCGTTTAAAGAGCCCTTGATGGGGGTGACGGCCGCGGCTGACCAGATCCAGCACGGTAATGCCTTCTGGTGCGATAGGGGATTGCGGCAAAAAGCCCAGCTGTTGCGCCAGGCGTCGCGTGGGTAGCTTATGAATAGCGTTGCCATCGAGTAATACGTCACCCTGGGTAGGGGCGAGCAGCCGCGAGAGCACGCGTAACAGGGTCGATTTCCCGCAGGCGTTGGCACCAACAATGGCCGTGGTATGGCCGGCACAAACGGTGAGGCTGACATCATTGAGCACGGGGCGCTCCCCGTAGCCGGCCACCAAACCCTGGGCGAGTAACGATGAAGCGTTCATAAAGAGCCTCTGCTTTTATTGTCGCGAATAATTAAATAAATAAGGTAAGGGGCGCCCAGCACGCCGGTGACAATACCGACCGGGTAGCGTGCGGGCAGCAGAAACTGACCTGCGTAATCGCCTAGTAATACCAGTAGGGCACCCACCAGCGCAGAGGGAATCAGCAGTGAACCGTTTCGACCAATCAGGCGCGCGGCAATGGGGCCGGAAAGAAAGGCGACGAACGCGATGGGGCCGGAAACTGACGTCGCGAAAGCCACCAGGGCCACGGCACAAACGACGATAGTGATACGCGTAACGGCTAAACGAACCCCTAAACCTGCCGCTATATCATCCCCCATGCGCATGGTTTCAAGGTCGCGGCTACGGCTTAGCAGCAGCCCGCCGAAGAGAACAAGCGCGATGAATAGCGGTAGCGCCTGGTCAAGCTGCGCGCCGTTGACACTGCCGGTCATCCAGCGCAGTGCTTCTTGCAGCGTCCAGCTGGGTGCGCGCATTAGCAGGTAGGCAGTGACGCTTTGCAGCATGGCGGCAAGGCCAATACCGATCAGGATCAAGCGTCCGCCGGTGACGCCCTGTTGCCAAGAGAGCGCATAGATCAACAGTGCAACGCCCAGCCCTGCGCCAATCGCCACCATGGAAACGGCCGGGCCGCTCATTGATAGCACCACGATAGCGAAAACTGCGCCGGTACTGGCCCCCGTGCTGATGCCAATAATGTCGGGACTGGCGAGCGGGTTGCGTAACATCGTTTGAAAGGCGACGCCGCCGAGGCCAAAGCAAGCCCCGGTCAGTACCGAAATGACCGCCCGCGGCAGGCGTAATTCACGCACGGTAAAGCCTGCTCCAGGGATTTCCGCACCGCCAAGAACACGCAGTACGGTAATCAGCGGGGTAAAGGACTGCCCCAGCGTTAGCGTCAACGCCACGCCTGCCAGTAACAAAACGACCAGAACCGCCATCATGCGCCGGCGGTGTTTGGCCTGTGCTTGGCGCATTCGACCGAACTCAGCCGTTACGGGAAGCGTCTGGCCGGTCATAGCGACCCTACTTTTCGGTTACGTACAATCCAGATAAACACGGGGGCGCCAATAAACGCCGTCACAATACCTACATCTAGCTCCGATGGTTGCACTATTAAGCGCCCAACGACATCAGACAGCGTGAGGAGTACGGCACCGGCCAGAGCAGAGAAGGGCAGCAGCCAGCGATAATCACCACCGACCAGCAGTCGGCAGGCGTGCGGCACGACTAGGCCGACGAAGCCAATCGGGCCGCAGACCGCCGTAATAGCGCCGCAGAGCAGTACCGCACCGATCGCGGACATAGCCCGAGCGACGGCGACCTTTTCACCCAGACCCGCGGCCGTATCATCCCCAAGCGCTAGTAGGTTGAGCTTGCGCGCCGCCAGCAGGGTGATCACAAACCCTACGAGCAAAAAGGGCAGCACCGGCACTATTTGATCATGAGTGGCGCCGCCTACTCCCCCCACCAGCCAAGACTGCACCAGCCCGGCAATATCGTTACGCGGCAAGATGACCGCCGTGGCCAGCGAGCTCAGCGCTGCCGTGGTGGCAGCGCCAGCAAGCGCTAGCCGCAGCGGCGTGGCGCCACCGCGGGAGAGGCTCGCAATGGCGTAAACTGCAACGGCCGTTAGCCCGGCGCCCGCAATCGCGGTCCAGATATAGGCAGTCGTTTCATCAATCCCAAACCAGGCGATGCCAATCACAATGGCCAGCGCCGCTCCGGCGTTCACGCCTAACAGGCCGGGGTCGGCAAGCGGGTTGCGCGTCAGGCCCTGCATAACGCCGCCCGAAACGCCCAGCGCGGCCCCGGCAAGCATTGCCAGCAGCGTGCGCGGAATGCGATTGGCCACGGCGGCATCTCCGATGCTTTCGATTTGCCCACTCAACGCCGCCGCTATTTCTGGCCAGCCAACATCACGGGTGCCAAAGACTACAGAAAGCATCACCGCCAGGGCCAGTAACGCTAGCAACGCTATACCCGCCGCTAACCGCTTACTCAGCTGGCGCTGCCTAAGAAGCGTACTGTCATCCGTCGCCATCCTATCGCCAGGCGCCGTGACACCATTAGTCTGACTGACGTGCGGCTTCTGAGAGTAGGTCAGCATAATCGTCTAATAACCAAGGAATCGACATCGGGGTAGGGTTGGCCGCAGCGCCCAGCGGTGTATTGCCCAGCAGCACAATGGCGCCGTTTTCAACGGCCGGGAGTCGGGACGTTAGCGGGTGGGCTTCGAGCTGATCAACCAGCGCTTGGCCACCGTAGGTGACGAGAATATCCACATCGTTGAGCTCATCAATCAGCTCAGAACTGATTTCGCCTGAGTATTTGCCGGGCGGTGAGTTCTGTTTGACGATCGCTGGCGAGACCATCCCTAAATCATGAAAAAACTGCACGCGCGCATCGTTGTCGTTGTAAAAAGAGATACGCCCAAGGTTAGTGGGATCCAGGTGGGTCACGAACATCGCCGTTTTACCTTCAAGCTCGGTATGGGCGGCGGCGGTATCGGCAATGGTTGTCTCAAGACGTTCGACCAGCGCCTCACCTTCTTCAGCCATGCCCATGCCCGCGCTATTGAGCAGAATCATATCGCGCCAACCGGTGGCCCAGGGGCCTTCGGTGTAGGCGACGACCGGCGCTATCTGACTCAAGGTGTCATAGTCGGATTGGCTGAGCCCTGAGTACGCGGCAAGAATGACATCGGGCTGGCTGGCGGCAACGGCTTCGAAATCAATTCCGTCACCTTCGTCGAACAGCGCCGGAAGCGGAGCATCAATCTCTGCAAAATATGCTTCTACCCAAGGAAGCAGGCCAGAGTTGTCATCGTCACCAAAGCCTGCGGCAGCAAAGCCAACCGGCACAACGCCAAGAGAAAGCGGTATCTCATGGTTTGCCCAGGCCACCGTCGCGATCCGCTCAGGCTTTTGGGTCAGCACGGTTGTGCCCAGGGCGTGCTCAATTTCAAGCGGATATTCTTGGGCGGTAGCCAGTGTTGAGTTCAAAGCGAGTGTTGCAATCATCGCAAGGCCGAGCGTTTTACTACTCAGTAACCAGGTCATCATGACGCTCCAAATGAATAAGATGGCCGCCTCAAACGGTGTTCAAGGCGGCCATGTAGCCATCAGTGGCTGACAGCGCGTGCGTCAATTAGAACGCGTAGCGCAGTGTTGAGGAGATGCTTGCGGGTTCGCCGTAAACGCCGTAGCCACCCACATTGCTGTAGTACTTCTCATCGAACAGATTCTTGACGTTAACCTGAAGCGACAGGTCTGGCGTGAACTGGTAGCGGCCAAACAGGTTGGCCAGCGTATAGCTACTCTGCTCGAACTCGTTGGGTATTCCGGGCGGGGTAGTAAGGTCTCCGGCGAAGAGGCTGCTCTGCCAGTTAACGCCACCGCCGAGGGTCAGCTCGCGTAGTTGCGGCACGTTATAGCTGGCGAAGAGGTTGAACAGCGAACGCGGCTGATTAATGTTGAACGAGTCATCGTCGGACGTTGCAGTGAAGTGGGAGTAGCCGACGGTCATATTAAGATCCTCGGTCACCGCGCCGCTCAGCTCCATTTCAAACCCTTCACTCACTACGCCGTCAGCGGCCGAATAAAACGTCTCGGTTTGGCCAGGGCCCACCATTGGCAGAGCCGCAGCAACGTTGTCCTGCTCGATACGAAACACGGAGAAAGAACCGTTGAGCAGACCATTGAACCACGCAGCCTTGAGGCCGGTTTCGTAGTTTTTGCCCACGACCGGATCTAGGTAGGTACCGTCAGCATCGCGATAGTTCTGGGGCTCAAAAATTTCGGTGTAGCTGGCAAAGGCCGAGTAAGTATCATTAAAATCAAACACCAAGCCGCCGTAGGGTGTTACTTCGTACTTGCTCTGGCTATCCAGGCTGCGGAATAGCGTCATCCCATCCCACTCGGTATAGCGTGCGCCCACAATCAGCGTTAGCGGATCAGCTAGCGAAAAGCGCGAGGCAGTATAAACGGCTTTCTGACGGGTGCTGGAAGCTTCAGAAGGAGTGAATTCAGGCCAACCTTCGTTCGGGGCCGAGCCATCCCAATGGTTTAAATCATCAACGTCAAAGCCAGAGATGAAGGTGTTTTCGTAGTCGTTGGTTTGGTCGCTGTAGCTGCCGCCGATGACGAGTTCATGCTCACGGCCTAATAGTGCAAACGGGCCGCTGGCCTGGACGTCTACAGAGTCGACTTCACGGTGTCCACGGTTCCATCCGGTAAAGAAGTCCACTCCGCTACCATCCATTTGATCTGGCAGCGTTGCCTCTACGTAAGGGTAAGCCAGCTTGCCATCCATATCGGTTTTTTCATGCGTGCCCACGACGCGCACTTGCCAGTCGTTGTCGAAACGGTGGCTGATTTCAGCGAAGACTTTCTCAGACTCGAAATCGTAGTAGGACCAGTCTGGTGCGACGCTAAATGAACGTGAGTAGTTGGTGGGCGTACCGTTGCTGAACCATAGCGGTAAACCGCCCCAGGTGGGCGAGGAGGTATGGCTATCCTGGTAATCAAAGCCTATCGAAAGCGTGGTGGCATCGGTCACATCGGCGTCGATAATCCCGTAACCGAACGTGCGGCGCTTGTCCTGGCGATCAAGGTGGGCGCCGCCCTCCTCGTAACCGCCGATAAACCGCGCACGCACATTGCCTGAAGCCGTTAGCGGTGTGGTGAGATCAACGGTGGTACCTTGCTGATCCCAACTGCCCAGCGTGCCGGAAACCGAACCAGTAAACTCGCGGCTGTCGGCGTGCTTACGCACAAAGTTAACCGATGCCCCCGGGTTTCCCGAACCGCTAACGAGCCCGTTAGCGCCGCGAATCACCTCAACGCGGTCGTAGATCGCCGTATTCAGCCGGCCTTCGCCGAAGTACCAGCGGTTATCGGTATTGAGCGTCGGAATGCCGTCGTACTGAAAGCTATTGATGCGAAAGCCGCGCGCTGCAAAGCTGACGCGGTCACTATCAACATTGCGCACTGAAATGCCTGTGGTGTTTCTCAATACGTCTTCGATGGTGGCCAGATTTTGATCCTGAATACGCTGCTCGGTGACGATGCTGATGGCTTGTGGCAGCTCTTTCTGACTCAGCGTTAAGCCTGTGCCTGCGCTAGTGGTGCGCCGCGTATAGCCAACGTTCTCATATAAATTGGTGCCGGTCACTGTCACGGTGCCTAGCGATTCGGCATCGTTGGCGGAACCCGACTGAGCCAATGCGCTGCTCGAAGCAAATAGAGAGCCCGCGATAAGTGCGGTGAAGGTAGCGCTTCGCAAGGAGAAAGAGGCCGTTAAATGGCTAGGCACAGAATGTTGCATGCAATCTAAAACATGAAGTGACGACGTTTTCATATGATCCCTTGAGTCACGCCTTGGCGGCGCTCGCTCATTAGTTTTATATCGTTCAATAACGGGGTAATCATATAAAAATGATTCGTAAATGTAAATGTGTATGAGAATTCTTAGTATTTGATGTTGGCGGTAGGCTATTAGCCATTCCTGCAGGATATTGGCCGTCAATGGCACTTATCACTTATCCGGGCTATCGGTAGCTGTCGTATAATGAAATGTTCGTTATTTGACAGTTATCCCTGCGTGCGTGGACTGACTAGTGACATTTAATAGCACGTGGTTGCATATTAAACTAATGTCTATCTCGCTTTATTATCATTTAAAATCAATTATATAAAGGTGTTTTAAAGATGAGGTTTGTTTTTTATATTGTTTTTTTTAATACTCGCTATAGGATGCCAAAAAGAAAACATATTTTCGAAATAGAACATAAGCTGTTTTGAATAAAGGCGAGCCGGGGCAAACGGGGTAGCGGGGTGACAATGCTTGGAACAATTTTTCTACATGAAATAGCCGGTACAGCGGTATTAACGCTCTTGGGGTGTGGGGTGGTGGCTAACGTGCTGTTGAACAAAACCAACGGTAATGGCAGCGATGGTATCGTTATCTTCTTTGGTTGGGGGTTGGCGGTTTTTTGCGCGGTTTACGTCGCCTTTGACACCGGTGCCCATATTAACCCTGCCGTTACCCTTGGACTGCTTGTAGGCCCGGCAACTGAATACGCGCCCGGCATTCCTATCAACGTTGCTACCACCGCCGCCTATTTTACGGCTGAAATCATCGGTGCCTGGCTGGGCGCAGTCGTTTGTTACCTAGCCTATAAAAAGCATTACGATGACACTGAGGATGCTTCAAGCATATTAGCAACGTTCTCTACAGGCCCGGCAATTCCCTCCTACGGGTGGAATCTGGTGACCGAGATCATTGGTACCTTTGTGCTTATATTTGTCATTATCATGTTTGGCCATACGCCGTCAGGGCTTGGCCCGCTGGCCGTAGCACTGCTGGTAGTGTCGATTGGCGCTTCGCTAGGCGGGCCAACAGGCTATGCAATCAACCCCGCCCGAGATTTGGGGCCGCGTATTGCTCACGCGCTGCTTCCCATTAAACATAAAGGGACAAGCAACTGGTCCTACGCATGGGTGCCAATCCTAGGGCCCGCTATCGGCAGTGTCCTTGCTGGGCTTGCCGCCTATGTTTATTAAGTCAGAGTTTATTAAGTCAGCATTTATTAGGTCAGCCTGCTGATTTTTTAAAACAATCACTTAACGTTAACGATTGAGAGGCATTTCATGAGCCAGAAAAACTACGTTCTCGCTATTGATCAAGGCACCACTAGCTCGCGGGCGATGCTATTTGACCATGACGGCCGGATAGTCAGCGTGGCGCAGCACGAGTTTGAGCAGATTTTTACGCGTCCCGGCTGGGTTGAACACTGTCCTCGCGAGATCATGACCAGCGTGCTGACCACCTTAACGGAGGTGATTAACAACAGTGGTATTGATGTTGCCGAGATCGCCTCCATCGGTATTACCAATCAGCGTGAAACCACCGTGGTGTGGGACAAAAACACCGGGCAGGCCGTCCATAACGCCATTGTTTGGCAGTCGCGCCACTCTGCCGAGATCTGCGATGAGCTGCGTGAAGCAGGCCACGCCGATATGATTCGCGATAAAACCGGGCTGGTCATTGACGCTTATTTCTCTGCCACTAAGTTGAAGTGGTTATTTGAGAACGTGGCGGGTGTTAAGGAGAAAGCGGAGAAGGGCGATCTGCTTTTCGGCACCATAGATTCATGGTTGGTGTGGAACCTGACGGGCGGTGCCGTGCACGTCACCGATGTCAGTAACGCTTCGCGTACGATGCTGTTTAATATTCGTGATCGGCAGTGGGACCCGGAGCTTCTTGAACTGTTCGGTGTCCCGGAGTCGATGCTTCCCGAGGTTAAGTCCAGCAGTGAGATCTACGGCAACATACTGCCTAAGTTCCTGATGGGCCAAGAGGTGCCGATTGCGGGTATCGCCGGCGACCAGAATGCGGCTCTGTTTGGTCAGGCCTGTTTTGAGCCAGGTATGGCAAAAAATACGTATGGCACCGGCTGCTTTACGCTAATGAATACCGGCACCCACGCCACGCCCTCTAAAAACGGCCTGCTTACCACCGTGGCGTGGGAAGTGGATGGCACGCTGGAGTACGCCTTGGAAGGCAGCGTGTTTGTGGCGGGCTCAGTGATTCAGTGGCTGCGTGATGGCCTGAGAATGCTGGGAAAAGCTTCGGATTCAGAAGCGTATGCCACACGCGCTAAAGATAATGACGGCGTTTATATGGTGCCTGCCTTTACCGGTTTAGGGGCACCTTACTGGAACTCCAACGTGCGCGGTGCCATGTTTGGGCTCTCTCGGGGAACCCAGAAAGAGCACTTTGTGCGTGCGGCGGTGGAGTCGCTTGCGTATCAAAGTGCCGATGTCCTCAAAGCCATGCAGGCTGATGCTGACATTGCGCTGACTGAGCTTCGCACCGATGGCGGGGCGATCTCCAATGATTTTCTTGCCCAGTTCCAGGCCGATATCCTGGGGGTCGACGTACTGCGTTGCGAGGTAAACGAGACCACTGCGCTTGGGGCGGCTTATCTCGCCGGACTCGCCGTAGGATTTTGGAAATCACGCGATGAGATCGTCAAGCAGTGGGCGCTAGAGCGGCGCTTTACGCCGCAGATGAAAGACGAAAAGCGCGATGAGCTCTATGCAGGTTGGAAGAAGGCGGTAAACGCCACCATGGCGTTTCACGTAGACTCCTAAGCTTAACGCGTTAGGCTCAAGTGTTTTACAAGCCCCCGGCCCAGGCTGGGGGCTTTTGCGAAAAAGGTATTCAATATTGTATTAATAATGATCTATAAAGAGTCCGGCTGGAGGCGCCGATAGCATAATTCACATATCACGTAGCGAGAACAGCATAAGAACCATTCAAACTGCGCTGGCCTCCATTGGTGATCTACGCCTTGTATCCAAGGAATAAGCGTCCGAACATGCATGCTAAGGTGGTCATCTCTCGATTGATTTACGTCAACCGACGACTGTTGGAGCGAAGGTATGAATAGAGCTATTTTATACCGTCAGTTGGCGGCGGAAGCCCGTCAGCAGCTTGGGCTGTCGCTGCTCAATAAGGTGATTTGCGCGCTGATTTTGGCTGCCTCTTTCGCGGCCATTTTAGAGACCGAACCCACACTTCGCCAACGAGCACCGGGGCTATTCTCTGTACTTGAGACCGCGTTTGTTGTGATCTTTACGGTTGAGTATCTGTTACGGCTTTATGCCATGGGTGAAGACCCGCGCTATCGCGGATTCGGTGGTCGGCTTCGCTATATGTTTACGTTCTGGGCGCTGGTGGACCTAATCGCCATCTTGCCTTACTTCTTGGGTTTTATGACCCACAACAACGCCTTCCTGCTGCGGCTCTTACGCTTAGCGCGCATGCTGCGTCTCGCCCGGCTGGGGCGGTTTAGCCAGGCTTGGGTGTCATTGGCTGACGCGTTAAAGTCCCGTTCTCATGAGCTTTTGCTAAGCGCGGGCGTGGCGGGGTTGCTGCTACTATTTTCATCCTGCTGTCTTTACGTGGTGGAAGCCGCCGCGCAGCCCGAGGCGTTTGGCAGCGTGCCGCGCGCATTGTGGTGGAGCATCGCCACGCTAACCACCGTTGGCTATGGCGACGTAACGCCTATCACGGCGCTTGGGAAGTTCTTTGCGGGCCTAACCGCCGTGGCAGGCATCGGTATCATCGCCATGCCCACCGGTATTCTAGCCGCCGCGTTTAGCGATGCATTGCAGAAAAAATCATCAGATGCCAAAAAATAGCTACACACAGCTACTTTTGAGCCGCCTGTGTCGTCTTCGTTTGTAAGCTGTTATCACGCTTAAGATGCGGCCGCTCTGCCATGATGCGCGCCAGACGCTCAAGCGAGAGCTCCAACCGTTCAATCAGGCCTTCCAGCAGGATGCGGCGGTCGGCGGGGACATTGCCGTAGGTTGTAATCGCTGCATCCAGCTCTTTTCCTGCCTCGCGAATGCCTTGTGGCTGGTGGCCGGTAGCGCTGTGCTCAAAACCGGTAGCGAGTGTGCGCAGAAGGTTTTGATGCGCTTGGCGGATCTGCGGATGCGGGGCATCGTCTAGCCGGTCGCGCAGCCTTAGCGTGGCGGTGCCGAGATCGAGCCCGGTAAGGCCAAGAATGAACAGGTGGCGCTGCTCTTCGGGCAGCATGTCATCGTGCTGTGCTAGATGCAGTAGACGGTCCGCCATGTGGCCGCTGAAGCGGGTTTCGGCGTCGCGAATGGAGTTTCGTCTCAGCGCATGGATATCTTTGGAGATCGCTTTTATCAGGCGTCGTCGTCTCAGCTGAGTGCCCAGGCCTGGGAGCAGACGAAAGGCCATGACGACGCAGCTAAGGCCGATAATCACCGAGATGGCTCGGTTGGCAAAACTATCAAACGAGAAGTCCATACCATTGCCGGGCATCGTCAATAGGATGTTGAAAATAGTAAAGGCGAGGCAGTACCCCATGGTCGCCATACTCGTGGCCCCTAACAGGCCTAAAAATAGCGGTGTTCCGAAAATGAGTGCGAGTAACGGAAAGCTATTGGCCTGAGAAAGCAGCACATGGCCAAATAGAAAAGCGCTGGGAATGGCGGCCAGCATGCCCTTATAAAACATCATGGTAATCGCTATCGGGTTGTCACGACTGGCGAAGAAAGCCGAAAACAGAGTGCCTAGCATCATCGCAATCATCGCGCTCTGCCAAGCAGTGACAATCCAAAAGGTCGCCAGCAGCGAAAACACCAGCCCTGAGCGTATGGCATTAATGCTAGCGGCAAGGTGATCGCGGTGCCAGGCTAGCTGCGATGAACGTAATTTATAGCGTCCTGGCGAGGCTATGGCTTCACGGGCATCGAGCATGACCATAGCGTGGCCAATTGATTCACGTAGCCCTAATCGAAGGCGGCGGTCTAGCGGTGCTAAGCTGCTTTCATCATCGCTTTCATGGACCTCATGACGCAGCGCTTGAAGCGCTTTTCTGGCCTCAATGACGCCTTTGACGTGTTCTGCATCACGAAAACCCTGCGCAACGCGACATGCCAACTGAAGGCTTTGTGGGTCAAGCCGGTCGGCGTGGTCGTGCATAAGTTGATGGAGTGCCTGTAAATTGGCGAAAAAGCGCAGGGTGCGGCGCGTTAGCACATGGGTCGCGCGTACCCGCCCCGGGCCAATAGGGCCTTCAAAACGCGCAGCTTGGCTATCGGTTTCTAGTAAGGTTAACGGGCCTAAGCTACCTCGAAGAGCCTTCTGCATGGCGGAAATATCGTCGCTAGCTTCCAGGCGCAGGGCGGCATGCTCAAAGGCTTCGTTGATCACGCTGTCGGCCTGGGTGGCAAGATGCGTTCCCACATGGGATGGCCATAGCAGCGAGCTAACTAACATGGCGCAGACCGCCCCCAGCCCCAGCTCGGAAAGGCGCGCCACCGCGATATCGAAAATTCCCGCGGGCGTGCTACCGCTGGAAATAACCACGATCAGCATCGCGGTGACGGCCGCCATCAGGCAGCCATAGGTATAGTTATTACGCCATAGCGAGCCAACATAGGTGCATAGCATAATCCAGCTAGTCAACGTGATAAGTGCGGGTATGCGGGCTTGAGCGAAGAATGCCATGATTACAATGCCCGCTACAGCACCAATAAAAGTGCCGACAAGCTGGCAGATGCCTTTTTCGACCACCATGCCGCTCATCGGACGAATTTGCAGAAAGGCCGCGGAAATTAGCGCCCAGTAGGGGCGTTCTAAATCGAACAATAGCGCAATGTAGAGCGCAAGCATCATTGCAAGCGTGGTCTTGATGGCGAACTTCACCGCCGTGGCGTTGGGCGTCAGGTAGGTTTGCAGAAACGGCGACATGACTTACTCAGGCTGCGCGGCAGGGCGAACGCGCACGGTTGCCGTCATACCCACGCTCAGCAGCATCTCATCAGGCACTTCGTTTAACGTAATGCGAACGGGGATACGCTGCGCCAGGCGCACCCAGTTAAACGTCGGCGCTACCTGGGGTAGCAACTGCGGGTTAAGGCTGGTGTTGCTATCGGCAATGCCGCGGCCAATGCCCGCAACCCGACCGTCTAAATGAGTATCACCGTTCATCAGGATGACATTGACCGGATCGCCAACGTTGATCGATGTCATTTTGGTTTCTTCGAAGTAACCGACGACGTAGTAAGAGTTGTCGGCTATCAGTGCCATCACCGGTGTGCCGCGATTCACGTAGTTGCCTGTGGTGAGATGTACGTTAAGTACGTGCCCGCTGACGGGGGCTGTAAGCTTTGTGCGTGCTAAATCAAGCTGGGCGCTGGCTAATTGCGCCTGGGCTTGTTCCAAGTCAGCGGCGGCAATGCGTGAATTAATTTGTGCAATCTGCTGATTTTCGGCACTAATCGCCCGGCTATTGCTTAATTGGTTGCGTCGGCCCTCTTCCGCGCGGTTTAACTCAAGCGTTGCCTGGCGATGGTCCACCGTGGCTTGGGCGCTGTCGACGGCAGACTGATAGCGCGTTTCATCGATATCAAACAGCGCATCGCCTTGCGCTACGTAATCGGTGTCCGCAACGTCAAGGGTACGCACCCAGCCGGAAACATCGGGGGCAATGGTGATCACTTCAGCGTGTACGCGGGCGTCGCGGGTCCAGGGAGTGTACAGATAGTAGCGCCATAGCCAGGCACCGGCGGCAATGGCAATCGCGACAATAATAAGGGTCAGCAGAATACGAAGCGAAGGGCGCATTAAGGGCTCTCAAGCAAAATGGTAAAAATGAAGGTGGTGGCTGCCGTAAAGATGACAAAAAGCGAGATATCGAACCAAGCCTCGTACCACAGCGCATACTGCCCGACTGCCCAGTGGAGCAGGGAGCGTGTCACTAGCGTTGCGACAAACCCAATCAATGCGTAAATCAGCAGTGGGCTGAGGTAAATGCCACCAAAAGCGATTTCTTGAAGACCCATAACATCCTTAAATGGCCTGGAAGCAACATAAATAGCGATGAGTGTAGCGAGGTGAATCACGCACGTTGGGCGTTTTTTCCACCTGCCAGTATAGAAAGATTACACCAATTTTTCCCTTAGCGTGATAGAGCATAAGCTGAGTTTTCCACTGCACGCTTGGGAAGCACAATAACCATCAGCGTAGGGCGTTAGAGAATCGTTCACGTTTCATTAACGTTTTAAGAGTTATGCTTTAGTCTTAACGTCTTATTTTGTCTACTTCAAAATGGTGGAAAAGATTTGTGCTGATTAAAAAGAAGAAAGCTCGATCCCATACCGAAGATCGTTATCTGGCACTGGTGTTAGCGACGGCCGCCGGTATTCTCAACGCCATGGCCTTGGGCGCCTTTGGTTTTCTCCCTTCGCATATGAGTGGCAATGCCTCGCAAATATCGAGTGAGGTGGCTAGCTCAGATACGTATGGCTTTTTGTTTCTAGCCGCTCTGCTTCTGGCATTTGTGATAGGCGGTGGCCTTGCGCGGGTTGCCGTGATTGCTGGGCAAAAATTCAGAACAATCTTTTGCTTGATTCTCTTGGCGGAAGGTGTGGCATTAACCGCAGTGTCGGTGTTTGAAATTTTGTTTTACTCGGTACGCTTCAATGCGGAAATACTGATAACCCTGGGCTTTCTGATGGGAGTACACAACTCCACCTCAACTCAGCTGTCGAATGGGCGAGTGAGATCCACTCACGTGACCGGCACGTTGACGGATGTTGGCATTGCACTAGGCTCGTTCTTGTCGTCATTTGTTTCACGCGATAAGGGGCTCGACCGGCGTTTTTTTCAAAAGCAGCTGCACACGCATTTAACGACGATTTTTTCATTCCTTAGCGGGTGTCTGGCCGGATTAGTGTTGTTTGATTTATTCGGCTTCCACGCGATGTTGGCGCTAGGTGTTTTTTTGATCGTCGTTGCCTTGAGCGCCATTGTTATGACGGTGCGTATGGCCAGTAAGCTGATGGTCGCCAGAAAAGCTTAACGTTAAATGGCATCGCAGTCGTTGCGTTCAGCGCTGTAAATACGTCCCCGGCAATTGCTCTGCCAAGAAGTCCATAAACAGCCGCGTACGCTGTGAAAGCGTGGCTTGGCGGTAGTAAACGGCATTGACGGTTTGGGTCTGTAGCTCAATGTGGTTGGGAAGCACTTCAACGAGGGTGCCTTTCTGGCGCGGCGTAATGGTCATAAAGTCGGCTAAACACACGATGCCTTCGCCCGCTACGGCCAGCTCCACTAACGTGCTGCCGCTAGAGGCCGCAAGCGTTGGGGTAATAGCCAAGAGTGCCCCATCGGCGTGACGCAGCGGCCAGCGATTGAGATGATCGAGCTGATTAAAGCCCAGCAGGCTGTGCTGTTTGAGATCATCAATGCTTTGCGGTGCGCCATGGTATTCAAGGTAGGCGGGGCTTGCCAGAATGCGCAGTGGGCTGTAGCCGAGTAAGCGTGCATGAAGCGAGGAATCTTCCAACTCGCCGATACGGATGGCCAGATCAACCCGTTGTTCTAGCAGGTCGACAAACCGGTCATGAGTGTCGAGCGCTAGTGTAATACCAGGATAGCGAGCACGAAACTTGCCAATCACCGGCACAATCACGAACTGCATAAAGCTAGGGGCTGCGTTGATCCTCAGCCTGCCCTTGGGCTGGCTATGGCGATCCAGCATTGCTTCTTCAGCCTCGTCCACTGCCGCCAGAATGTGGCGGCAGTGACCCAGGAACGTCTCGCCTTCCTCTGTGAGCTCCAAACGACGCGTGGTTCGGCGCAGCAAGGTAGTGCCGAGCTTTCGCTCTAGGCGATTAAGCGCACGGCTAACGCCAGAGACCGTAATGCCGAGCCGTTCCGCGGCGTTAGTGATTGAGCCGCTTTCGACCACTGTGACAAATGCCTGCTGTTCTTCAAGGGTGCTTTTCATATGGGAGGCTCATTAATCAGGCATCTCGATCTTTATCTGTTGTTTTGAGATGAGTCGATAACGTTATCAGTATTGTTGATTTTAAATCAAAAGTATTTTGACCCAGCACGGCTTCTTTTCCATCTCTTTTGATCTCACAATACGCGCCATATGCAGCTCTAGCTATGCTGCTTAGCTATATTATATAGCCAAGTTGCTAGGTAATTATTTAGGAATTCAAGCAATGAAGATTTTACTGATTAATGGCGGAAAAGCGTTCGCTCACTCTGGCGGTGAACTCAATAATACGCTGCAAAGCGTGGCAGTGAGTACATTGCAGGCGTTGGGGCATGAGGTGCGCGAGACAGTGATTGACCAAGGTTATAATGCAGATGCCGAGGTGCAGAGCTATTTGTGGGCCGATGCGATTGTGTATCAAATGCCTGGCTGGTGGATGGGCGCCCCCTGGATCGTCAAGCGCTATATTGATGAAGTGTTTACTGCGGGGCACGGTTCACTCTACGCCAGCGATGGCCGTTCGCGCCAAGATCCTAGCAAGCAGTACGGCAGCGGAGGCTTACTGCAGGGGCGCCGCTATATGCTGTCGTTGACCTGGAACGCGCCTTTGGAAGCATTCGAAGCGCCGGGTAACTTCTTTGAAGGGCGAGGAGTGGATGGGGTGTACTTTCCGTTTCATAAATCGCAGGAGTTTATCGGCTTAGCGGCGCTGCCGACGTTTATTGCCAACGATGTGATGAAAGTGCCTAACGTTGAGCGTGATACCGATGCTTATCGCCGCCATCTGCGCACAGTTTTTGGCTAAACATAAGTTAAAGCCCACCTCGTAAGGTGGGCTTGTCTGGATCGTGTGGCTTGTCTTGCCTCCTCTTGACTAGCTCAGCTCAGCGCTCTCGGTCCAAGCTCTGAACGGTGAGGTCTAGCGCTTTGTACATGTCTAACCTGGCTGACAGGCCGATATCCGGGTGATCGAGCTCATTAGCACGTTCCGATGGCAGTATCGGCGCGGTGAGGTCATCGGCATCGGTCGGTTCGAAATCGTACTCTTCACCGATGGTCATCGCGCTACGACGCAATAGCATGCGCAATTGCGCCGGTGTAAGAGCGGGGTCTATCGACATCATGGCTGCCAATAAACCGGCCACCAGGGGCGTTGCGTAAGAGGTGCCGCAATGGGCAGGGCCTTGCTCTCCCTCTATCAGAGAAGAGCCTCTAACGCAGGCGGCTGCCGTTATGTCGACGCGCATATCAATATTCGACGCGTCGCGTTTGACCACGTAACCAGGGTCGTCAACCTGCAGTTCTTGATCGCCTTGCTGATGACCACCCACCACAAACAGCTGGTCGGTCACGAAAGAGGACGGTAGACGATAATCATCACTTCCAGAAAACGACGAGGCGTTACCCGCTGAGTTGACGACTACCACGTCGGGATGTTCGCGGCGTAGCCATAAGAAGAATTCTTCGAGTAGCTCCTCATAGCCGCTCATGGCGATACCGGAACGCACCAGCGAGTCGACTTCTTTTCCGTCAATATCGATGGCCCCCACTCGATGAATGCCCCAGCTCCAGTTGAGTACGCGTACACCGTCTTCCACCAGATTGACCGACGCGGCGATATTGGCGGTAATGCCCGCATCCGAATTGCGGTCAACAATCACATCGAAGCCTGGGCCTACCGAGTCTAGCCCGCGTAGAAAGCCGCTATTGCCGCCTTCATTCCAGGCGGCGGCAAATACGCCGGCAACCGTTGTGCCATGCCCGTCGGGCGCGACGGCATCGCGTGCATAGACACAGGTTCTAAGAGAGTCCGTGCGACAGTCGCCCAGGTAGTCGGCAAAATCCGGTGCGTCGAAGTCTACTTCCCGTTCGATGACGCCAATGCGAATGGGCTGAGTCTCGATATCGCCGCCCTGACGTGGCAGGCGCCGCTTATAATAATTTACCGCGTCTAAAAAGCGATTTGACGCCCAGTCCTGGTCGTCGGCTGCGGGCAGCTCATCGGTCTCGCTCTCAACGCTTTCTTCTGCGCCTGATTCTTCGACCACCACCGCATCGACGCTGACTTCACTGCCTAGCCTGAGTACTAGCGCATCGCGTGCATCTAAGTTGCTGACCGGAAGGCGCAGCTGGTAGGTGTTAAGCGGCGGGATTATACCGACCACCTCTGCACCGTACTTTTCTGCTAATCGCTGGGCTTCTTCGGCACCTTCGTAGCTTTCTTCAATAATCACGCTGACCAGATCCACGTAGGTGGTCAGGCCATCCATGTTCTCCGCCAGCTCTTGGTCCGTGGCCGCTACCACGTGACTGCCTTTGAGGCTTATCCATACCGGGTTGCTCGCTTGGTCGTGTTGCTCAAACCACAGCGGGCCGCTTTGTGTGTCGGCGCTGGTGATGCGGACACGTATATTTTCATCCGTGTGATCAAGGTTTTCGGCCTGAAGCGGTATTCCGTTCAGCTTTACCTGAAAATCGCTGTTATCAAGCCCGCTGGCGTTCAGGCAGAACTCTTGAATATCTTGCTGTAAAAGATCGCCACAGCGCTGCAGTTGTTCAACGCGCAAAGGTTGTTCATCACCTATAGACTGCTCCGCGCTTGCGCCAGCTGCGAGCAATAGCGATCCTAACGCTATTACCCGACGGGTAGCGCCTAAATATTTTACGGCCATTATTACTACTCCAATACGGTATTAGACTGTCTGCCCATAGCATAACGGCATTAGGTGAACTGAACATGAACCCGGCCTGCAAGAGCTTACCTTGTCAAGGGTATTTAACGGCTAAACCGCTGACGAAACTTAGGCAGGGTGCGAGCAACAGGCGGTAGGCGGGTGGCCATTATCAATGCAGCAACGGCGGCATAGATGGCCCATTCGCGCAGATCGGCGCGCACTATCCAAAAGAAGTGCAGCAGTGCCAATGCTAAAATAGCGTAAGAGAATTTGTGCAATGGTTTCCAGCGCTTGCCTAGGCGTTTCATCGCCCAGCGGTTGGAAGTCGCACCCAGCACGGCAAGGCCGGTTAGCGCGATCATGCCCACAATAATGTAGGGCCGTTTGACAATTTCGCTGCCTAGCAGCGCCCAGTTAAGCCCCAGAATAAATAGCGCATAGCTGAGCAAATGCAGCGTGGCGTAGGCCAGTGTCCATAAACCTAGCTGGCGCCGAATGAGTGCAAAGCCTTTCCAACGGGTCAGCTTGGTGAGAGGCGTGAGGCTTAGCGTGAGCAGCAGCATCCACAGTGCGCCAATGCCGATGTTGAGTAGCAGGTAACGCCCGGGCTCAGGGCCAGCAGCGTTATTGGCGACTTGCCAGCCCCAAAACAGTAGCGGTGTTAATGCCGCCAAGAAAACGCCAATGCGCCAAACAAGCCATATGCGCGGTGCTGCCATCAGTAATTAGCCCTTAAATCCAATCCCGCATACATCTCGGCAACTTCGTCCGCGTAGCCGTTAAACATAAGCGTATCAATATGGTTCGGGCTGAACAGGCTGTTGGGCAGCCGCCGTTCGGAGGCTTGGCTCCAGCGTGGGTGGTCAACCTGTGGGTTCACGTTAGCGTAGAAGCCGTATTCGTTGGCGGCAATCTCCTGCCAGGAGTTGACCGGCTGCTCTTCAACTAACGAAATGCGCACAATCGATTTGATGCTCTTAAAGCCATATTTCCATGGCACCACTAATCGTAAGGGGGCGCCGTTTTGATTAGGCAGTTCGCGGCCATACATGCCCATCGCCAGTAACGTGAGCGGGTTCATGGCCTCGTCTAAACGCAGACCTTCCACGTAGGGCCAGTCAATCAGCGAGAACGACGAGCGCTGCCCTGGCATCTGATCCGGGTCTACCAGCGTTTCAAAACGCACGTATTTTGCTTTGCTGGTAGGATCGGCGCGCTTGATTATCTCGGCTAGGGGAATGCCTAACCAGGGAATGACCATCGACCACGCCTCGACGCAGCGCAGGCGGTAAATACGCTCTTCAAACTGCGACGGCTTGGCGAAGTCTTCAAGCGTAAAGCGCCCGCCGTTGTTAACTTCACCGTCGACCACCACGCTCCAGGGCTGAGTTTCTAAGCTGCCTGCATGACGGGCTGGGTCACTTTTTCCCGAACCGAATTCGAAAAAATTGTTATAGCTGCTGACATCCTCAAAGGGGGCGATAATGTCTTTTTCAGGATCGCTTGGGGTGACTGCGCGCCACTCAGTTTGGCTAATCTTTTCGCTTAACCAGGGCGGTGCACTGCCGTCGGGCACATCAGAATAGTCAGCGGCATTGGCGTAAGCTTTTTGTCCCGCCAGAGCAATCCCCGCGCCTAGGCCCGCCATGCCACCCATAAAGCGACGACGTGAAAGGTAAATAGACTCCGGCGTTACATCGGATTCGTGTAAATCACTGGGTTTGGCAATTTTTATAAGCATATGATGCCTCCGCTAGGAAAAGCTTGCGCACAGCGTGGGTAGTGAATGCTGCATTGGATATTACTTAGAGTGGTAAGTTCACCAAAACTTATACTAATCCTCTCCATTAAATAGAGCGAATTGGGCTGGTGAGCCGCTACCTTGCTCCGATATGCTACCTAGGCCGTCATACCCTTTTGCAGACGGTTGATAAGGAGTTTGTGTTCTCATGATAGAAGCTCGGGGATTAACCCGCATTCCTTTGCGCAATGCCGCCTTTGTTGCCTGCGTGATCCTACTGGTCATCTCGCTTATTGGCTTAGTGTTTTCGCTTGTATGGCTAGTGGGCGTGGCACTTTTTGGCCTTCTTGCTTGGCTAGGCTTGCACGACATGCGCCAAACGCGGCGAACGGTCAGCCGTAATTACCCAATCTTGGCCCACATTCGATATACCTTGGAATCCATTGGCCCTGAAATACGCCAGTACTTTATTCAGTCGGATTTGGACGAGCGCCCGTTCTCCCGCGAGCAGCGTGCCGTGGTGTATCAGCGCTCTAAAAATGAGAGCGATAAGAAGCCTTTCGGCTCACTGTTGGATATGTATAAACCGGGCCATGAGTGGATCAATCATTCGCTGCTGCCCTATGCAATTGAAGACGCTGACTTTCGGGTTCGAGTAGGCGGTAGCCGCTGTAGTCAGCCTTATTTTGCTAGCGTGCTTAATATTTCGGCGATGAGCTTTGGCTCGCTTTCAGGCAATGCCATCGAAGCGCTGAATGCGGGCGCCTGCAAAGGGGGCTTCTATCACGACACCGGTGAAGGGTCGATCTCCCGCTATCATCGCATTCACGGTGGCGATTTAGTCTGGGAAATCGGCTCCGGCTATTTCGGCTGCCGCCACGACGATGGCTCGTTTAACGAGGAACGGTTTGCCGCCAACGCCAGCGATGATCAGGTCAAAATGATCGAAATAAAGCTGTCGCAGGGAGCCAAGCCCGGCCATGGTGGCATACTGCCGGCGGCTAAAGTGACCGCAGAAATTGCCGAGGCCAGGGAAGTGCCCATGGGCCAGGATGTGATTTCTCCCGCCGCTCACACCGCCTTCTCTTCACCGCTAGAGCTGATGGAATTTATTGCCCGCCTACGTGCGCTTTCCGGCGGCAAGCCGGTTGGGTTTAAGCTGGCAATTGGCCACCCCTGGGAGTGGTTTGCGATTGTAAAGGCCATGCTGGAGACCGGTGAGCGGCCTGATTTTATTGTGGTGGATGGCGGCGAAGGGGGAACCGGTGCCGCGCCGTTAGAATTTATTAACCGTATGGGCGTGCCGCTCACCGAAGCCGTGACGCTAGTGCACAACACGCTTGTTGGGGCTGGGCTGCGCGAGGAAATTCGCATCGGTGCTGCTGGCAAAATCACATCGGGTTTTAATATTGCCCGCACGTTGGCGCTGGGGGCCGACTGGTGCAATGCCGCCAGGGGCTTTATGTTTTCACTGGGCTGTATTCAGGCGCTCAACTGTCACTCCGATAAGTGCCCAAGCGGCGTGGCAACCCAGGATCCTAAGCGCAGCCGTCATTTGGATATTGCTGACAAAACGGAGCGGGTATATCACTTCCACCGCAATACGCTAAAAGCGCTGGCGGAAATGCTAGGGGCGGCAGGGCTCACCCACCCGAGTGAGCTGGGGCCAGAACATATCATCCGCCGCGTATCGGAAAATGAGATTCAGTCCTACGATCAGGTCTTTACGTTCTTGAAACCCAATGAGCTACTGCATTCTAAATGTGAGCACACCGTGTTTAAGCACTATTGGGAAGATGCCCGAGCGGACTCTTTCTTGCCGCCCCCGGCGATAGAGCGGCTGCGCTTTACTAAGTTGGAGTGACAGCTATGGCTACTGGGTTTCCGAGTGCTCACCTGCGTTTAGCGTTGGGAGTGAGGATTTAGTCGCCGGTAGCGATAGCCCGTTGAGGGTCGGTGATCCATTCGCTCCAGGAACCTGCGTACAGGCTGGCCAGAGGGTAACCTGCCAGGCAAAGGGCAAACAGGTTATGGCAGGCGGTTACGCCAGAGCCGCAATAGGCCACCAACGCTTCCGGTGAGCGCCCGCCAAGCTTCTCGGCAAAACGCTGCTTGAGCTGCGGCACGGGCAAAAAACGTCCGTCGCTGCCAAGGTTGTCGGTAAACGCCGCGCATTGCGCGCCGGGGATATGCCCGGCTACCGGGTCGATAGGCTCTACATCACCTCGAAAGCGTGGCAAGCCTCGGGCATCCAGTAAGGTGAGGTTCGGCTGGCCAAGGCGCTGCTGTAGTTGCTTGGCCTCCAGCAGCAGGCGGTTATCTGGCTGACCGCTGAAATGCCCGGGAACACTCTGCGGTGAATCCTGGCTCAAGGGCAGGCCGACGGCGAGCCAGGCGTTCAAGCCGCCATCAAGAATGAACACGCCATCTCGCTTACCCAGCCACGCCAGCAGCCACCACGCCCGGGCGGCATAGGCACCGGTGCCATCGTCATAAAGCACGATGGTAGCGTCGTTATCAATGCCCCAGTCTCGCAGGCGATCAACCAGCTGTGCGGGGTCCGGTAAGGGATGACGGCCGGTCACTCCCGGGATAACCGGCGAGCTCAGGTCGCGGTTCAGGTCAGCGAAATGCGCCCCGGCGATATGCCCCGCGGCATAACTTTGCTGCCCATAGCCCGGGTTTTCCAAAGCAAAGCGGCAATCCAGAATCACCAGGCCGGGCTGCTGTTGCTTTTGGCCTAGAGCAAGTGGGCTAATTAGCTGTGCGAGGGACATAGCGGGCTCCTGAAAAATAAGTCGAACATTGATCCTACTGCATTTCTTATAAGGCGTGGGCCTGGAAGAAGTAAAACCTTATAGTGCTTCCTTCTTTCATTGTTAATCCTAAGTACGCATCAATGGCACTGACGGCCTCTTTCGCTCGCGCGCGTTAGCGTCTATGGTCAGGCTATGCTGACCGATCGGCATTGTTGAGTGCTAACTTCTCTACCTTCCCAAGGAATGCCATGGCTTCTTCACGCCGTGAACTGGTGTCGTTAATTGAGCAAAGCGTCATACCGCCAGAGCAGGTGACACACGCTATTGAGGCTGCTGGGTTGAGGCCATCGCCCCGTGACTGGGCGATCTTTGTTGATCGATTACTGCTGTGGCTAGGCGGGCTGGCGCTAGCCTTTGCGGTGTTGTTTTTTATTGCTTATAACTGGCTCGAGATGGAGCGTTGGCTGCGCTTTGGCGTGGTGCAAGCCGCGGTGTTGCTGGCGGTAGGTATCGCCGTGTGGGCCAAGACTCGCCTGACCTTACAGCGTGTGGCGCTAACGTCGGCCACTTTGTTAGTGGGTGTACTGCTAGCGCTGTTTGGTCAGGTGTACCAAACCGGTGCCGACCCCTGGCAGCTGTTCTTTACCTGGGCGTTACTAACGCTGCCCTGGGTCTGGGTGGCACGTTTTGAGCTACTTTGGGTACTGTGGTTAGGGCTGCTCAATCTTGCCATCGGGCTTTATTTTCGTACTTGGGGTGGACCGTTTGGCGCCCTGGCAAACAGTGACGCTGCGCTGTGGGGGTTGTTGGGGATCAATACCCTTGCATTGATCTTCTGGGAGTGGGGCGCTTATTCCGGGCGTTGGGGTGAAGGTCGTTGGGCCGCTCGCTTGCTCGCGGTGGGCAGCGGGGTACCGGTCACGCTGCTATTGATGTCCCTGATTGCCGAGATGCAGCCGATGTGGTCGTCAGTGCTGGTGATTTATCCTCTCTGGCTTGTGGCGCTGTATACCGGTTATCGCCACTGGCAGCCGGATCTGTTCATGATCGCAGGTGGCTGCGTCTCAGTGATTGCCGTGGCCACGTGGCTGCTTGCTCGATACTGGCTATGGGAAGGTGAGTGGCAGGCAGGAAGTTTGTTGTTTATGGCCATCGCGGTGCTAGCGATGGGCGCCTGGGCTGTCATATGGCTGAAACGGCTACACCGGGAGACATGGCAATGATGCGCAGAGCCGACGATGCTCAAACAAATAGTTTAAAAGCCAAGCTGACCCAGTCAGGCATTGTGTTAAACGCTTCTACGCTGCCGGCGACGCTAGAAACGCCGTGGTTTGTGCGCGTGTTGCAGGCTTTTTCCGGTTGGCTGGCGGCGTTTTTTTTACTGGGCTTTATCGCCATTGGCGGAGTGTTTGTTGTCGAGAGCGCCGCTGCATCGTTGGGTCTGGGGCTCGTTTTGATCGGCGCTGCTTTTGCGCTACTGCGGGCAGTTCACAGTGATGTGCTCGAACATCTGGCGCTCGCCATTAGCTTAGCCGGGCAGCTACTAGTGGGCTGGGCCGCCATCGAGCATTGGAATAACGCTGCCTATGTATGGTGGTCGATGCTGGGTTTGCAGAGCGCACTGGCGCTGGTGATGCCAAGCGTAACGCATCGTGGCTTTTCTGCCTTTGCTGCCAGCGTAGCGCTGTATCTGGCGTGGGTAACAGCGGCAACGGGGATGGCCGCCAGTGGCATTGTGCTGTGTGCACTAACCGCACTTTGGTTAAACGAATTTCGCTGGCCACGTCGCATTAAAGAGATGCAGGCGTGGGGCTATGGACTAGCGTTGGGCCTGCTGGTCACTCAGGGGCTAGCGCATGCGGGTCATCCGCTGCCGTTTCTTTATGAAGCGCTGGATAGCAATTTAGTGCGGCTAGGGGTTTGGATGAGCGTTGGGCTCGTTGCGCTGGCACAGCTGATTCTTTTCCAGGCGCTGTTTAACAAACAGCCTTTAGCTAGCGTGCGCTGGATGACCTACGCTGCCGGTGTGGTGCTGTTGGGGGTGACGTTTTATGTCCCTAGCGTAGGCCAGGGCGTGGTGGTCATGCTGTTAGGCTTTGCTATTGGCAATCGCGTGCTGACGGGGTTGGGGATGCTTTCGCTGATGCTGGCGATCGGCAGCTATTACTACTGGCTGGACGCAACGCTTCTGACGAAGTCGATAGCGCTTTTGGTGATGGGAACCCTGCTGCTAGGGCTGCGTTTTGGGCTACACCGGAGGTGGGAAGCTAGGATTGCTCACTCGAGCGATGGGAGCGTAGACAATGATGCCTAACGCGAAAGCAAGCAGGCTGGTGATTCTCGTGGGCATGTTGCTGGTGTTGGCCGTGATTAATGGGGCAATTTGGCAGAAAGAGCGTCATTTGGCGCTGGGTGAGATTGTCTACCTTGAGCTCGCGCCGGTCGACCCGCGCTCATTGATGCAGGGCGACTACATGTCTTTGAACTTTGCTATCACCAGCCGCATTCAAACGACGTTGGACCAAGAGAGTAACTCCCCGAATGCCTGCAATGGCAACGTCGTTGTGCGCTTAGATGATCAGTATATCGCCCACTTTCAGCGATTAGATGATGGCAGCCCGATCGGTGATCAGGAGCGGCGTCTACAGTATCGACTGCGCAATGGCTATGTGCGTTTTGCTACCAATGCTTTCTTTTTCCAGGAAGGTCATGCCGAACGCTATCAATCCGCCCGCTACGGGCAGTTTCGCATTAACGACCAGGGCGCGCCGCTGCTGGTTGCTTTATACGATAGCGAGTTGAAGTCGCTAGGCAGCCTGGTTAGATAGCGTGCTGTGAAACACATATTCGCATTGCGCATGCCTATGTTTGCTAAACCGAATAGAGAAAAGGAGTGCATGATTGATGAGAACGGTGCTGCTCCTTGCGTCATCAAATAAGATAGGCTGTACTTTACGCTTACTCCTTTTACCCCACTGACATGGATGGCCCTGTGATGATCACAAGGCTGGCTACGTAATTGGTCTGTCGATGGTCGGTAAGCTGGTTCATCTCACTTAATAAAGGCATGTATGAAAGCAAATGGCTTATGGCCCGCATGGATGGTGCTGATCGCAGCACTGCTATTTTCCAGCGTGTGTGTGGCGCAAACTCAGGGAGAAGAGAGCGAAGATAATCGGTGGTTTGCTGTTGATGAAGTAAATACGGGACTTGAAGAAGCGCCGGAGGACGTCAACTTAATTACCCCACGCGAGGCTATTCGAAGTTTTCAAACGCTGGCGGACAACGAAGAGTTTGCGGCGGCGGCGCATGTTCTCAATTTGTCCGATTTATCGCCTGCCGAGCAGCGCGAACAAGGCCCGGAGCTAGCCAAACAGTTGGCTGAAGTATTCAAGCGTGGTGAGTTGCTGAACGTTGCCAATCTTCCTGGCCGCCGAGACGCGCTCATTGAGAATACGGCTGGGCAGGAGCCTAATCCTCAAGCAGGCCAGCCGCGTCGAGACTTGGAAATAACGTCACTGAAAGTGGGCAGTGATACTTACGATATACGGCTGGGCCGTTACCGAGCCGGTGATCAGGATCCCGTTTGGCTGATTATGTCAGACAGCGTGTCGTCGATTCCGCTACTTTATAAAGAATATGGCCCTTCCATGCTGGAGGAGCATATTCCGGAACGCTTTAAGGAATCGCTCGGCGTGCTGATGATTTGGGAGTGGATCGCCATTCCCATTTTCCTGATATTGGTTGCGCTCATGGGGTGGGGGGTTTATCGCTTTGTTGGGTTGCTGGCGAAGCTAATTCCTTCCGGCGCAAAAAGCATCTTTGTGGGCAGAATAAAAGGCCCCATGGCACTCATCATGATGTCTCTGGTGACGCAGGTGGTGCTGGACTATGTGGTCTCTTTCTCTGCTATCGCTATGGGTACCTTCCGCGTTGTGTTAACCGCCATTCTGGCGTGGGGCGCGGCAACCATTGCACTGCGCTTGGTCGATACCATTATGCTGCGTATGACGCGGCGTTTAGTGGGCGAGATTGATGATACAAAATCGCGTGATGAGCGCCGGCTGTTGACATCGCTCTACGCGTTACGCCGCGTCATCATTCTGATCACGGTCATTGCAGTATCGGTTTACGTACTCAGCCAGGTTCAGATCTTCGAAACACTAGGCTTGTCTATTCTCGCCTCCGCAAGCGTTCTTGCGGTACTGGTCGGTATTGCTGGCCAGGCCATGCTGGGGAACATTTTGTCTTCTTTTCAGCTGTCGCTGGCCAAGCCGATCCGAATCGGTGACTTGGTTATGTTTGAAGGGCAGTGGTGCTATGTGGAGGGGATTTTTTATACGTTTATTCGATTGCGCTCATGGGACGAGCGGCGGTTGATCGTACCCGTCACCTATTTTGTGTCTAAACCGTTTGAGAATCTTTCGGTCAAAAGTACCAAGATGTATCGGTTTTTGAAATTGACGCTGCACTTAAGCGCTGACGTTGAGCTCTTAAGGCAAACGTTTTTAGACGTTGCTAAGGATGAAGAGAATGTTATCGAGCACCATAAGCTGCTGTGCTATGTGACAGGGCAAACCGCAACGGCGCAGATCATTACTTTTTACCTGATGACGTCCGACCCGCTAGCAGGCTGGGTGGCAGAAATGAACGTGCGTGAGAAACTGCTGGCCTTTATTCGCGATAACCATCCGGATTGGTGGCCACGCGATGTGATGGTCATTAGCCATAACGATATTGCGCGGGGTGAGCCGGGCAAGCGCTCTACGCCATTGGATAGCGCTGACGTAAAGCCTTCTGAATAGGCACCACAAGCGCTCTTGATGAAGGTCGGCCTCTAAAAGGCATCGCCCGCTGTCGCTGAATAATCAGTGGCAGCGGGCGAAAACAAGTTCGTGATGGGCGCTTACTTAGGACATGTCCTAAGCTGTGGCTTAAGAAAATACGCGGAAGCGTTGCTCATCGTCCATGAACGTTTTTTCGCCAAACGGTGCTTCATTAGAACCGAAGGGCATTTGCGCGCGTAGTGTCCAGGAAGCCGGTAGATCCCAGGCATCAAATACGGCATCGTCGATAATGGGGTTGTAGTGCTGCAGGCTGGCGCCAATGTCGGCCTGTGAAAGGGCCGTCCATACGGCAAACTGGGCAATGCCGGTAGCATGCTCTGACCAAACAGGGAAGTTGTCGGCGTAGAGCGGAAATTTCTCTTGCAGCCCTTTGATGACCTCTTGGTCTTCAAAAAACAGCACGGTGCCAGCACCAGCAGCAAAGCTGCTGATCTTCTGCTCAGTAGGCTCAAAAGAGTCCGCAGGTACGATTTTACGCAGCGTTTCCATGACTATCTGCCAGAACTTGTCGTGCTGTTCGTTGAACAGAATAACCGCACGCGAGCTTTGTGAGTTGAACGACGTGGGTGCCTGCTTAACGGCTTCTTTGATCAATGCCGCTGTATCGTCTTGGCTGATGGCAATGTCTTTGCCAATGACATACTGGCTACGACGCTTCTTGAAGATTTCAATAGCTGGATTAGACATTTAACGCTCCTTCTTTGTTTATCCGAATTTTTGAGGGGGAAGATAACCTCAAAACATTGGAAATGAATTTAATACACATCCGGATTAGAAACCATGGAGAAAAGTCAGCGGTTTCAGTGAAAAAAATCCTTTTATTCATCTCTCTAATGATGCCCGCAGGTATCGGTGGCCGAGTAGAGCACTCTATTTCGCGCTTTCGGCCAATCTTTTCTGTGCCAGACGCTTGGCGCCCGCAATATCCTGCTTGCCTGACCCCAAGCGAGGAAGGGCATCCACGGTAAGCCAGTCACTGGGCACCATCATTGATTTCGTGCCGTTAGCGAGCATAGCGGCTTTTACGGTGCTGGCATCTAAAGGTGTTTCCGATAGCATTACAATGCGTTCGCCTTTACGACTATCGGGGATGTTGACCGCCATTAGCGCGGTGTCAGGCTCCTCAAGTGCGGCTTTAACGGCCTGTTCTACGGCGCCTAGCGCGACCATCTCGCCGCCAATTTTGGCAAAGCGTGCGTAGCGGTCGATCAGCGTTAAAAAGCCGTCTTCGTCGAGAAATCCTTTGTCCCCAGTGACGTACCAGCGCTGGCCATCAATGTCGCGTAGCGCCTTGGTCGTGCGTTCAGCATCGTTAAGATAGCCCTGCATGACCTGTGGGCCACTGATCAAAATCATACCCGCTTCGCCAGTGGGTAGTTCTTCGAAGCTTTCAGGCGAAACGACTTTGAAACCAGTGCCAGGCAGCGGCATGCCAACGCTGCCAATTTTGCTACCGCGCTGCACCTGCTGGTAATGAATGCCGAGGGCATCCGGTAAGTTGACCGAGGCAACCGGTGACGTCTCCGTCGCGCCATAGCCTTCATAAATCGGTTTGTGGAATTTCAGTGCAAAGCTTGTACGTACGCTGTCATCAAGCTTTTCTGCGCCGGCCACGATCACCCTCAGGCTATCCAGCATTAGCGGATGCACCTTTTGGCTGCGTACGAACAGGCGTAGAAGGCTGGAGGTACCAAACATAATGGTCGCTTTATGCTTGGCAACCGTGCCGGCTATGCCGGGGGCATCGGTTGGGTCGGCGTGACACACTAGCGGCACCCCTTCAATGAGCGGTAGCAGCTGCGTGACGGTGAGGCCAAAGGCATGAAACAGCGGCAGCGATCCCATCACAACGTCGTTGCTTTGTGTATTAAGAACGTCAGAGGTCTGTTTGATGTTGGCCATGAGGTTGCGGTGGCTCAACATCACGCCCTTAGGCTGACCTTCGCTACCGCTAGAGAACAGGATCGCGGCCGTTGCATCCGCATCATGGCTACTGCTAAAGCAGCGCTGTAATAGCCACGTGGGCAGTAGGCGTACGGCAAGCCAGGTACTGGCACGCTCGGCGCGGCTGATCGTTGACTGTAGGGTTTCCAGATACATTACTTGCTGCTGGCCAAGTAGCTGGTCAACCGCTAACCCGCGCTGGGCTAGCGTTGCTACAAAGCGCTTTGAAGTGAACACCGTTGTAATCTCTGCCTGGGTGAGCGCAGACGCCAGTGCGTCTTGGCTCGCCGTGTAGTTGAGGTTCACAACGGTTTTATCCGCCAGCAGCGTAGCCATGTTGGTGATCACTCCAGCGCTGCTGGTAGGCAGCAATAGGCCAACGTTTTGCCCAGGGCAAAGCTTACGGATGCGCTTAGATAGCAGTGCGCTGGCGGTTAACGCTTGGCTGGCACTGAGCGGACGCCCAAGGGTGTCGGCTAGCGCAAGCTCGCCTGGGCGGCGCTTAACGCTTTGAATCCAGGCATTAGCAAGCGTGGGTAGTTCGCCCATGGCCCGCTGCCAGGAACGGCTAGCCTGTTCAAAAATACGTCGTTTGAGCACATCGGCGGGCGTGTCTTTGGGCAGTGGTTTTCCAAAAGCGACCACCACCGAACGGTGCAGTGGGGCATTGCGCAGCTCTTTGAGCTTGCTTGATGAATGTGAGAACTGGCTGCCCCATAGTCCACGCAGGTAGAACGGGATTATTTTGACGTCAGGATTGGCCATTTTACAGGCGCGTTCATAGCCGCGCCGAAATTCGCCAAGCTGGCCATTGCGACTAATCGCTCCTTCAGGAAACAAACACACCACTTCTCCGGCATTGAGCAGTTCGGCTACATCGCTTAGCGCCTGTTCGGCAGCGGCGCCGCGTTCGATAGGAATACAGCCCAGCGCTTTAAAGAACCAGCGTAGATACCAGCGCTGGTAAATGCTTTTTAGCATGACAAAACGTACGGGCCGCGGGCTGGCAATTTGCACCATGGCCCAATCCAACCAGCTGATATGGTTGCCCAGTAGTAGCACGCCGCCTTGTGCCGGTAGGTTTTCCAAGCCGTGAACATCCACGCGATAGTGTCGCGTGAGCAGAAAGCTTAGCAGAAGGCGCACTAGGCTTTGGGGTAGCTTGAAGATAGTGTAACCGCCGCCGACCATGGCCACAGCCGCGATGAGAAGCAGCAGATAGTGACTATCCACACCGGCCAGCGCGAATAGCGCCGTGAGCATCAAAAAGCCCAGCATGGCGATATTTTGAATCCAATTGTTGGCAGCCAGCACGGTACCTAATTCGTGATCGGCCGCGTGAAACTGGATCAGCGCATTCAGCGGTACGATAAACAGCCCGCCCATGATGCCAATAAACACGAAATTGAGCGCTTGGCTAAGCGGCGTTGATAGCAGGGGAAGGCACCATAGCCCCGCGGCCACGCCGATAGCGCCCAAGGGAATAAGGCCGGTTTCAATACGGTTGCGGGAAAGCTTACTCGCCAGCAGCGACCCGGCTGCAATGCCAATGCCGCTCGCGGCGAGAATTCCTTGAAGCACAAGCGTGTTATCGATACTTAGCGCATCTTTCGCATAGGCGGGGAAGGCTGCCAGCAGCACTTGGCCAACGGACCAAAACGTTGCAAGGCCGATAATCGACAGCCTGAGAACAGGCTGGCGCGCCACGATACGCAGGTTGTCTTTTAGCGCGCGGCCCTTAATGTAGCGCTGCCAGGTAAGCGGTGTTTGGGAGCGTGGCGTGTTGTCCAATGGCAGGCGATAAAGCGTGACCACTTGGAGAGCGCTATTGAGCACGAGCAGCCAGCCCAGCGGTGCAATGTGACGTAACAGCTGCGCTGGCGTCTGGTCATCAGGCGATACCCAGGTTTCAAACAGTGCGGTAAAGGCCACGGTGCCCGCTAAAATAGCGCCGATAGTGACCGCCTGAATCAGCCCGTTGGCTTCCGCCAAACGTGGCTTGCCGAACAACCCCTTTACCAAGCCGTATTTAGCCGGGGAGTAAAAAGCCGATTGAATGGCAAGCAGTAGCGTCATCGCGAACGCTAACCAGAACCATCCCTGGTAGTACGCGGCGGTGATGCCGAGTGAAATAGCCACCGCCGCCCAGGCAGAAACACGCATGACGCGCACCTTGGGGTAGCTATCTGCCACATGGCCAGCGGGGCTAAACATTAAAATAAATGGTAGCAAAATTAAGCCATTTACCAGGGCCGTGAGTACGACCTGGGTGGTGCCGTCATAGCTTTTGAAGATCGTATTCTGAATAACGATCTTGTGACCCAAATCCACAAACGCATTGAGAAAGATAGCGATCAAGTAGGGCCAGGCGCCCCTCATGTGCAGTACGTTTCGCATGTATAGGTTGCCTTATCAATTCCTAGAAGTAGCAGCAATGTGTGCAAGAGGCGATATTTTTGCAACTCTAATGCGCTAAGTTGTAGCATGCAGGCTTTAGAGTATCTTTATTTGCTACTTTTGGTGCTAGGAGGCGCTTGTGTCCCAGGCCAGTTCACTCATTAAGACCTTGAAACGCCAGCTTCGTGCTCAGGGTAAAACCTACGCTGATGTCGCCCAGTGGCTAGCCTTAAGCGAAGCCTCTGTTAAGCGCCTGTTCGCAGAACAGCACTTCACGCTAGCGCGGCTTGAGTGCATTTGTGATCAGCTTAATATCGAGTTCGTCGAGCTGGTACAGGCCATGCAGAATGACGAACAGCGTTTACAGCAGCTGACCCAGGCTCAAGAGCAAAGTATTGCCGATGATCGCGAGCTGTTTCTGGTCGCTGTGTGCGTCATTAATGGCTATAGCTTCAACGAAATCCATCATCAATACCAGTTGAGCGAGGCCGAATGCACACAGCAACTGGTTAAACTTGAACGGCTTAAGTTGATCGACCTGTTGCCAGGTAACCGGATAAGGCGCCGGGTAGCCGCGAATTTTCGCTGGCGCCCGGGTGGGCCGATCCAGTGCTTTTTCCAGCAATATCTAGCCAGCGAGTTTTTTCGCTCCCGCTTTGATAGTGACAGCGAAAAGCTAATGGTGCTGAACGGCTTGTTGTCCCCCGCGGGTAATGAAGAGTGGCAGCAGACGATGCAGCGCCTCGCAAAAGAGTTTCATGCCCTGTGTGAGCGGGAAAGTAGCCTGCCTATCCATAAGCGCTTTGGCACCACGTCTGTGCTGGCCGTTCGCCAGTGGCAATCGGTGTTGTTTAAAGAGTACGCCCGGGTAGATCGTTAACGTCGCTAAGCAGCCACTATATTGTGCGGAAGTTGGTGGCTTCCTGCTGCAGCCAAGTGACGAAGCGAGCTACCGCCGGTGGCATATCTCCTTCGATAGGCAGAAGTAGATCGTAGGTTAAGGGAGACGCCAGCGAGTATCTGTCTGCAAAAGGGCGTACCAAAACACCGCTAGCGAGCCGATCAGCGACCAAAGGGTAGCTAGCAAGTACCACACCTTGCCCGGCAATGGCCTGATCGAGTGCCAGGCTGTATAGCGAGTATTGCCGCTGATTGGGTTTTTTGTGCATCGCTACCCCAGTGCTTTTAAACCAGTCATGCCAGTTTGGTATTGGGGGACCCGCATGACGACACCAGTCCACGGTGAGCAATGTCTGGGTTAGCAAGTCGCTAGGGGCTTGCAAGTTTGCCTGCTTGAGTAGGGATGGTGAACACACGGGAAAGAGGGTGTCTTCAAACAGTCGCAGACTGGTAACACCCGGCCAGGGGCCTTGGCCATAGCGCAACGCTAAGCGTGCTCTGTTAGGCAACCATAACGGTGAGATTAAGCGCGCTTCGGCATCCAGAGATATTTCAGCTTGCCGTTCGCTAGCTTCAAAGTGGGGCAGGCGAGGAAGTAGCCACAGCTGTAGAAAAGAAGGCGGTGCACTCAGTAGCAATTGAAAGGCATCTTCGGAGCGCTCGGTGACATGCTGTACGCCGTTGGCGATACGCAACAGGCCGGCTTGCACATCTTCAGCCAGCATATGGCCCGCTTCAGTGGCACAAACCCCATTAGCATGGCGTTCAAATAGCTTCACGCCCAAGCGGTCTTCTAACAGTTTAACCTGTCGGCTAACTGCACCCGGGGTAACATCTAGGCGATGTGCAGCGGCTTTGAAGCTATTTTCTCGCACCGCTTCGGCAAACGCACGCAGTGCATTCAGCGGTAGTCTTTCAATTCGCATAGCATGAGTTTTCCTGAGCCTAGGCCTGAAAAGTAATCGTTTGTAGAAAATCGAGCGCCCTGCTGAAATGGCCACCTTGATCTTACAGGAGTACGTAATGAACCATCAAAGGACGGCCTCATTCACTTCTGCTGCCATTTCTCAGCGTAAGTCGATGGATGCTACGGCAGCATCGCTGATGCTGTTGTTTTGTCTGGTGTTGGGATTTCAGCAAGTGGCAATTAAAGGCGTGGCTGAAGATATCTCACCCGTTGTACAAATAGCATTGCGCTCCGCTATCGCAGGATGCCTGGTAGGGTTGCTCGCCTATTGGCGAGGAATTCGTTGGAAAGAGGTGGGCCATCACTGGGGCCCTGGGTTGCTGGTTGGACTCGGATTTGCTGCCGAGTTCGGTTTTGTTGCATGGGGGCTTAACTATACGCTTGCATCACACATGTCGGTCTTTCTTTATACGGCCCCCATCTTTGCGGCGTTGGGATTACATCTTTGGGTGCCTGGTGAGCAGCTTTCAGCCCGCCAATGGTGGGGTGTCGGTCTAGCGTTTTTAGGAATGGTGATAGCGATGGCGCCAAGCGGTGCTTATGGCATCCATATTATTATTGGCGATGCTCTGGGCTTGCTGGCTGGCCTTTCGTGGGCGGCCACGACCGTCGTGATCCGCAGGACCTCGCTTTCCGAGGCGCCGGCAGAGCTTACTCTAAGCTATCAACTAAGCATTACGGCCCTATTGTTACTGCCAGTGGCCGCTCTATCGGGCCAGTTAGTGAATCCACAGTTTACGTCCATGGCTGTCGCTAGCCTTGGCTTTCAGGCGCTAATTATTTCGTTTGCCGCACTGATGCTGTGGTTCACATTGTTGCGTCGTTATCGCGCTTCGCAGTTGGGCGTGTTCTCTTTTCTCGGCCCGCTTTTCGGCGTGCTTTTTGGTACCCTATTGCTCAATGAACCGTTAAGCACCAATTTTCTAATGGGTGGCGGCGTTATCTTAGTCGGCATTGTCCTGGTGACGCGCTAAACCCATAACCTGCGAAGAAATAGCGATGAGCATAACCCCTTTTCAATCACTGGCATGCCCGCTGGATGGCGAGCCCCTTTATCTGGAAGGCAGCACCTGGCGATGTAGCGCTGGGCATAGCCCTTCAAAGCATGATTTTTCAAAACATGATCCTTCAAAACATGATCCTTCAAAACCTAGTTCTTCAAAACCTAGTCCTTCAAAACACAGCTTTGATATCGCCAAGCAGGGCTATGTGAACTTGCTTCCGGTGCAGCAAAAGCGCTCAAGCGACCCAGGCGATAGTAAAGCCATGGTGGCTGCTCGTCAGCGCTTTCTTGACGCTGGCTACTATCGGCCAATTGCAGATGCGGTGAGTCGTGCCGTGTTGAGCCAGGCGAAGCGTCAGTCGATACGCGATACGCCGTTTAGCTGTTTGGATGCAGGCTGTGGTGAAGGTTACTACCTGCGCCAGTTAGCTAGCGCGGCGCAGGATGCGTTGCCGCTGGCGCTAATGGGTCTGGATATCTCAAAGTGGGCGGTGCTGGCCGCGGCTAAGCAGGATAGTCGGCGGGGGGGGGAACAAGAACATAGTCAAACACCGCAAAGCCAATGGGTGGTCGGCAGCAACGCGCATTTGCCGGTGCAATCACAAACATTAGACAGTGTGCTGTGCATGTTTGGCTTTCCCGTCATGGGCGAATTTGCGCGCGTGTTGAAACCGGGCGGCATGCTGTTACAGATTGAGGCGGGGCCAAGCCATTTGCGCGAGCTACGGGAAATTATCTACCCCACCTTAAAGCCCGAGCGTTCAAGTGAGTCAAAGGTGCCGGAGGGTTTTATACATCACCATACTGAGCGCCTCTGCTATTCACTCGCACTTGAAGGCGCTGAAGACATTTCGGATCTGCTGGCGATGACGCCGCACCTTTATCGAGCTAGTGCCGAAGGCCGTGCTCGCGCTGGGGCGCTTGAAGCACTTGCGATTACGGTAGAGGTGCGCCTGGTGCATTGGTTGCGAAGTGAGTAGGGCTCAAACGCAATTGTTAACTAGCAAACGCAACAAGGCCCGCATAAGCGGGCCTTGTTATTCGAACCTCGTAAGGTTCGAGCAAACTTAAAAGCGCTATGTTTTAAAAAACGTAGGCTTAAGAAATTTGCTTGATGTTTGAAGCCTGAAGGCCTTTCTTACCCTGGGTAACGTCAAAAGAAACGTTAGCGCCTTCTTGCAGGGTTTTAAAGCCGTCTGACTGAATTTCAGAGAAATGAGCGAACAGGTCATCGCCGCCGTCAGAAGGAGCAATAAAACCGAAGCCTTTAGTATCGTTGAACCACTTAACTGTGCCAGTAGACATAGTAAAAATCCTTTCGCGCAAAGCGCTTAATAAAGTTCCTGGTATCACCCAGATTAATAGCGGATAAAACAAGGAATACAATTACAGGCTTGCCGAAAGATTTCGTACATATCAATCTCGTACACTTCTGAATCTTTTTCGTACACTTCTGAAACCATGCTGCTTGCTAACCAACTGGCGACACAGTGTCATTAATATTTAGATGTGTCAACGCCTTTCTTGGCTTTTGCCTCTATGGCAGGGTCAGATTCATTACTGCCAGCCCATTTTCCATACGCTGGCATCTTTTAGACGTTGCCACGGCACAACGACTTCGCGATGCGAGTGGATGGCTTCAATCACGACATCGACGACGTTGTCGTCTTCATCGCGCAGCAGCTTGGTCACCAAGAAGTGTTTCTCTTTATTGCTGGGTTGCACCGCCGTCCATTTGCTGTGGTGCAGCTTGCGGGGATTAATAGCGTGCATGGGTACTCCTCGGTGACGATTTTGCATGCTTGTCATCATGGCTAGCGATGCGTTTACTGCTGCACCCACTGTTCAATGTTCAGCTCTTTATTGAGGCTTCTGAGGGTGTTGGTCAGCTCACGGCCACTGTCAGAGTGACAGCCCGTATCGTGTTCCAGTACCGCCTGTTCGCCCTCGCCGTTAATCCAGGTGACGGTATATTGAGGCAGGTCAGTCGCGCGGGGTTCACAATCAAGCGTTTGTTGCGTGGTGCCCATATTCGGCTGCCAAGATGCTAGGCGTGTTTGTAGTGCACTAAACGTCGTGGCATCGCCAGCCAGCGTGTGTTCACCTTCAGTGGCCGTGTGGCGCTCGCCCGTGAAGCGCGTGGTGCCATCTGCCTCAACCGCTACGCTGTAAACAGGGCAGGTGCCGTAGCAAGGGCCTACCTGATAACGAATTTCAGCCAAAGTATCTGAACTGCTCGCGGGCTGATGCTGTGCACAGCCGCTCATCAAAAGTGCCAGTGCCGTTGCCGCTAAACAGATGGTGGGTACGCGCATGCAGAAATTCCTTTTTTGGCTCTATGACGATTGATTGAAAGCAGCTCACAATAGCGGCTGCCATGCTAATGGCAAAACATCATGTGTCCCAAACCTGCTGATTATCATGAGTTTTAACGCCTAATGATACTTGATGTTCATAAGTTTCAGGGCAATAAAAACCTTCGATGAACTCAACCGGTTGCTGATGTTCATCGAAAACGATGCGACTTATGCATAGTAGCGCGTCACCTGGCTCCATCTTAAGCAGATTTGCTTGCTTTGGCGTCGCTAGTTTGGCGGTGATTGTTTGCTTTGCGTGGGAAATCGTTACATTAGCTCGTGCAAATAGAAGTAGCAGGGGCTGAGTAGTTAGGTCGTCTTGCGAAAATGAGCGGCCTATATGTTCAGGAACATAGGTGGTTAATAGCGAGAACGGGGTGCCATGATGACTTCTTATACGAGTTGCTTTTTGTACCAAGCTACCGGCAGTCAATTGCAGCTGATGGGCAATGATGCTGGTGGCAGCTACGTAGCCAAAATCTAGCACGTCCACATCCGTAGTCAGTCCCATCGCAATTAGGTTTTCTAGAACTCCAGAGATACTTGCCTGTATCGGCGAGGCTTCGTTGGCAGCGATGGGGAACGTGCCCTTACCGCGGTGTCGTTCAACCAATCCTTCTCGATTAAGGCGCTCCATTGCCTTACGCATTGTGATGCGTGAAACACCAAACTGTTGGGCCAATAATACTTCGTTGGGCATTGATTGATCTGGAGGATAGTTTCCTTCCAGGATCTCCTGACGCAATACCAGATAAACCCGATGATGTTTGGGCCAGGGATCGTTAGAGCTCTCAAATGAGGGCGAGTAAGATAGCTCTCGCACATCGCCTCCTAGGTAAGGTGGGTGTTTTGTTTGTTCTATTGACATAACAAAGATACCATGCATCAATAGCGCATGTTAGCTCGACCAATAACACAAAGCTCTCTGACATGTCTGCTAGATGATCAATAACGAAATATTTAATAACGAGATATTCAATAACAATCCGATAATCGGAGAAGTGATATGCCATATCAACTGCGATTCAAGAAAGCTTCAGTTATTTCTCATGTTCTTTGTCGCTCCCTTTGGGTGCTCCCCTTGCTCACGTTAAGTGTATCTTCCTTAGCGCTTGCAGACGACTGGCCTGATAGCCCTCTGGAAATTGTGGTGCCTTTCGATGCGGGCGGCAGCGCAGACCGGTTGGCTCGCGGGTTGGCCGAGCATATGTCCCCTCGCTTTGGCATGCCTATTACCGTCGTGAATCGACCGGGTGGTGCTGGCGCTTTAGGCGCTACCTACTTTCAACAACAATCAGCTGACGGAGAAACCTTGCTTGTCATGCAGGCGACGCCCTACTTAGCAAGTGCCATTGAGGTAAGTGGTGCGCCGGTTGAGTGGCAGGATTTTTCGCTCTTGAGTGCGCAGTGGAATGATTATGGTGTGCTTGCCGTGCACAACAGCAGCCCCTACGAAAATCTTGAGCAATTAATTGAGGCCATGCGCGAACCCGGTGAGGTCAGCTCCGGCATTATTGTGGGTAACGGGGGGCATATCCAAACGCTCGTCATGATGGATGCGCTGGGTATCGATCATGAAAATGTGCGCTTTGTGACCTATAGCGGCGGTGCTCCATTACGTACGGCGCTGGCTGGCAACCAAGTGGATTTTGAGATTCTTGCCGCCGAGGCTGCGCTGACGATAAATGAAGAGGTGCGAGCACTGGCTGTTGTACACGATCAGCCAAGCGATAGCTGGGATGCACCACTCCTAAACAATGAACTGGCTGAGTTCGGCGTTGAGCCTTTACCGCTGATTGGTGGGAATGTCTCAGGCCTTATGGTGCATTCTTCTCTGCAGGAGGAATATCCCGAACGTTACGATCGCATCGTGCAGGTGTACCAAGAAACGTTAGAAAGTGACGAGTTTCAAGAGTGGGCGAAAAACGCACGAATGGGTGCTGATTGGCTAACGCCTGAAGAGAGTCAGGCGCTTATTAATGCTACCTATGAAGCTATTCAACAGTACGCACCTTTAGTCAAGTAGCCGCGTACGGTGTTTTGATCGTTTTACAAAAGGCAGTAGGAGTTATGACGTCTTCAACTTTTAGCCGCTCCTTCCCATGGGGAAATGTACTTTTTTCGTTAACGCTAGCGGGGGCGTTTTTCTACTACGCTCACGGCGTTCATGCCGCTGCTCGTGGGGCTACCGACTGGGTGTTGGTAGTCCCCGTCGCCGGTATCGGCATTGCATCTCTATTGGTTATTACAGGTACGAAAATTGTGGATTGGTACCGGGAGCATGCGCATGATTCAGGCCGCACTGTTCCAGTCAAAACCCTTCTTTTCATGGCGCTGTTGGTTCTTTACGTGGGTGCACTGCCATTCATTGGTTTTGATATAGGCAGCTTCGTGTTTCTTGCTTTGACGCTTTACGTGCAAGGAGAAAAGCGCTGGTGGGTGTTGCTAGGAAGTGGCGTGCTGGTCTCTTTCGTTGTGGTGTTGGTATTTGTCCAGCTTCTTAACGTACGCCTTCCGACTATCCTGCTTTAACGACAAAGGTGCTGAAATTCATGATTGATACGGATGCATTCCAGGCCGCGATTGAGCTGCTCGCAAGCACGCCAGCAGCGTGGTGGGTGGTCGTCCCTGGCTTGATAATCGGATTGTTCTTTGGCTCGATACCGGGGCTGTCGATTTCTATTGCCATGGCGGTGTTTCTCCCTGCTACGCTGTATATGGATTTTCTACCCGCTATTCTATTTCTGACTGCCATTTTTACAGGCGGCGGTTTCGGCGGTGCGATACCCGCTATCATGATGAATATACCCGGCACATCCTCCTCGGTAGCCACGGCCTTTGACGGCTATCCTATGGCGCGCAAAGGGCAGCATGCTCAAGCGCTCGGCATTGGGTTAATGGCTTCCGTACTAGGCACGTTAGTCGGATACTTGCTGCTACTGCTGACAGTTCAATCAGTATCCCATTGGGTTCTTAAGCTAGGGCCAACGGAGATGTTGGTTATTGCTCTATGGGGGGTCACGCTGATTGCCGTGTTGAATGACGCTAGCATTTCTAAAGGGCTAGCAGCGGGCGCGCTGGGTATTCTGATTAGCACTGTCGGCTACAGCGATGCAGGACAGATGCGAGGAACCTTTGGCAGTATGTACTTGCTGGATGGTATTCCGGCCATACCTGCGCTCATCGGCTTTTTCGCGGCGTCTGAGTTGTTTAATCTGGTTGGTAAAAACTACATCGTGGATGCACAGGAGAACCGTGTTGTCCGGTTTCGCAGTATTTTGGAAGGAATGGCGTTTGCGGCAAGCAGGCCACTACAGGTGCTGCGGGGAGGGGGGATGGGTGCGGTTATAGGCGCCATTCCTGGCGTAGGGGCAAGTATCGCTAACCTTGCCGCTTATGCAACGGCGAAAAAGCAGTCGAAAGAGCCAGAGTCTTTTGGCAAAGGCCATCCTTCCGGGCTCATTGCGGCAGAGTCGGCTAACAGCAGTTCTGAAGGGGGTTCAATGATTACCCTTCTGGCGCTGGGGTTGCCGGGCGGCGCGGGTACCGCTGTATTGCTCAGCGCGTTTGCTTTGCATAATGTGACGGGAGGCCCACGGTTCATCCGCGAAAATACCGACATTGTCTATGCCCTGATTCTTGGCAATATGGCTCAGGCCGCCTTATTGTTGGTGGTTGGGCTGGGCTTTATTTTTTTGGCGGGATATATCGTCAAAATTTCGCTTAAATTCATGATTCCCGTGGTAATGGTGCTTTCTGTCGCAGGTTCTTACACCATTACAGGAAATATGGTGGGCCCGATTACCGTTGTGGTTACGGGTATCCTGGGATGGCTGATGCGTTTGTATGGCTTTCCAGTGGCCGCTACGGTGGTAGGTCTATTAGTCGGTAGTATGGCTGAAGGTGAGCTAGTAAGAAGTATGCAGATCAGCGGAGGTAGCTTAGGGTTTATATTGGAACGGCCTATTACGCTGATTTTTCTGGCTTTACTACTGTTGTCTATACTGCCTCGCATTGTAGGAAGCGTCTCTAAGTGGAAGAAATCTTAAACTGCTCCACTGTATTGCTGTGCCTCTAAAGCCACTGGCTTTTAGTAAGCCGGTGGCTGTTGCCGTTACTGAATAATAGCGCTGTAAAGAATGGCATTGCTTACTTTTTACGATATAGCACCATACCTGCGTGATAGAGCACGCCATCGATGAACTCACCATCAGCGGTAAAACCGGTGTCATCCCAGTATTCTATGTAGTTATTCGTTACTCGATAGCGGCCCTGGTAAGCACTTTTATGCTCACCACGGGCCTCGTCGTAGCGATTGTTGGGTAAAAGATCATGACGAATACGTCCATCTTCAGTTACCCACATACCAACATACGGATGGTCTGCCATAGCCTCGATTTACTGCCGCCTACTCACCTTGTCGATCTTGCTGTGCCACACTAATAAGGTGGTGTGCAGGCTTATCAAAATAGGCCCATCAACGTATTCAAACCTGTAGGGACTCAAATGACACGCATATGGAAGGCCTATTTGAACGCGTCGTTGATTTTACGCGTCACCATCGCGCTGGTATTGGGCGTGTTAGTCGGGCTTGTTGGCGGGGATGCAGTGGCCGTTTGGCTGGCACCGCTGGGTGATTTACTGCTGCGGCTACTGACCTTTTTGATTGTGCCCATCGTGCTGTTCACGCTGATGGTGGGGGTTAACCAGTCGCGCGAGGGTAGCGCGGGGCGTATAGGCGGAAAGGTCTTTGGCTATTATCTGGCGTCTTCAGCGCTGGCCATTATGGTGGGCTTAACGGTTGCTACGCTGTTTAGCCCCGGAAGTGGCATGACGCTCAACGACGAAGCCAGTTTTTCGGTGCCTGAAAACCCTGGCGTTGTCGAGGCGCTGCTTAACATCGTGCCGGATAATATTATCGGGGCTTTTGCCGAGCTTAATATGCTGGGCATTATTTTTACGGCATTAGTGTTTGGTATTGCGCTGCTAAAAATGCGCCAATCACCGCGCCAGCATGCGATGGGCGAGCGGTTGTACGAGGTGATTGAGGCACTAAACGATGTCACGCTAAAAGTTATGTCAGGGGTGTTGCACTATGTGCCCATCGGCGTCTTTGCAATTGTCGCCGAAACGGTGAGCCGTCAAGGCTTGGAAACGCTGCTATCGTTGGGTGATATGGTGGTTGTGCTGTATATCGCGCTGGGCGTTCATGTGCTGCTTTATTGCGGCATCATGCGTTTATTTGGTGTGAAACTACGCACCTTCTTCCGTGAGGCACGCACGCCCATGCTCACGGCATTTGCCACTCAAAGTAGCTCTGGCACGCTGCCGTTAACGGTCAACGCGGCCCGCCGTTTAGGAATTTCTAAGAGTATTTATGGCTTCAGCCTGCCGCTAGGGGCCACTTTGAATATGGATGGGGCGGCGATTCGTATCGCTATCTCGGCAGTCTTTGCCGCCAACGTGATTGGCGCGCCGCTGGATTTCATCAGCATGGTACAGATTGTGCTGATTGGTACGCTGGTCTCGGTGGGCACTGCCGGGGTGCCGGGTGCCGGTATCATTATGATTGCCACGGTGTTTGCCCAGGTCGGGCTGCCGATTGAAACCGTTGCGTTGCTCGCCGCTATTGATGCACTGGTAGGCATGGGCGCCACGGCCTTGAACGTGACCGGCGATTTAGTCGGCACATCGGTGATTGCGCGTAGCGAAGGCGAGCAGTTAAGTGAGACGCCTGTAGAAGAAGCGTCAGAGGTTGCAAAGGGGTAGCTTAAAAGCGCTTGCCCTGTAGTCCCGTGAGAATGCATTCACTCCTGGCATCGGCGCCTCCATGGCCACGTTGACTAGGCATAAAAAAGCCGCCTAAGTGTGACCTTAGGCGGCGTTGCATTTATCAAGCAATGAGAACTAAATGCTAGTGCTTTAATATCACATAAAACGCATGGATGATGCCGGGTATAAATCCAAACAGCGTTAGAATAATGTTCAGCCAGAAATGTCCTTTAAATCCGACTTCAAGAAATACGCCGAGTGGCGGAAATAGAACCGCAAAAATCATTTTGATTGGATCTGTCGCTGTAAACGCCATGAAGCCTCCTTTGCTTTCAGGGGTGTAGCCTGTACAAGTTTAAGCATTACCAAACAATTTATCTATGCCTCAATTAACTACTAGAGACTAGCCAGATCAGGAAATCGTTCAATCCTGCCATGCATTTTCACGTTGAGGTATCTGGGAGGGACCCCGTGTTGAGAAGAGTAGCGACCACGTCTTTTTGTTTATTAAGCTGTCTGACGGCTAGCCAAAGCTGGGGCCAAAATATGCCAGTGACTTCCAGCGCGATGGACACGCTAGAGGTCACGGCACCGCGCCTGGCGCGCGAACTGTACGCAACGCCTGCCGCGGTCTCAACGCTTGACCGTGACGCCATTGCACAGGGGCAGCAGCGTGCTCGCCTGGATGAGGCATTAGTGCGCGTACCGGGCGTGTTTGTGCAAAACCGAGATAACTTTGCCCAGGGCCAGCGAATCTCTATTCGAGGTTTTGGCGCGCGGGCACCGTTTGGCGTGCGTGGCATTACCGTGATGGTCGATGGCATTCCCTACACGCTGCCCGACGGTCAAGCGCAGCTTGATGCCATCGATTTAGACAGCGCCGAGCGTATCGAGGTCATTCGCGGGCCCTCTTCGGTGCTTTACGGCAACGCGGCTGGCGGAGTGATCGCGGTGACTACCGCCGACGGTCGCGATAACCCAGGAACGCGCCTGCGCGCGGAGGTTGGGAGTGACGGCTATCGAAAAACGTCGCTGCAAACCGGCGGTTCTCAAGGAGACTGGTCGCATCATGTAAGTCTTTCGGCGCTCAATGTTGATGGCTATCGTGAGCAGAGCTCGACTGAAAAGTATTTGCTAAATGCCAAACTGCGCCGTGAGTTAGGCAGCGGAAGGGCGATAACGGCCATTATCAATTTGCTTGAAAACCCGCGCTCCGAAGATTCTGGTGCGCTAAATGCACGCGAAGTCGCGAACGGGCGTGATCAGGCCGCCCCAAACTCCATAGCATTGGATGCTAGGCAAAACGTTGATCAGCAGCTGCTCGGCTTACAGTACGAAGATCTGTCCGCAGGCCCTGGCGAGCTCTATGTAAAGGGTTTTGTTGCGCAGCGTGATTTTGAGCAGCAGCTGCCGTTCGTGGGCAGTAGCCGGTTGGGCTATCAGCGTGATTACCTGGGCGCGAGCGCTGAGTATCATCATGAAATTAATGTAGGCAGCCTGCCGCTGAGCTATATCACCGGTGTGGATGTGGCGCGTCAAAACGATGAGCGCTTTCGTAATGACGTAAACGCTCAGGGCGTGGTGGGTGAGCAATTGGCGGAAGAGACGCAAACGGCAACCTCGGCCGGGGTCTTTGCTCAGGGGGATTTGGCGCTTTCCGAGCAGGTAACACTCTCGCTGGGTGCCCGCTTTGACCGAGTAGAGTTAGAGGTCGACGACCGCTACCTGGACGATGGCGATCAAAGCGGTGAGCAAACCTTCAACGAATGGAGTGGCTCAGCGGGTTTGAGCTACCGCTATCGCCCACAGCATCAGGCATATGTGAATACCGGTACCGCGTTTGAAACGCCCACCTTCTCAGAGTTTGCTAACCCCTCGGGTGGCGGTTTCAACCCTTCAATTTCGCCGCAAAAGGCCTGGAATCGTGAGATAGGTCTGCGCGGTTACGTTGAACCGCTGGCGATGGATTACGACTTGGCACTGTTTTCGGTGCGTGTGCGCGATGAGTTAGTGCCGTATGACGAGGGTGCTCGCACCTTCTATCAAAACGCGGGCGATACCGACCGTGATGGGATTGAGCTGGCGCTAGGTTGGCAGTTAGCCAGCCAGTGGCGATTGGACAGCGCCTTAACGTTGGCGCGCTACGAATTTGATGGTTTTGCAACGCCAGCTGAGCGTTTTGATGGTAATCGTATTCCCGGTTTGCCCGAGCAAACATGGGTCAATCAGCTAAGTTGGCAAGGCCTTGATGAACGCTTTGCAACGCTGGAAACCCAGTACGTGGGCGATATGGTCGCAGACAACGCCAACGACACAGAGGTTGATAGCTACTGGCTGGTCAATTTGCGGGTGGGGGATGGCTGGGCGCTGGGCAGCGACACCAGGCTGAATGCTTATGTCGGCATACGTAATCTACTTGATGAGGAGCATTTCGCTAACGTGCGCCTGAACGGCACCTTTGGGCGCTTTTACGAGCCCGCGCCAGGACGCAGTGTGTATGGCGGAGTGGAAGTAAGGTTCTAACCCTGCAATTGAGGTACTAATAAGCGCTGCGCTGAGAATGGCCTAGGCGCTTATTCTCCACTTCCCATCAACACAACGGGCGGCCCTGAGGCCGCCCGTTGTGTTTGTCGTTACCAATGCGAGCCGCTAAAAAATAGCGTAGCTGAGCATAGTTAACGTTTTACTTGGCTCACATTATTCCGGTAGCGCGTAGCCAATGACATAGTCACCCATTTTTGTACCAAAAGTGCCGTGGCCTCCCGCCGTAACGACCACGTACTGACGCCCATCTGTGCCGGTATAGGTCATTGGGGTAGCCTGGCCGCCGGCCGGCAGACGCGCTTTATATAGCTCTTCGCCAGTGGTGACGTTGTAACCACGCAGATACTGATCCAGCGTGCCGCTTAAGAACGAAACGCCGCCCGCCGTGATTAATGGGCCGCCAAGCGCAGGCACCCCCACGTTCAAGCCAATCGGTAGGCCAAACGGCATGCTGTCGCGAGTTGTGCCATTGCGGTGTTGCCAAACGACCTCTGCGCTTTGTAGATCAATTCCAACCACGTTACCCCAAGAGGGCGCTTGGCAGGGAAGGCCTAGCACGGAAAGCAGCGGGCCGAGTTCAACCGCGTAGGGCGCGCCTTCATTGGGCTGTAAGCCCTGTTCGCTGGCAGAACCTTGGCCTTCCTCCACCTCGTCACGCGGGATCAGCGTGGACACAAACGCTAGGTACTTAGCCCCGGTGAACAGCGCTTGACGCTCAGGGTCAACCGCAACCCCGCCCCAGTTCATCACACCTACATTGCCGGGATAGATGATGCTGCCTTCCAGCGACGGCGGGGTGTATTGGCCTTCATAGCGTAATGAGTTGAATTGAATGCGGCACATCATTTGATCAAACGGTGACGCGCCCCACATATCACGTTCGGTGAGTGGCGGAGGCAGTAGGTTCAGCGCCGATTGAGTCTGGGTTTCAGCAGTCCAGTCGCCGTCTACAGCGCCTTGAGGCACGGGCACTTCTTCGATGGGTACAATCGGCTCGCCGGTTTGGCGATTTAATATATACAGGCTGCCCTGCTTGGTTGGCTGGATTACCGCAGGCTGTGTGCCGTCGTTGGTGGCTAGATCTATCAGCACCGGCTGGGCGGGGGTATCCATATCCCATAAGTCATGGTGTACAAACTGATAAGCCCATTCAACTTGGCCATCGTCCAGATTGAGTGCTACTAAGCCCGCACCATAGATTTCGTCATTTTCTGTGCGGTCGGCGCCATACTGATCGGGGGTGGCATTGCCCATGGGTAGGTAAACCATGCCAAGTTCTTCGTCAACGCTGATCGGCGCCCATACGTTGGGTGAGTTGCGGGTGTAGGTTTCGCCTTCAGCCAATGGATCGGTATTGTCTGGATTGCCGCTATCCCAGTTCCATACCAGCTCGCCGGTGTGCACATCAAAAGCACGAATAACCCCAGATGGCTCATCGGTGGAGCTATTGTCGGTGACATGGCCGCCCAGGATTATCAGGTTCTCGGTCACCGTGGCAGGGGAGGTTGAGTAGTAGCCGCCCGGTGCAAAATCGCCAATATTGTTAGTCAGATCAATTTCGCCGTTATCGCCAAAGTTAGCGCAGCGTTCGCCGTTATCGGCATTCAAGGCGATCAAGCGAGCATCCGCCGTTGGCAGGTAGAGCCTGCGTGGGCACATGACATCCGTGGCGCTCAGCATTGCGGGCGTAGTGCTATCGTCTGCAACGCCAAACAGCAGCGACAGAAAAGAAAGATCCAGGCTGAAAATATCGTTGTTATCGAAGATATCAAAAGACATTGCCGTGTCGCTTGCCGGTGCGCTGTCTGTCGCTATGTTAGTTGCGTCGTCGTTAGGCGTGGCGTCAGAAGAATAGCTGGCTGCATCGTAGTAGGCGAGGCCGCGGCAGGTCATGTGCGCCCAGCTGGAAAAGTCATCTGCCCCCTGAGTGCTGATTTCCGGGTCGAACTCCCAAAGGGTTTCACCCGTTTCAGGAGAGAGTGCCATGGCACGGCTGTGCGAGGTGCAGATATACAGGCTGTCGTTAACTTTTAGCGGCGTATTTTGATTGGTAATTTCGGGTGGTGCATTAGAGCCCGCCTGATCGCCGGTTTGAATGCGCCACACCTCTTCAAGCTCGCTAATGTTGTCAGGCGTTATCTGATTAAGCGAGGAGTAGTGAGTGCCAGCGTTGGTGCCGCCGTAGGCAGGCCAGTCGTCACCTGCCACCTGGGCGGGGTTAACGGCGCCGGCACCGGGTATGTTGTTTGTGGCTAGGGTACCTTTAATAGTGCCGGGGTCGCTGAACTGACTGGCGATGGCCACGATCATCGCCGCGCTAATGCTGGCCATCAGTGCCAAGCTGCCGCCGCGTGAATGGAGCGGCTTACGCCACCAGGGAAGCAGTAGCAAAATGCCTATTAAGCAGAGAATCGCGACCCGAGGAACCAACTGCCACCAGTCCAGGCCCACTTCCCAAAGTGCCCAGCCCAGGGTGGCTAAAAGTACCAGTGCGTAGAGCCAGAGAGCGGCGCCTCGGCGCAAGATGAATAAAATGCCGCACGCGATAATGCTCAATCCGGCGATTAAGTAGTAGGCGCTGCCGCCCAGGCTGATTAGCTTTCCGCCGCCAACGGCGAGCACTAAACCCACTATTAATAAAACAAGGCCCGCGATGATAGCTGGCCATTTGCAGTGGTCACGCGTGCTTTCTTTCATGAGATGTCCCCTTATGAAAACGTACTAACGTTGCTTGATTTAGATAGACAAGCAACATGCCAACAACGCGCTTTAACCCATCGACAGCGCCGATGGGTTAAGACACACCTTTTCAGTGGCTATTTTAGTAATCAAGCCGCTATTGGTCTAACGGTTTGATTTTTTTCTGAGGCGAGCACGTTACCGCAACGTCGCAGTCGCTGCGGTAACGTGGGACAGCAGGTGAGAGCGTTATAGCTTAACCAGCATTTTGCCGGTGTTGCCACCTTCAAACAGCGCAAGGAAGGCATCAGGCGTACTCTCCAGGCCTTCTTTGACGGTTTCTTTATAAGCCAGCTTGCCTGCCGCTACCTGGGGAGTCACTTCGTTTAGGAAATAGGGGTAGCTTGACCAGTGATCAGCAACGATAAAGCCCTGCATCTTCGCTTTGCGAATCACCAGCTGAGAAAGATTGCTGGGGCCGGGCGAGGGCGCTTCAGCATTGTAGCTATCGATCATGCCGCATACGGCGATGCGAGCGCCTTCATTTAGCTGGCTGAGCGCCGCTTCAAGGCAGATGCCGCCCACATTTTCGTAATACACGTCGATGCCGTTAGGGCTGGCAAGTTTGATCGCATCGCTTAATTCTTGCGCGGTCCGGTTTTGATAGCTGACAGGCTCGACGCCTAATGATTCAAGCCATGCGAGCTTATGAGCCGCGCCCGCAATGCCAACAACATGGCAGCCCTTTGCTTTCGCTAGCTGAACGGCCAGCGAGCCAACCGCGCCGCTGGCGGCACTCACTAAAACGTTGTCGCCCGGCTTGCATTCGGCTATCAGATTGAGGCCGGTCCAGGCAGTCATGCCGGGCATTCCTAGAACACCCAGATACGCTTGTTCAGGCACGTCATTTTCCGGTAAGGGCGTGAGGCCTTCTGCGGGAAGCTGAGCAATATCACGCCAACCACCCATGTGACTGACGTTATCACCGACCTTAAGACGTGAATCATTGGACTCGATAACCTCGCCAATCGCACCGCCTTCCATCGGTTTACCAATTCCAAACGGTTCTACATAGGTGCGCAAGCCACTCATGCGGCCACGCATGTAGGGGTCCACAGACAGCCAGTGGTTGCGAATACGCACTTCGCCTTCGGCAAGGTCAGGCAACGTTTGCGTCTCAAGCGCGAACAGAGAGCGGTCGGGTAGGCCGTTGGGATAAGCGGTAAGCGTGTAAAAGCGCGACTGCATAAATGTCTCCTGCGAATACGTTACATGATGAACATTACGCGTTGTACGACGCGTGCGGTGTCCCTTGTAGCATAGAGACCATTAGCCTGCTGGCAAGTTCGTCAATGTAGGTTAATCGCGCGTTTAGAGACAGGACGCACAAAAAAACAGGGCGATCCATTGCTGGTCGCCCTGTCTATATGCTGCTGTTACGATACTACGTGTGCTGTCGCATTGATTAGGCTAAGGGGTATCACACACCAACCAAGAATGTGTTATCCGTTAATCCAACAGCGTTACCATCACCGGTGCCGTACCGCGTCGGAGCATGCCAAGCTTAACCGCCGCGCGTTTAGATAAATCAATGATTCGCCCTTGCACAAAAGGACCGCGGTCATTGATCAACACTTCTACTTCTTGCCCAGTATCCGGGCGTGTCACCAGTACTTTCGTTCCAAAAGGCAGGCTTGGATGAGCCGCCGTTAATGCCTGTTGGTCAAAAGGTTCCCCACTAGCAGTGGTGGCTCCCTGAAAGCGGTCGCTGTAAAACGATGCGACGCCTTCCTGTATTTCTGTTTCGTGTGCAAAGGCACTATTGGCAGCGCTACATGTTACGATCGCTGCCAAGCAAATCGTTCGGATCAGTCTTTTTCGGGCTCCCATGGGAGTACCTCAGTTTTGCGTGTCACGAATCCCGCACTCTTGATGAGGTGCCTTATAGGCCAAACGATAGTACCCGTGTCGCTTAAGCTCAGCAAGCTTTAAGAAGATCGGTGCAATTAGGTTCATATTCGAGATTTTTACACTTTCCTTATGCGACCTTGAATTTCAGCTACTTACCGAATTGTGCAGGAACTGTGTCAATAATAGCGTGACTGAAATACAGTGCTTTTCATGAAACGCTCACTTGAATAGCGTAAGCATCTTATACTTACGATTGACGCATTAATTAATCATTGTCATTGCGACTTAATAGGAAATTATTCATGGCTAAATCTTCTTCCTTGGGTTTTGTACTTGTCGCTGTTGGCGGCGCTGTCGTTGGTTTTTTGGCCGCTCAAGTTATTCCTTTACAGGGGCTGTCAACCGACGCGACGCCCGTCGAAAACGTTGATGGGACTGGTAAACAGCCTTCTTCTGCTGTTGCGGGATTGAAGAAATTTACACTCAACGAGCGTATGAATGGTGAAATAACGTCGGCTAGCGAGCTCAACGGTAAAGATGGCAGCCGTTTTTTGCGCTATGCCATGACGTTGGAAGCAGAAGATTTAGTCGAAATTTCTCTGCGTGGCGCATTGCAGGGCATAGTGGCTCTGTATGATGACCAGTTGCAGCTGCTGGCAAGTGCGCCAACGGTACGCCAGCGCATTGAAGAGAGCGGTGATTATGTAGTGGTAGTGAGCGGAGCTGATGCGCATAGCTACGGCCCGTTTAGCGTCAATGGCCGTACTATCGAGCTCAGTGATTCCGATACGCTAACCGTTGATGCGCCTATCGATAGTTGGCTCAATAACGAAGCCCGTGAATTTACCCTAACGATCGCAGAAGCCGGTATGTATCAAATAGAGATGCGTGCCGATGACTTCGATGCCTATCTAGTGTTGGAAGGCCCCAATGGCTATCTGCGTGAAGATGATGATAGTGCTGGTGATTTAAACGCACGCATTTCGGATTTTCTTGCCCCGGGTGATTACACGCTGCGCGCACGCACGGCCTATGGCGATGCCAATGGCCTGTTCTCGCTAACGGCAGAACCGCGCGAGCTGCCAGGTGATGGTGAGCTGCGCAATGATGGCCCTATTGCGCCCAATGAGTCCTTCAATGGCTGGTACAGCGGTCAAGATCTTGGCTATGAGCTAGAGATTGAAGAAGCTGGCATGTACCAAATTGAGATGAGCTCCAGCGAAGTCGACTCCTATCTGGTATTGGAAGGCCCCAATGGCTACTACCGCGAAGATGACGATAGTGCAGGTAACTTGGATGCGCGCATTGCTGACTTTTTAGCACCCGGCACCTATCAGCTAACAGCACGCACGGCTTATGGTTCCGAGAGCGGTCTATTCGCGCTTGCCGTTGAGCCGCGTGAATTGCCCGATGACGTTGAGTTGCAAAACGAAGGCGCGCTCACGTCTGGCGAGACGTTAAATGGCTGGTACAGCGGTGAACCGCTTACTTACGAGCTTACGATCGAGGAAAGCTCGCTGGTGACGATTGCCATGCGTTCTTCAGATTTCGACACCTTTTTAGAAATTAGCGGCCCAGGCGTTGCTGTAAGTGACGATGATGGCGCAGGCGGTACCAATTCGCAGTTGCAGGAACAGTTGCTACCGGGAACTTATACCGTGAGTGCACGCGGATATAGCACCGCTGGCAGCGGTTTGTTTGAGCTGAACGTTGAGACTGAAGCCGCGGATATTGCGCCAGATATGTAACTTCCCACGCTTTTGACGCAGTCCATAACGCCCTTGCCGCTGATAGCGACAAGGGCGTTTGTATTTGTTTTGGAACATAGCGCCTAGCGGCCTGCTTTGATGCATCCAGCGATGACCAGTACCGCCGCTGCGGGTAGGCGCCAGTCAAGAACGCTCATCCCTGCCAAGACCAGCAGCAGGGCGGCTAAAATGGGTACGCCGTAAGCAAGGCTGCCTACCAAGCTGGTGTGCCCCCAGCGAAGGGCTTTATCCCAAGCCACCATCGCTATCCCGTACGGACCTAGCCCCAGGGCGATACCTGCCAAAAGTGCCTCGCCACTGGGCAGCGCAATGCGCCCTTCTAATAGCAGACTAGCACCTGTAGCGATAGCGCTAGCAACAAGCAGCAGCCTAGGTAATAGCGGCGTAAGTGCCACCGGCGCTGCTTGGCTCAACCATGAATAGATAGCCCAGCAAAAAGCCGCTAAAAGTGCCAAGGCGTAGCCAGTAGTAGCGCCACCTAGGCCGCCACTGATCGCTTGAGGCACGAGTAGCAGCGCCGCGCCTGAAAACGCAATCAGTGCGCCTAAAGCCCCGCCTAAGCGTAAGCGGCCAAAGCGACTCCACTGGGTGAGTAATACAAACAGCACGGGCCAGGTATAAGTAATCAGCGCCGCTTCAGCGGCGGGCGCTAAACGCATGCCGATAAAGTACGTGCTCACCGCACCAAAAATGAGCAATGGAACGCCTACCCAGATCCTGAACTGCCAGCCAAAGCTGCTGGCCGCGACGTTGACGCGGCGGCTTAAGGGGAGCGTTGCTAGTGCCCCAGCTAATAGCGTTACCGTCGTTAGCTGCAGGGGTGGCGTGGCCTTTGCGAATTCAGCCAGCAGCGGCGCCGCACTCCAAAGCATCACGGCCACTAGCGCCGCGCCAATGCTGTACCAGCGTGGAAATATGACGGGGGCGTGAACGGGATGCATGTGCGATCTCCTTGATTTAAGCATGTGCAGAGCAGCATACTTATTGCCAATGCATCACAATATCAATCTTTATTGATGGTGTTCATCAAGGATTATGATATATGCGCGCACCGACGTTGGATCTCACCTTGCTGCGTACGCTAGTGGCCATTTCTGATACCGGTAGCGTGACCGCGGCGGCTAAGCGCTTGGATTACACGCAGTCGACGGTCAGCATGCAGTTGCAGCGATTAGAAGCGCAGTTAACGCTTACGCTGCATGAGCGAGAAGGGCGACGAATACGCTTTACATCGGAAGGAGAGCGTTTGCTTAGCCACGCGCGCCGCCTGTTAGCGCTTAACGACGAAGCGTGGAGCGACATGCAGGCGCGCCAAGTCACCGGTGATCTTACCCTGGGGATTCCTGAAGATTACGCGTCGTTATTGCCCTCCGTGTTTGCTTACTTTCATCAGCTTTATCCGTCAGTTGGCTTGCGGGTTATTTGTGGCACCAGCGCACTGCTTGTTGAGCAAGTTAAGACCAAAGAGTTAGATTTGGCCTTAGTCACGCGCCAGCGCAACTCCCCCGGTGGCGATGTCATTCGCCGCGAGCCGTTGGTGTGGGCGGTGGGCGTGAATCAGCAGCCGTTGCTCAGTGACCCACTGCCGCTGGCGCTCTATTCCCCCGGCGCTGATGTGTTTCGTGAAGTGGCCGAGCAGGCGCTGCAGGCGGCGGGGCGCAGTTGGCGAGTTGCCTATACCAGCCAGTCTATGGCGGGGTTAGCGCCTATCGTGACGGCTGGGCTTGCGGTGGTGGTCGTCACGCGCAGTATGCTGACGCCATCCTTACGGCCTTTAGATGAAAGTAGCGGGCTGCCCGCGCTACCAATGATTGAGTTGGCACTTCACCGTGCGCCGCATCGCCCCTCAGAGCCGGCGCGCCGTTTAGGAGAGTTGATTCGCGAGCAGCTAGCCGCACCTGAACAAGCGCTATAAGGTAAGTAACGTTTAGCGTTGAACGTGGCGCAATGCTTTAATCAGCGTGAGGGAGCGTTACTGACTAGAATGATAAGCAAATAAATTGGCGGTTAGGAGCATGGCATGCACGAACTGGATCACTATATTTACCCGCATCGGGTACTGCACTGGCTAGTCGCTGGGGCGTTACTGCTCTCATTGGCCAGTGGCTTAACATTAGGATTGGTAGGTTTTGACCGTATTCTTGACTTGGCGGGAAGCGTGCTTACCAATTTGCTATACACCAGCCATAAAACGCTCGGCGTATTGATCTTACTGCTGATGACGCTGCGTATCATTACGCGCCTAGCCTTTGTGGTGCCGGACCATTCACCGCCGCTGAATGCCTTTGAGCGTACCGTCAGTACTAGCGTGCATCATTTGCTGTATTTGGCACTGATTATTATGCCGATAGTGGGCTGGGCCGCGACGGCAAGCGGTGGGTTTCCGGTGGAGTTTTTCAAGTGGCAGTTACCGGGCTTAATCGGCCGTCATGAGCAACTGTCCGAGCAGTTGTTTGTATGGCATGGATGGCTAGCCTGGATCATTTTAGGACTGGTGGTTCTGCATGTCGCGGGGGCGCTGTTCCATTGGCGAATCAAGCGCGACAACGTGATGACACGGATGAGCCTATTTGATTGAGCCGGGCGAGGGTGCTGATTGAGTAGGACACGCCTGCTGTTGCGATAGCCGCCCGCTGAGCGGCATCGCAACGGTTTGAAAGGCGCGAGTCAGATCTACGCCTGGCCCTGCTCCTAGCTTTGCGTTGGTCTCAATGCTCTACCTGAAATACCCGCTTAAGGTATTTGACGAAGCCCTGGTCTCGTGACGAAGTTTTGCCGGGTTCATCGGAGATCTTGGCCACCGGCTGGCCGTTGCAGGCCACCATTTTAATCACCATGTTCATCGGTTTTAGGCCGGGCACGTCGCAGGTAAGCGTAGTGCCAATCCCAAAGCTTGTTTTGATTCTGCCTTCAAGCGTTGTCTTAAGCGCCATTGCCTTATCGAACGTTAGCGAATCGCTAAAAATCAGCGTCTTGCTGCGGGGGTCGATGCCCAATGTTTTATAGTGCTGGATGCATTTTTCCGCGAAGTGCAGTGGGTCGCCGCTATCGTGGCGAAGTCCATCGAAAAGCTTGGCAAAATACAGATCGAAATCTCGCAGGAAGGCGTCCAGCGTGATGGTGTCGGTGAGTGCGATACCAAGATGTCCGCGGTATTCCTGAACCCAGGCTTCCAGCGCCGCGCGCTGGCTATCGACTAGACGACTACCTAGCTGCTGGTGTGCCATGACCCATTCGTGGGCCATCGTACCCATGGGGGCGAGCCCGTGGCGCCTGGCGATATCGACATTGCTGGTACCCACGAAATTGCCTGGGAACTCCTGATTCAACACCGTAATGATGGCTTCCTGCACCGGCTGAGAAAGCCGACGGCGGGTGCCAAAGTCTGCAAGGTTCAGACCTGCCAGCTGTTCGGACGTGTAGTTATCACGCAGCGTATCGAGCTTATAGCGCAGCTGATTCACCGCCTGCTCAATAGTAATATCAGGGTAGAGTACGCGGTTACGTACTTCGCTAATGATCGCCAATAACACGATTTCGAACAGTATGCTGTGCGACCAGGGACCGTCGATGACGATACATAGCTCCTGGTCTTCCATAAACACGTCAACGTACTCGGGACGGAAGCGAAACAGTTCTAGGAAACGTATAAAGTCCGGCGTGAGGTAGTTAATCGTGCTGAGATAAGCCGATTCCTCGACGCTGAGCTTGAGAGTGCCTAACTGATCGATCTGATCGCGAATCTCGCTCAGGTACGGCGCCAAATCTTCCGAATTACGGCACCGGAATTCCCAGGTAACACTGGCATTGGGGTATTTGTGGTGTACCCCCTGCATCATGGTGATCTTGTACCAGTCGGTATCCAGCAGCGAGGTGATGATAGGCCCGTCGCGGTAAGTGGCTGTCATGAAACATTCCTAATGTAGCGCTGGTGCTTGGTAAACGGGGCCCTCACTGAGTGCATGGGGTCTCCTTGGTTATTGTAACGACTAGCTGAGGGTGTAGCCGCGGCGGTTATGCGCCTTTTATACACCGCTTTTATGCATTGCCCGTTATGAATGGGAATCATGCCATCCGCCTAGTTTACAGGTAAGCGCGATTTGATGCCTTTATTGACATCGCCGGGCAGTACGTCAAACTTCAGCGCTCTTTTATCTACAAGGTGAAAATTCCCATGGAGCTGGTGCGCTTAGTACTTCACCACTATCGCTGGCCATTTTTGGGCGCGATAGGTTTGAGCCTGTTAAGTGCTGGCTTAGGGGTGGGCGTTATTGCGTTTATTAATCAGCGGCTGATTGAAGTAGGCAGCTTGGCCGCGTTACCGCAATTTTTGGGCTTATTGGCCCTGCTACTCGCCATCACGCTGGCGACACAGCTGGCGCTGACCGTGCTTGGGCATCACTTTGTATTTGACCTGCGCTCACGCTTGGTGAAGCGCATCCTGGATAGCGATATCGAGCGCCTGGAGCAACTGGGCAATGCCACGTTGCTTGCCAGTTTATCGAGCGATGTGCGAAATATCACCATTGGCTTTGTGCGCCTGCCAGAGCTGATTCAAGGGGTGGCCTTAACGCTGGCTTCAATCGCTTACCTGGCTTGGCTATCGCCGCAAATGGTGGTGATTACCGTGCTGTGGATCGCATTCACCATGGGGGTGGGCTGGGTGTTGGTGTCGCGGGTCTATCGCCATTTTCGCTTAGTGCGTGAAAGTGAAGACCGCTTATATAAAGACTATCAATCGGCTATTGAAGGGCGTAAAGAGCTTGCGCTCAACCGCGATCGTGCGCAGCGCTTTTTCGACGAAACTTATACTGCTAATGCCCGTGATTATCTCTATCACATTATTCGTGCCGATACCTATCACCTAAGCGCCGGCAACTGGTCCAATATTATGATGCTTGGAGCCATTGGCGTGGTTTTCTTTATGGCTAACGGGCTGGGCTGGGCAACGCCTGCCGTCGCCGCTACGTTTGCGCTAGCGCTGCTGTTTTTACGCACTCCCTTGATTCAGGCCATCGGCGCGTGGCCTACCTTGATTAGCGCGCAGGTAGCCTTTGATAAGCTGGCAAGCCTGGAGCTTGCCGACTACCAACCAGGCTTTAGCGTCGACGATTCGCTGCACGACTGGCAACGGCTTGAGCTGGTCGACGTCAGCTATCATTACCCGGCCAGTGCACAGGGTGAAGGGTTTCAAGTCGGCCCTGTTAGCCTGACGCTAGAGCGCGGAGAGCAGGTGTTTCTTATTGGGGGCAACGGTAGTGGTAAGTCGACGTTGGCGCGCCTATTAACGGGGCTCTATCGGCCCCAAAGTGGCCAAATAAAGGTGGATGGCCAGGTGCTGACGTCGGCCCAATGGCATGCCTTTAGAGCGCGTTTTGCGAGCGTGTTTACCGATTTTCACCAGTTTGATCAAGCCATGGGCCCAGGTGGGCTGCCGGCTGATCCACAAACGGTGGCGACGTGGCTAGAACGGCTGCAAATGCAGCATAAATTGCAGTGGGAAGGGGATCGAGTCACTAATACGCAGCTTTCACAAGGACAGCGTAAGCGTCTGGCGCTGCTGCTTGCGATTGCTGAAAAGCGGGAAATTTTATTGTTGGATGAGTGGGCCGCCGATCAGGACCCGCAGTTTCGTCGTTTATTCTATCGTGAGCTGCTGCCACATTTGCGCGATATGGGCATCACGGTGTTTGCTATCAGCCATGACGATAGCTATTTCGAACATGCTGACAGGCTGTTGGAAATGTCGAAAGGGCAGTTAAGCGAGCTTAAGGGCGAGCAGCGGGCGCTGGCTAGCGCCGATGCGGTGGCGCAAATTAATATCTAGATCAACTATCGCCTGCCTGTTTTTCTGAGCAAGTCGCTCAATTAGCAAGCGGCTTGGTTGCTTCGGGCGTGCTTGCTTGCCTCGATATTGCAGGCTTCAAGTGGGCAGGTGCCGCAGGTGCCTAATTCATCCAGTAGGTAGCGCAGGCAGCACAGCTTGCGCACCCGCTTTACCTCTTCGCTGCCTTTAGGCTGAACGTAACGAACCGGTTGAAAGAGCGGATTGCGTTTGCCGTTCGCCAAGGTACGTGTTTCTAGCAGTGCTTTGGCCGCTTCAAGGGCGCCCTCGTTGACGAGGGGATGCTCAGCCAACACATTGATGAAATGATCGATGTAGCTCCCTGCATTACTCCAAAATACCCGCGTTGCCGCGCCGGAAATAGCCGCTAGTTGTTCAATTAGCGGTGTCCAGTGCTGCTCGATTAACGTCGCAAAGCGTTCATATGGGGAGTGGGTAGTTAATGGCGTGCCTTCGTGAGGCAGCCACAGCCGTGAGGTACAGCCCTTGTCGTTAAGGACGACCTGGAGATCATTCAATCCCACCGGCAGTTTGCGATTAAGCAGCAGGTTGGCCACAAGCGTCGGCAGTGCCAGCGCGCTGAAATGCCACTTCGACCAAATAGAGGCAACGGCTCGCAGGTCCCCACCTGGGTATTGCTCCGCCATGAGGGCGATATCTTCTTTCAGCCAATGGGCATCGAGCCAGCGGGCAGCGTTAAAGGCTTCCAGCGGGGGCGTCCCGCCAATAAGAGGCGGCGTAAAGTTGGCTAACGGCCCTATATAGCAGGCAGCTAATGAAGGTTCGAAGATTTGCGGCTGACGCAGGGCGAGGGGCATAAACGGACTCCAACACAGGGCGCTGGGTGAATAACAATGCGCTTACTTTAAACGGTAATGCATCTCAGTTAAATAGTGGCGTGTGTGTTAAATGCGTTTTAATATCAAATGAAAATAATTTTGCTTTGCTGTAGCATTCGCATTCCCGCTATGTTTTCAGCACCCGCTGACCGCTATTAATCGATACTGAGGAACTCGCTTCATGTCGCTGCCTTCCCCTTCCTGGCGCACGCTCACCTTTGTGTTACTGGGAGCGCTGCCGATGCCCACGATAGTGTGGGCGCAAGCATCCTCTGGTAATAATGCCCCGCTTGATACGGTCACGGTGATCGGTGAAGCGGCCACTCACGGTGATACACCGTCGCCCGCGTTTGCCGGGGGGCAGGTGGCTGCCGGAGCGCGCGTTGGCTCCTGGGGGCAGCGTAATGCTGCCGATGTGCCGTTCAACGTCATTGGATTTACCGCTGAGCTTATTGATAATCAGCAGGCGGACACGTTGGCCGATGTGCTTATTAACGATGCGTCGGTGCAAAGCGGTTTTGGTTTTGGCAACTATGCTGAAAAGTTTCAGATTCGTGGCTTTGAACTTGATGGCGAAGATATCTCTTATGGTGGGCTTTATGGCGTATTACCTCGCCAGGTGGTCGCGACCAATATCGCCGAGCGCGTCGAGCTGTTTAAAGGCGCCAATGCCTTTGCTAACGGCGTTTCGCCCAGCGGCTCGGGTGTGGGTGGGGCGATCAACATTGAGCCAAAACGCGCTGCGGATGCGCCGCTGACAAGACTAACCACCGGGGTGACGGGCAGCGGCTATGTGGAAAGTGGCATAGACGTTGGGCGACGCTTTGGCGATGAGAATCGATTTGGCGTGCGCGCTAACGTTGTGCGCGGTCGCGGCGACACCGCGATCAACGATGAGGAGAGGCGGGCAACGTCTGCCGTGGTTGGACTCGATTATCGCGGTGACCGTGGTCGTGCTTCGTTAGATATTGGCCATCAAACTCATAACGTCAACGGTGGGCGTTCGGTAGTCTATGCTGGTGCTGGGCTAACGGCGGTTCCCAATGCACCCTCAGCGGATGCCAACTATTCGCCAGAGTGGGCGAATACCGATTTGCGCACCAATTTCGCGATGCTGCGTGGAGAGTACGATATCACCGGCAGCTGGACCGCGTATGCCGCACTGGGTGGCAATAACACGCGCGAAAGCGGGCTTTATGCATCGTCAACGGTTAACAATGCGCAAGGTGATTCCACCATTGGCCAACTGCGCGCTCCTTATCGTGCGGAAAGCGTTGGCAGCCAAGCGGGTCTGCGCGGAGCGTTTGACACCGGTGCAGTGAGTCACCAGCTGGACCTTGGCTATTCAAGCGTCTATCGCACGACGCGCTCGGCCTATGAGCTAGCTTCACCCGGTCAGCCGTCCAATATTTACCGACCGGCTGACATTGCCGTACGCGAGCCTGCGTTTGCAGGTGGAGATATGAATGACCCCAGTTTACGTAGCCGTACCCGCAACAACGGCGTATCGCTGTCTGATACGTTGGGCTTTCTGGATGATCGCCTGCTCTTCACGCTAGGGGCGCGCTACCAGGAGGTCGAGGTCACCAACTATGATTATGACGGCGACTTTGATGCTCGCTTTAGCGATACGCGCCTTTCGCCCGTGTATGGCATCGTAGTAAAGCCGACGGATAGCTTGTCGCTTTACGCCAATCACATTGAAGCGCTCCAGCCAGGCGACACCGCGCCAACAAGAGCGGTAAACGCGGGCCAGAGCATTGGTTTGGTCGAAGCAGGACAAAACGAGGTGGGTGCTAAGCTGGATTTGGGTACTATCGGCGGCAGTTTGAGTCTGTTTGAAATCGAGCAACCCAATGCCTTTATTGACGCTGAAACCGGTGTTTTTGGCTATTACGGCGAGCAGCGTAATCGTGGCGTGGAGCTCAGTGTGTACGGTGAGCCGGTGGAGGGGGTGCGTTTGCTGAGCAGCGCCATGTGGATTGATCCTGAGCTGGTTCGCACCGATGACGGCGCTAATCAAGGCAACGACGCGGTGGGAGTGCCCAACTACCGCTTAGTGGTTGGCAGCGAGTGGGATATTCCTCAGGCTCCGGGCTGGACATTGAGCGGCCGCGCGGTGCGTAACGGCAGTCAGTATCTAGACCCCGCCAACCAGCTTGAGGTTGACGCTTGGACCCGCTGGGACCTTGGGGTTCGTTACGCCATGCCGTTAAATCAGAACACGCTCACCCTGCGTGCCAATATCGAAAACCTCACCGATGAGAACTACTGGGCTTCTGCGACCGGCGGTTATTTGACGCAAGGCGAGCCTCGTACGGTCAAGCTTTCTGCTGCATTAGACTTTTAAGCTTTCTTTAAAGAATTTCGCTTAACGAGCTAATAGCGCTTCGCTGAGTAACTCAGCGAAGCGTGCTGCTGATGGAAACCCGCCAAAACTCCACACCGCCGGTAGGCGAATAACGCGATCTGCCTGCACGGCGGGCAGGTGCTGCCACAGTGGATTGTTCGAAAAACGGTCGCTCATCCCCGCGGGCAGTGGCTCGACGACGACAATGGCCGCATCGGGATAGGACAGCAACTCCTCTAGCGCCACCGTTGAAAATCCCCACTGGTTGGTCGGATGCTGCCAAACATTGCTCAGCCCCAAGCGTTCAAGTACCGCTTGAAAAAGGCTGTGTTCGCCAAACACGCGTAGATGGCGCGCATCGATAAACTGCACAACGAGTAGCGATGGCTGCTCTTCTAACTGCGTTTTTTGCTGATCCAAATAGGTTTCTAAGGCATTGATCATAGCGACCGCTGCATCCTCGCTGCCGCTCAGCGCAGCCAAGGTGTGGGTTGTGCGCTCAAGGCGTTGCCACAAGGGCTCGCCGAGCTGGTAGGTGTCTAGCGCGGTCACGGGGGCAACGGTACTAAGCTGTTCGCTTAAGCGCATATACAGTGGCGAAAGCAAAATATGATCTGGCGCTAGTTGAGCCATTAACTCGCGGTTGGGCTGCGCCCGAAGACCAACGTCAACAACGCCTGGCGGTAGCTGCTCGGCGCCGGCCCAGCGTTGATACTGGGGAATCTCTGCTAACCCTACGGGCGGATTGTCTAGGGCGATCAATGTTTCGGCAATCGTCCAGTCCAGCGTCACAATAGTGTTTGAGGCGATGGCCTGACTAGAGAGAGAGCTCAGGCAGCTCAACGCGAATAGCCCGTTGCGAAGACGAGGTGTCACTGGGCAACGGCGATATTATGCTCTCCGTTAGGGTGCTTCATTACCTGCATGGGGAGCCCGTAAATAGCTTCCAGCGTGCTATCGCACATCATGTCGTTTGGCGTGCCGCAGGCCAGTAAACGACCGCTGTGCAATGCCATCAGCTCGTCGCAGTAGCGTGAGGCCATATTGATGTCGTGCAGCACGATAATAACACCGAGATTTAGCTCGTCGCACAGCTTGCGGATCAGCGCCAATACTTCGATTTGGTGAGCGATATCCAGCGCTGCTAATGGCTCATCGAGCAGCAGAAACCGGCTGCCCTGGGCGAGTAGCATGGCCAGCCATACGCGCTGGCGTTCACCGCCGGAGAGCGTGTCGACCAGGCGGTCGGCAAAGGCCTCGGTGTGAGTAAGGGCAATGGCCCGATCAATGGCCTCTTTGTCTTTTGGGGTGTGGCGCCCCAACAGCCCGTGCCATGGATAACGGCCAAAGGCCACTAGCTCGCGCCCGGTAAGGCTTTCGGCGCTGGGCAAATGCTGGGGCAAGTAAGCCACCTGGCGGGCAAATTCACGGTTTCCCCAATCACTTAGCGGGCGCTGGTCAAAGTCAATCTCACCTTGGCTGACCGGCTGCTGCTGGGCCATCAATTTAATCAAGGTCGACTTGCCTGAGCCATTGTGGCCAATCAGGCCGTAAACTTTGCCTTCATGAAAGCTGTGGTCAATGGGGGTTAGAATTGGTTTGCCATTAATCTCAAAAGTGGCGCCTTTGACCTCGAACATGAATCACTCCTGGCGATAGGGTTAATGATAATGGCTCCATTCTAGTGCTAATAGTTCTCATTTTTAACAAAAAAATGAAAAGATTCACGTGAGATAGGGCAAACGCCGCCTGGGAAAAGCAGGCAAGGGGGCGGTCTCGGTCAGCTAGCCCACGTTTGATTGGCTAGCCGATGAGAGTAGAAATGACTTGGGTCGTTTATCAGGCAGAAGTTAAACACGCTAGCAGTTGGCTGTGCCGCTCGGGGTGTGCCGCAAGTAAACTGTTACAATGAGCGGTATTCTGCTCGCCAGTGAGGCCCGTGACGGTGTAATCAGCTTTTCTGGCAATCAAAATGCCGCCGGCGATATCCCAAACGTCGAACTTAGCGTCTTGAGACCAAAAAGCATCAAACCGGCGCTGGCGTGTGTAGGCGACGCCTAGCGCCTGGGCTGCAGATACCTGCCACCTGGGCATTAGTGCAGCTGTTTATAGACAACACCTATGGCGGGTGGAGCCTATGTGCCGTTGGATCCCGAGTATCCCGCAGAGCGGCTGGCCTTCATCGCCGAAGATAGTGGCATTGAACTGTTGCTGACTCAGCACCACTTGCGCGCGTCATTGCCGGTAGCTGATGGACTAAGCGTTGTTGAGTTGGATCGACTAGATGTTGCGCATCATGCTTCTACCAATCCAGCGGTGACGCTGCACGGCGAGCATCTTGCCTATGTGATTTATACCTCGGGATCCACCGGGCGACCCAAGGGCGCCACCATCCGCCATGATGCCTTGACCAATTGCATGGTCTGGATGCAGGAGACCTATCAACTCACCAATACCGATGCCGTACTGCACAAGGCGCCGTTTGGGTTCGATGTTTCGGTATGGGAGATTTTCTGGCCGCTGAGTGTCGGGGCACGTTTGGTGATCGCCCAACCAGGAGATCATCGAGATCCAGAGCGCATCATCGAGCTGATCCAGCGGCACGGAGTTACCACGCTCAATTTTGTGCCCTCAATGCTCAAGGCCTTCCTGGCCTATCCTGATGTTAAGGCCAAGACGCGGCTCAAGCATATTATGTGCGGTGGCGAGGCCGTTCCAGCCACGCTACAGCAAGATGTGGCTGAGTGTCTTGATGGTGCCCACCTGCATGATCTCTATGGCCCCACTGAAACTACTATTCATGTCACTCATTGGTGGTGTCGTGATGACACTCACCGCCAGATTCCCATTGGGCGGCCCATTAGTGGTACCCGCACCTACGTCTTGGTAGTACCACAGGGCGTCGCGGGAGAGTTGTACCTGGGCGGGATAAGCCTGGCCCGTGGATATCTCAATCGCAGTAATCTCACGGCGGAGCGCTTTATCGCTGATCCGTTCACTAAGGGCGAACGCCTCTACCGTACGGGCGATCTGGTGCGTTGGCGGGAAGATGGCCAGCTCGAGTACCTGGGCCGCTTGGATCATCAAGTGAAGATCCGCGGCCTGCGTATCGAGCTGGGGGAGATCGAAGCCGAACTGCTCTCTCAGCCAGAGGTTCGCGAAGCGGTCGTGGTCGCCCAAGAAGGTTCCCATGGTTCCAGGTTGGTGGCCTATGTGGTTCCCCAGGCTGACAGTGAACTCGACACTAGCTCACTACGTGAAGTGCTGGGTCAACGACTGCCGGATTATATGGTGCCGGGCGTCGTGGTCACCCTTGATACTCTGCCGCTGAATGTTAATGGCAATGTGGATCGCAAGGCGTTACCTGAGCCTCAACTAAAGGACGCCAGGGAGTACGTGACACCCTCTACACCAGAGGCACGCCAACTCGCCGAGATTTGGCAGCAAGTGCTGGGCGTTGAGCGAGTCGGAGAAACCGACAACTTCTTCGAATTAGGTGGTGATTCTTTGCTAAGTCTAAAAGTGGTGAGCCGTGTACAAGCTCTGCAGGAAACTAAGATCAACTTTCAGCTGTTAGATCTGATGCAGAAGCCGACTATTGCTGATCTGCTGGGAGTGAAAAATCACACTGAGGTTCTACCCAAAGGTGCTGTCATGCTCAATGGCGAATGCCGAAGTCAACCGCCACTGTTCTGCATTCATGCCGTAATGGGAACGGTTTTTGACTATCAGCCGTTAGCCCGACGTTTGCAGGGGATATGTACTGTTTACGGCCTGCCTTGCCGAATGTTGAATGACCCACAGCATCGAGATACCTCACTTGAAACAATGGCTGATGATTATGTGAAGACTATACGTCGTATACAACCTGTGGGGCCCTATCGGTTATTGGGGTGGTCCCTAGGTGGTACCGTGGCAGCAATGATTGCGGCACGGCTTGAAAAGCAGGCCCAGGAGGTGATCCTGTTGGCGTTGGTGGATCCCTATATCCCCGGTAGCGGCCAGAAGAGCGAAGATGATTGGCGCCGGGATTTTGCGGCCTATGTGTCGGTAATCTTGCCGGGTATCTCACCTGAGATGGTCGCTAATAGTACTCATGCATCGACCTGTAAGGAGCCAAGCGAAACGGAGCTTGCCACTATGCTAGAACGTTTGCTGGCGTTGGATGCGGCCCGCGGACGGGCAGGTTATGCCGCTCTGGGTGGTGAGGAATTGGCACGGATCTTCTGTGTGGCACGCCATCTGAAGCGACTCTCCCTAAAGTCTGGTATGTTGCCGACGTTGAGTTGTGAAGTGGACTGTTGGTGGTCTGAGGGGCGTCCACACGAGGAACGGCAAGCGCTAATGCATCAAGTGGGACAAGTGCCATGTTGGGCTATTGAAACTTCTGAGGATCACTTCTCGATTGTTTCCAGCGATTCGCTATTGCTAAAAGTGATGGGAAAGCTGCAAGAGGATACCCAAACAACGAAGCGCGTAGAGGAGAATTTACCGGCCTAACGGCCGGTTTCTGACAAGTATGCTTACTCTTCCCGGCTGCCTGATGAAGGCAGTCGGGAAGTTAAGTATTTTCTAGCGCATCCTTGAGTGACTCTGCAAAGCGAAGCATGGAGGGGAACCCTCCCCATGGCCAATAATTTCTATTGATACTTACTGATGTATCATCCAACCAATGCTGCCATAGTCCTGACGCTGGTAATGTTGAGTCAGGTAAGTCTTGAGAGTAATTCGAGCGAAGCAGAATTATTTTCCCTTCTAACTGAAATGCCTCTGGGATAGTTAAGGTGCTGAACCCCCAGTCATTCGTGTTGCCTTTCCAGGCATTCTCTAATCCAAGTTGGGTGAGGGTCATATCTTCCAGACTTCCAGGCCCATAGACACGAACATGTCGGTCATCTCGAATTTCTACGATCAACAGAGGATCTATAGGTCTTTCAATCTGTGTGGCTATTAATGATAGCTCAGCGTCTACAGAGTCAATGAATGTTTGAGCTTGCTGTTGCTGGTCGTTCAGTTCCCCCAAATTTATAGTAAGTTGTTCAAGGCTCTGCCAAATATTTAATGCTTTCCCAAACAACCGGGTTTTAATTACATCAGCAATATCGGAAAGCTTATTCTCTAAATTCAAGTGGGCCGGTGGCGATATCAGAATGGCATCAGGTTCCAATGATGCTAGATATTCAAAATTGGGCTGAAACCTAAGTCCGAGCTCAAGGGTGTCAGGCAGTAAGTATTCTTGGTTTAATTTTCTATACTGTGCTAAACCCGCCATTGCTATGGGAGGGCGTTGCAAAGCAGCAAGTGTATCTGCAATAGCATAGTCGAAAGTGACGAGTTTTTTGGGTTCTTCAGCGTTAGCAAGTGGCACGACCAGCGGTAAAAATAGCAGTATGACTAAAAAAAATGCTCTGTGGCCTGACGGTGGTAAGTTGCCCATATCGATCATTTATATACTTTCTATTTTGGCTTTTATAAAACAATGGCAGGCGGTGATGCCGCCTGCCATTGCCTCTATTGGTAATGACGTTACCATTGATAACTGATTGAGCCTATGATGCTTCTCGGTTCGCCATAGAAGCATCCATAAGTGCAAGACTCAATATAGGTCTTATCAGTGAGATTGGTGGCATTCACTGCATATACCCAAGATCCAGTTTCATAACTCACTCGCGTATCGACAAGTGTAATCGACGGCACTTCTCCCTCTACCCAAGTCGTCCGGGTTGGGCCTACGTAGCGAACGCCACCTCCTACTTTCAGCCCTGGTAGGCCGAAATCGCCAAAACGGTAGTCGCCCCATAAAGAGAACTGATTATAGGGCGTATTAGCTGTTCTCCTGCCCACCTGATCTGGCGTAACGGGGCTGCTTTTCGTTGTACGCGCATCTGTGTAGGTGTAGGCGGCTACCAAGTTGGCATTGGGGCCTATTGCCGTCTTCGCTTCCAATTCGACACCACGTGAACGTACTTCCCCTATCTGTGTCTGGAAGCTGGTATCCACCGGATCGGTGACGCTGACGTTTTCCTGTGTCAGCTCGTAAGCGGTGGCGGTGAGCATGGTATCCCAGCTATCTGGCTGAAAGCGGACGCCTAATTCATATTGTTCGCCTCGCGTGGGGTCAAACCTATTGCCATTACGGTCAGTACCACTGGTCGGTTCAAACGACTGGCTATAGCTGATAAAGGGCGCCAAACCATTATCGGCAAGATAGACACCCCCCACGCGTCCAGTGAAAGCATTTTCCGTTTCACTGCTCCACTCTGTGGGGCCAAAGTAGGGTGAGCTCTCAGACTCAGTCCAGTCCTGACGTCCACCCAGCATGAGCACCCATTTGTCAGCGATTTTCATCTGATTTTGAGCATACAGGCCAATCTGTTCACTGCGTTGTCTACTAGATGGTCCAGGTATTCGTTCGCTGCTGATTTCCTCAGCGCCATAAATGGGGTCAAACACATCTAGCGGCGGGGCTGACGCACGGAAATGACGCGACACATCATGGCGTTGACGATGATAATCAATACCTATCAGGCTGGTGTTAGCGGTATCACCCATATCCCAATTATACTGTAAAGATGTGTCTGAGGTGAGCGCTCTAGAGTCATCATGGCGATCTAAAGCGGTTCTCATATAGACTCGTTGATCGTTACTTTGGCCAAGACCTATCTGAGGAAAGTCTCGCTCAGATCGGAAGGTGCGGAGGCTATGGCTGAGGTGGAGGCTATTAGAGAAATCGTGCTCAAGTAAATATCCGATCGAGTAACGCTCGTTATCATACTCATCGAAGTCAGGCTCTCCAGCGAATCGCTCCCGAGGAATGTCCCCATTCGGGTTAGAAAGAATGGTGCCGCTGGTGGGTAGTCCATACACATAAGCCGTTTCGTCGCGCTGATATTCACTCAGTAGGGTGAGTGAAGTAGTCTCGCTCGGCTGCCATTTTAAAGCTGGCGCGATATAGGTGCGATCATCCGGTACGTGGTCGACGAAGCTGTCACTGTCCCGATGCAGCATGGTAATACGGTATGACAATACGCCATCTTCATCCAATGAATCGGAGAAGTCCGCAGATATTTGACGTCGGTCGAAACTGCCTGCCTCGATATTAACTTCGCGTAGTGGAGTGCTGGTGGGGCGTTTACTAACAGCGTTAAGAATGCCACCCGGGGCAGCCACGCCATACAAGATTGATGAGGGGCCTTTAAGTACTTCCAGCCGTTCCAGACCATAGAGTTCTTGCTGACCGTCATACACGTTTGCTTGGTATTTGCTGCCATCTCGGTAGGTTGTCGTGTTGCGAAAACCGCGAATTCTTAACCCTTCTGTGGTTCGATCGGCTCCTTCGAACCTGGAGATGCCAGCAGTATAGCCCAGCGCTTCAGTGAAGTTCCGAGCCCCGTAGTTTTTAAACTCCTCACTGCTAACTACCGAGATAGACTGCGGCGTTTCAATAATCGGTGTATCGGTTTTGGTGCCTGTTGCGCTGCGGGTGGCCGCAATACCTTGTACAGGCCCCGTTGCTTCTTCATAAATACGGCTTTCGGTTACTTGCAGGGTAGGCAGTGTGGTGCTTGTGTCGCTGCTTTCATTAGGCTGTAGATCAGTGCCTTGAGCGAGAGCAGCCGGTGCCGCGAATAGCATTGCCGCGCAGGCATTGGCAATGGCCACGGTGATCAGTTGCCTGCGCAGGCCGGTACGAAGTTGCTGCATAGTAATCCCCTTGAATGATATTTATGCGTTAATGATAATTGTTATTATTAGTATTATGTTCTGGGTTTGTACTGTCTTGCAACACTCTGTTGCTCAAAATGGTACGCGTAGTAAGCGGTGTCATATGAATGCCCCATAGGCTGGCAGCCATATCTACTGTGCGGGAGGGCTCGTAAAATGCTGCCGTAGCGCCTTGGCGATATCCCCACGCACCTGACCGGTGGCATCAGGCGTAATGCTGCCCAGGCGTGCGAAGTCGTGCACCATGCCGTGGTATATGGTCAGTTGGGTATCCACATTCGCTTCCTGTAAGCGGTTCACGTAGGCGATGCCTTCGTCGACTAGGAGATCGTGTTCGGCCAGGGCGATGAAGGCAGGTGGTAAGTTTTTGAGATCCGCAGCCTCCAACGGCGCAAAACGCCAGTCGTGACGTTCCTCATCGCTATTTAGGTAGTGGCCAAACATCCACTGCAGGGTGTCTGCTTCCAGCAGGTAGCCTTGTGCGTATCGGCGGTGAGACTCGCTCTCCTGCCAGGCACTGGTACAAGGGTAGAGCAGGATCTGGCAGCGCGGCGGGGGCCAACCATTGTCTCGTGCTGATATGCAAAGAGCTGTGGCGAGGGTGCCGCCAACACTGTCACCACCCACGGCAATGCGTGAGGTATCGAGCCCCATCTCTTCACCATGCTTCAGCAGCCAGCAGTAGGCATCTTCAGCATCGTGAAACGCTGTCGGAAACTTGTGCTCGGGGGCTAGGCGATAGTCGACAGCCAGCACTGTGTAGCCAGTTGCTTGAGCGATGCTTTGGCAGAGCGAATCGTGGGAGTCCAGGCTGCCCAGTAGATAGCCGCCACCATGGAAGTAGAGCAGAGTGGGCGCTAAAGGCTGCTCGCCTTGGTAGCGGCGCAGTTCAAGAGGGTGGCCATCTCGACAGGTGATGCTCAGTGACGTTGCATCGTTAGATATTGGCTCATCAAGCATCTGTGATGATGCCTCGTAGGCAGCGCGTGCTTGTTCTGGTGAGAGAGTGTGGAAAGGTGGGTTGCCGCTATCGGCAACCAGGTCTAAGAAAGCGGCGACATCAGAATGTAAGGGCATAATGGGCGTAAGTCTCGATATTAGGGGCCGCTCCGAGAGAGCGGCCATGCGTCGATAGTGCTTGGTTAGTCCGCGCCTACGAGAGAGGGAGTTGATACGCCGGAATGGACTGTTGGCAGTGCCTCATTCAGTTCTTCGCAAATCTCACTTGTCCGCGCCGCCAAAATCGACAGCAGGGTGTCGCTTAAACCATGGGTGGGTTCGCAGCTGCCTTGCAGGAAAATAGCCGGTTTGAACGCAGGCTTGGTGTAGAGCTGATAGTGGCGGTTGACGGCAAAATCTGGCAGGTAGCCCGCAACGGGGGCCAGCAGCCGTTTATGGGTGTCGCGTACATAGCCGGTGGCTAATACCACTGCGTCGTAACGGGTGGACTCGGTATGGCCGCTCTCCAAATCGCGCACCAGTAGCTCAACGCCTTCAGTAGTTGCTTCGCTGCCAATGACCTCATGGCGGCGGCGGAAGCGGTGACGGACTAGGCCGGTTACTTTTTGCTGATAGAACACATCGTAAATCTCCTGAATCAGCGCCAAGTCAGGGGCTGAGTAGTTGGTGCTTTTGTACTCCTGCAGCAGCGCTTCCCTCTGGCCGGTGGGGTTGTTGAACACGTAGTCGGTGTATTCGGGGTTGAAAATCTCGTTGACGAAGGGGCTATCGTCCGAGGGTTTAAAGGCCCATGCCCGGCTAATAAGGTCCACCTGAATGCCTTCACGGCCGTGCAGATCCAGGAATATCTCAGCGGCGCTCTGGCCCGCACCGATCACGGCGATGCGTTTGGGGGCGTCTTGTTTGGCTAGCTCCCGAAGATAGTGGCTGGAGTGGAAGACCCGTGGGTCTTCTTTTAGCCCAGAGAAGCATTCAGGCACATTGGGCGCGCCGCCTACACTTATCACTAATGAACGGGTGAGTCTTTCCTGCACCGCGCCGTTCTCATCCCGTGAACGAACGCGGAGGTAGGCGACCTCGTCGTTTTCAGTTTCGGGCAGTACTTCAAACACATCCTCTCCATAGGCGCACTGGTGTTCAAAGTGGCTGGCGGTCCAGCTTAGGTAATCATTGAACTCGTGGCGGCTGGGGAAGAAGGTTTGCAGGTTGATAAAGTCCTGCAGGCGGCCTTTGCTGTGAAGATAATTGAGGAAGCTGAAACGGCTGCCTGGGTTACGCGGCGTGACCAGGTCTTTGAGAAAAGAGATCTGCATATGGGCATTTTCCAGCAGCATATGCGGGTGCCAGGCAAAGCTGGGCTGGCGTTCAATAAAGACGGCATCCCGCGCTTGCCCTGCTTGGCGTTGCTCGTCGAGCGCAATGGCCAGGGCAATATTGGAGGGGCCGAAGCCGATGCCGATCAAATCATGAATATGCATAAGAGTCCTCGTGGCTGACGTGTTTATGGGGTGAAGCGTGGGTCGGGTCGTGGCGCTGACCCAAGGTGCGGAGCCAGCGGTATCCAACTGCGCTCGTTAAAAAAGTGTTCGCGTAGCTGCATGCCGAGCATGGCCCGCTTATGGGGGAAATCGAACGCCTTCACATGGGCATAACCGCACTGGGCAAGGTTGCGCAGCATCTTGGCGTTATCCACGCGGGGCTCGATCACCAGGCGTTGGGTGCGGCAGTCGTCCAGGAACAGGTAGTGAGAGATAGAGGGCAGCCAAGCGGCGACATAGGGCCGCCCGCGAAAAGCGGCTTCGCCGATCAGCACGTGCCAGCCACGGTCAAAGTCACCAACGTCGTAATAAGCGCCGATGCGATCCTCCTTGGCCCAGTAGGTCTCGAAATAACCGAAGGGCTCTCCGTTGATACAGCCGATCAGAGGTACAACGCTGGGGTTCTGGAGCGTGCTCTCCAGCCGCTCGCGGTGCTGTTCCAAATCACCCTGCTCTTCCCAAAAATGGGCGACGACCGGGTCGTTCATCCAGCGGTTGAAGCGCTCCAGATCAAGTTCCAGGTCAAGCACTCGAAAGCTTAATGTGGCATCCAGCCAGGCAATATGGCGCTGATAGACCGTGCCACTGGGGCGCGGTGGGCGGCGTGGATGTCGCTTTTCGTTCTCCAGGATGGGTTGCTGAGGGTAGGCGTGCATGGAGGGGGAGGTGAGCCAAAGGGTTGGCAACTGCCAAAATAGCTCCGCGTAGGCCCAGAGTTCTCCATGGCGATCTTTAACCGCGATACCGTTGGCACACAGAGTGGGGTGTAAAACCGTGGGGAGCTGCAAACGAAGGGCTACAGTACCTGGGTAAACGTTAAAAGCCCCTTCGATAGCAGCAAGCAGCACCGGTAAGGGCGGTGCCGAGCGCTTCGGCCAACGCAGCGTCAAGGTATGGTTATCGTCCACCAATGACCACTCAAGGTGCTCATGATCACCCTTTACGAGAAGTGACTGTGTGTTGGCATTACCGGTGACTTGATAGGTGTAACCCTCTGGGCGTGAGAGCAGCGGGGCCGCCGCCGTGTGGCTTTCAGAGGATACATGTACCTGTGTTTGTGCCTGGACAGAACTGGACACCGCTTAGCTCCTATCAATAAGAACGAATCACAAAAACGAATCGAAAAAGCGAAGAAAAAACAGCCGTAAAAATCACCCCACCGGAGGGCGGCGGTACTGACTTCTTTATCTAAGGACGAATGAGAATGAGGCTTGTTTACAAGAATGTTGGTTAACTTTTTGCGTGCGCGGTTCGTCATTAGAGATAGGTGTCGGTTTTCAATCGCTTTCCAATCTCTGCCCAACGAGGTGAATGTGCTTTCCTATCTGTTTCGTCGAACCCGCGGGCTGATGACCGCCGCTGCCCTGGCCAGTATTCTTTCGGGGCTTTTCAGCGTGCTGCTGATTGCCCAAATCAATGCAGCGTTGACCAGCGATGCCGCCAGCCGCGCTAGTGCGGCCTGGGCTTTTGCGGTCATTGCCGTGGCCCTGATGGCCTGTCGGATGGTGTCGACGGCGCTGTTTGAGCGGTTGGGGCAGCGGGCGCTGGCCGAGTTACGCCGTTTTGTTGCCCAGTGCGTGGCCGAGACCCCTTTTGCTCATTTCGAGCGTGTGGGCAGTGCGCGGATCCAGTCGGCGCTTACCGAGCACAGCAACAATGTGGCGATCTTGTTCGTTAGCTTGCCGGTTATTTTGACCAATACGGTCATCGTGGTGGGGTGCTTGGGCTACTTGGCGATGCTCTCCTGGCAGGTGTTCTTATTTGCACTGGGGGTGATTGGGCTTGGGGCGGTTGGTTACCACTTGGTGCACTTACGCGCTATTAACTACCTCCAGAGTGCCTCGTCAGAGCAGGATCGCTTGTTTGGTCATTTCCGCGCGCTGACCGATGGGGCAAAAGAGTTGCGCCTGCATCAGCGCAAGAGTCGGGTTTTTATGGATCAGATACTGGGGGAGTCGGTTGAAGGCGTGCGGCGGCTGCGCACCTATGGCATGTCGCTGTTCGTGATCTCGACCAGTTGGGGGCAGTTCCTGATGTACGCCTTCATCGGCCTGGTGCTGTTTGTATTGGCGGGCGATGGGCCTAATCAAACCCAGGTAATGACCGGCTTTGCCCTGGTGTTTGTGTTTATGGTGACGCCCCTGGAAGGGTTGTTGATCAATATTCCGCGGATCAATATGGCGCGGGTAGCCGCTAGCCGAATTGATGACATCACCCGCGAGATGCCCCAGGGGCAGGAGAGGCTGGCGTCATCTCAGACGCCTGATTTTCAACGGCTTGAATTGCACGACGTTACCCACCAGTACTACCACGAGCAGAGCGATGACTTCTTTGAGCTGGGGCCGATTAACCTAAGCTTTACGCCGGGGGAAGTGGTGTTTCTGGTGGGGGGCAACGGCAGCGGCAAGACCACGCTGGCCAAAGTAGTGGTGGGGCTTTATCCGCCGGAAGGTGGCGAGGTGTTGCTCAACGGCGAGCGCGTCGAAGCGGATGGCTGGGATGCCTACCGGCAGCTCTTCTCGGTGGTGTTCTCGGACTTCCATCTCTTTGAGCGCCTGTTGGAAGCGCCGCGGGAAGATCTCGACGAAGAGGGCAACCGACTGCTGGCCAAGCTGCATCTGCAGCACAAGGTGCGGGTTGAGAACGGTGCGTTCACTACTCAGGCGCTCTCCCAGGGGCAGCGTAAGCGCTTGGCGCTGGTAGTGGCCTACCTTGAAGATCGCCCGTTTTTGGTGTTTGACGAGTGGGCGGCAGACCAGGATCCGCTATTCAAAGAGGTGTTCTATTGCGAGGTGTTGCCCGAGCTAAAACGCATGGGCAAAGCGGTACTGGTCATCACCCACGATGACCGCTACTTCCACCTCGCGGATCGATTGGTGAGGCTGGAGAGCGGCAAGCTGTTGGCTGCTGAGTCTGAGACTGCCGAAGAGCCTCTGGCGGAGCCCTCACCGGTCTCTTGATCCCATCATGCGCTCCAACACCTTGTCCTTGAACCAGAAGCGGTGAACCAGCGCCATGGCGATATGGCCGATGACTAATCCGCATAGCAGCCACGAGAGCGGGCCGTGAAGGAGCTCGGCGGGGGCGATCATCCAGGTGATCTCGCGTTCTGCTTCGGGCAGTAGCTCCATGCCATAAAAGCGCAGCGCACCGCCGCGGCCATACTGGCGCAGAATGGCGAAAGCGGGTAGCCACAACAACAGCCCATAAAAGGTGATATGTACGAGCCGCGCTATGCGGCCACCTAGCCCCGGCGGGCGGGGCGGGCGTTGCTTGCGATTTATCCATGCCCAGCCAAGGCGCGCCAGAGTCACGATCAGGAGCATAAAACCTAACGAGCCGTGAGGCCCGATGCTCGCCAACAACAGCGTGATAGCGTTTTCGCCCATTCCCCGCCAAGCCAGCACCACGGTAAATTGCAGTGTGACCAGTGCGGCGGTGAGCCAGTGCAACGCACGGCTTATGCGCCCGTAGTGGTTGGAGCTGTCTCGCCAGCCAATAGGCGTTTGAGCTGGCATGCTGGTGTGATCACTGTTTAGTGCGGTGCTGTTTGCCATGACTTTAACCATTGGCCTTGCCCATGCGCCAGTAGCCCATGCTGGTGACGTACTGTTTGGGTAGCCCGCACTCGTTAACCAAGTAGCGGCGCAGCTTCATGGCGACCTTGGTTTCAGCGGCGATCCAGGCGTAGAAGGGGGCGCTGTCGTCCAAGATGGCGGGTTCCCAGAGAGGGCCTTCCTCATCGTCGCTTGCATCGTGGGTAGTGGCTGTCGTGGGAAAGCCGCCTAGCGCTTGAATTTCCTTATGCAAATCAATGTCGCGCACTGCCCTCAGCAGCATTTCACCGTGTTGACAGCCGGGCTCGGTATCGCGAGCCAGCCAGCGTAGCCTGGCGGCTTGAGGCAGCGGCTGAACATCGTCGCCGCGAGGTACTTCGAACAGCGCTTCGACCTTGGGTTTAAGGGGCAGGTCATCGAGAGTTTCCAAGATGCCGGCCGCGGCAGGAAGGGCGGTTTCATCGGCGATAATCAGGATACGGCGCACGCCTTGGGGCGGTTTCCATTCGTAACCTAGTTTTGGGCCTTCCGCATTGGCGTCCGGGGCTGTCATCGCCAGGCGGTCGCCTGGTTGGGCTCGCATTGCCCAGCGCGAGGCGGGGCCATTGTCGCCGTGAAGTACGAACTCCACGTCCACCTCGGCTTTTTCTGAGCGTAGGGCGCGAATGGTATAGGTACGCGCAGATGGCCGCTGGGCATCCGGTAGGGCGCGGTAGGCACCGTACCAGTCGTGCTCTTCCAGCTTGGCGATCTCAAACAGCTGGTCGAGACTGCCACCGTCTTCAGGAAAGAACAGCTTGACGCGCTGATCCGGGGCGTAAGTCGCCATTTGGCCAATACCTGGGCCAGTAAAGGTAAACCTTACAAGCGAGGCGCTGACTTGGGTACGGCGGGCGAGTTTGATATCGAAAAGCTGGTAGCTCGGTTTGGCGGCCATAGTGGGCTCCATTATTTATTCATCGATCAAGGTGTCAATTGTAGTGCTAATTATTATCATTTAGAATCATTGTCAATAATTTAACTATTAACCTCCAGAACGATTAAGGCTTGGACAATGACTCTGCTGCCTATCACGTCCTATGTGGCGAACTGCTCGGCGATCACAAAAGGCAGCTCGCTATGCTAGGCGCTGCACAATTTTCCCAACGAGTGGGAGGCATGTCGCCTGCGAAAGCCTGCCTATTGCTTAGCCTGCCGATGGTGGTGCTGTTTTGGGTCGGGCTAGAGGGCCAAGGCGGTTTTGCGCTGGGCCTGCAGGCGTTAGTGGCGCCCTCTTTTGAGAACGTTGACGAGCTGCTGCTCTACTATGCCTGGTGGCCGCGCCTTTCGGTCGCCCTGCTCGCCGGGGGGGGCTTGGGAGTGGCAGGCGTGCTCATGCAGCAGGTCCTGCGCAATCCGTTGGCTTCGCCCACCACCCTGGGGGTGGCATCGGGCGCTAACCTGGCGCTGATGACCGCCACCTTGCTGGCGCCGGGGCTGCTTGTCGCCGGGCGCGAATGGGTCGCCTTATTAGGCGGTGCGCTGGCGGTTGGATTGGTTTTCCTGCTCTCCTGGCGGCGCGGGCTGGCGCCGATCGTGGTGGTGTTGGCGGGTTTGGTGGTCAATCTGTATCTGGGGGCACTCTCCACCGCGTTGTTGCTGTTTAATCACGAGGCGCTCTCGGGGCTGCTGATTTGGGGCGCGGGGTCGCTGGCGCAAAACGGTTGGGACGGGGTGGCGGTGCTCTGGCCACGGCTGGCGATTAGCTGTGTTGCCGCGTGGTTTCTGCTGCGCCCTCTGGCAGTGCTGGAGCTGGATGACGCCAGCGCCAAGAGCTTAGGGGTTTCGCTGACCTATCTGCGCTTTGCTGGAATGGGACTGGCAGTATTTATTACCGGCAGCATTGTCAGCGTGGTGGGCATCATTGGTTTTATTGGCTTGGCAGCGCCCAATATTGTGCGCATGGCCGGTGCGCGCCGCTTAGGGCCGCGGCTAATCTGGTCGGCGCTATTGGGCGCAGTGCTGTTGGCCACCACTGATCTGCTGCTGCAGCAATTCGGTGGCATGATGACGGCCTTTATTCCTACTGGAGCGATTACCGGTGCCCTAGGGGCGCCGCTGTTAATGTGGCTGATTCCTCGCCTGAAACTACAGGGCGACCAGCCACCGAAAGGGGCCGGTGTTTTCGCCCACTGTCACCCTGCGCCGTCACGCTTAGCTACCGGATTACTGCTCGCGTTACTAGGGGCAACGGTTCTTGGCTTGCTGTTTGGCCAGGGCGTAGACGGCTGGTATTGGCTGTCGCCGGATAACTGGAACGTGATGCAGTGGCGCCTGCCGCGAGTGATGGCGGCAGCGGCCAGCGGCTTGATGCTGGCGATTGCCGGGACGATTCTCCAGCGTCTTTCGGCCAACCCCATGGCCAGCCCTGAAGTCTTGGGTATTAGCGGTGGTTGTGCCATTGCGCTGATTCTGGGGATTTTCCTGCTGCCTGCACCCACCAATATGATGCTGATTGGTGTGGGCACCCTAGGCGCTTTCGCGACGCTGCTGGTGTTGGTGGGTATCAACCGCAAGAGCGGTTATCTACCCGAGCGTTTGCTGCTCACCGGGGTGGCGGTCAGTGCGCTGTTTGATGCAGTGCGTAGCGTGATGCTGGCAGGCGGTGACCCGCGTGGCCAGCAGGTGATTGCTTGGCTGGCGGGCTCTACCTATTACGTGGATATCACCAATGCTGTCGTGGTGGGCGGCATTGCGGCCGTATTGGCGCTGGTCACGCTGCCGTTTACCCGCTGGCTGGATATTTTGCCTTTAGGCGCACCGACGGCTAAAGCCCTTGGGGTAACGCTTAACCGTGCTCGCTTGGCGCTGTTGCTACTGGTGGCACTGCTCACTGCTTGCGCGACGCTGGTGGTGGGGCCGCTTTCGTTTATTGGCCTGCTGGCGCCACATATGGCGCGCTTAGTCGGCTTCTCACGGGCGGGTCAGCACCTGTTGGGGGCAGCTTTGATCGGTATGCTGTTGATGGTGCTGGCGGACTGGGTAGGCCGTCAGTTGATTTTTCCCTATGAGATACCGGCGGGTTTGGTCGCCTCCTTGATTGGCGGCGCATACTTTATGTGGGGGCTGCGGCGATTGTGACAGCCACTCGTTTATCCGAATCGATGACTTATGAAACCGGCTGTCGAGACTCACTCGGCCAGCTCTACCATCACCATCAACCTTGGTTACAACAGTTGCTAAGCCGACGACTGGGCTGTGGTGAATCCGCATCTGACCTAGCCCAGGATGCCTTTGTACGTCTGCTGCAATCGCCGCGCCATTTGGACAGTTTCGACGGCGCGAGGGCCTATCTGAGCCGCATGGCTAAAGGGCTATGTGTGGATTATTGGCGTCGGCAAGATATCGAACGCGCCTGGCAAGAGGCGCTGGCTGCCCGCGCTGAAGTACACCTGCCTTCTGCCGAACATCAGCAAATCGTTATCGAGACGCTATGCGAAATCGATCGCATGCTGGCGCGGCTACCCGAAAAAGTCGCTAACGCTTTTCTAGCCTCTCAACTGCAGGGCAAGCCCTACCGTCAGATTGCCAAGGAATTGAGCGTTTCTGAGCGCATGGTCAAAAAATATATGGCCCAGGCCATGTTGCAGTGCGCGCTGATTGAGTCAGGCTTTGAGGCAAGTCTCTAAATGGAGCCTGCTGCCTGCTCGGAAAAAGCTGCTAAGCGCCTTGCGCTGACGGAGGCCGCCGAGTGGTTTGCGGAGTGGCAGGCAGGAGATTTGTCGGCTGCGAAGCATCAGCGCTGGCAAGCTTGGCATGATGCCAACGGCACCCATCGATGGGCTTGGCAGCAGGTGGACGGCGTAAGTCGCCGCTTCACCGATACTTTAGGTGAGAATGAACGCCAAACCGCTGATAGAGTGATCAGCTTGGCGCGACATAGGCGGCGGGGGCGTCGTCATTTGCTGGGCGGTTTGGCTAGCCTTGCATTGGTCGCCGTACTAACCACCGCGCTCTGGCAGAGCACGCCGCTGCCAAGGCTGGTACTGCAATGGGGGGCTGATTATCACACCGGCACCGGCGAAATTTCCCGTATCGTGCTGGAGGATGGTACCCAGGTCTGGCTAAGCAGCGCCTCGGCACTCAATGTTGATTACGATCATCACCAGCGTCGCTTGTCGCTTGTCGCTGGCGAGGTGCTGATTGCGACCGGCGATGACGTCGAAAGACCGTTTTACCTTGATACCCGTCATGCTCGTCTAACGCCGCTGGGCACCCGTTTTAGCGTGAGTGAGCAAGCATCAGGCGAACTGCTGGCAGTGTTTGATGGTGCCGTGGCTATCCATACCCTTGGCAATGCTCAGCACGCTGGTCAGCGACAGGTGGTCAATGCCGGAAAACAGGCCCACTATACCGTTGAGCAAATCGGTGAACTCACGCCAGCTGAAGACCGCCGGGAAGCGTGGGCCAGCGGTATTTTGTTGGCAGATCGTATGCCGCTTAAGACGTTCGCTGCAGAGCTTGGCCGCCACCACCGTGGTCGCCTTGATGTTGACCCTGCGATAGCTGACTTGACACTGCTAGGCGCTTTCCCACTTAGTGACCTGAATCGCACTCTAGATATGATTGAGACCACGCTGCCGGTGAATGTGCGCCAGATCATGCCCTGGTGGATCAAGATTGAGGCAGAAGATGTAATAGAGGCAGGTTCGAACCACAAATAAAAAAACGGCTTTTTGGTTCCCCTTTTTACTGCTGATTCGATTCCCCTATATAAGCAGCAAAAATATAACCATTAGGGGAATCGATATGCCGCAACAACGCACTGCGTTAAACCCATCGACTACCGCAATCCGCCCATTTCCACGGCGGCGCCGCGCCCTCGCGCTGGCGGTTCATCTCTCCGCCGCCGGTTTGCTAGCCATACCTCTGCTGGCGCTACCCGCCATGGCGCAAACCACCCTGCAGCAAACACGCCAATACGATATCCCCGCGGGCCCGATCAGCACGGTGCTTAATCGCTTCGCCGCTGAAGCAGGTGTGTTTATTAGCGGCGCCGGCGAACTAGGAGAAGGGCGCCAAAGCCCTGGCCTGGAGGGTCAGTACAGCGTCGGGGAAGGGCTGGAGCAGCTGCTGAGTGGAGCCAGTCTTAGGGCCATAAGGCAGGGGGATGGCAGTTACCGGCTCGAGGAGCTGCTAAATGACATGTCGTTGTCAACGATTGAGGTGACGGGAGAGCGTCTACCCTTGGGTATGACCGAAAACAGTCATTCCTACACAAGTGAAGGCGTTAGCATCGGCCTGGTTTCACAGTCGGTACAGGAAACGCCTCAGTCCGTTAGCATCGTAACGCGGGAGCGACTGGATGATCAAAATACTACTTCACTGGCTGAGGCCATGCGCAATGTCACTGGTATGACCGTGCGTGAGTACGGGCCAAATCAGTACGAACTCAAGGCCCGAGGCTATAATATTACCTCCTTTCTTATTGATGGTAGTCCTGCTCAGAGTCCAGAAAGCGCCTGGGAAAGCGCAGGATTATTTGATACAGCCCTACTCGATCGCATTGAGGTACTACGTGGGCCTGCGGGTATCCTCCATGGGGCTGGTGAGCCCAGCGGCACCATCAACCTGGTGCGCAAACGTGCTTTAGCTGAAAGCCAAACCTCGGTTACTCTTTCTGCCGGCACAGATGATGCTTATCGGGGGGTCGTCGACGTAACGGGCGCGCTAGATAGTGATGGGCGAGTCCGGGGCCGGTTCGTCGGTGTTTATGATGATCGCGGCTCCTTCATCGACAATGTCTATTCGGAGAACAGAGTCGGTTATGGAACCTTGGAATTCGACCTGACTCCGGACACCACATTGTCCTTGGGGGCAACTATACAAGACGAAGAGTTCCGCCCTAACTCTGGGCTACCGATTTACAGCGACGGGTCATTGCTTCATGTCAGTCGCTCTACTTATCTAGGTTCGGATTGGGAAAAACAAGCAGGCGATGCTCAGCGGTATTTTATGGAATTGGAGCACCGGTTGAACAATGGCGCTGAAATCACTTTTAAAGCCAATCATCTGAATCGAGATTCCAGCCTCCAAAAGACTGAAAGCCATTCGCCTGTTTCAACCGATACCGGTGAATTCTTGATGCGCAGAATCCAGTGGGATCAAGAGCGCCAGGATGAGTATCTCGAATTGCAGGCACGTACTCCCTTTGAACTGGCAGGTACCTCTCACGAAGCCGTACTCGGCGCGAGCTATTTGACTAGGGAAGTTACTCGTAAATTTGCATCTGGTAACCCGGCCACTGTTCCTGCAAGCATTTTCTCTTCAGGCCATAGAACGTCAGAGCCTCCTATTTTCGATCAAAACCCAATCCGTTCTGATCAAACTAGCGAGCAATATGCGATCTATAGCCAAGCTAACTTCAACCTATTCGATCCTCTTACCCTTGCCTTAGGAGGGCGTATCAGTTGGTGGGAAGTTGAGACTTCCGTCAATGTAGGAGGAGCGGTGAGCGAGAATGACGGGAGTGGAACCGAATTCATTCCTTATGCGGGCCTGATATACCGGCTGAATCCCGCAATCAATCTCTACGCCAGCTACACCGGATTTTTCGAACCGCAGCTGACAACAGACCACAACGATAATTTTATCGACCCACGTGAAGGTAACCAGATAGAGATGGGGATCAAAGGATCCAACCTTGAGGGAAGTGTAAACTGGCATGCCGCCGTTTTCCGCATCGAAGACACCAACCGCGCCTACGCTGACCCTATCAATCCTGGTTTCTCAATTCCGATCGGTAAAGCAAGAAGTGAGGGTTTCGAGCTGGAAGTTAGCGGTCAGCTATTTCCTCGCTGGGATCTCACCGCTGGTTATGCTTATACGCAGACAGAGTTCGTGAGGGACGCTAGCTCTGAAGGCCTAACACTCTCACCGGACACGCCGGAGCATAACGTCAACCTGTGGTCACGCTATCACTTTAGTGACAATCCAAATCAGGGGTGGCGCATTGGTGCAGGTGTAAATGCCGTCAGTGGTATTTATGCCGGAAGTGGGGATGTCCAAACTGAACAAGGGGGCTACACCACTGTTTCAGCACTGCTCGGCTATCAAGTCAATGACAACCTGGACATCTCCTTGAATGGTAATAATCTAACCGACAAAGAGTACTACTCTACGGTTCGAGGGGGGAGTAGACATAATTATTACGGTGCGCCAAGAAACTTCATGCTCACCATGGACTACAGTTTCTAATAATTCATGAGCAGGGTGATATATCTGCATTCTAAAGCTTATTAACTTGGCGGAAATTTAAAGGTTGTTAAAATGAAGAATGATAAAAACTGCCGCCAAGTAAATAACACACAAATCACTTCTTATAAGTTTCGCCGTATATTGAGAAACAGCATGATTAATCTCTCTCAACCACAGATAAGTAGAAAATGCGCTCTGCACGCCTTTACTTTGTGCCTTTCTTTTTTTATTGCCGTCATCAGTCATGCTTCATCTCATCCTTCTACAATAGCGCTAAGTTGGACTACTGCCGAAACACTCGTTGCTATTGGTGCTCCGCCAGAAGGCATGTCAATGATAGATAATTATCAACAGTGGGGGAGTATAAGATCACTTTCGGAAGACATAGTTGAGGTTGGCGTCTCTTTTCAACCAAACCTTGAACTCATTACATCAATGCATCCAGATATCATAATGTCAGACAGTGTTTTCGTAGTATTCGATGAGAAATTATCAGATAGAGTTAACACATATCGCTTCACCCTTTATCAAGAAGAAGTAGACCGTTGGAATGAACTTACAGAGTTCACAAGACAAGTAGCCACCGCTATTATGCAGCCAGATTCTGGTGAGGTGTATATAGCCGACGTTGAAAATAACATTGAACACCTAAAAAATAGAATCAGGGAATGGAACGAACCATTGCTGATTATTCGCGCTCTAGATGCCCAGCATGTGAGAGTTTATGGAGAAAACAGCCTGGTTCAAGCCGTGCTTGACCGTTTGGGTCTGTCCAACGCTTGGCAAGAACCAACAAGTCAGAAAGGATTTTCGATTGTCGGTGTAGAAGCGCTAGTCGACATTAATGCGCGACTAGTCATCGTGGAAGGCCCGCAACTTTCCGGGAATATAGCCGATCAACTTGCCGGCCGTGGCCTATGGCAGTATGTGCCCAGCATTCGAGAAAACAATTTAATAACTGTTCCTCCATTCTGGGTATTTGGCGCTCTCCCCTCAGCCCTTCGCTTTGCCGAATCTCTTGTTGAGGCACTGGATGAATCAGCTATCCCCTAGCAGCTTTCTGTTATTTATGTGTGCTTTACGCCACAGCATATGGCGTGCTTAGTCAGCTTCTCTGAGCGGGACGCATACTTTATGTGGGGTGATGTCGTGGGAGCTGAGGCGGCTGTAGTGCTTTATCAACACGCTAGCCCCACGAGATGCCGTTCAGTGCTGGCTGAAGTAGGCATTCATCACCGCAATAACCTTATCAATATTCGCATCGTTGATATCGCGGTGCACAACGAAGCGCGTGGCGTAAAGCAGCTCAATAAGTACGCCATGCTCTTTGAGCCAAGCGGAAAGTGGCTGGATATGGGCATCAGGGAAGCGTGCGAATACCATGTTGGTAGCCTGGGAAGTGATTTCAACGCCGGGCAGTTTCGCGAGGCCTTCCGCTAGGCGTTCGGCGCGGCGATGATCATGACTTAGATCAGCCACGTGATGGTCCAACGCGTGCTGGCAAGCGGCGGCGATAATGCCTGCTTGGCGCATGCCGCCACCGACCATTTTGCGTAAACGGCGTGCCTTATCGATTAACGCCTGTGAGCCGACCAAGGCTGAGCCCATCGGTGCACCAAGGCCTTTTGAAAAGCATAGAGACACACTGTCGAAAGGCTGGCAGAGCTGCTTCAGTGAGGTGTTCGTAGCGACGGCAGCATTAAACAGTCGTGCGCCGTCTAAGTGTGTCGCCAGCCCGCGTTCACGCGCCAAATTCGTTGCTGCAATGACGTAATCTGCCGATAGCACTTTGCCGGCCATCGTGTTTTCCAAGGCCAGAAGTTTACTGCGCGCAAAGTGAAAATCATCAGCCTTGATGGCCGCGCTTATTTTCTCAAGTGGCAGCGTTCCGTCGGAGGCATTCTCAATCGGCTGGGGTTGAATGCTGCCTAAGACCGCGGCACCCCCGCCTTCATAGCGATAGGTATGGGCTGACTGCCCCACGATATACTCATCGCCGCGTTCGCAGTGCGCCATTAACCCGACGAGATTACTTTGCGTGCCGCTAGGAAATAGCAGGGCGGCCTCTGCCCCAGCCAGCTCGGCTAGAGTTGCTTGAAAGGCGTTGACTGTTGGGTCATCGCCCCACACGTCATCGCCCACCGGAGCCGCCATCATGGCCTCTTTCATAGCGGTCGTTGGGCGTGTCACCGTATCACTGCGTAAATCAATCATGCGCCTCTCCTTTTTTTGTGGTGGCAGTTACTTAGGCATGTTTTCTCAAGCACGTTTTGAAGGATGCATCTATGGTTAACAGCATACTGCAAGTCTCTCCAGCATAGGCAACCCGATGGATCTAAAAAGTGGCTATCCCTATTGGGCGATCAAAAATGGCCTGCTGACAGCGTTTCCCAAGCTTATCCACCATCATGCGTGTGACGTTGTGGTGATTGGCGGCGGTATTACCGGCGCCTTAATCGCTGATGAGCTTAGTCGACACGGCCATCACGTGGTGGTCATTGAGCAGCGTGATGTGGGGTGGGGTAGCTCTGCGGCGAGCACGGCGTTGCTACAATACGAAATAGATACGCACATGACCGATTTGGCCAAACGCTACGGAGAAGCCGATGCAGTACTCGCTTATCGCGCCTGTGCTCAAGCGATTGGCGAGATTGAAGCACTGGCGGTGGCGCTAGGCGACGTAGATTTTGAGCGCCAGAAGAGCCTCTACTATGCCAGTCACGAAGGAGATGTGGCAGCCCTCAAAGAGGAGCTGACGCTGCGCCAAAAGCACGGATTTGATGCCACATGGCTGGACAGTGATGCCATTTTAGCGGAATACGGCTTTGAAGCGCCTGGGGCTATTCTTACCCAGCTGGCAGCCAGTATTGATCCTTACCGTATGGCCTATCGGCTATTTAATGCCGTTGTCGAGCGTGGAGGGGAGGTATACGACCGCACGCAAATGGCGTCCATGTCGCCTGACGAGCAGGGCGTGACGTTAACGCTTACTAACGGGGCTACGCTGCGCTGTCAGCACTTAATTATGGCGGCGGGGTATGAGTCACAAGCCTGGCTACCTGAGAAAGTGGCGATCAATCGCAGCAGCTACGCTTTTATCACCGACCCGCTTGCACCTGAGGCGTTAGGGGCATTACGCCACACGATGGTGTGGGAGTCAGCGCGCCCGTACCTTTATATGCGTTGCACCGGTGACGGCCGCTTATTAGTAGGCGGTGATGACGACGATGAAGATATTCCTAAGCGTCGCGATGCTCGGGTTGAGGAGAAAGCCGCTGGTTTGGCGCGTAAGATAGAAGCGCTATGGCCGAGGCTTGATATGAATCCCACCTTCTCATGGGGCGGCACTTTTGCTGAAACGGAGGATGGCCTGCCTTTTTTTGGCCCTCACGAGGCGTTTGGCTCGCGCGTACACTTTGCCATGGCATATGGCGGTAATGGCATAAGCTATAGCATGATTGGCGCAACGTTGCTGCGCGCGCTTATAGAGGGTAGAGAACACCCGTTGGAAGCGCTGTTTTCGTTTCAGCGTCTGGCTAAATTAGCTGCGCGGCAAGACGACCCTTAACACACGCTTCAAGATGCGCATGATTGAGCGATATCGATAAGGATGGAAAATGATGGGCCACGCACTTTATTTACGCGCACTGGAGCGCAACGACCTGCGTTTTGTGCATGAGCTAAATAATAACCAGAGCATTATGTCGTACTGGTTTGAAGAGCCTTACGAGTCATTTGACGAGCTAGAGGAGCTTTATAACAAGCATATTCACGACAATGCTGAACGACGATTTGTGGCAGAGGATGGCAATAGTGACGCGATTGGTTTGGTAGAGCTGATTGAGATTGACTACATCCACCGCAGCGGTGAGTTTCAAATTATCATTGCGCCCGATTATCAGGGTAAAGGCTTTGCCCGATCATTAATTCAACAGGCGCTGCACTACTCTTTCACCATCTTAAACCTACATAAGGTGTACCTGATTGTGGCGGTGGAAAACGTCAAAGCAATCCATCTTTACGAAGAGAGCGGGTTTATTGAGGAGGGAAAGCTGGTTCAAGAGTTCTTTATTAACGGAAAATATCGCGATGTAAAACGAATGTATATTCTACAAGATACCTTCCTAGCCCAGCTCGACAGTGCCGACGCTCCAGAAACTAACTGGCTATAAAAAAGCGCCTCGTTCATACGAGGCGCTGGGGGGCTGAAACAGATCTTGAGCAATTGCTTTAGCGCAGGAAATCCTTAATAGCATCAAGGGCAGCTAGCTGCTGCCTTGCGCGCTGTGCCCATACTTCCATGACATCGTCGTTTAATGTTTGAGCTTGGGCGTTTGAATATTGCATGGCGTTCACTCCTTTATTTAAAGGGACATTAGTCAGAGGTGCATGACAGAAATGCATGCAACATTTTGTTATAGAGCCTGTATTGTGCGCAGCAGCATTTTCGCTATTGGTCACGATAGTAAGGACTTTCAGAGGCTTGTGATAGTCCAAACGGTGTAGGTAATCGGCTATTTTATGTAAGCCTGGGCTTACATAAGGTGCGTTAGGGCTATTATATCTTTGAATGGAAAAGGTTTTCATAAAATTAAAAAAGCCGGAAATTATTCCGGCTGCATGGCTTATCTTTTGGTCTTGGGGTAGCAAAAGCAGCTGAATTAACCTAAATAGGCTGTCAGTGCTTCGGCGGCGGCACGATGCCACTGGGCGTTTAAGTTCCAGAACGCTAGAACTTCATTATCGCGCGCAGGGTGTAACGTTAGAAATGTCATTTTGTGGCCCTCCTAGTGGGACAACATCTCTAGTATAGCTGTTTTTTGCTGCATCGCAGCATTTTTGCGTAAGAAGCATTCCTGACAATCTAACTGGCACACATTGGCAATCATTGGAGCCACCGCGCTGGCGTGCTATGTTCATCGTCAACTAATAAAAATCACGTAGCTGCTAATGACGAACTCAGCCTTATCCTCTTTCGAACAGCATGACCAGTGGGTCGATGTGCCCGATGGCCGCCTGTTTACGCGCACCTGGCAGCCAAGTAATACACAAATGCCTGAAACCCCCATCGTCTTGCTGCACGACTCTTTAGGTTGCGTTGCGCTATGGCGCAGCTTTCCCGCGGCGCTATGCGTCGCCACCCAGCGTCGCGTGATTGCCTATGATCGCGTTGGTTTTGGCCTATCTGCCGCGCGTAACGATATTCTGTCGTTAAGTTTTATCGATGATGAACCCAGCCAAGGGTTTGCAGCGCTTCGCGATGCTTTGGGCGTAGAGCGTTTTATCGCGATGGGGCACAGCGTGGGTGGCTGTATGGCCGTTCAGTGTGCGGGGGCTTACGCCGATGATTGCGATGGTTTAGTCACTATTTCTGCGCAGGCCTTTAATGAACAGCGCACGCGAAGCGGCATCGTAGAAGCCCAGGCCGCATTTCAGGCACCAGAGCAGCTTGCTAAGCTAACCAAATACCACGGCGATAAAGCCCGCTGGGTGCTCAATGCCTGGACAGAAACATGGCTGAATCCAGCGTTTGAAAACTGGTCATTAGTGCCCGCTCTTGAGCGCGTCAAGTGCCCCAGCTTGATCATTCATGGGGCAAACGATGAGTATGGTTCTCGTCGGCAGCCGGAAAGCATTGCGCGCCATCTTAACGGCCCCGCACATTGCGAAATACTGGCAAATATCCATCATGTACCTCACCGTGAATGTGAAGCCGATGTGGTGAACTTGGTAAGCCAGTTTGTTGAGCAGATTTCGCGCTAAGTTCTGCTCTGAGTGACGAGTAAAAGGGGGAGTCAATGCGCCTGCGTGTTTTGTCTGATTTACACTTGGAGTACTTTGATGGATACCGCGAATTGCCTGAGGTTGAGGCTGACGTAGTCATTCTGGCGGGCGATATTCACCGCCAGTGTGAGGGGCTTGCCTGGGCTCGCCGGAGCTTTCCAAACACACCCATTATCTACGTGCCCGGTAATCACGAGTTCTATAATACCTGCCTGCCATTGCTGCGCGAGGGGCTGGCAGAAGAAGCCGAGCGGCTCGAGATTGAGCTACTGGATTGTCGTAGCATTACGCTGAACGGCGTGCGTTTTTACGGCACCACGCTATGGACCGATTTTGCGCTTTACGCTGGTGATCCAACAAAAAATCCGGCTGATACCCTGTCTAAAGCGCTCCGCTATATGCCTGATTTTCGCATCGTCAAAACCGCGCCAGAGCGCATTTTTACGCCTGAAGAAAGCTGCCAGCTGCATAGTGAAGCGCGTCATTGGCTCGAAGGGGAGCTCGCACAGCCGTTTGATGGCCCCAAGGTGGTGATCAGTCATCATGCACCGCTTCACGACTGCATTCCCGGTCAATATTTAGGCGATGACCTTTCCCCTGCGTTTGCCTCTCATCTTCCTCATTTAATGGGCAAAATGGATGTATGGATTCATGGGCACGTTCATGAGCCGGTCGATATTTTGCGTAACGGCACTCGGATTCTTGCCAATCCCGGTGGTTATCCGGATGAATTCAACCCAGCGTTGTTTAGGCCAGATTGGGTCGTTAATATCTAATTATAATGATCATTGCCAGTTTTGGCCTACTACTTTGGTTTAGATTTCGCGAGTTCTGCTTGCTTCCCCAGCGTGAGGTACTTATCTTCATGGTTGTATGATGTATTACATTAGGCGTTGGGCGGCTCGATGGTACTAGCTCACCCAGGGATCAACGCATTTATAAAAGAGGGTACAACGTGAAATTTTCAAAAGAAGCAGTAACAAATGCCATTGGCGATGGCCTGCTATCATTTCCTATTACTGATTTTGATAGCCAAGGCCGCTTTGATGAGGCGAGCTATCGTGAGCGTTTAGAGTGGTTCATCAGTCATGATATTTCAGCCGTTTTTGTAGCCGGCGGTACGGGTGAGTTTTTTAGCTTGTCGCTTGACGAGTATCGCCAGATTGTTCGCGTTGCGGTTGAGGTCATTGATGGCCGACTGCCGGTTATTGCTAGCGCTGGGTTGAGCGTTGAAGCAAGCGTGGCGTTTGCAAAGGCGGCAGAAGAGGCGGGTGCTGATGGCATTCTCTTAATGCCTCCATACCTTACCGAGTGCCCACAGGATGGGTTGGTCGAGTATGCACGCCAAGTGTGTGACTCTACTGAGTTAAACGTGATTTATTACAATCGCGGCAACGGTATTATGACGGCTCCTTCCGTTCAGCGGCTTGCCGATCTTTGCCCCAATCTGATTGGTTTGAAAGATGGCAAAGGTGACATTCAGGCGTTAAACAAAATTATCAAAACGGTTGGCGATCGTCTGTCCTATATCGGCGGTGTTCCTACGGCTGAAATCTTTGCCGAAGCCTATCTCTCTATTGGCGTGAATACTTACTCCTCGGCGGTATTCAACTTCGTTCCTGATATGGCGGTTACCTTCTACAAGGAACTGCGTAAAGGAAATAAAGACGTTGTTAAACAAATTACCAACGACTTTTTCATTCCGTTTGTAGACCTACGTGATCAAAAAGCCGGCTATGCCGTCAGCTTGATTAAAGCCGGCGCTGCTCTTATAGGTCGCCCAGCAGGCGACGTGCGGGCACCGTTGGTTATGCCTTCTTCTGCTGAATGTAAAGAGCTAGAGACACTCATTGATTGTGTCAAGAAGTGATAACCACTAAGCGACAATAAATCAATAATGCACGCAAGAGGCTAACTGATGATGATATCTAAGAAGGTGGTTGCAACCGTTGGCTCAGCTACATTGCTAGCAGCATTTGCCATCCATTCTGGGGTTGTCATGGCTCAAGAGGGCCAGCTCCGCGGTAATATTCGGGTGGTGATTGGCTCTACGTCTACCGGGGGCGACACCTATCAAAATGCCAGCATTGTCGTTGACCGATTAGCTGAGCGCCTCGGCCTCAACATGAAGGTAGATGCGGTTGGGGCAAGCTCCGCTTTTCGTACCCTGGACAGGGACTCTCGCGGCAATACGTTGATGATCTTTCATGATCAGTCATACCTTGGGCACCTTTATGGTGTTCAGGGATATGACGACATTTTTGAGAAGTACATCATTGGCCCCACGATCTCGATTAATCCGGGTAATGCCTATCTAGTACCTAAGGATTCTCCTTATGAAAATCTCGATGACATTATTGAGGCGGTAGGCAGTGGCGAGACTGTTCGTGTTGCGGTCCAGCCTGGTGGCGTTTCTGAGATCGGCTTTAGTGCCTTGAAAAACGCGATTGCTATCGAGCATCCGGGGCAAGAGGATAATTTAGTTGCCGTTAATACCGGCTCTCAGTCCGATAAAAATCAGCAGCTTTTCGATGGCCAAGCCGATGTTATCAACGGCAGCGTTCAGGCCAATGAGCAGTACACGCGCCTGCCGGAAGACGATCAGAAAGCTATGCGGTTTATTTGGCTAACGGCTCGTCAGAGCACGATTGAGCAAGCCAATGAAGAGGGGTTAGGTCAAACCACCCGCGAGCAGTTGCTTGAGTATGTTGAGCCTAACGTCCATGTGACGATTGGGGGCGATGCGGCTGAAGACGAGAGCTTTACCTTCGATAAAGAGTTCTTCTTCCTTTACAACAAAGAGATGGACGCAGGCATCGTAAGCCAGATTGACGAAGCGCTTGCTGAAATCTATGCGGAAGGAGAAATTCAAGAAGTCCTACAGAACTCTTTCTTTATCCCCGATTTTAAACCTTCTGAAGAAGCGTCTGAGTACTTGCACGATAAAATGTCTCGTTACGAAGAAATCATTAATAACATTAAGTAAACGCGGTGAAACTAGCGGCTTGTATGCCGCTAGCTTTTTGTATGCCGAGAATGATAAGCATGCGGCCCATCAATGTCTGGAGCTAGTATGGAGTCAGGTCTAACCAGTTTATTAAGCGTTTCGATAGATTTCGAAACCTCCCACTTATTCTTTCCGAGGATTATCCACTGGATGATGGGTGGCCTGTTTGCCCTGATTTTGTTAACCAAGGTAGCGCCTTTTTTAGTGGCTGTGAAACGAGGCGAGCGGACTCTGCCGATCGTCGGTGAGCCTATGGATCGCTTTCGTTTTTTTGGCACTCTTATCCTTATAGCGGCGTATTTTTACTTGATGGCCGTCGTAGGCGATCTTTTCCCGTATACGGGCTATGGCTTTCTATTTGTTTCAATGGCTTTCGTGCTTCTTATGTCACTTCTGTATGTGCATGAGTGGACGAAAAGGTCAGTGACTATCATCGTCATTAATGCTGTTGTCGCCCCTAGTTTAGCCTGGTTCGTTCTCGCCAAGCTGTTCACCATCACTTTACCGTGACCTAAGCGAGTACCGCCATGGAATTCCTGTCACTGCTCGATCTCACTTTTTTTCTGCTCGTCGGATTTGGAACCCTAGTTGGTATCATCTTCGGCGCTATTCCCGGTATGACGGCGACGATGGCCGTCGCCGTTTGCTTGCCACTGACCTATGCACTAGGGCTTAACTACGGTTTAGCGTTATTACTTGGCCTCTATGTGGGCGGTATTTCGGGTGGCATGGTGCCTGCTGTGCTGCTCAATATTCCGGGTACGCCATCTTCTATTACCACCACGTTTGACGGCTATCCGATGGCCCGTAAAGGTGAGGGGGAAAAGGCGCTACGGATCTGCGTAGTTGCTTCCGTCGTTGGTGGGCTTATTAGTGCCGCTGTACTGTTTCTGTTTGCTCCTTTGCTAGCCGACTTTTCGATTAAGTTCTCTTATGTAGAGAAGTTTCTCATTATTCTATTGGCCCTGAGCGTTATAGCCTCTCTTTCAAGCAGCATGCTGGTGGGTATCTTCAGCGGTGTGATTGGCATCTGGCTTAGTTTGATTGGCGACTACAGTATTTCAGATGGCGGTAATGGTCATACCCGGTTGATGTTCGACTTTATGGAGCCTTACTTATTTGAAGGATTCTCACTGCTTCCGGTATTGATCGGTATTTTTGGTATATCCGCGATTTTGCTAGACGCTGAAAAAGGCGTTCGCAGCGATGTGAGTAACGAGCGTATGAAGGTTGGCAAGCAGAGCCCGTTTTCTCTGTCGATCTTCAAAGGTAGTTTTGTGAATTTAACGCGCTCTTCTTTTATCGGTACTTTTATTGGCATACTGCCTGGTGTTGGTGGCAGCGCTGCATCGGTGCTGGCCTATACCCAGGAGAAAAACCTGGCTCGCGACTCTTCTCAAATGGGTAAAGGCGCGCCTCAAGGGTTGATTGCGTCTGAGTCTGCTAACAATGCGCTAACCGGCGGTGCACTTATCCCGTTGCTGTCGCTAGGTATTCCTGGTGACGCTACGACGGCGGTGCTTATTGGTGCTTTTACTCTCCAGGGTATTCAAGTAGGGCCGCTGTTTATCCCAGAAAATACCGAAACGTGGTACATCATGATGACGGCATTAATATTTGCCAATATCGTCATGTTCTTTTTAATGTTCTATGCCATTAAATACATTGCCAAGGTGGTGATGGTACCCAAACATATTCTCTATCCCATCATTGTCATGATGTGCGTGGTCGGCGCTTATGCGATTAATTACGGCATTATGTTCGATGTTTGGACGCTGCTTATCTTTGGCGTATTGGGCTATGTGATTCAGAAAATCGGTTTAGAAGTGGCTCCTCTTATCATCGGCTTTATCTTAGGAAGCCAGATAGAAGTCTACTTTGTTAAAAGCCTCGAATCTTTTGGCACTTACTCCATCTTTTTTACCAAAAGTCCGATTGCCATGGTGCTGTGGGGGTTAATCGCTGCCTCCGTCATTTTCTCGATCATCATGGGATTTAAGTCTCGCGCCAGGCAAAAGCTGGAATTGAGCCAAGCCGCCGACAATAAATAATCTACTTTTGGAAAACACCATGACACAGACCATGACTAGCGCTCGCGTAATTAAAGTACATCCCAATGATAATGTTGCCATTGTCATTGAGCACGGCGGTCTTGCCGAAGGTGCTCTGATTGAAGAGGGGTGCACCACGACCATGTCGATTCCTCAGGGCCACAAGGTGGCTCTGGTGGATTTAGCGAAAGGTGATCAAGTTGTTCGCTATGGTGAAGTGATCGGTAACGCGGAAACCGCTATTTCTAGCGGTGGCCATGTTAACGAAACAAATATGCGCATGCCTGTCGCGCCTGCACTCGACGAACTACCGCTGGCTACGCGTAAGGCACCGGCCGCTGAGCCACTATATGGCTACACTTTTGAGGGTTTTCGCAATCCTGATGGCAGCGCTGGCACCAAGAACGTATTGGGCATTACCACCAGCGTGCAGTGTGTTGCGGGCACCGTCGACTACGTGGTGCAGCGTATTAAGAGTGAGCTGCTGCCGCGCTTTTCCAACGTAGACGACGTAGTGGGGCTGAATCATAGCTATGGCTGTGGCGTGGCTATTAATGCACCGGCTGCTATCGTGCCGATTCGCACCCTTAAAAACATCGCTTTGAATCCGAATTTTGGTAACGAGATCATGATCATTGGTCTGGGTTGCGAGAAGCTGCAGCCTTCTACGTTGCTTGATGATCGACCCGTCAAAATCTATGAGAACACCGAGGCTGCTGACCCTGAAGCCAATGTGCTGAGCCTTCAAGATGAAAGCTTTGAAGGGTTTGGAGAGATGGTCGAGGGCATTTTGGCCATGGCTGAGCGGCATTTAGAGCGGCTCAATCGCCGTCAGCGGGAAACTTGCCCAGCATCAGATTTAGTCGTTGGCATGCAGTGTGGTGGCAGTGATGCCTTCTCTGGGGTTACCGCGAATCCTGCGGTCGGCTTTGCGACGGATCTTATTGTGCGAGCCGGCGGCAGCGTGATGTTTTCCGAAGTGACAGAAGTGCGCGATGCCATCCATCTGTTGACGCCACGCGCTATCGACGAGCAGGTGGGCAGGGCGCTGATTGAGCAAATGGCCTGGTACGATGACTATCTTGCTCAGGGGCAGGCAGATCGCAGCGCTAACCCATCACCTGGCAATAAAAAGGGTGGTCTCAGTAATGTGGTTGAAAAAGCATTGGGCTCAGTCATCAAATCGGGTAACTCGCCCATTGTTGACGTGATCGGCCCGGGTGAGCGCCTGCGTCGAAAAGGGCTGACCTTTGCGGCCACGCCCGCTAGCGACTTCATTTGTGGAACCCTGCAGCTAGCCGCTGGAATGAATTTACAAGTATTCACTACGGGCCGTGGAACGCCTTATGGGTTAGCCATGGTGCCCGTGCTTAAAGTGTCTACTAACTCCCATCTTGGCCGGCGCTGGCATGACATTATCGATTTGGATGCAGGCTCCATTGCCACGGGTGATGCCAGTATCGAAGAGGTTGGCTGGGAGCTGTTTCATCTAATTCTTGATGTCGCCAGTGGTCGTAAACAGGCCGCCGCTGATCGGCTAGGTATTCATAACGACCTGGTGTTGTTTAACCCGGCCCCCGTAACCTGATTGCAAGGATAGGTTTTTGGTAAGGGGCAATAATAATAGAGGTAACGTCATATGTTTCCGAAGATTAAAACCATGCGTGTGGTTCCTGTGGCAGGCTACGACGGTTTTTTACTGAATCTTAGCGGCGGACACGCACCCTATTTTATCCGCTGCGTGGTTATCCTCGAGGATACTGCAGGCAATAAGGGGGTGGGTGAAATCCCTTCCAGCGCAGGCATACTGAGCGGGCTTGCGCAGTGTCGTGAGTTAGTGGAAGGCTCACCTATCAATAATGTTAAGCAAACGCTTAATCAAGTGCGCCTGTTGCTCGCTCAAAATGGACGTGAAGAGCGGGGCCGCCAAACCTTCGACCTGCGCGTTGCGGTGCATGTTATTACCGGTATCGAGTCGGCCCTGCTGGATCTCTACGGCCAGGCGCTTCAGCTACCCATGGCAGATTTGCTTGGTCAGTATGGGCGCCAGCGTGACCAAGTCGATGTGCTGGGCTATCTATTCTTGTTAGGCGACCCCGGTAAGACAGACTTACCTTACCTTCAGGCGCAGAACCCCCGAGACCGCTGGGACGAAATACGCTATCAAGAAGCGCTGGCGCCAGATGCCGTTGTCAATTTAGCCAAAGCAGCCTATGAGCGCTATGGCTTTAAAGATTTCAAACTAAAGGGCGGGGTGTTAAGCGGTGAAGACGAAGCCGATTGCATCCGCGCGTTGCACGACGCCTTCCCTGATGCGCGACTGACGCTTGACCCTAACGGCGCTTGGAAGCTTGATGAAGCGGTTCGAATTCTAGAGCCGATTAAGCACTTGCTGAGCTATGCAGAAGACCCCTGTGGCCAGGAAGAAAGCTATTCGGGACGCGAAACCATGGCAGAGTTTAAGAAGCGTACTGGTTTAGCAACGGCGACCAACATGATCGCGACTGATTTCAAGCAGCTCCAGTACGCCGTTCAATTGAATGCAGTGGATATCCCTTTGGCGGATTGTCACTTCTGGACGATGCAAGGTGCTGTCAAAGTTGGCGAACTGTGCCACGAATGGGGGATGACGTGGGGGTCGCATAGTAACAATCACTTTGATATTTCATTAGCAATGATGACGCACGTTGCCGCGGCTTGCCCTGGCGATATTACGGCGATTGATACTCACTGGATTTGGCAAGATGGCCAGCGTATCACGAAACACCCATTCCTCATCCGTGATGGAAAGCTAGACGTTCCGACCACACCGGGACTGGGTGTCGAGCTGGATGAAGAAAAGCTAATGGAGGCGAATCGCCTATATAAAATGCTGGATGTGACTCAGCGAAACGACGCAATGGCCATGCAGTATCTGGTGCCTGGGTGGGAGTTTGATCCTAAGCGGCCGGCTCTGGTTCGTTGACCATCCGCTGCATCCGCTATTGATGGTAATAAATACTAATTTCAGATATTTACGGTATTTTTGTGTTTTTTATAAATGCTCAGCTGGCGTGCTTCGAACTGATACTTTGGTTTAAATCTAACTTTTTTATCTTGCGCCAGCATGCCTTGGAACTTATCTTTCTAGTTGTATGATGTATTACATAAATTTTATTAGACCGATCTGCTGTACGTGTTCGCACACTGCCGATAATGCCAGCCAATGCAGAGCTGTCAGCCACTCAATGCCTGATCGATTTGGCCCTATAAGTACTAACAGACGCGACATAAGTATCTTCGACTAAAAGCTATCAATAACAAAAGGATGTTCGAAATGCGCACCAATAACCGTACGAAAAAAAGCCCTTTGAAGACCCTAGCACCTATCGTTGGCGCAGCTGCATTAGTAGCCTTTGCGCTGCCTGCGCAAGCGGAAGACTGGCGCGGGTGGAACATTCATCCAGATGGTTATCCCAACTCCGTGGCGCTCAAGGAGTTTGCTGAGGCTGTGGCTGAGCAAACGGAAGGGCGCGTTAATCCACGCGTCTATAATAATGCCGTGTTAGGTGATCAGTCGGACGCCATTGAGCAGACCCGCAACGGGGCGTTGGACTTTGCCAATTTTAATATGGGGCCGATGGGGCCGATTGTTAAAGAAACCAATGTTTTCTCATTACCTTTTTTGTTCAACAATATTGAACACATGCACACGGTAATGGATGGTGAAATTGGCGACCGCTTTGCTGATGCCTTAGAGGAAAAAGGCCTAGTTGCGCTTTCTTGGTTTGATTCAGGCGCACGCAGTATTTACAACACCAAGCGGCCCATTAACACGCCCGAAGATGTTCAAGGCTTAAAGATTCGCGTTATGAACAATGATCTTTATGTCGAGATGATGGAGGCGCTGGGCGGTAATGCTACACCGATGTCGTATGGAGAGGTTTATCAGAGTTTAACCACTGGCGTGCTTGATGGTGCTGAAAATAACTTCCCCTCTTTTGAATCAAGTAATCACTACGAAACAACCGATTACTTCTCACTAACCGAACACTTGATCATTCCTGAGTGTTTGTGTGTCGCTAAAGCTAGCTGGGATGACCTTTCAGAGGAAGATCAAACCATTATCAGTGGCCTCGCCGAAGAAGCTTCACAACGTCAGCGTGAGCTTTGGGTAGAAAGCTCTGAAGAGAGCCGTCAAATCGTTCTAGACCATGGCGTTGAAATCAATGAAGTAGAAGATAAGGCTGCCTTCCAGGCGCTTATGGAACCTATGTATGAAAACTTTATTGCTAACAACCCAGGCACAGGCGAGCTGATCGAGGAAATTCGCGCAGCTGAGTGATTTTCTATTGATGTGCTTCCGGCAGCTAGTCACTGCCGGAAGCTTAAAAGGAATGTGTCGTGAGTAACAAAATCGAACCACCCCTTGATGATCAGCACTTAGCAGAAAGCGGCACGCTTGATCGAGCCTTAAATAATATTGCTGCATTATGCATCCTTATCGCGGGCATTTTGTTAGTCATCCTGATTGCTATATTCGGGTGGTTAGTTTTTGGCCGGTATGCGCTAAATAATACGCCCACATGGGTCGAACAGGCTGCACTGGTGCTGGTTGTATATATCACCTGCTTAGGCGCAGCGGCGGGCGTAAGACACCATACCCATCTCAATATTGATTTTATTCGTGAAAGGTTCGCGGGGCCTTTACGCGATGTAATGCACCATATGTCAGACCTTTTTATCTTCTCCTTTGGTGGGTTTATGGCCTTCCAGGGTTGGACGTTGGTGATGACCAACTTAGAAAGAGCTATTCCCATGATCGGTATGTCAGAAAGTTGGCGTGCGGCCCCTCTGGTGATATGTGGCGTGTTAATCATGCTTTTTTCAGCCACTGATATAGCGCAGCGCTTACTAACTCGAAAAGTGAAGAGGGTATAAACGATGGGTCTTATGATTCTTTTCGGGATATTTTTTCTAGGCCTTTTAGTCGGTGCACCGGTCGCATTTGCTGTTGGCTTAGCTGCGGTGGTGACCTTTTTATATGAAGGCTTGCCTCTGTTTGTTGCTTTTCAACGCATTCTTTCAGGCATTTCCGTTTTTTCATTACTCGCTATTCCCTTCTTTATCTTCGCCGGCGAGCTAATGATGCATGGTGGTATTTCCACGCGCCTTGTGCGCCTAGCCTCGGCCATGGTGGGTAAAGTACGTGGCGGTTTGGGAATGGTGAATATCAGTTCTTCCATGTTGTTCGGGGGTATCTCCGGCTCGGCAGTGGCGGATACCTCTGCGTTAGGCTCCATTCTAATTCCTGTTATGAAAGAGAAAGGCTATGACGCCGACTATGCCGTGAACGTTACGGTGACCTCGTCGGTCGCTGGTGTGGTGATTCCGCCGAGCCATAATATGATTCTTTATGCGGTAGCAGCAGGCGGTGGTATCTCTGTTACCCAACTATTTATTGCTGGCATTGTGCCCGGTATTTTGATGTGCCTGAGTCTTGCTGTGGCAGCCTATGTTGTCGCAGTAAAGCGCGGCTATAAAGGCGAAGCATTCCCTGGTTGGAATGCGTTAATTATTAGCTTTATTGCCTCACTCCCGGGACTTATGACCGCGGTGATCATTGTCGGTGGGGTGCTGTCAGGCATTCTAACCGTTACGGAGTCGGGAGCCTTCGGCGCCATTTACGCGATTGCTGTGACCGGTCTCGTTTATCGCGAGTTGACCTGGGCCTCTTTTAAAGCGGCTGTAGTGCAATCGGTAAAAACCACCTCGCTGGTAATGATCTTAGTCGGCTGCGCATCGGCCTTCTCCTACCTGCTTGCGCTCTACAATGTCCCGGAAATGCTGACGACAGGCCTGATGGCTATTTCCGATAAGCCGGTCGTGATTTTTCTGATGCTCAATATCATCTTGTTGATTTTGGGCATGATTATGGACATGGCGGCGTTAATTCTGATCTGTACGCCTATTTTTCTACCGGTGGCTATGCAGTTCGGAATGGATCCGATTCAGTTCGGCATCATTATGATGATGAACTTGGGACTAGGCTTGTGTACCCCCCCAGTAGGCGCGTGTCTGTTTGTTGGCTGTGTGATCGGCAAGATTAAAATTGAAGAAGCGGTGCGTACTATTTGGCCGTTTTTCTTGGCGCTTTTTGTTGCCTTAATGCTGGTGACCTATGTGCCCGCTATCTCATTGACGCTACCAGGCTTTTTCCGCTAAGGCTTCGTAAGTTGAGCTGCTAAGGGATAGATCGATTATGAAAGTAGTTGCTGTGAACACCCATATACTTGATTACCAGCTTGAGACGGCGTTCGAGAGTGCCTCAATGCACTTTTCGCGCCGCCAACACTGCTTGGTCGAAGTCATCTGTGATGATGGCACCATTGGATGGGGCGAGTGCTTAGGGCCGGCGAAGCCTAATGCCGCGATTGTCGACGTATACGCGCAGTCGTTAATAGGTGAAGACCCGTTGCAAACGGAGAAAGTTTGGCTCTCTCTTTACAACCGGCTGCGAGATCAAGGGCAGCGTGGTTTAACCATGACGGCGCTGAGCGGTATTGATATAGCGCTATGGGATATTAAGGGTAAGCACTTTGGCGTGCCGATATCGACGCTGCTGGGCGGCCGTTTTCGAGATAGTGTGCGTGCTTATGCTACTGGTTCGTTCCGGCGTGCGGGCGTTGATCGTGTTACGGATGTCGCCGCTGAGGTGGCGGGCTATCGTCGTGAAGGCTTCCATGCGGTCAAAATTAAAATTGGTTTTGACGTTGAGGAAGATCTGGCCGTCATTGCCGCCGTACGTGATGCTATCGGACCTGATATGCGTCTGATGATTGATGCCAATCATGGCTATGACTATCTAGAAGCCATTGAGGTTGGTCGCCGCGCTGCGCCGCTGGGTATCGACTGGTTTGAAGAGCCCGTGCTACCCGAGCAAATCGCTACCTATGAAGCCGTTCGAGCCGATCAACCGATCCCTGTTGCCAGCGGTGAAAACTGGCATGGTCGCTACGCCATGCATGAGCCGCTTGCGCGCCGCGCAGTGGATATTGTGCAGCCGGATATTTGCGGTGTGGGGGGCTTCAGCGAAATGCGGCGAGTGGCGGATATGGCGGCTATGCACGGCGTGCGTTTAGTGCCACATGTCTGGGGGACTGCTGTATGTATAGCAGCAAGCCTGCAGTTCATGGCGGCTCTGGCGCCCAATCCGCCACGGCGCAATCCGATTGAACCCATTATGGAGTTTGATCGCACCGAGAACCCTTTTCGTCAGGCTATTGTCCACACCGCTCTTGAACACCGTCAGGGCGTTATGACAATCCCGGATGGCCCGGGATTAGGTATTGAAATTAATCGAGATGCGCTGGTCACCTACGCACTTAGGGAGAAGTAACCTTGTCTATCCCCACGAATACACGGCTGCTAAGCGGTAAACCACCTCTCCTAAAGGCGCCTGCAGGGGCGACCGATTGTCATATGCATCTATATTTACCTGGCTATGAATCCCAGCCGGGTGGACCCAATATCGCTGAGTTGGCGACGGTTTCTGATTATCAACAAGTCCAGAAATGGCTTTCTCTGGAACGCGTTGTGGTAACACAATCCAATGCCTATCAATTTGATAACCGAGCCATTTTGCAAGGGGTTAAAGAAATTGGACAGGAGCGCGCCCGCGCCATTGTGGCAGTAGCCCCCGGTGCTTCTGAATCACAGATTGAGTCGATGCATGCCCAGGGTGCACGCGGTGCCAGGATCATGCAGCTACCCGGTGGCGCAGTGGGAATTGCAGAGTTGGCCGCTGTCGAAAAGTGTGTGCGTCCCTTTGGCTGGCACTTAATGGTGCAGTTTAATGGTCGTGAAATAGATGACTACATGACAACGCTGAAAGCGATTGAAACCGACTATATTATCGATCATATCGGCAAGTTCATGCCTCCCGTGGCCGCTGACGATGCACGGGTTGATCAGATGCTAAGTTTGCTAGATCGCGGAAATGCATGGATTAAAATTTGCGGGGGCTATGAAACCAGCCTAACCGGCGGCCCCGATTATGCCGACGTAGATCCGATTGCCAAGCGACTTATCCAGCATGCGCCTGAGCGCGTTATCTGGGGTTCGAACTGGCCTCATGTTGGCGTTCCTCGGGAGCACTACCCTGATGATGCTGATCAGTTAGACGTCTTGCTGCACTGGGCCGATGAGAATGTGCGCCAAAAAATTCTTGTGGATAACCCTGCCTCACTATACGGCTTTGAAAGGGCCTAGTTTTACAGTTCACTCATTTATGGAGCTCGATTTTTTGAGGCTTTAGGTGTTGTTGAAACGTTACGTTTTCAAACGTAGCCTTTATAAAAGAATAAGGAGTTTATATGTTAAATCGCATTCTCGTTACCGGCGCAGCGGGCGGGCTGGGCAAAAGCCTACGACCTCATTTGTCGAAGCTTGCCAAGCATGTGCGGCTTTCCGACATTGCAGATTTAGGCACGCCGGGGGAGGGTGAAGAGCTAGTTCAAGCTGACCTTAATGATATGCAGGCGGTCGCTGACCTAGTGCGTGATTGCGATGGCATTGTTCATCTTGGTGGTATGTCGCTAGAGAGCCCGTGGGAGGCCATCTTACAGGCCAACATCATGGGGACTTACCACCTCTATGAAGCCGCGCGCAAACAGGGTAAGCCGCGCATTGTGTTTGCTAGTTCCAATCACGCTATAGGCTTTTACGAGCGACATCAGCGTATCGATACCCAAGCAGTGCAAAAGCCAGATTCTTTGTATGGCGTTTCGAAATGTTTCGGTGAAAACCTCGCCAGCCTATATTACGACAAGTTTGGGGTGGAAACGCTGAGCGTCAGAATTGGCTCGTGTTTCGATAAACCTGTCGATACTCGCATGATGGCAACCTGGCTGAGTTTGGGTGATTTTGTTAGTCTCTTAGAACGCGCTTTTATGACCCCGCGCTTAGGCTATACGGTCATCTACGGCGCGTCGGATAATGCCGAAAAGTGGTGGGATAACTCTCATGTAGCCTTCCTAGGCTGGTCGCCGAAAGATAGTTCTGAACCCTGGAGAGCTGAGACGGAAGAGATTGACCGCGATATTGATAGTAACGATTTCGCAGTGCGCTATCATGGGGGCAAATTTACCAAACTAGGCCATCCAGACGACGTCTAATGGTTCTCTCGAGATCTAGGTTGTATAATATAATACAACCTAGCCTTTGATTAAGGATAGCTTTCATGGCCAAGCAAAACGCAACGGCATCTGCCCTAAAACCGCTTCAAGTAACTAAAGTGATGCAGCAGGGAAGCTTGTCCGTTCACGTGGCCAATCAGCTGGAAGCATTGATCGCCCAAGGCAAGGTCAGCGTGGGGGAAAAGCTACCTACAGAGAACAGCCTTTGCGATTCCTTTGGTGTGAGTCGCACCGTTATCCGTGAGGCAATTACCCATCTTAAATCCCTGGGGCTAGTAGCGACACGACGTGGCGTAGGTACCACGGTGCTGCGTTCTTCTAGTTTAGAAGCACGACCTGCTGAGCGCATCAATCCGACTACGGTGGAAGATATTTTACATCTTCTGGAGCTGCGTTTGACGTTAGAGCCCGCAGCAGCTGAGCTGGCAGCTTTACGCCATGATGACGAAGACCGTCAGCGATTAGAGACTCAGCATTTAGCCTTTAGCAATGCCTTTGCCCAGAAAAGCCAGGCGCGGGAAGAGGATTATCTTTTTCACTTTGCCATCGCGACGGCGACTAAAAATCCTTTTTTCCAATCTTTTTACAAGCAGTGGAGCCAGAGCGTGATTCCGCGCACCAAGCTGCTGAGTACCGATATTAACCCTATATCTTCCGAACTTTACTTGGAAAGAGTTCAGGCAGAGCACACGTCCATTATTGAAGCCATTCTTTCCCGCGATGCCCAAGCCGCCCGTGAAACGATGTTTCAACACCTTAACCGGGCGCGCAACATGTACGCAAAATATCGCGACCAGTGAGATCACTGAACCATATGAGGAGCAACGTATGACGATTCAAGGCGAAATGCTAATCGGCCAAAAGTCAGTAACCGGTACACAGGCCAATATCCAAGCGGTTAATCCTGCAACCGGCGAATCCTTAAAGCCAGTGTATGCAGGCGGCAGTCGAGCACACGTTGAGCAAGCTTGCGAGCTGGCCGAAGCAGCGTATAACACCTATCGAGAAACGTCGCTTGAAGAGCGCGCTACGTTTCTTGAAACGATCGCTAGTGAAATTGAAGCTATTGGCAGCGAATTAATTGAGCGTGCCATGGCGGAATCTGGGCTTCCTCAGGCGCGTCTTGAGGGTGAACGTGGCAGAACCTGCGGCCAACTACGTTTATTCGCCTCCGTTGTACGTGCAGGAGAGTGGTTGGATGTTCGTATTGATCCGGCCATGCCAGATCGCCAGCCGCTTCCGCGCGCTGACTTGCGCCAGCGCCATATCGCACTAGGCCCAGTGGCTGTGTTTGGGGCCAGCAACTTCCCGCTTGCATTTTCGGTTGCCGGTGGCGACACGGCATCTGCACTAGCGGCGGGCTGCCCAGTGGTCGTAAAAGGTCACTCTGCGCATCCAGGTACCTCTGAGCTGGTTGGGCGGGCGATTCAAAAAGCCGTAAAAACCTGTGGCTTGCCCGAAGGTGTCTTTTCACTGCTGTTCGGCTCCGGTCGAGAAATCGGTCAGGCGCTGGTCGATGATCCTCGTATTCAGGCGGTGGGTTTCACCGGTTCGCGCAGCGGCGGTACGGCGCTGATGAAAACAGCTCAGGCGCGGCCACAGCCGATTCCGGTTTATGCCGAGATGAGCAGCATTAACCCTGTGTTCTTATTGCCCGCGGCGCTGAAAGCGCGTGGCAAGGCGTTAGGTGAGGCATTTATTGGTTCGCTCAATATGGGCGCCGGCCAGTTCTGCACTAGCCCAGGCCTCGTCATCGCGGTGAAAGGCCCTGAGCTGGACACTTTCATTGAAGCTGCGAAAGGCGCCGTTGAAGTTAGCGGTGCACAGACCATGCTCACTCCAGGCATTCACAGTGCTTATCAAGAGGGTGTTGCTAGCTTGAGCAGTGCGGATAAAGTGCGTGAAGTTGCTCGCGGTAAAGCGGGTGGCGATTACCAATGCCAGACAGGCCTGTTTGCCGCTTCAGCGAGTGACTTCCTTGCTTCAGAAGCGCTACAGGCTGAAGTGTTTGGTGCCAGCTCTTTAGTGATCGAATGCGCTGATGAAGCCGAAGTTAAACGTGTGGCTGAGCAGCTTGAAGGTCAGCTAACCGTAACGCTGCATATGGATGACGCAGACCTGGATGCCGCCAAAGCGCTGCTGCCCACGCTTGAGCGCAAGGCTGGCCGTATTCTGGCCAATGGCTGGCCCACTGGCGTTGAAGTTTGCCATGCCATGGTACACGGCGGGCCGTTCCCGGCAACGTCTGATTCCCGCACGACGTCAGTAGGCACGGCGGCTATCCACCGTTTCCTACGCCCCGTTTGCTACCAGTCATTGCCAGTAGGGCTGCTACCCGAGGCGCTGAAAGATGGTAATCCTCTGAGTACTACACGCTTAGTCGACGGTAAGCGCGAGCTGTAAAAATGCTCGAACGATAGGTAAATAAAAAGCAGGTGCTCGGTACCTGCTTTTTTTAGTGCTTAATAAAAAAACCAATAAAGATAAATAGTTAGGTGATGCTATGAGCAGTGATATTACTATTTCACTAAAGGAAGCCGAAGCACTGAGTAACAAGGTGCTCACTCATAACGGTTTTAGTCAGCCCCATGCCGATGCGATTACCAAAAGCGTCTTGGCGGCACAGCGCGATGAGTGCCACTCGCATGGTTTATATCGATTGATTGGATGTGTCCAGACCGCCCTTAACGACGGTGTTGATACCAGCGCAGAGCCAAGTATTACGGATCAGGCTGCGAGTGTCGTTAAGGTCAATGCGAATAAAGGCTGCTCATTGCTATCGTTTGAGATTGGCAAGCCGATGCTGATAGAAAAAGCTAAAGCGAATGGGATTGCAGCTCTCGCGATTAACAATAGCTTTCATTTCTCAGCCCTGTGGTCTGAGGTTGAAGCACTTTCCGCAGAAGGGCTTGTGGCGTTGGCAATGACGCCGAGCCATGCCTTTGTTGCACCTGCGGGCGGTACTTTGCCTCTTTTAGGTACCAACCCCATCGCGTTTTCCTGGCCGCGCCCTGGTGGAACGCCATATACGTTTGATTTTGCCACCAGTGTGGTCGCTCGCGGCGAGATAGAGCTTCATCGGCGCGCTGGTAAGTCGATTCCCCACGGGTGGGCGATCGATGATGAAGGCAACGCCACTACCGATCCGGTGGCTGCACTAGCGGGTGCCATGCTGCCCTTTGGAAGCTATAAAGGCTCTGCACTTTCTACCATGGTGGAGCTGTTAGCCGGCCCGTTGATTGGCGATCTACTTGGCCATGAAACCCAGGCGGCGAATGCCGAGAAAACCGGTAAGCCCTTTCATGGCGAGCTGATTATTGCGATGTCGCCTGAGGCTTTTCTCGGCAGCCAGGCCGAAAGTCATCTCAAGCATGCCGAAGTTCTTTTCGACAGTATTCTTGGCCAAGGCGCACGCTTGCCTTCCCAGCGGCGCTTTGAAGCTCGGGAAAGAAGTCATGCTAATGGCGTCACGTTCCCCAAAGCGCTGTATGACGAACTCAATGCGTTAGCGAGTTAATCGCTTCGTTAGCAGGTGAGGTAATCGCGCTAATAATCTATTTTAGATGACTCGCTTAGCAGGGCGCTGTTAGCTCGCCGCTTCAATAAACGCTCTCGCTCTTGGGTCTTGCATGTAGGCAACGTTAAGGCGTAACCATGGTGTCGACTGGTGATCAGCAAAGAATAAATGCCCCGGCGATAGCGTGATTTCCCACTGATTAGCCAATTCAATCAGCATCTCGGGCGAGGTGTCAGAGGGTGGCCTCGCCCAAATAAACATTCCTCCCGCGGGCTCGGTATAAATTTCCCAACCAGCTTTTTTAAGCATCGTGAGCGCTATCGCCATTTGATTGGATAGTTTGGTTCTTAGCCGTTCGGTGAGCTTCCGGTAGCTACCGTTTTGCAGCATGGTAATGACGACCTGTTCGGCAAAGCGTGATGCGGAAATGCTGGTCAACATCTTGATATCTACTAAGCGCTGTATCAGCGTCGGCGGGGAAGCGATAAAGCCTACCCGTAACGAAGAAGAAAGACTTTTCGAAAAGCTGCCAAGGTAGAAAACCCGGTTTAAACCGTCTAATGCTGCTAAGCGCGAGGTGGGTGTATGCTGGAAATCCGCGTAGATATCGTCTTCGATAATTTGAAAATCGTGCTGTTCCGCCAACTGTAATACCCGATGCGCAATGGCGGGGGTTAGGGTGCTGCCGGTAGGGTTATGAAACACGCTGTTGATGTAGAAAAGCTTAGGGCGATGCTCGGCTAATAATTGCTCTAAACGCTCGATATCGGGCCCGTCGGCAAGGCGAGGCACACCTATGACGCGGATGCGCTGCAAGTGCAGCAGCCCGAACAGATTATAATAGCCTGGCGACTCTACAAACATCACTTCACCGGGCTCCAAAAGCATCCTTATTATCAGGTCGAGCGAGTGGCTACCTCCGCCGGTCATCACGATCTGCTGTGCGTCCACACCCACGGCGAGCATACGCAAACGCTCTTGAATCAACTCGCGCAGTGCTAGGGGCCCTTGAGGCGTACTGTATTCGAAAATTCCTGCGCGACTGCTGCGTGCTACGTGGCGAATAGCGTGGGTTAGGTCGTCTCCTTCTCGCCAATGGCTGGGCAGCCAACCACAGCCTAACTTGAGCGTGTGCTCATTGGCATTGAAAAGCCCCCACAAGCCGTTTGTGACCTCTTCCAATGCGCCATTAATGGATGGCTGTGAGACTAACGATGCAGCGCTATCCGCGACATAAAATCCTGAACCACGTCGGGAGCACACCAATCCAGCTGCAACCAAACGTTCATAGGCTTCGATTACTGCATTACGGCTAATGTCATGCGTGGCCGCTAAACGGCGAATAGAAGGTAAACGACGGCCACCTCCCGAACCCTGCGTTTCAATCCAATCTCGAATGCTCGCTTCGACCTGCTGCGCAATGGGCGTACCGCCATGCCGATTGATGGATAGTTCCATGAGTGGTCCTGTGGCTTTAAACGGTTCTTAGAAACGGTTCTTAAAAACAATTCTTAGAAACGGTTATTTAAACTGTTCTTTAAAAGAGTGGAACAGTGCTTGGATAATGGTGCTTAAGTGTACCTTACCCAGCGTTGGTGAAAATGCGAGCTTAGCGGTTCACAAAATGATCCGTTAGGAACCGCTCATGAAACGATGTAACGCCATCCGCTTGGCGTTTGCGCTGTGTATGATAACTGCCGGGGTTAATTTACAGGCTCCCCTTTATGATGCGCTAGCGGTTCGCGATGGCTTTGGCGTTGGGGCTACGACCATCGCATTTGCTTGTTACGTGGCGGGCATTGTGCCGGTATTGCTCGGTTTAAACGGTTTGGCAGGCCGAGTGGGGCGCAAGCCATTAATCGTAATTGCCTTGCTGCTAAGCCTGCTCGCAACTGCTATTACTCTGATGGCGCCTAGTTTATTAGGGTTGGGCATTGCTCGCTTTTTACTGGGTGTCGGCATGGGGCTAACGTCAGCGGTAGCGCCCGCTTACATGCAAATGCTTTTTGAAGATCAAAAGAGCGATACCACTAACCGTGCCACGAACGATGCCACGAGCTACGTAACGGCCAGTACGGCGCTTGGGTTTGGTCTAGGGGCTGCCGTTACCAGCCTGTTTATCTTCCACGCGCCCAGCGTATCGCCGCCAAGCCTATGGCTTTACCTGGCGGCGGCCTCGCTGGCGTTGCTGATGATTATCACACTCGATGATTACGCGCCAAATGCGGTTAACAACGCCATGTTGCGCCTTCCAAGCTATCCGCCGGGAACATTGGCGTATGGGCTAGCGATTTTACTAGCCTGGGCAACGGTGGGGTTGGTGATCGCGATACTGCCATCGACATTGCAGAAACACGGCTTATCGGCGTGGAGTGGGTTTGCCATCTTTGGCATTTGCAGCTGCGGCGTGCTTTTCCAACCTTCGGCGAGAAAGCTGGCGCCCCGTACCGCAACCGTATTGGGCCTGGTTATTCTACCGCTGGCCTATAGCTTGATTGCTTGGGGTGCGATTCAAGGTTATCTCTTCGTAGTGCTGATCGGCACGGTTGCCGCTAGCAGCGCATGCTATGGATTTATTTATCTCGGGGGATTAAGCGGCGTATTAGAAATTGCCGGTATGTTGTCTACTCAAGCGAGCGCGGGCTATTTTCTGATGGCTTACATGGGTTTCAGTATTCCCGTGATAAGTACGGGAATGCTGATTGATGCGGTGGGCCATACGCTCGCGTTAACGCTGTTTGGGCTCGCATTGGTTGGCGGAGTCGTCGTCACCATTGGTTTGTTGCGAAGGGCGCAGTAGTTAGTGCGTCATCGGTACTTAAACGTCCGTTTTGACCAATAGCCCACAAGAGGGTGCTGCCCAACGGGTATCGGCAGTAAACACGACATCGCATACCACCGGCGCGTAATAACGGCGTACTTCGTTATCAATACGGCCGCGCAGTTCGTCTTGGCTTGCGATTGAAACATCGGCTGTTTCAGGCAGCACTACGTGCACCATGACATACAGCATGCGGCCGGGGCGAACCATGCGCACGCGCACCTCTACGGTATCAATGTCAACGAGGCCACGCGCTACGGCTTGGCGTACAGGCTCTGCGATAGCTTCTTCAGGCGTTTTGTTGAGTAATTCTCTTAATGCTTGGGAAGCCATACGTACCGGCACACCTAAGCACAGAATAACGACGGCAATCACCAACACTGAATCCACATAGGGCAGCACGGTGTACCAGCCCATCTGCTCAAAAAGCACCACTAGGCAAAACGCCATCAAGATCGCGGCAGAGATTAAGCTATTCACCATCCAGTTGAGCTTATCGGCGCTAACCAGCGGGCTATTAACATGACGCTGGCTGCGATGCATCACCCAGGCGGTTAGCGAGCAGACGGCGGTGGCAAAGAGCGCATACAGGACGGCGATTCCCGCCGATATTTCACGGCCACCGGTAAGTAGCGCAGCGACAGCATCCACCAAGGCAAAAATAGAAACGCCTAAAATAAGCAGCCCTTTGCATAGATTTACCAGCGACTCAAAATAGTTATACCCGAACGGATAGGATTCACTATCGGGACGGCTCGCCAGTTTGCTTACCTTAATCGTCACCAGTGCTATGCTGAAATAGATAAGGTTGAACAACCCATCCAGCAAGATCGCCTGAGAGTTAGATGCCAGCGTGGCGGTAATGCCAGCACAGCCGATCAGCAGTGCCATAAAGGCAGAGAACGCTAACGTACTTGATTCTGTCTTCACGAACTTTTTTGCTCCAATACACACAGAGATAATAGAGCCGGTAAGCATAGCAACTTTGCTAGTTACATACCGAATGCTTGTTTAGCGCAGAGGTGGCTCATGCTCAAATGCGGCCTCACATTAACGATCAAGCCGGATCGTAAGTCCTAACATAAGTTCTAACATCTGATGATGTGTTTGTTTGATTCACTTGACGCCCAATAGGAGAGTTAAACGATGCCAATGCTGAGCGTAGGAACGGAGAAAGGCACGCCGGTAGAACTGTATTACGAAGTTCGCGGAGCGGGTAAGCCCGTTGTGCTCATCCATGGATGGCCGTTAAGCGGGCGTTCCTGGGAAAAGCAGGTGCCTGCGCTGGTGGAGGCGGGCTATAAGGTGATCACCTATGATCGTCGTGGCTTCGGCTGGTCTACTCAGCCCGACGGTGGTTATGACTACAACACACTCGCGTCAGATCTAAAGAAGCTTATCGAAATCCTTGATCTGAATGATACCACCTTGGTGGGCTTTTCAATGGGCGGCGGCGAAGTGGCGCGCTATCTTTCCTGCTACGGCACAGGGCGTGTCAGTAAGGCTGTGTTTGCGTCGGCGGTGCCACCTTATTTGTATAAGTCAGACGACAACCCGGACGGTGGACTGGACGATGCCACGATCAATCAATTTTTAGACGGGGTAACCGGTGATCGTCTCGCGTTTTTAGACGGGTTTACCAAAGACTTTTTTACCGCGGGTGAGCGTAGCGATTTAGTCAGTGAGCCTAACCGCCTTTATCACCGCGATATTGCTGCCTTTGCCTCACCGCAAGCGACTTATGACTGCATCAAAGCCTTCAGCTACACCGATTTCCGCAAGGACTTGCCTAAGATCGATATTCCTACATTAGTGCTGCACGGCGATTCAGACGGCATCGTGCCATTTGAAGTCAGCGGTAAGCGGGCGCAAGAGATGCTGCCCAATGCGATGCTAGAAGTTATCAAAGGCGGGCCCCACGGCGTCAATGCTACCCATCCGGAAGAGTTTAATCAGGCGCTGATTAAGTTTCTGAATAGCTAAAAAAGTGCTTTATAGGCGCTTTCATCGCCACGATCGCCGCCTACTATAGGCGGCTATTCTGCCTTTATGATCTTCTCAGATTATAGAGAGGCGGCAGTCGGGTTTATCGAAAATAACGCGGGCCTATTCTCTGCTTCCTTTTGAATATTGGTATCAAGGGGCGTGTCGTAGGTCTTGAGCAGATAGCCCAGCACCGAATAGAAACCCACCATCGCAATTAGATCGATCACTGCCTTACGCCCAATGGCTGCTGCTAGTGCGGACTCCTGCTCCGGCGCTAGCATGCGTGCGTCAAATAGCGCATCCACGGCTTGGACGATAAGGCCGTCAACGCCTTCTGGAATCCCTCGAATGGCCGTGATCCGCGCCTCCGAGAAACCCAGCGCGAGCGCTCGGCTGACGTGATGCGCCCATTCATAGGCCGCCTCCATACGCAGGCCCGCGCGCAAAATCACCACTTCGGTCAGCTCGGGCCCTAGTGCATTGTCTTTCACTACATGCTGGCGCAGCGGTGCCCACGCCTTAAGCAGGGCCGGGTGGTGAGCCATGGTGCGATAAACATTCAGTGCACCGGCAAAACCTTCGCGTTGATCGGCAATGTCGCTCGGCCAGTCAGCGTCAGCAATCGGTGGGCAGGGGGATGGCGTCATGAGAGGCTCCGTTCAAGTAGTGCGTTATCGCCGTTATTCTGCGATCGCGGCGTTGATAGCATCGGCAATGCGCTCAATGATTAGATCGATATCGCTGGGCTCAATAATATAAGGCGGCGCCAGCAAAATATGGTCACCGTACGTGCCATCCAGTGTACCGCCCATCGGATAGCTGATCAGGCCCCGTGCCATGGCCTGGCGCTTGATTTTAGCGTGAAGCTTTTTAGCCGGATCGAAAGGTGTTTTATGCTCTCGGTCGGCGACTATTTCGATACCGCGAAACAAGCCTCTGCCGCGTATATCGCCAACATGGGGGCAGGTCGCGAGAGCCGCTTCAAGGCCGCTCTGCAACCTCGCACCCATAGCATTAACGTTAGCAAGCGTCTCTGGCCGGGCAATGATCTCAACCACTTTATTGGCAGCGGCGGCCGCAACGGGGTGGCCAATGTACGTATGCCCATGTTGAAACTGGCCTGAACCGTTGGCAAAACTTGCGTATATTTTATCTGACAGTATTACCGCGCCGATGGGCTGATAGCCTCCACCCAGGCCTTTGGCGATGGTGACGATATCCGGTATGACGCCGTCCTGTTCGCAGGCAAACACGGTGCCGGTGCGCCCCATGCCGCACATGACTTCATCAAGAATCAGCAGGACGCCGTACTTATCGCAAATGGCGCGAACGCGCTGAAAGTAATCCGCAACCGAGCCGACTGCACCCAGCGTAGCACCCACCACGGGCTCGGCAACGAAGGCCATGACCTCCTCGGGGCCAAGCGCCAGAATCTTTGCTTCGAGCTCGTCTGCAAGCCGAGCGGCGTAAGCTTCCGGTGGCTCATCAATGCCCTTGTCGCGATAAGCATAGCAGGGCGAGACGTGATGAGTTTCTGGCAAAATGGGCTGAAACTGTTGGCGGCGCATCGCGTTGCCGCCCGTGGCTAAAGCACCAATGGTATTGCCGTGATAGCTCTGGCGTCTGGCGATGATGTGTCGCCGCTGGGGCGCGCCAATCTCCACAAAGTATTGCCGTGCCATCTTCAAAGCGGCTTCAACGGCCTCTGAACCCCCTGAGACCAGATAGACATAATTCAGCCCCTCGGGCGCTAAATCGACTAGCTTCTCCGCAAGCGCTTCAGCAGCATCCGTGGTGAAAAAGGCCGTATGCGCATAGCAAAGGTGATCAATCTGCGAGCGCATGGCGGCCAACACTTCTGGGTGAGCATGGCCGACACTGGTAACGGCAGCACCTCCAGACCCATCAAGATAGCGGCGTCCACTGGTATCAGTGATGTAGACGCCCTGCGCCGACGCAGCATGAGGCAACGTTCCGCCGATGCCGCGATGAAGAATACGTGTCATAGAGTCTGCTCCTTATTACCCTGCCCTGAGTGCTCGGCGGTGTGGGCTTTAGATGATAAGTAGATTGGCACAACTCTATAGATTTTAGCAACAAATGGATCATTGTATTTATAATAAAACATTTAGATCATTGTTTTTTTAGATCAGTAGCGTTTAAATCATGGGCTGCTTAGCGGCGAGGACCCTATGTCTCAGCGGCTTGGCTACGAATGATGAATCACTGACATGAGCCGGATAAGAGGCAACACGAATGGCGCAAAGCGACCCTCTGAGAGAGCAGATTATTGCTCAGTACGATGCCATGTCAGGGCAGCTCCAGCAGGCCGCTCGCTACGTGCTTGAGTATCCGGACGAAGTGGCGCTGGTGTCCATGCGCGAGCTGGCGCGTCATGCGGCGGTGCAACCCGCGACGATGACACGGCTTGCAAAGTTCTTAGGCATGCAAGGATACGATGAGCTTCGGGCACACTATGCCGCGGCGCTGCGCCGGGGGAGTGACGGCTTTGCTGCGCAGGTTCGCCTGCGCGACAGCGAAGATACCGAGCCGCGCAAAAGCGACATTGCCTCTCATATGCTGCATGGGCTGAGCGCCCAAATTGCTAGGCTCAGCGAGCCTGATTCGCTGCAGCGGCTTGAAGCCATCGCTGAGCGGCTGGGGTCGGCGAGGAAGGTATACGTGTTAGGTTTGCGCTCGTGTCATTCTGTTGCATGGCATTTCCATTATGTTATGTCACTGTTAAGCGATCGTTCGATCCACCTGGATGGGCCTGCGGGAACCGGTGGAGACGCGCTCATCCGCGCGACGGCGGATGACGTGATGCTCGTCGTCTCCATCAAACCCTATGCGACTGAAACGCTAGCGCTTGGGCAGCTGGCTAAAGGCAAGGGGCTGGACATTCTTTCGATCACCGACAGCGAAGTTTCACCGCTGGTTGGAATGTCCACGCACACCATTTTTTGCGCCACGGAAAGCTACAGCTTTTTCCATACGCTCACCCCTGCCTTAGCCGTCTCCGAAGTACTGTGCACCTTATTGGCTGAGCATGATCGAGCTAAATCATTAGACGCCTTGCAGCGTGCCGATGATCATTTTGCGCAACTGAAAACGTATGCCACGGCTACCCCTCAATCCAAACCGCGTCGCCCTTAAAAGCGATTGGCCATGTGCGTAGCGCAACGTTCTCGTCCTCTAAGCACTGGCCGTCTGCTAAGCGAAAATGCTGCTTGTAGATAGGCGAGGCGACGACGGCCGCGCCTTTTATATCGCCGACGATACCGCGGGCGATCACATTGGCCTTGGAGAACGGATCAAAGTGGTCGAGGGCGTAAATCTCAGTGGCCCGGCCAGGTAGCGTGGCGGCGTTTGGGTCGACCGGCAAATAGAAAATGGCGACTTGGGCCGGCCTGCTTGCGGTTTCAAACCAAGCGGCAACGCCAGAGAAGGCCACTAGATCGGCCTTGGTACAGATTTTTTGCCACGTCTTTGTGTGGTTGAAGACTGCCGTATCCATCTCGTCTTTCAATGCAGCTGCGGTCATGGGGTGCCTCGTTTTATTCAGTGTCAGGGACAGTGCACAGGATCGCTTACGCCGGGCGTAGCTGGCCGCGCTCGGAGGTCATAATGATCGATGGGTCTGGGCGGTCGTCGTTGACGAAGCTGCGGAAGCGCTTGAGCTTCTCTGGGTCGCTGATGGCGTCGGCCCATTCGCACTGGTAGGTATCCACCACGCTTTGCATCTGGCGCTCCAGTTCGTCGTTGATGCCTAGGCTATCGTCCAAAATCACCTCTTTAAGATACGCCAAGCCGCCGTCTAAATTTTCGCGCCACACGGAAGTGCGTTGTAGCCGGTCGGCGGTGCGTACATAAAACATCAAGAATCGGTCGATAGTGCGGTAGAGCTGTTCATCGTCAAGATCGGTGGCAAACAGTTCGGCATGGCGCGGGCGCATGCCGCCGTTGCCACAGACGTAGAGATTCCAGCCGTTCTCGGTGGCTATGATGCCGATATCTTTGCTCTGTGCTTCAGCGCATTCGCGGGTGCAGCCGGAAACGCCAAACTTGATCTTGTGAGGAGAGCGCAGACCTTTGTAGCGATTCTCTAACCAGATCGCCATGCCGACGCTGTCCTGCACGCCGTAGCGACACCAGGTGCTGCCCACGCAGGATTTGACCGTGCGCAGCGATTTCCCGTAGGCGTGGCCGGTCTCAAAACCTGCGGCAATCAGTTCGCTCCAGATATCCGGCAGGTCTTCCAAGCGTGCACCGAACAAATCGATTCGCTGACCGCCGGTGACTTTTGAGTAGAGGCTGTATTTTTTAGCGACCTCACCCAGGGTAATCAGTTTGTCAGGCGTGATTTCGCCGCCGGCTACGCGGGGCACGACCGAGTAGGTGCCGTTCTTTTGCATGTTGGCCATGAACGTATCATTGGTATCCTGCAAAGGAATATGCGCGGCATCCGTGATGGGCTCGTTAAAGCAGGAGGCCAGAATTGAACCTACGGCGGGTTTGCAAATATCGCAGCCTAGGCGGTGAGCATCGGGGTTGCCGTGCTTTTCAATTAAAGCAGTGAAGGTTTTAATGCCTTCAACGCGGACAATATCGTAGAGCCCTTGGCGGGTATGCGCAAAGTGTTCGCAAATCGATTTATCGACATCGACGCCGCGTGCTTCCAGCTCATAGTCGACCACGCTTTTGAGCAGCGCGGTACAGCCACCACAGCCGGTGCTGGCTTTCGTGGCGATTTTTACGCCAGCAAGGTCTTCCGCACCGCCGTCAATAGTGGCGCAAATATCGGCTTTGCTGACGTTATGGCAGGAGCAAATCATTGCCGTTTCCGGCAGCGCTCCGGGGCCAAGGGCAGGGGCCGCACCGCTTTGGGGCAGAATCAACGATGCGGGCTCAGCAGGCAGTTCAATGCCGTTAGCGTAATACTGCAACAGCGTGTCATACACGCCGTTGTTGCCGACCAGCATAGCGCCGAGCAGTTTTTTACCGTCGCTGGAAACGACTAGCTTGCGGTATTCCTGCTTGATCGGGTCCAAGTAGCGGAACATTCGAGCGCCGGGGTTCTGGTTGCCGTGGGCGTCCCCAATCGAACCGACATCCACGCCCAGGAGTTTGAGCTTGGTACTCATGTCGGCGCCAGCAAAGAGCGTGTCGCCGCCCATCAGTGTGGAAAATGCAGCTTTGGCCATTTGATAGCCGGGCGCAACAAGACCGAAAATACTCTGGTTCCATAGTGCCACCTCGCCAATCGCGAGAATGGCCGGGTCGCTGGTGAGGCACTGATTATCCACCACGATACCGCCACGTTCGCCAATCTCCAGGCCGCAGTCTCGCGCCAGTTGATCGCGAGGCCGAATGCCGGCTGAAAAAACAATCAGGTCGGTTTCAAGGATCTTTTCGTCCTGGAAAACCATGCGATGGCGGCTTGCTTTACCGTCTTCAATACGCTGCGTCGCGCGTTCGGTGAGCACCTGAACGCCCAGCGCTTCAATTTTTTCGCGCAGCAGCCCGCCGCCTTCGTTATCCACCTGCATCGGCATTAGGCGCGGCGCGAACTCGATAACTGCGGTGTCTAAGTTCAAACCACGCAGGGCATTGGCTGCTTCTAACCCCAGTAAACCACCCCCGACGACTACGCCGGTAGTGGCCGTTTCAGCAGCTGCGCGAATGGCATCAAGATCGTCCAGCGTGCGATATACCAGGCAGCCCTCACGATGATTGCCGGGAATCGGTGGCACAAACGGATAGGAGCCGGTGGCCAGCACGAGGCGGTCGTAGGGGTAGCGGCCCTGGTCGGTAATAACTTCATTAGCCGCGCGATTAATCTCGATCACCGCTTCACCGCTGCGCAGCTCCACGTTGCTAAGGGCGTAGTAATCCGCTTCGCAAAGCGCCAGAGCATCTGCATCGCGGCCGCTAAAGTACTCAGAAAGATGTACTCGGTCATAGGCCCGGTGGCGCTCTTCGCCAAACACGGTGACCTGATAGCGTTCTAGTGCACCGTTCTCGACTAACTGCTCGACCAGGTGGTGGCCGACCATGCCGTTACCAATAATAATAAGCTGCTGTTGGGTAGACGTTGTTTGCATGGATAAGTTTTTAGCAGGCAAGTTTTTAGCAGACCCGCTTTTAGCAGACCAGTTTTTAGCAGACATGACTAAGCTGCCTCCGGCGTTGTGTGAGGTGAGTTTGCATAAGAGACAGACGAATTTTCAGCAGCCGCGCTACGCAGCACTTCAATATCCGCGGCGCCAAACAGTAGCGCCTGGCGGCAGTCATTAAGATTGCTACCTGCGAGTGCTTGCTCGAAGTACCAAGGGCCCAGCGCGGTATCGCCGTAAAGCACCGCGCCTTCAATTTTCCCGTTGCGTAGCAGCACCCGGCGATAGTCGCCGCGTTCGATGTCGCGGTAGCTCAGCACCTCGTGCTCAGCGCTGGGCTGTGTGGGGCCAAATGCATAAAGCGTAATGCCGCTGATCTTGAGTTTGGTGGCGCTGGGGGCATCCCTGTATCCAGGCGTCGCAATGCCGCATAGCGTAGCGGCAAGCACTTCTACCTGCCGCCAAATCGGCTCCACTAAGCCGTAAGTAGCACCGTTAAACTGGCAGCACTCGCCCAGCGCTGAAATGGCCGGATCACTGGTCGTGAGGTATTCATTGACTAAAACGGCATGCTCCGTCGCTAGGCCCGCGTGATGGCCAAGCGCGGCATTGGGTGTAATACCAGCGGCGATAATCACGCTGGTCGCTTCCAGCTTGCGGCCATCAGCAAGATGGACGCTGGTGACTTGGCCCTGGGCATTGCCCTCTAGCCTTACTAGCTGGGCGCCGGTAACGATATTCAAACCGCGCTGGGTCAGGGTGTTTTGCAGCAGGTGTGAGGCGGTCGTATCCAGCTGCCGGTTCATTAGCCGCTCGCTACGCTGGAGCACGCTAACGTGGATATTATTGCCGCGTTTACGTAGCCCTTCGGCGGCTTCTAATCCCAGCAGACCGCCTCCGATAACCACGCTATTGCCTCCTTGAAGGGCAATGGTCTCAAGCGCGGCGGCGTCCTGTAAGTCGCGAAAGCCATGCACGCCGCCAAGCTCAATGCCTGGAATGTCGGGCATTGCCGGGTGGGAACCGGTGGCTAATACCACGTGATCGTAAGTGAGCGTGCGGCCGCTATCGGTGGTGAGCGTTTGATGGGCGCGATCAAGCGTGTCGACTTTTTCGCCAAGTATTAGCGTGATGCCTTGATCTGCGTACCACGCAGCGTCGCGCAGCATCAGTACGTCGGGTTGCATTTCACCAGCGAGCAGCGGCGAGAGTAAAATACGGTTATACGCAGGGGTCGGCTCTGCACCGATGACCGTGATGCGCTGTGGGCGAGTAGGCTGTTTCACCAACGCCTCAATCAGACGATGACTCGCCATGCCGTTTCCGATAATCACCAGATGGCGAATGGATGAGCACTGGGGTGTGGTTTCCATGGGCGGCTCCTCTGTGTCTTTGCGGCTGCTTGAGCACCAAACAAAAAACGCCCCTGCTACACCTTCTAAGCAGAAGAGGTAGCAGGGGCGCCGTTGCCCGATAGCATTTTTAAAATCTTGATATCTAATTAAAAAGCAATTATCTAGCCAACTGTTTTTAAATTATTTTTTTTGTAATTATGTCAGTTGCTTAGAGGGATTTTTAAGGTGGCTAACTTAGCTGCTCGAATGTAAGCCTGCACGGCAATGGTGCGTTAAGTGCTTGGTATGCACTCCCAGGCATCATTTAGCGTGTACTGAGCGGATTTGAGATGCTCGGTTATGATTTTTTTAATTTATAAGCTTCTGTTTTTAAATATTTAATTTAGAAAATAGCGATGAGCGGACTGTCATTTGCAGTTGTCTAATCAATAAGCGAGATAATAAATGAGTTAATAAGCAGTAAGCGCATTGATAGGCGACGGCAGCGAATAACTCCAAAGCCGTTAGAAAAATAAGTAGCCGTTAAAAATGTGTCACTGTCAGGAAATAGGCAGGTGTTAGTGAATTAGTCTGCACCGACGAAGATACGCTGTGGCAACGACGTCCAGCCCTCTTCTCCCAATGCGTTTATATAGCGCATTAGAGAAAAGGACTGGGCGTTTTTTTATGCGTGGCGTTAATCAGCAACCCGAGGAGTAGCTATGACTCAGGTGAAAACGACATGCCCCTATTGTGGCGTCGGCTGTGGCGTAACGGCAACCGTGAAAGCGGGTACGCTGTGCGCCGTAGAGGGCGATCTTGAGCACCCAGCCAACTACGGACGGCTGTGTGTTAAAGGGTCGGCGTTGCATGAAACGCTGGGTCATCATGGGCGCCTAAACCATCCCCGAGTGGATGGTGTCAACGTTACCTGGGACGTCGCGCTGAGCACCGTCGCGCAGCGCTTAAACTCGCTGCGCTCAGCGCATGGCAATCACAGCGTGGCAGCGTACCTTTCCGGGCAGCTGTTAACCGAAGATTACTACGTGGCTAATAAGCTATTTAAAGGCTTTTTAGGCACCCCTCATTTAGATACCAACTCACGACTTTGTATGGCGTCAGCGGTGGCAGGTTACAAGCGCGCCTTCGGTGCGGATGCGGTTCCCTGTAACTACGAGGATTTGGAAGAGGCCGAGCTAGTAGTGCTGGTGGGGTCCAACCTTGCTTGGAATCACCCGGTGCTTTACCAGCGCATTAAAGTCGCTAAAGAGCGCAACCCGCTGATGCGTCTGGTGGTGATTGACCCGCGAGTGACCGACAGCTGTGAAATCGCCGACCTCTACCTAGGTATTAAACCGGGTAGCGATGCGTATTTGTTTAACGGCTTACTGGCATGGATGGCGCAGCATCGCAGGCTCGATACTGTTTATATTGAGCGCCACACCGAGGGCTTTGACGATGCCTTGGTGGCTGCCCAGCAGTCAGCAGGGCCGGTGGCTGATGTCGCGGTCGCCTGCGATGTGGATCCCGAGCGGCTAGAAACCTTCTTTTACTGGTTTGCCAGCCAGCTGCACGTGGTCACGCTTTATTCTCAAGGCGTTAATCAATCGTCCAGCGGCACCGATAAATGCAACGCGATTATTAACTGCCACCTAGCGGGCGGAAAAATTGGTTTGCCGGGAGCCGGGCCCTTTTCAATTACCGGCCAGCCAAATGCGATGGGCGGGCGCGAAGTCGGCGGGCTTGCCAATCAGCTAGCCGCCCACATGGATTACAACACCCTTGGCGCGATTGATCTGGTCAGCCGCTTTTGGGCAACCGAGAACCTTACGCCAACGTTACCCGCAAGCCCCGGCTATAAAGCCGTTGAGCTATTTGAGGCCATTGAACGCGGCGAGATTAAAGCGCTTTGGATCATGGCCACCAATCCCGTCATTAGCCTTCCCGACGCGGCGCGGGTGCGCGCCGCGCTGGAAAAATGCCCGCTGGTGATTGTATCCGAGTGCGCGGCCCACACCGACCTGCTGCCCTATGCCGATATCGTGCTACCTGCATCAGGCTGGTCGGAAAAAGATGGCACCGTGACCAACTCCGAGCGACGTATTTCACGTCAGCGGGGCATGTTGGCACCCCCGGGTGAGGCACGCCACGACTGGTGGATTATCTGTGAAGTCGCCAAACAGCTGGGGTTTGTTGAGGCGTTTAACTATGCGCATCCCTGGGAGATTTTTGATGAGCACGCAAGGCTGTCAGGGTTTGAGAACGACGCCCTACACGCCACTCCAAAGCGGCTATTTGATATCTCGGGCCTGGTCGGGCTGGGGCACGCAGGCTACGACGCCTTAGCGCCGATTCAATGGCCGGTCACCAAGGCCGCACCGAAGGGCACTGCTCGGCTGTTTGAAGAGGGTGAATTTGCCACCGCGAATGGCCGCGCCAAGCTGCTGGCGATTGTTCCACAGTGGCCCGAGAAAGCGCTTAGCGCCGCTTACCCGCTGCGTTTAAATACCGGTCGGATTCGCGACCAGTGGCACACCATGACGCGCACCGCTCGCGCGCCGCGCTTAATGAATCACCGCGCGGAGCCCTTCATCGATGTGCACCCCGACGATGCACACGTCGCCGGTGTTACCGACCAAGGCTTGGCAGTATTAACCGCTGCAAAGGGGGCGTTTCGTGCCCGTGTGCGGATTTCCAATGCCCAGCGGCGTGGCGAGGTGTTTGTACCCATTCACTGGACCGATTGTTTCACTCAGCAGGCTAGAAGCAGTGCGCTGATCGATAGCATTACGGACCCGCTCTCCGGTCAGCCGGAGTCCAAACACGGTGCCGTAGCGCTGGCGGCGCTAAGGGTAGAGTGGCAGGCCACGCTGCTTATTGCTGATACAGCTATTGAAGCAACGCCTTGGTGCGCCAGCGCCTACTGGACACGCATTCCTATGCGCGGTTGCCAGCGTTGGCAGCTCGCCGATACCCAGCCGGTCAGCGACTGGTTAGCACAGCTTAGCGCGTGGCTGCCAGGGTCTGTGTCAGTACTCAGTCAAGATGCCGCGAGCGGGCGGCTGCGTGCGGCGGGTGTTGAAAATGGCCAGCTCCGCTGGTGGCTAATGGTCGGCCTGCCCAGCGAGCTGCCGGGGTTTTCGTGGCTGGAATCCCGCTTTAACGAGACGACGCTGAGCGATACCCTCCGGCGGCGCTTATTAGCGGGCTGCGACGATGGTGCCGTCGATACCGGCCCTGTGGTGTGCAGCTGTCATCAAGTAGGCCAAACCACTATTACTAACGCCATTCGTGCGGGCGATATCAGCATCGAAGCGCTGGGTGCCAGGCTCGCCTGCGGCACTCAGTGCGGCAGCTGTATTCCCGAATTGAAATCACTTATTGAAGAGGAGCGGCCCCATGCGCGCGCTAAGCAGACCCCTAATACTGAACTGGCTTAACGCCTTTATGCGCATGTTGGCCCGTGGGTGCTCGTCGTCAGTTCGCCCTACTGAGGGGTTACATGTGCCGCTGCGGGGAGTTTTGGGTCAGTGCCGTGGCGGGCAGGTTTACTTAGTCGGCGCGGGAAGCGGCGATGCGGAGCTATTAACGCTCAAGGCTGCTCGGCTGCTCATGCAGGCGGATGCCGTTGTCTATGACCGCTTGGTCGGCGATGACGTGCTGGCACTGATTCCTCACCGCACAGAGCGCTACTACGTGGGCAAAGCGCGCGGCCATCACAGCGTTCCTCAGGATGAAATCGGCGCACTGATGGTCGCGCTTGCTCAACAAGGAAAGTCGGTAGTGCGCCTGAAAGGCGGTGACCCAGCGGTATTTGGGCGCATGGGTGAAGAGCTGGATGCTCTGGCAGCCGCCCAGGTGCCTGCCACTATTGTGCCGGGAATTACCGCCGCCTCAGCCGCTGCAGCCTGTATGGGTATTCCTTTGACCGATCGCGGCCATGCGCAGCAGCTGCGCTTTGTGACCGCCCAGATATGTCGCGAAGAGGGCACGCCGGATTGGGCGTCGCTGGCACGTAAAGATGAAACCCTGGTGTTTTATATGGGCCTCTCCAAAGTAGCCGCTATTTGCCAAGGCTTACGCCAGGCAGGTCTGCCCGATGAATGGCCGATCATGCTAGTGGCCAACGCTAGCCAGCCGAACCAGCAGTCGCTGGTGGGCAGCTTAGCCAGCATGCCAAGCATGCTGGCTGAGAATCCTCTGCCGTCACCGTGCTTGATTGTGGTGGGTAGCGTGGTACAGCGGGTTGCCACCTCGCCGGCTGGCAAGTCTATCGACGTTTGTGCTGCATCACTTCTCTGACCCTTAAGACCACTCTTCCCATCATGCTCACTGTGCACAATTATCGCTTTTAGAGCGCGCCCCGCTACCGCTATCACGCTGCTGGCGCGTTAATATGTGCTTTGTATCAACGAGCGTCGTCAAAGCGGTCGACCTGGCGCAGGGTGGGGAAAATCTTCATCCAAGCGCCAACGACCGCGAGCGTGCCTACGCCGCCAATGATGGCTGCCGGTACGGCGCCAAACCATGCCGCCATACTGCCTGCGCGAAACTCACCCAGCTCATTGCTGGAACCAATAAACAGCATATTGACTGCGTTGACGCGCCCGCGCATTTCATCGGGAGTCGCGAGCTGAATCAGGGTGGTACGTACATAAACGCTAATCATATCGGCAGCGCCAGCCACCAACATCGCCGCCATCGAAAGCCAAAAAAACGTCGAGAAAGCGAACACTAAATTTGCAATGCCGAAAACAGTGACCGCCACAAACATAACCAGCCCGGCGCGATGCTTGATGCCGCGGATGCCTAAGTACAGCCCCATGAGCAGTGCGCCGACAGCAATCGCGCTTCGCAGTGCACCTAATCCTTCGGGCCCCACGTGCAGTACCTCTTGTGCATAGATAGGCAGCAGTGCTACCACCCCGCCTAACAGCACGGCAAATAGATCCAGCGAAATCGCTCCTAAAATAATCGGCTGATAGCGTATGTAGCGGATGCCTGCGGTAAAACGCTTGATGGCGGTGCTCTCCAGCGTTTTAGCCGCTTCAATATAGCGAATGGGCACCGGCAGCAGTAGAAATAATGCGGCTATAAAGCATCCTAAGCAGACGCTATACGCCAGGCTGCCACCCCCTAGCCCGTACAGAATGCCGCCTAATAGCGGGCCAAGTATTACCGCCACTTTCATGATAGAGCTGTTTAACGCGATCGCAGAGGCAAGCTGCGCACGGGGGACGATATTGGGCAGCAGGCTTTGTAAGGCCGGGCCGGTAAAAGCCCGCGCGGCACCGAACAATGCTAATACCACGTAAAAGCCGCTAACGCTTTGACTTCCATTTAGCGAAAGCGTCAGCAGCAGTGCGCTACACAGGCCCTGAACGACCCAGCTAAGTTGCAAGATACGTTTGCGCGAAAAGCGGTCGACAAAATCGCCGGCAGGCAGTAGCAATAGCACCATGGGTAGAAACTGAGCCAGGCCCACATAGGCCAGGGCCATCGGGTCTCGGGTTATGTCATACACCTGCCAGGCCACCACAATGGCCTGAATCTGCATGGCAAATACCGCCGCTAATCGCGATAGCAAAAAGCTTAAAAAGCCGGGCTGGCGATGCAGCGGTACTAATGGTTCCGAAGAGCTGGGCAGTGAATGGGTAGCAGAGGTCATAGCATCATCATGGTAGGCGAAGATTTGGGTGCATGGGTTGAAGTGCGCGGGTGACTGCCCCCATGTTAGTTAACACGCTATCAATAGAAAAGGATGTTAATGATGCAAAATGTAATTCCTAATCCCGGATTCGGTACTTTTCGCCTGGAGGGCGAAACGCTCAAGCAGAGCATTCATGCAGCGCTTGAGGCCGGGTATCGGCACATCGACACGGCGCAGTTTTATGGCAATGAAGCGGAAGTTGGCGAGGCTATTCATGACAGTGACGTGCACCGCAGCGATATTTTCCTCACCACCAAGGTGTGGTTTGACAATTTGGAGCCCTCAAGGCTGAAGGTCAGCGTAGACGAAAGTCTCCAGAAACTGGGCACAGGGTACGTTGACCTGCTGTTGATCCACTGGCCATCACCAGAGGGTGACGTGCCTATGGCCGATTATTTGACGGCTCTGAAGGAAATCAAAGCGGAGGGTAAAGCCCGCCATATTGGTATTTCTAACTTTACCTGCAATCAGGTGGACGAGGCGGTTAGCATCCTGGGTAAAGATGAAATTCTGACCAATCAGATCGAGGTTCACCCCTTCCTGCAGAACCGTAAGCTAGCAGAGCACTGCGAGCACCTGGGCATTCAGGTGACTGCATTTATGCCGCTGGCGGTAGGTAAGGTGATGGACGATCCGATCCTCAAGCAAATTGCCGACGCGCATAAAGTAACTCCTGCGCAAGTTGCCCTGGCCTGGGTCAATCAGCGTAAGATGATTACAATTCCTTCTTCCACTAAGGCGCGTAATATTCAAAGCAATATTGCTGCTTTTGATTTAGTGTTAAGCGACAGTGAGATGGACGATATTGCTATGTTGGATCGCCAAGAGCGTATTGCTAATCCCGGCTTTGCACCGGCATGGGATGAGTAAGCGGGTGCTTGAACACTAAAAGATAGCCGATGTCTGATGGGATGCCTGTTTTGAGCAGGCATCTTTTAACGTAAGGATAAAACGATGAAACAGCGCAAGGTCCAAGACAACGCATTAAAAGCGCAGCTGCGAACGCCCATGTTTAAAATGCAGCAGCAGGCACCGAAAAAAGGCAAAGGAAGCTACTCGCGTAAAGATCAAAAGGGTCTGAGGGGATATCGCCAAGCCGCTTAAGCGAAGTGTTTAAGCTCAGCGTTTTGGCAATATCTCCTCTGGCATCTCCAAAAGCCCTTCTGGCACCTCCAAACCTTACCTCATCGCCAGTCTGGCGCGTTGTATTAAACAGCGGTTTGATGTGTTGTTACCGTGATCTATCTAGCGATAGCCTTCTGCCTGTAGTTGAAACAGCATTGCATAGCGACCCTGTGCTTTTAATAACTCTTCATGTGTGCCGCGCTCAATCATATGGCCTTGATCGATGACTAAAATGAGATCAGCGCTGCGAACGGTTGAGAAGCGGTGGGAGATCAGAATCGTCATTTTCTGCTGACTATGCTCGCGAAAGCGGGCGAATATGTCGGCCTCTGCGGCGGCGTCCATGGCCGCCGTGGGCTCATCTAGCACTAAAATATCGGCGTTTTTGCGCATGTAAGCACGCGATAACGCAATTTTTTGCCACTGCCCGCCAGAGAGCTCCCGCCCATTCTTAAACCAACGACCAAGCTGAGTGTGGTAGCCGCTGGCCATGCGGCCAATAAAGTCATCGGCCATGCCATGGCGCGCGGCCTGCTGCCAGCGCTGTTCGTCGTCAAACGCGCGAGTATCGCCGACGCCAAGATTTTCACCCACCCTGAGCTGATAGCGTACGAAGTCCTGAAAAATGACGCCGGTACGTTCACGTAGCGCCTGGGTACTCCACTCCTGCAGGTCGCTACCATCGAGCAGAATACGCCCTTGCGTGGGGCGATAAAGCCGCGTTAGCAGTTTGATAAGCGTGGTTTTCCCCGACCCGTTTTCACCTACTAAGGCTAGGCTTTGGCCAGGGGCAAGATGCAATGAAATATCGTGTAAAACATCGGCGCCGCCAGGATAAGAGAAACTGACTTGTTCAAAGCGCAGGCCATCTCCGGGGGCAACACCCTGGGTTAGCGTGCCGTTTTCGGGCTCAACCGGCTGCTCCAAATATTCATAAAGATTGGAGAGGTAGAGGTTGTCTTCGTACATGCCGCTGATGGCGGTGAGGCTCGCCGAGAGGGCTGTTTGCCCCTGTTTGAAGACCATTAAATACATGGTCATTTGGCCCAGCGTCAGCGCGCCGATAATTGTTTCAACCACGACCCAGCCGTAGGCAAGGTAAAACGTCAGAGTGCCCAGCAAACCTAACAAAAATCCCCAGCTTTCCCGGCGTAGCGTTAAGCGGCGATCTTCGGCGAATAGCTGGGTGAAAATAGCGCGGTAGCGTTTAAGAAATAATCCTTCAAGGCCAAACAATTTGACCTCTTTAATGCTGTCTTCCCGGGTAAGCAGCGTCTCTAAATAGATCTGCATACGGTTTTGCGGCGAACGCCAGCGAAACAGCCGGAAAGCATCGCCCGAAAACTTAGCTTCCGAGATAAACACCGGCAGTGCGCCCACCACTAAAATCAGTAGCGCCCAGGGGGAAAACTGCACTAACAGGACACTGAAGCTACCAAGCGAGATTGCATTTTGCAGCAGTCCAAAGGTTTTGTTGACCAGCGCCAAGGGGCGCGTAGACGCCTCACGCCGCGCACGCGTCAGCTGGTCGTATAGCTCGGAGTCTTCAAACTGGCTGAGGGACAGCGTACTCGCTTTCGCCAGAATCATGACGTTCACTTTTTGCCCCAGCATGGCACGCAAAAGTGACTGCTGAGCCGAAAGGCCGCGCTGGGCCAGCGCGATTAAACCAATAATGAGCGCCTCTATCCCCACTAGCTTGAGTACCGGCGCAATGGATGCCAGCAGGTTGGGATTTGACGCTGCCTGATGGGCGTCCATAGCACTAACGACGCCATCCACGATCAATTGGCCAATCCATGCCGCTACCGCTGGCAAGATGCCCGCGACCAGCGTGCATAGCGCTAATCCCAACATCATCCAGCGCGAGGTTTGCCACACCAAGCCAAGCGCGCGACGGCTATAGCGAAAGACGCCCAAAAAGCCGCTTAGCGGTGAAGTGGCCGCTGAAGAAGAGGGCACAGATGAAGAAGATGAAGGCTGACGTGATGACGGCATAGCTGAAGAGGCAAAACACTGAGTAAAAAAAGTAGTGCCATGATGCGGGGGTTAAGCGTGGATAGCTAGTTCAACCGCCGGTTGCCTGAAACGGCAACGCGACGGAGAGCATGTGAGCAGGAAAGCGATCTACCAGGGTAATACGGCCCCATCGGTGCGCGGCTCGGTGCCACCTTGCAGTACACCGGTTTCAGGATCGCGCAGGATAATTTGACCACGGCCAAAGCTGATTGAATCGGCCACCTTAACAATGTCGTGCCCACGGCGGGCCAGCGCTAAGGCTAAATGGTTGGGGAAATCAGCCTCGACTTCGATGGTTTTGCCTTTGGTCCATTTCCAGCGCGGCATATCGAGCGCTGCCTGAGGATTGAGTTGATCTTCAAGCATGGCCGTCACCACCTGTACATGACCCTGCGGCTGCATATAGCCGCCCATAACGCCAAATGGTCCAACGGCTTGATTATCTTTGGTGATAAAGCCCGGAATGATGGTGTGATAGGTGCGTTTGCCAGGCGCTAAGGCATTAGGGTGCGTAGGATCGAGTGAGAACGACCAGCCGCGGTTCTGCAGGCTAATGCCGGTGCCCGGTACGACCATGCCCGAACCAAAGCCTTTGAAGTTGCTTTGAATCAGCGACACCATATTGCCATCGCTGTCCGCTGTTGCCAGATAGACTGTGCCGCCCTTAATTGGGTTACCGTGTACAGGGTCAACGGCTTGCTCGCCAATTAGCGCTGCCCGCGCTTTCAAATAGTCATCGTTCAACATCTGGTCGATGGTGGGGCGCATGGCATCCAGATCAGTAACATGCGCGAAGCCATCGACGTAGGCTAGTTTGGTAGCCTCAATACGGCGGTGCAGCGTTTCAATCTGATCACAGCCCTCTTCACCCAGCTGTTCAAGCATGCCCAGCGCTTGCAGCACCACTATGCCGCTGCCGTTGGGGGGGATTTCCCAAATATCATGGCCTTTGTAGCGCACACTGATGGGGTCGACCCATTCTGGCTGGTAAGCCGCTAGATCTTCTTTACGCAAGAGCCCACCGTGTTGGCGCGAAAATGCGTCGATGGCCTCCGCTAGTTCACCCTCATAAAACGCTTTGGCATGAGTGTCAGCAATTGCCTTTAGACTTTTTGCATGGCCTTCAGAGCGCCACAGTTCACCGGCGTTTGGTGCTCGTCCTTCGGGCGCAAAAGTATCCAACCAGGGTTTGAAAGAAGCCTCGCTGTATGCCGAATAATTGGTAAAGGCAGCCTTCCACATTTGATGAATGACGGGTGATACAGGGAAGCCTTCATCGGCGAGTGCAATGGCTGGCGCTAACAGCTCGGCAAAAGGTAGTTTACCGAAGCGCTCGGAAAGCGCTGCCCAGGCAGCGGGAGCACCCGGTACCGTTACCGGCAGCATGCCGTGGGTGGGAACTGTATCGTGACCGAGTGCTTTCAATGCTTCAATGGTCGCCGCTTGTGGCGCCGGGCCGCTGGCATTTAGGCCATGTAGCTTGCCGTCGACCCACACAATGGCAAAGGCATCGCTGCCGATACCGTTGGAGGTGGGTTCGACGACGGTCAACGCCGCCGCTGCTGCAATAGCGGCATCAATAGCATTGCCGCCTTGCTGTAAAATACTGATGCCCACCTGAGCGGCTAATGGCTGAGAAGTGGCAACCATGCCACGTTTTCCGAACGTAGACATACGACGTGAAGCGCTGGGATAGTAGAGTGCATCTTGTTGCATATTAGAGTCCTTTTAAGCGGCGAATCTTACGCTCTTGATAAAGCGAAAATAGAATAGAAGCGACGGCTAATGCTAAGAAAAGCGCAGAGAGAGGCCGAGTTAAAAAAGTTAACCAACTTTCATTAAGTTCAAGGGCACGGAATAGCTGGCGCTCAAGGTTGTCACCAAGCACTACGCCCAGTATCAGCGGGGTGAGCGGTACTTCAGCTTTCCAAAGTAGGTAGCCAATGATGCCAAAGATAAATAACACCCAAATATCGAACAGGTTGTTATTGAGTGCGTAGGCGCCAATCGCACACAGCATTAGTACTACAGGAACGAGGATTTGCTGAGGAATCAACGATATTTTGGCGAACCAACGCACTAGCAGCAGGTTGCAAAGCACCATCACCACCGCACCGATCAGCAGGCTGGCGTAAATGGCTCCCACGAGTACCGGGTTCTGCTCAAACATCATCGGCCCCGGCGTAATACCATGCAGAATGAGTACCCCCATCATGATGGCCATAGGCAAATCGCCAGGTATGCCTAGTGCAAGCGTGGGCACAAAGGCGCCGCCCGCTACTGCACTATTAGAAGCTTCTGAGGCGACGATGCCGCTAGGGGTCCCCGTGCCAAACTCTTCCGGATGTCGGGAGAATTTTTTAGCCTGATCGTAACTTAGAAAGTTAGCAACGGTGCCGCCAGTGCCTGGCAGTGCACCGACTAAGCTGCCAATTAAAGACGAGCGCATGATATTGAGCTTTTGCCCCGCCATATCTTTAATAATTTGGCCGTAAGGGATCGTGACATTGGTATCGATTTTTTTGCTACCGCTGCCATCGTCTTTAAGTTTTTCGATATTGCCAAGAAGCTGCGAGAACGCAAAAATACCAATCATTACCGGTAAAATCTCAAACCCTGAGCTCAAAGCAGGTAGCCCGAAATCAAAGCGTAGGTTGCTATTGCGGTCATAACCAACGGTGGTAATTAACAGCCCCAGCGCAGCGGCCATTAAACCTTTAAGCAGCGCGCCACTTGAAAGTCCTGCCACCAGCGTTAGTGCGAAAACAATCAGCGCAGTGATCTCCCAAGGGCGAAAGTTCATGCTGAAGCTAGCAATTAATGGCCCGAAAAAGACCAGTACCGCTACGCTGATAATGGTGCCTAGAAACGATGAGGCAACGCCAATGCCCAGTGCACGACCAGGCTCGCCTCGCTGGGCCATCGGGTAGCCATCGTAGACAGTGGTAATGGAGGAGGGCGTGCCGGGGATGCCGAGCATAACGCCCGACACTATCCCGCCTGAATAGCCCCCCACAAAGACACCGACCATGAGTGAGATGCCGCTTACCGGGTCCATGGCAAAAGTGAAAGGGAAGACCACTAGGATGGCCATAGTGACGGTGAATCCAGGGATACTGCCGCCTACAATTCCGAACAAGACGCCGATGGTGATCAAGCCTAAAACCGATGGCGTACCCACTTCAGCAAGCGCTTGGAGAAAAAAGTTAGTCATTATTCACTCCAGGTTAAGGTAGCCAGACATTCAGGCCATAGCGGAATATCACAAATATCACGATGGCTAGGGAGCAGCTAAGGGTGAGATTAATAAGCCACTTACGACGTGTATTAATACCCATCAGGAGTGCGAGAGAGGTGATTAAGAAGCCAATGGTGGCTGCGATATACCCCACTAGTGGAAGTAGTGCTGCATAAAGCCCAAACAGTAGAAATAGAGCGACGATAGTACGCCGGCTCTGAAACCACTCTTTGATGAGCTGTTTTGCACTCGCGCGTTCAGGCACTTTTATCAATAGCGAACGTACCAAGATCATGAGTGATAACAGTCCAATCACTACCAACAAGATGCGTGGGAAAAGCGCTGATCCATAAGGTTGCCAGCTGGTAGGGGGGCGAATATCACCCGATTCTATCCACATGACAGCCACAATTAGCAGCAGTGCCAGCGCCAAGGCGCGGTCTTTAGTTAGCGTCAGCATTAGCGATGCCTCAGGCAGCCCTGGCCCGTGCAACTACGTGGGCCAGAGGGTGCGTTATCAGTTCTGGAAATCGATGTTTTCTGCAGCAGCACTTAATGTAGCTTCATTTTCATCCAGGAACGTTTGATAATCATCGCCCGCAAGGAACCTCACTACAGAGCCGAACTCATTTTCGATACGGCTACGTACTTCTTCATTTTCAAGAGCATTGCCGTAAGCATCAGAGAGGGTGTCGATAATTTCTTGCGGTGTGCCTTTAGGCGCGAAAATGCCACGGCTTGTAGAGTGATCCATGTTGATGCCCTGCTCACGCAGCGTCGGCACATCGGGCATGCTATCAAGGCGCTCGGAATGGGCGATGCCTAATGCGCGAAAGGTGCCATCTTCAAAGAATGCTCCGCCTGAGGGTAGGTTAAACATCGCGAAATCAATTTCTTCGGCTAACAGAGCCGATACCTGCTGGCCTGTGTCTGGATAGCCCACTAAGCGCACGTCCGCCATATCGATGCCGGCTTCCTGAAAAAACTGTGACCAGAAGAAGTGGTCGGTTGAGCTAGGGATCATGCTAAAGCGTACTTGGCCAGGGTGCTCACTGACGTAGTCAGCGATTTCATCGGCACTTTGTACCGGATGATTGGAATAGGTGGTGGGAATGTTGATGGTTTGAGTGAGTAATGCGATGGGCTCAAAGGCATCAAACGAGTAGTCGACAGTTCCTGCTAGCTTTGAAAGTGCAATGGTGTCGTGGCTACCAAGCAGGGTGTAGCCATCGGGATTGGCATCTTTAACATTGCGTGATCCCAAGGTTGCACCCGCGCCGGCCATATTGACAGGAACAATGGATTCACCCAGCGTCTTTTCGGCTTCCTGGGAAATTAAGCGAAACAGAATGTCGGTTGCTCCGCCAGGGCCGTAAGGAATGATTAAGCGTACATCCTGTTCAGGATAGTCAGCTTGTGCGGTGGTAGCGATTGCCAAGCTCGATGCAAGCCCTATGGCCGCAAGGGTCGTACTTAGAGTCAATTTTGAACGCGTCATTCTTGTCACCTTTATAGATTGAGTTTGGTGTTCTGGGAAGTCGCCCTAACTGCAGCGACGTGGTGAGCGCGTGGTTCCGTTATCGGGTTCTTGTTATAAAAATGCGGTGTTTTAGGCAGTGTTAGCCCAGCAGGAGTGCCCCATAAATCAAGGCGCCAATGACGACAAAGGCTGGGTGCGTTTTAAAGCGAATCAGGGCTATGGCAGCGACGATTCCGATAATCAGTGTGTGAATGACGCCGCTGGTGTTAATACCTTCAAGCAGAAAACCCAAGGTCAACCATGCCATCATCATAGCGATGACTGGGCGAACCCATTGGCTCATACGCTTCACGCGTGGCGATTCGCGGTGCCGATACAGCAACCCCAATGCGCCAAGCATTAACAGTAAGGAAGGAATGACGGTGGCCGCGATCGAAACGAAAGCGCCTCCAACGCCAGCGACTTCATAACCAACGTAGCCCGCCATTTTGGTCGCGATAGGGCTGGGTAAAGCGTTGCCTAAGGCAAGCGTTTCAGCAAAGGCTTGAGACGTCATCCAGCCGTAGCGGCCGACGACCTCGGCTTCAATTAAAGGAATAATCGCCGGGCCGCCGCCGTAGCCGATAATATTGGGAATAAAAAAAGCTAAGAAGAGATCCCAGTAAATCACGCGGTCTCCTCCGTTTTTTTCTTGCTGGAGGGTCGAAGCAGGGCAGCCAGTAAGATGGCACCAATGACCCAGCCAGGATGAATGCCGAGCCAATAGATGAGTCCAGCAGAAATAATCACCATGGCTATGCTGACTAGCCAGCCAAGCGACGCCTTGGATTTATCAAAAAAGTCCCAGGTTAGCTGCGCCATCATTACCATCACCACTGGAACCACTGCTTGGCCCATGCCTCGAATCCAAGCAACATCGCGATATCGGCTAAAAATGCCTAACATGACTATCATTGCCACTATCATGGGAAAAATGACGGCAATAACTGAGGCAATACAGCCCATTGTGCCGCCTACTCGGTAGCCAATGTAGCCGGGCATTTTGGTGGCGATGGGGCCTGGCAAGGTATTGCCGATCGCTAATACGTCGGCGAATTCTTCATCGGTGAGCCATTGGTAGCGGGTGACAACCTCGGCACGTACAAGCGGTATCATGGAAGGGCCACCGCCAAAGCCGAAGATGCCTACGCGGAAAAATGCCCAAAACAATTGCCAGGAGACGGATTGCACTTTCATGCCCCGTGTTTTCATGGACAGTGGCCCTGCAGGGCTGACAATGAGATAGAAAGCATATCCGACCTTATTTATCGTTCGTAGGTTAAAAAATCGATTATTTTATATAAAATAGACTATAGGTAGTGCTCGGTGTGGCGTCAATACTGAGGCGAAGAATGATCACGAGCGCGAAATAATAAAGGGACAGCATTATGAGTGATTCTTTACCTAAATTAGCTGCAACAGCATCAAGCCGCGTATTTGATCACTTGCGTAAAGACTTAGTGGGGGGGCGTTTTATTGCGGGCGAAAAGCTTGCCATTAATGCGCTCAAAGAGCGCTATGACGTAGGCTTGAGCCCGTTACGAGAAGCACTCAATAAGTTGGCGGCCTATGGTCTGTTGATACAGGAAAATCAGCGTGGTTTTCGGGTTCCAAAGCTGTCGCGTGAGGAATTGGAAGATATTGTCCAGATGCGTCTGGAAATGGAGGGCATGGCGTTGGAGCGGGCAATCAGCCATGGCGATTCGCTGTGGGAGGCCGATTTGCTGGCCGCCGCGCACCGCCTGAAACGCGCGGATATCAGTTTGGATAAAGGCGAGCCGTGGGAGCACTTGCATACGCAATTTCATCGTACGCTGGTGGCGCCCTGTGGTTCCGTTTGGCTATTGCGCTTTATTGAGCAGTTGCACGACCAGTTTGATCGCTATCGTCGCTTGGGTCCGAAAATGCCAACGATTCGTCAAGAGCTTGACGAGCAGCATCACCAGCTCGTTGAGCTAGCATTACAGCGCGATGTCAGGGCGGCGCGAGAACTAATGAACGACCATATTCATAAATCCTATGAAGTCGCTTTAAAGCGCTACCAAGAGCACGCCTGATAGGGCCACGTAGTGGCAACTGACGGCAACTGATAAACTGCCGCGATCTGTCCATCGGCCATTGTCGGGCTAATGCTAAAGAGGGTGCTATGCACGCGGATAATCAAATAGTGGCGCAAACGCTAAGCTGGGTGCGCACCTTCATTGTGGCGCAGGATATTTGCCCATTTGCGCAGCGGGAGTTAGAGCGTGAATCCATTCGCGTCGAGGTCGTACGTTCCAAGAAAATGGAAGTGGCGCTTGAAGAGCTGATGGTTGAAGTGCAGTGGTTAGACGAGCACCCGGAGACGGAAACAACCTTGCTGGTATTTCCAACGTTGTTTAAAAGCTTTGACCATTATCTCGACTTTGTTGAGCTGGCTGAGCATATTTTGGTCGATCAGGGCTATGAAGGCATCTATCAACTCGCAACCTTTCATCCTGATTACTGCTTTGATGGCGCTGAGCCTGAGGATGCTTCTAATTATACCAACCGCTCCCCCTACGCGATGGTCCACTTGTTGCGTGAAGAGAGCGTCGAGAAGGCGATTGAGTTTTACGGCGATACCGATGCTATCCCCGAGCGCAATATTGCCAAATTGACGGCTATGGGCAGCGATGCCGCTGAGCAGCAGCTGCAGCGCTGCTTTGGAGTGGATGTTTAAGGGGTGTGAATTACCAACTGATGTTTGCCTTGGCTTTTGGCTGTGTAAAGCGCGACATCGGCAAGTTTCATAACCGTGTTTATATGGTGACCGTGCTGAGGCCACCAAGCCGCGCCTAAACTGCAGCCGACGGTGGCCTGCTCGTTTTCAGGTAATAAGATGGGGTCGGCAATGGCGTTTAGTAAACGCTTACTTACCTCATGGGTGAGTATTTCAAGATTCTCAGGTTTCGTTTTAAGCACCATGACAAACTCATCGCCACCCAAGCGGGCCACGACATCACCACTGCGCAGTGCGTTCTTCAGCCGCTGTGTGATCTCAATCAGCAGTAAATCGCCGGCATGATGGCCCAGCTCGTCATTAACCTGCTTGAAGCCATCTAGATCGATGAAAATAACCGCCATACTTTGCAGATTTCTTTCTGCTTCGGGAATCGCTAGCTGCAGATACTGATTGAGGAACGCGCGGTTAGGCAGGCCGGTGAGCGGGTCAGTATTCGCTAAATCTTCCAGACGGTTGATGGTGTAGTTCTGGACCAATAGACGATCGACCATATTACGCATTGAAGTAGATAGGCGTTTAAGCTCTGGAGAGCCGCTTTCAAGCGGGATAGTGTCGCCATTCTCGCCCTCTTTTATACGATCAGCAGCCCTTGCTAAGCGGGTGAGGGGAGCAACCATGCGTGATGCAATGATCCAACCAATCAACGCGAACACCAAGGCTAGCAATACCCCTGTGCCCATAATGGCCGCTTGAAGCTGCTTTACGGGAGCAAAGGCAGTAGCAATGGGTTGGCGGCTAACCGCTACCCAGCCTAGACCTGGGAAGTCTTCAAAGCCGCTGCTGCGTGTATAGCCTGTCACAAACCGCTCACCGCTAGGCCATGTTTCGATTGCCCACTGAGGCGTTGGGTTGTCGCGACTGGGTAAATGTTTCAGCGTATTGAGTGGCTGGCCAATCATCTCTGCAGGCCCTAGTAGCACTGTGTTATCAGCCGACAGCAGCAGCATTTCAGTGTCTTGCTGGTGTACCGACGGTGATAGCATGGAGTTTTCAACGTACCGCGCCCACTCCCAGCTTAAATGCACGGCAAGCACACCGCGTAGCTCGCCGTTTTGGTCGGTCACCGGTGTGGCGATGTCAACAAACTTAAGGGCTTCGCCACTCGGGTTAGGCAGTAACTTGGCAAGCAGCAATGCTTCATGAACATCCCCCACCCAAAGTGCTTGCCGACCCTCGATAAATACCGGGCGCGCCGCGATAGATTCTCCTTCTAGAGTGCCATCCGTTGCAACCTGGATGATGCCTTCTGGATTGGTAAAACCAATCCAGGAAACGACATTATGATTGCTCTGCAATAGCTCTAACTGCTCGCGCAGTACGCTCAAATCATTGTCATTAGTGAGCGCCTGAATCCCTAGTAGTAGCTTGACCTCTTTAACACGCGCATCCATGCTGCGGTCAAGCTTGTCTACCATTTGGTAGGCGGATTCTGACGCCGCGTAGCCAATGTTTGATTCCAACTGGTGGGCTGTTTCCCGAGCGGCCACCCACCCAAGCAGCAGCGTGGTCGCGAAGATTAAGGTAGCAATCAGGGCAATAAAACGTGAGCGCAGAGAGAGGCGTGAAATAAAAGCCGGTTTAAACATTCTGAAATGCTTTCCCGTGAAAAGTGTAAGGTTCAGGTGGTCGGTGCAATCAATCGTTGATTGACGGCTAGGCCGACTTAACTTATGCACTGAACCTTACCGGAAAACCGCTTAATGTGCGCGGCCTTTGCTTAGATCTCATCATTACTTTTGACTGGGTAAAGAATCGCCAAGAAGCGGCAGACCTTAGTGGCCTGGCAGCACTTTATACATCACGTGGGTATCGACAAAACCAAGCTGCGCATGGCGAAAGGCATTGGGAACCGTGCCGACAATGCTAAATCCGAGTTTTTGCCATAACGCGACGGCAACCTCATTAGTCGCCACCACCGCGTTGTATTGCATCGCTAGAAAACCTAGCTGATGTGCCTGCTGCTGGGAATGCTCGCACATGGCCCGTGCAACGCCTTTGCCCCGCGCGGCGGGGGCCACCATGTAACCACAGTTACATACGTGATCACCGGGGCCTGCAGCATTGGCTTTTAGGTAGTACGCGCCTAATAGTTGGCCGCTGGCATCCTTGGCGACCACGCTGGCTTTAGGTGCTTTAAGCCATAGCTGGCGCGCCGCCTCGATACTGATGCTGGGCTCAATCGCGTAAGTTTCTTGTGCCGCGACAATCGCTTGAAACGTTGGCCAAAAGACGGCGAAATCATCTTCTGTCATCGGCGTGAAGGTGAGTGTTGTCATAAGCTTTCTAGCGGTGCCCTCTGGTTTAAAGCCTATTGGTTATCGAATGTCTAGCGAATACCTAAGCAACGGCTAAGCGATCAGCGAGCGACCTCGGCGACAATTTCATAGCTGCGCAAGCGATCTGAATGATTAAAAAAGTCACTATTAATCATTAACTCATCAGCGCCGGTGCGTGCTTGAAACTCTTCCAGCTCGGCTTTCACTGTCTCAGGCCCACCAATAATCGCCGCGCCTAAAAACTGGCTAACTTGAGCCTGCTCAGCCGGTGACCAATCTAGTTGTTCAACCGGTGGCAGCGACTGAGTAGGCTTGCCTCGAATTAGATTAAGAAACTTCTGCTGTGCGGTGGTGGCTAGGTAGTGGGCCATCGCATCACTTTCAGCCGCCATCACGGGTAAGCCAACCATCGCATGGGGCTTGGCAAGATGTTCGGAAGGGCGGAAGTTGTCGCGATATAGCCGCAAAGCCTCAAATAAATAGCCCGGTGCAAACTGGGCGGCAAACGCAAAAGGTAAGCCAAGCTTGGCTGCCAGCTGCGCACTGTAACCGCTAGATCCTAGCAGCCATATCGGCACATGTGTTCCCTGGCCGGGAACGGCTTTAACGCGCTGATGAGGTTCGGCGTCAGCTAAGTAGCTACTTAACTCATTGAGTAACTGAGGAAAGTCATCGACGCCGGCATGGGCATTGCGGCGCATGGCCTGCATGGTGGCGCCATCAGAGCCAGGGGCACGCCCTAAACCTAGGTCAATACGGCCAGGATACAGCGTTTCCAGCGTGCCAAACTGCTCGGCAATCACCAGCGGTGGATGATTCGGCAGCATGATGCCGCCGCTGCCTACGCGGATCGTCGAGGTTTGCCCGGCGACGTGGCCGATTAACACAGCGGTGGCGGCACTGGCGATGCCAGCAATGTTGTGATGCTCGGCTAGCCAGTAACGGGTATAGCCCAGCCGCTCGGCTAATTGTGCTAGCGCCGCGCTGTCGCGAAAAGTCTCAGCGGCGCTACCGCCTTGGCGTATCGGGGCTAAGTCCAGCACGGAGAGGGCGGTATTGGCGAGTTGGCTCATGGTTCACCTGCATATGACGTCGTGGGCGCGTGGAGTGCAAAATTACTTAGCGCGCTTGGTAATATCACGTTATGCGGTCAGTGCCGACCAATTACAAGGCATGATCCATTGCTGAGCCCCGATAAGCATCCTATTTGCAACGTTGCTGCATGAATAGCGCTTACTCGACGGGTGGCGTCGGCCGAATGAGTATTTCATTAACGTCCACATGAGCAGGCTGTGACAGCGCATAGATGACGGCGTTGGCGACATCGCGATCTTCAAGGGCATGCTCCGGCGGCTCGTCAAAAAACGGCGTGTCGACCATCCCTGGCTCAATCAGCGTGACGCGCATGCCGGTGCCACGAAGTTCTTCGCGCAGATTATAGCCAATGCCTGTTATAGCCCATTTAGTCGCACTGTACATCGAACCGGGAATGGTGGTGCGACCGGCTGAGGAGCCTGTTAAAACTACCTGTCCTTTACTACGTTTTAGGGCCGGTAAGCAGGCCTGAATGGTGAGGCCTGCGCCATAGACATTGGTCAGGATCATCTCTCGCCAAGCGGTATGGTCAGCGCCACTAAAGCCACCAGGCGAGCCGCCGCGGCCAGCGTTGACAAAAACGGCATCTAACCGACCGAAGGTTTCGATAGCCTGCTCGACCATCGCCTGCTGTTGCTCCATGTTGGTGACATCAAGTGAATAGGGCAGCACATTTTCTGGCCCTAGCTCTTGGGCGAGTGCGCTGAGCTTGTCACTAGAGCGAGCCGCTAATACCAGTTTGTAACCTTCCCTGGCGGCGGCACGAGCAGTCGCTGCTCCGATGCCGCTTGATGCGCCGGTAATCAATAGCACGCCGTGATGCATAGGATTGCACTCCTTGCTGGATTAAACAGGTGGCCTTTAGCATGGCCAAGGAGAGGTCATCCTGCAAACATAAGCTTATTCCACGTGATGCGATGCCAGCTTATGTCGGCCTAACGGGAGCGGTGCTCTTCTTTGCGTTTAAGCATGGCCGAGAGATCCAAAATGGCTTGGGCCATGTCCGCCATACTTTTGCTTTGGTCCATCGAGGTTTTACGCAAAAACCGATAGGCCTCCTCTTCGCTCATGTCTTGATGTGCCATGATCAGGCCTTTAGCGCGCTCAATCAGTTTACGCTCACGCAGGGTTTTACGGGTGTTTTCTAACTCGTCGCTAAGCCCTTGCAGGCGGCTAGCCTGGGCTTGGGTCAGTTCGATCAGCGAGCGTCCTAGCGGTGACGTTAGCGCGTCGGCCGTCAAATGACCGAGCGGCTGGGCGTCATTTAGCGCTAGCAGCTGTTCGCAGGGGGCGGGCATGTAGCGAAAGGGCATGACGTTAGCCTTCGCTAACGCAGCGTTGGCCTGAGCTATTTTGCGATGACAAAGGGTGCTTAACTGATCGATAAGCGCTTCTTCGACCGTTTTCATTGAATCAATGCGTAGCGTCATGAGTTCGTACCAGGTTTCGCTCAGCGTATTAGCATTGTCGCTAGGTGGATGCTGCGCGCTGGGTGAGGGGCGGCAGGCGATGTCGCGTAGATGGCAGATGCCCGATAGCGTACGTGGCGAGCATTCGGTATGCCAAGCCTGCTGAGCTTCGGGCGTGGCAAATTCCAAAAAGGTATCAAAACAACGCGTTTGATCAGCCACTAGCTGATTTAATAAGTCGCGGTGTGCTTCATCAAAGTGGCCATGGGTAAAACCAAACGCACCGCAGGCGCGCTCTTGGCCAGCCAGCTCTTTGCCTTGCATTAAGTGGAAAATAGCCACCAGGCTGCGGGTAATGTCGGGATCAATGGAGGTGTCCGCGCCTTCAAAGACAATCGCTAGCAGCCCACTGGTCAACTGATTAAACGCTTGGGTCGCGGCATCGGGAGAGATCAAAAACGTATCAATGGCTTGGCGCAGCGTGCCAAGTTCATCAAGGGCATGCCAAACGGCGGCGATACGGCGCAATAGGCGAGCAGCAGCCTGTGGACGAGCCTCTTGACTAAGCGCTTCCAACCGCTGACGCATTAGCGTTTCAGCCTGCTCGCTGTGCTGGCGGTAGCTATCGCGACGTGCTTTGAAGCGCTGTCCTTGAGAGGCAAGATAGACCGTGGAGGCGCCACGCTCACGCTGTAGCATATGAATAAAGCGGCTAATGTCACCGACAATATCAGCGGTAGTGGCAAGGTGGGAGAGGCTATCGATATCGCAACGGATGGCGGTTAGTAGCAGCTGCTGCGCTGAAGACATAGAGTTTTCCCTGGTAGCTTACCGCTTAAAGTCATGACTCCCTCATCGCTGTGAAGCGCAGGGGTGTATTTAAAAGCGCTTAACGCAATGATAGCGCGCCTGCGCCTACTTCATCGCCCACCGCATCGCGGTAGGCTTTAGCCTCTTCGGCTTCGGTGGCGTCGCTAAAGCGTACCAGCAAGACACAGGATGCCAGCGCCAACACCGTAAGCCCTAAATAGAACAGGCCCTGCTGATAGCTCAAGCTCTCGCTTCGAAACAGGAACGCTGCACCCACTGCGCCTACGTTACCGCCCGCGCCGACAATGCCCGCTACCGCACCCAGCGCTTTTTTATTGATAAAGGGCACCACGCCGTAGGTGGCACCTTCGGCCATTTGTACAAACAGGCTAAACACCAACATGATGCCAATGGCGAGGCTCAATACATGCATTTGTGAGAACGCGACCAGCGCAATGCCTTCGAAAATGAGGGCGATAAACAGCCAGCGTACGCGTCCTTTTAAACCGTTTTGCTTGGCGAAAAGATCCGAGAAGACGCCGCCTAGCGTGCGGGCAAAAATATTCATCAGCCCGAATAAGCCAGCGATCAGGCCCGCAGTGGCTAAAGTGAGATCAAATTTATCAAAGAAGTAGATCGCCGCAATATTGTTAATCGTCAGTTCGACGCCGAAGCAGAGACCATAGACAACGAATAGCGCCCATACACGTATATCCTTAGCCGCGGCTAGAAAGCTTTGCTTGGCGCCGTTTTCACCGGTGGCTTCCGGTAGCTCGCCTCGTGCGCGCAGCTCACTGAAGTTGCCGTTGGGAGCATCCTGGGTGAACAGCCAGTAACCGATGCCGGTAAACAGCATGACCACGCCGGGCACCATCATCGCCAATCGCCAGCCGAAGGCTTCGTTAGCACCTAGCATCAGCAGGCCTGAGAAGATGAGAGGCATCAAAATCTGTGTGGTGCCACCTCCCAAGTTGCCCCAGCCCGCGCTGGTGGCATTAGCGGTTCCCACTACGTTAGGCGCGAACATCATCGTGGTGTGGTATTGCGTGATCACAAACGAAGCGCCGATGGCACCAATGGCTAAGCGTGCCAGCAGAAATGTCTCAAAACTATTGGCGAAGCCAATGCCCATCACGGGGATGGCGCCTAACAGCAGCAGGCCGGTATAGGTTTTACGTGGACCGATTCGATCACAAAGGATGCCAATTGCTAGCCGAACAATCACCGTAATGGCGACCGAGGCAATAATCGTATTACCAATTTGTGTTTGGGTGAGTGACAGATCTTCACGCACAATCGCCATTAGGGGGGCGATGCCGAACCAGCCGAAAAAGCAGATATGGAACGCGAACCATGAGAAGTGAAAAGCGCGCATTTGCGGTGTGGAAAAATTAAACAGTCGAATGCGGTTGGCTTTATTGCGAATGTCCATGATGGCCTCACAGGGCATAAAACGAGTTTTTTGTTACACAACGCTGATCAAAACCGCGCCGCGCAAACAATTGACGAGAACATGCCTTCATCATTGAAGGTCAGTTTCGACGCACTCGTACCCTGTTGGGCCTGGTCCACGCCTACCACCACTGGTAGGAGTTATGCAGGTAGTTTGCCAGTTGCCTATTTATTTTTAAAAATCATAATCTTATTTTTTTAGAAAGGTGTTTGAAGCGGATCAATCCCATCACTATGCTGCATGATTGGGCACGCGATATCAGCTCTGCGGCATCTTGGTGCTTAGCAGTAGGGGCAAGTTGAAAATATATGAGCGAGCCTATTCGTGGCGTTGCTTATTCATTCAGATAAACCGTATCTATATCCAGCGTGGAGTGGTCGCCAATAGCGTCGAAATTCTCGCTCAACCAGCGTTCGGCGGCGGCCTGGCCGTGTTCAAAGAGGTGGCATAAAAAAGCCCACTCAGAATTGGATTTACTGGAAACGGAGAGCTCTTCAAGCGCTTGTTCACCGCTGATGCGATGAAACAGTGCCTGCTGATAGCAGTTTGTAATACCTTGCTCTTCAAGGGCATGCTTAAGCAGCGCGATCATTCGGATCTCTTTTATCAGCGCTGAGTTAAACGTGATTTCGTTAAGGCGATTCATAATCGCCGAGGCGGAGGTGGGTATCTCATCGCGGCTAATGGGATTAATTTGTATGAGAAGGATATCCCGCGCACCGCACTCTTCCATTAACGGAAACAGGGCGGGATTGCCCATATAGCCGCCGTCCCAGTAGGCCTCACCATCGATTTCTACGGCTTGGAACATAAAGGGCAGGCAGGCCGAGGCCATTACCGCATCAACGCTCATTTCTTCGCGGCGAAACACGCGCTGTTTTCCCGTGCGCACGTTGGTCGCCGTGATAAATAGCTTGAGCTGCTGGCATTGTCGAACCCGCTCAAAATCAATATGGCTGGCCACTATGTCGCGCAGCGGATTAACGTTCAGCGGATTAAGCTGGTAGGGCGACACTACGCGACTTAATAAGTCCATGGCGACAAAGCCGGGCGATTGGTCAAGGCTCCAGTTGCCGGTCAGCATATCCATGGGGGAGCGGCGAATGGGGCTGGCCATACCTGCGCGGCTGACCGCTTGCCAGAAGTCGTGCAGCGCTTGTCGGGCGGTTTGTTTATCGCCTCGGGTCAGCGCATCGGCCATGACTACGCCGTTCATTGCCCCGGCGCTGGTGCCGCTGATGCCCTCTATTTCAATGCGATCATCCGCCAGCAGGCGATCAATCACTCCCCAGGTATAAGCGCCGTGGGCGCCACCACCTTGTAAGGCGAGGTCTAGCTTTTTGACGTTGGTCATATGCTGTTTCCCATTGCGACGGATGAAGAAATAGAACTGATAAAAAATAGAGTTGCTGTGGGGGCAGCATGGCATAGGCCGTGCGTGAAAACGAAATGCTATTGGTGCGCACATGCCGCGAGCTTAGCGGCGAGCAATCTGATCGTTGGCCGCTGTGCAGCCTAGAAAGGCAGAGGTGGCCAGCCACTCGGCATCGGGATAATAGGCGAAAACATACTGATCCTCTTTAAGGCTGTCGATGAGCGGATACGTCACATCTTCACGAACGGCCGGGCAGCCATGACTGCGTCCTAACCGGCCCGTTTGAGTGATAAAGGCATCGCTCACGTAGTCCGCGCCGTGAATGACAATGGCGCGTTCATACGCTAGATCATTGACGTTGGGCTCAAGGCCTTCTAAACGCAGTGAATAGCCGTTGCTGCCGTAGTAACTGTTCATCGTACGAAATAGCCCCAGGCTCGACTGGTGGCTGTCAGGCGTATTGGAGAACGTTTCCGCCTGCATGTCGCCGGAGCCCTGACCATGTGAAACTAGCTCTTCAAAGAGCAGTTGATGCTGGCGCAAATCAAATACCCACAGACGTGGCTCGGTAGACGGCAGCGAGTAGTCGATCACCGCTAGACGCTCGGCATTCGGTGCCGCGCAGTTAAGTGCTTGAGCAGCCAAGCGCAGCGCCTGGTGCGTTGCCTGAGGAGCAAGCTGTAGCAACTGATGCTGTAACGGTGGCACGCCGGGAGGCGGCGTTGAGGCAACCTGAGCAAAGAAGCCGGCGGCGTATAGCGGTAATGTAAATAATGCTAAAAAAGGAAAACATAGCAGCGTGATAAGTTTTAAACGAAGCGCCATATAAATCGATCCTGCAAACAATATCAGTCATGATGACCACAGCCGACTAAGATAAAAAGACGGGGCGGCTAGTGTGGAACGCGATAGTAACGCAAGGAGAGAGCGATGAACGAGATGCAGCCACTAAAACGATGGGCGCTGGGAACCGCCCTGTGCCTAACGCTTACCCACAGTGCTTTAGGTATTAACAGTGCATATGCAGACTCAGCGCCATTGCAGCAAGCGTTAGCGCAGCAGCTAATCACTGCCGAAGAGCAGCATCTACCCATTGCCGAGTTTTATCAACTGCGTGACGGTCAGCCGGTTTGGCAGGCTGTCTTAACGGTTGAGTCGTTGGTGGCTGCGTTGAATGGCTTGGAAAGTGACGGCTTGGCGCCAATGGATTATCACGCTGACACGTTGCTCAATGAATTTCATCGTAGCCAGACCTTAGGAGTGTCGGCGCAGGCGGCATTTGATATCAAGGCAACCCAGTCGCTGCTGCTGGCGCTGGATCATGTAGAGCGTGGCAAGGTCGACCCGCGGGATGTTGAGCCCCAGTGGGACGCGCCGCGGCCCGCGCGCGGATACTCACTGCTGCGCGTTGTGCATGCCATTGAAGATAATAAGCTGGAAGACGCTATCGCGCTGGCCCGTCCCTCATCGGCTGAATATCAGCAGTTGCGCGATGCCTTAAAGCAACATTACCAGCTGGCTAATCTGAGCAGCACGCCTTACTTGGCCGCGCGGGAGGAGTCACTCCGCCCAGGCGATGAAACAGATGATGTCGTTGTACTTCGCCAGCGCTTAGCTCTCTGGGGCGATACCGATTTATTGGCAGCCGACAGCGGTGCTTATCCACTGATTGGAGTGAAGGGCACGGCAACCAATCGGCGTCTTTTTGATGCGTCACTGGAAACGGCCGTGAGACGCTTTCAGCGGCGTCACTTATTGCAAGCTGATGGGGTGGTCGGTGAGCAAACGCGCTTGGCGTTAAATACATCGGTTGCCACGCGTATTGATCAGCTGCGTGTCAACTTAGAGCGCGCGCGCTGGATACGTCCAATGCAGTTTGCCGAGCCGCGTGTGTGGGTCGACATTGCGGGCTACCGAATGCACTACGTGCGTCCTAATGGTCAGCAGTGGGATGCGCGCGTGGTGGTAGGGTCGCCACGCCGTGAAACGCCCATTATCCACTCGGCGATCAGTCATCTAACCATTAATCCTTCTTGGACAATACCGCCCACTATTATGCGTGAGGACGTATTGCCTCGCGTGCGGGCGGATATCGGTTATTTGGCGCGTCAAAATATTCAGGTGATTAGCCCAGCGGGCGTGCCGCTGATTGCTGAGGAGATTGACTGGCAGCGCCCAGGCGGCGTTATGTTGCGCCAGGTGGCCGGTGTGGGTAACCCGCTAGGGCGCGTGGTCGTGCGCTTTCCTAATAACGACATGATCTATTTACACGACACGCCTGCCCGCGGCCTGTTTCAGCGCGACCAGCGTGCGTTAAGCTCCGGCTGCATTCGCGTCGAGGGGGTGGCCGAGCTTGCGCAGATGCTGCTGCAAGATACCGGCAGCCGTTATCAAATGAGCAGCCTGCTAAGTGGAGGCAGTGATCGTAATGTGAGCCTGGCTCAGCGGATACCCGTGGCGCTGCATTATTTAACCGCCTGGCCGAATGAGCAGGGAGAGGTAGAGTTTAGGCCTGATATCTATCGACGCGATGCGACACTGCTGACGGCGTTACAGCGCGCGCTACCCTCAAGCTAACTGCGGTTTCAGCAAGATATGGGTATCCAGTACAATGCAAAACACCGCCTCAATTGGGCGGTGTTTTGCATTATCAGCGTCAGTAAGTTAGTGGCTAGCAAGGCCCTTGCTGTTCATCTAGGCCTTGTTAGTCAATATAAACATTAATCATCGTTTTGCTGGTAGTTCGCAACGCTAACCGGGCCAGTTTCGCCGCTTTCCAACGTGGCCAGCATTGGCTCTGCCTGGCTCTGGAAGGCGACCAATGTATCGCCGCTTAAGCTGCTGTTCTCGGGAAGACTAACGGTCAGGGCGTCTACCGGTGCATTATTAACGATGACTTCATAATGCAGGTGCGGGCCGGTGCTGCGGCCTGTATTGCCGGAAAGCGCGATACGCTCACCCATGGTCACGCGGTCGCCCTGGTTAACCAGCTGGCTAGAAAGGTGTAGGTAGCGCGTGCGGTATCCGTTGTCGTGTCGAACTACAATATATCGCCCGGCAGCAGGGTGGTTGCTAACGCGCTCAACGCGACCGTTCGCGGGGGCGAGAACCGCCGTGCCAATGGGCATAGCAAAATCGGTGCCGTTATGTGGGCTGACTCGCCCCGTGATGGGATGCTTTCTGTTGGGGTTGAAGTTAGAGCTTAAGCGGTAGCTGCCATCAAAGGGATGGCGCGCGAACGCAGGATCCAGACTTCCACCTTCGGGCGTATAGAAGTTGTTGTCGTTCAGATTGCGTACCACGGTCAAATCCATGCGTTCGCCGTCATACTTAACGGCTAATACGCGAGATTCAAGGGTTTCGCCATCAATCATGTCTGACTCAACCAGTACTTGGAAACGGTCTCCACGACGGCTATCACGTCGGAAATCGAGTTTTTTCTCAAGTATCTTGGTTAATTCAGTCACTGAGCCGCTATTTAAGCCGGTGGCCTGGGCCGAACGTGCAAAACTGCCGCTGACGCTACCCGCATAAAGGCGTTGAACAGGTTCACCCTGACGCTCAATAGCGGTAATCGCGTACTGGTCGGCATCACGCTCTAACATGACACCTTCGCGGGTGTTTTTCATCATGCGTAGCGACAGTAAACGGCCGTCTTCATCCAACTGGTAATCAAAGCTATGCCCGGCGCGCCAGTTGGTTAACAAGCGCTGATCGGGTAAGTCTTCAAGCAGGGTGAGCACTTCACTATAGCCAAGGCCTAGCTGATCTTGCGCCAGCACGGCGAATGTTTCGCCGGATTCAACAATATGCGTTTTCCATACGGGCACAAACGGCTCTTCTGCCGCTAGTTCTAAATTCAGAAACGAAACGTCATCGAATAGCTCAATGCCATAGTCTTCATACGAGGTGGCATCGGCAATTTCCATTGAAGATGCGCTATCTACGTCCAACATGCCGCTCGTTAACGTGCCAACGACCACTGCCATGTGCAGGGCACCGCTATCAAGCGAAGATACACCCAGCGCTACTGTGTTGGGTGTAATGGTGCTAACGGCGGCTAGATTACTGCCCAGCGTCGGCTGACTAGCTATATCAGCTTCGGCCTTGGAAATGACGTCAAGATCAACGACCTCAGTAACCGCTAGATCGCTGAGAGGGATGTTTCCGCGGGTGGCGTCGAGGGCGCGTGAGGCACGATCGATCGCTTCAGCCACCGGGGTGCGTTCTTGGCTTAATGAAGGAACGCCCGGTGCCGAATCGCTAGGCAGCGGCACTAGCACGCTTTCTAACGGTGTATATGACTGGTTTAGATCATGATAAGTAGTGACTAACTTCTGTGTGCCTAGCACTGTGACCATAGTAGCCACGGGTAACAGTAATAATTTGTGCGTGCGAGGCAGCGAATGGAGGATTCGCAACATGGGTAAATGGACCGCCGAGTTCGTGATTAAAAGATGACAAAAAAATATATATACCCGGAACCATACCCCATGCAGAGGGGGGTGCATAGACTGTATGCCTATACATAAAACGTACTTAAATATAAAAATGCAAACAATGTGCACGAAAAGTCTATTAGTGAACGCTGTTTGCAAATAAATGTAACTGAGAAAAGCTAATTAAATAGCGTTATCCGATCATATACGAAAATATTTTTTTTAAAAGTATTAATACAACAAATGTATAGTATTCATCCTTTAGTCTAGTGCCGATAGGTCAGTAAAAGGATGACAGTGTTAGCGCCAGCCAGCACTACAAGTCGGGTTTATGCGGGCAAGCATGAGTGTTTAAAAGATGGCCGGGTGCCAAACGTTGGCCATGATTAGCCAGCCTTTTATATAGGTTGCAGAACTGCGGAGCGTTTACTGGCATTCTAGTCATATTTTTCGAATATTAAACGCAGTGTTTCGCTATTTTGCGTCGAGGAAATCGAAATGTCCCGGGTAACGCTTTCACAATGGCAAATGTTGGCTGCCGTGGTTGATCATGGTGGGTTCGCGCGTGCGGCAGAAGCCGTGCACAAGAGCCCTTCCACGTTGAATCATGCCGTCCATAAGTTAGAAGAGCAGTTAGGGGTTCAAGTGTTAGAGCCCATTGGTCGCCAAGTGCGCTTAACCGAAGCCGGTGAGCTGCTTCTTCGGCGCGCACGTCAATTGATTGAAAGCGCGGCCTCGCTTGAGGATGTTGCCATTCGCCTCGCTGCTGGTTTAGAGGCGGAGATCGTCGTCGCTATCGACCAGGTGTTTCCCGCCGATGCCCAAGCCAAAGCGCTAGAGCGCTTTTCTGAAACCTACCCTCAAGTGCGTGTTCAGTTGCACGAAAGCGTGCTCAATGGCGGCGTAGAAATGCTCTACGATGGCCGGGCTGATCTTGTGGTCTCGGGCATTGATGCCCAGGGTTTTTTGGGTGAACCACTGGTAACCGTGCGCTTTATCGCAGTGGCACATCCCCAGCATGCGCTTCATCAGCTAGGCCGTTTGCTTGACTTGCGCGATCTAGCTCAGTATCGCCAACTTGTAGTGCGCGACTCAGCGCTGCGCCAATCGACGAACGCTGGCTGGTTGAAAGCCGAGCAGCGCTGGACGGTCACCCACCTAAATACGTCGCTGGATATGCTCCGGCGTGGTTTGGGTTTTGCGTGGATGCCTGAAACGCGTATCGCTGACGAGTTGCGAAGCGGTCAGTTGAAGCCGCTGCCGCTGCCCGCAGGTGGAGTGCGCGAGGTGCCGGTTCAGCTCATTTTCCGTGACCGAGATCGTGCCGGGCCTGCTGCCCATGCGATGGCCACTGCGTTAAAGCAAGCGGTGATCAGTGAGTGCGCCGTGCAGGATTCGACTCAGTCGAATGAAAAGCCCTAAAACATCCGCTTGAGCATCCCTGATGCGGGCGTATGCTGAATAGATGCAAGGTAATGTGTCCATTACCTGAAGACACTTTCAGGAGGCCCCATGGGACTATTAGTCAATGGCGAGTGGCACGACCAGTGGTACGACACCAAAAAGAATAACGGGGAATTCGTGCGCGAATCAGCCCAGCTGCGCGACTGGGTGGGCGACCAGCCGGAAACGGATGGTCGCTGCTATCCAGCAGCTAAAGATCGCTATCATTTATATGTGTCCCTGGCGTGTCCCTGGGCGCACCGCGCTTTAATTATGCGTACGCTAAAAGGGTTGAAGCCACTTATTGGCACGTCGCATGTTAGCCCGCTGATGCTTAAGGATGGCTGGACTTATCGTCAGGATGAGGGGGCCAGCGGCGACCCAATCAATGGCGTCGACTTTCACCGCCAGCTCTATACGATGACCGACCCGCACTACACTGGCCGAGTCACCGTTCCTGTGCTGTGGGATAAGCAGCGCAGCGCTATCATCAATAATGAGTCTGCGGATTTGCTGCGCATGTTTAATGATGCGTTTGATGAGCTAACGGGCAACGATTTAGATTTTTATCCACTGGACCTGCGTAGCGTTATAGATGAAGTTAACGCCGATGTGTACGACCACATCAATAATGGGGTTTATAAATCAGGCTTTGCCACCGAGCAGAACGTTTATGAAAAGCACGTGAAAGCGTTATTTGAAGCGCTGGAACGGATGGAGGCACGCTTAAGCACGCAGCGTTATTTGGCGGGGGAGTGGTTAACAGAGGCTGACATTCGCCTTTTTACCACCCTGGTGCGTTTTGATGCAGTCTATTACGGCCACTTCAAGTGCAATGTTAAGCGCATCGCAGATTATCCCAACCTTGCCAACTATGTGCGGGAAATCTATCAATGGCCGGGCGTGGCCGAGACGGTCAATATGGATCATATCAAGCGCCACTACTATTACAGCCACGATAAGATTAATCCAACCCGTATTGTCCCCGCTGGCCCGCTGCTCGATTTTCAGCAGCCCCATGATCGAGAGCGTTTGCCAGGGCAGGGCGTCAGGCACAAATAGCTTGGTAATGTGACGGCGGGCGCAGTAATAGAAAAGGGCCGCCCCAATGAAATGGGGCGGCCCTTTTAACGAGCTAGTGTTAACGAGCTGCTATCACTACGGTTTTTACTGGAGGCTCAAGGCGTATTTTGCTTGCTCAAATTCAATGAAAAACCGTGCTGGTGTGATTACTCGTCAGGATTGACTGCTTCACGAGTGCTCTGCCAAGCGCTTTGTGCACCTTCCTGGGTAGTTTCCCAAGCATCGCGGGCGCTAGCTTTGGTCTGCTCCCACCAGTCATGGTTGTAGGCAGGAAATGCTTCTACTTCTTCCTGGCTGGCGCTGATCATGACGCGGTGTTCCGTATCACCATCGTTTTCCATATCGGTTTCAAGAGTGAAGTAGTCGGTATCGACGACGATTTCACGACCACCTAGCCCGAGTACGGAACCGCTTTCAATGACCAGTGCGGTGATGCGCATTTCTTCGTCAAACAGAATGTCTTCAACGTCGCCGATTTCTTCACCGGAACCGCCGGCAAAATAAACCTCTGCATCAAGAATATTGTCGGCAGAATACATGCCCTGTGGCTCACTTGACGCGTGGGCGCTCATAGCAACGCTTCCCAGTAGGGCGGTACCGATAACGGTTGTCAGGATAGTTTTACGCATAGCATCTCTCCATGTGGCTACGATAAATAATAAGCTGCTGTGCTTATTAGTATTCTAAATGGTGTTGCAAAAATTTGACTGTCTTAACGTACTGCTCTTAAGTGCTGGCAGGTTTGTTCAGGTGACTATTGCTTCTCAGCCCACTCATCGGCTCTACGTTCTGCGTCTTCTCTCGCTAGGCCATATTTTTGCTGAAGCTTGCCGACCAGCTGATCTTTCTTGCCACCAATCTGATCAAGCTCATCGTCGGTAAGGTCGCCCCAGCTTGAACGAGCCTTGCCCTTCATTTCTGTCCATTTGCCTTCAATCTGATCCCAGTTCATCGCCTCACTCCTTGATAGTCTTGAACTTGACTGAACACTTAATATGTTAGACGAAATGTACACAAGTGCAAGTGGTTGATTCAATGTGGTGCAAGTTAAAAGTGCTGGTCAGGAGCAAAATGCGGTGTTAGGATGCGCGCTCCTCGCATGTGTTGACCCCTCCATCACGACGATAAGCGTTTACCTGCTTAGCTACTTAGCAGTATCGCTTGCGGGAACATTTAGCCAATTGCTTGATGTTCATTGCTGTGTAGATGGCGCGCCTCCAGTATTTCACCACACGGGTGAAATCGGCGCAGAAGGTCGCCACAACGGTTGGCCCGCAAACGCGGTGTTTGCTAACCGGATGCTAGGTGCGACCGGCGTCTCCGACTCCATTGATGGCTACGACCGCTACGGCGGTGCCTGTTTTCGACAACGACCATTTTGTTAAGGTCGTTGCGCGATGACAGAGTCAGAGACGCTTATGATGTTTTTTGCCGGTACTTGCCGGCCTACCAAGGTGTGATTAATGACCTCGACTTCTGTCGCCTCGCCGAGCTTCGGTGATCTGGCTCTATTGCCTGCCGTTCTGTCTGCTGTTGAATCACAGGGTTATTTAGTACCCTCACCGATTCAGGCACAAACCATTCCTGCGCTGCTTGAAGGCCGCGACATGCTGGGCCAAGCTCAGACAGGTACGGGTAAAACGGCTGCGTTTGCTTTACCCCTATTATCGCGCCTGGAACTCCAGCGTCGCGAGCCACAGGTGCTGGTCATGGCACCGACCCGCGAGTTGGCTCAGCAAGTAGCTGCCTCGTTTAGTAAGTACGGCCAAAACCTGAAAGGCCTCGAAGTGGCTACCCTGTGTGGCGGCCAAGAGTATCGTGAGCAGCTAGGCGCTCTTAAGCGTGGCGCACAAGTCGTTGTGGGTACACCGGGTCGTATTATCGATCACCTGGATCGCGGCAGCCTGAAACTGGATGGCCTATCCGCGCTAGTGCTGGACGAAGCCGACGAAATGCTGCGCATGGGCTTTATCGACGACGTAAAACGCGTGGTTGCCGATACCCCTAAAGATGCACAGCGCGTGTTCTTCTCGGCTACGCTGCCGGCAGAAATAGAGCGTATCGTTAACCGCTACCTGGTTAACCCCGTGAAAGTGGCGATTGAATCTGGCACCACGACTGGCGAAAACATCGAGCAGCGCATTGTGCGCGTTGATGGCGGCGCCAAGCTAGAAGCCCTGTCACGTATTCTTGAAGTCGAGCCGGTCGATGGAGCCATCGTCTTTGTTCGTACTCGTGCAGCCTGTACTACCCTGGTTGAGCAACTGACTGCACGCGGTGTTAACGCTGCTGGGCTTTCGGGCGACCTTGATCAAAGCCTGCGTGAGCGTACTATTACTCGCTTGAAGCGTGGCAAAGTTGATGTGTTGATTGCTACCGACGTTGCGGCTCGTGGCCTAGACGTATCGCGTATCACTCACGTCATCAACTATGACCTGCCCCAAGATGCGGAAGCCTATACGCACCGTATCGGCCGTACCGGTCGCGCTGGTCGTAGCGGTATCGCGATTACCTTTGCTGGCTTCCGTGAAGGCCGCAAAGTCGGTTGGATGGAGCAGGCAACCGGTCAGAAAATGGCTGAAATGCCGTTGCCTGATGAGTCGGCTATCCGCGCTCATCGTGATGACGTCTTCCATCATCGCGTTATCGCCTCTTTAACCAAAGGCGCCGCAGAACAGCGTGCTTTGATTGAGCGTCTTATTGAAGAAGGCCATGATCCGATCGAGCTGACCTGTGCGTTTGCCGCTATGGCGCGTGCTGATGAAGCGCCAATTGGTCGTCTTCAGGCGCCGCGCAAAGAGCGTCCGACGCGTGACGGCGCACCTGCCGGTAAGCCGGGTGCTCGCCGTGAGCGTACTAGCAACAGTGCCCCGACCGAAGGCATGACGCGCTACCGCGTCTCCGTTGGTCATAAAGATGGCGTTAAGCCGGGCCAGCTAGTTGGCGCTTTGGCTAACGAAGGTGGCATTGAAGGCGCGCGTATCGGCCGTATCGATATTCGCAACGCGTTCTCTGTAGTTGAGCTGCCAAGCGGCCTGCCTGCAACGATTCTTACTAAGATGGCACGTGCTCGTGTAGCCGGTCGTCCACTAGAAATCAGCGAAGACAGCGCACCGGCTGAGCGCGCACCGCGCCGCCGTCGTGATGAAGGCGATGCGCCGGTTCGTCGTCGCGAACGCGCCTAAGTCTTTATTAGCGTGAGTCTTAATTAACGTAAGGCTTAATCAACGGCTGCTAAGCAGCAATTGAGACGCTCATAACGCCCCCGCACCTTTCCTGGTGCGGGGGCGTTTTTTTGCTGCTTTAGCTATTTCTCACTACGATATCTCACACCACGATCTCACTCACTACGATCTCACTCACTACGCTGTCCTGCATCACGCTATTCTTTACCACGTTAGGAGGACGCCATGCTGGCACCGCTTCATGATTGGAACCTTATGCCAAGGGAGGCGAGGGCGCTGCAGTCACAGCTGGCTGAGCGGCTAGAAACGTCAGATCGGCTAGCGCCGGTTTCGCACATTGCCGGAGTTGACATCGGTTTTGAAGACGGCGGCGAAACGACGCGCGCGGCGGTGGTCGTGCTGAAATGGAACCCGGCCACTGCGCCAGATTTAAGCGTGGTTGAGCAAGTGGTTTATCGCGAGCCCACGCGCATGCCGTATATTCCTGGCTTGCTGTCGTTTCGTGAGGTTCCAGCGGCGCTAGGGGCCTTTGCAATGCTCAGCGTGCAGCCTGAGTTAGTGATGGTGGATGGTCAGGGAATTGCTCATCCCCGCCGCTTAGGCGTGGCGGCGCATTTAGGGCTGTGGCTTGATTTGCCCACGATTGGTATTGCCAAGTCACGCCTGTGTGGAAAGCATGCGGAGGTGGGCGAGCAGCGCGGCGACTGGGTGCCGCTTTACGCGGGAGCCGAGACGATCGGTGCCGTCGTGCGCTCCCGCGCCAAGGTCAAGCCCGTCTATGTGTCGCCAGGGCACCGGGTGACGCTGGAAACCTCGCTTGCCTGGGTAATGCGCTGCTTAGGCCGCACTAAGCTACCGGAGCCAACGCGCCTGGCGGATCGTTTAGCTTCCCGGCGCGATGAGCGTCGGTCGTGAGTCGTGCTGCGGAGTTATACGAAGGTTAAAAACCGCTGGAGAAGGCTTGAAGATGCCTGGCAGTCAACCACGTTCGCTAGTAGTACTTCGGGTTCTTCGCCCTGGTCGCGCAGCGCCTCGCGCTGGCGTTCAAGATAGGCGCGCATCACGGGGGCGGTGAATTCAGGGTGAAACTGCACGCTCCACTGGCGCGGCCCGTAGCGCAGCGCCTGGTGAGCATCGTGGTGGTTATGGGCTAGCACGGTAGATCCATGTGGCGCCTGTATAACCGACTGCGCGTGAGTAAGGTGCGCCGCAAAGCGTTCCGGAAGCTGGCGAAACAAGGGGTCGATTTGACCTGCCTGGGTGAGCCGCACGGTGCGCGTGCCGGACTCTCGGCCAGCCGGATGATAGTCACTCACGCCACCAAACGCGGCAGCCATCAGCTGATGGCCATAGCAAACGCCGAGCATGGGCGTATCGTTGGCGAGCGCTTCTTCAAGCCATGGCTTGAGTGCTTCACTCCAGGGCTCGGCGTCACTCACCATGCTGTGCGAGCCGGTAATAACGATGGCGGCCAGCGTACCCACCGAGGGCGCGGGTGTGTTGGTCCGTGCGTCCCAAACCCGCAGCGTCAAATGCTCTGGCAGGGCGGTGCTGAGCTGTTTTTCAAACAGCGTTTCAAAGTCACCGTGTTGGTCGATCACTTCTGGAAAAGCGTCGCCAGTTTTAACAATTAGTACACAGGCCATGCCAAAACCTCAGTAAGATAAACCGGCAGCGTTGAACAAATACGCTAACGGCAAGTCTGCAAAGGCGTGACGATAGCGCTTATCATCAATGCTTTCTAGTGGGTTTGTCAGTGAGGCCCGAGACATTCTCACCCTATTTAGCTGAATAACCCAAGGAGTAGGCAATGCAACAGATTACCCGCGCAGGCGAACCTATGGATGTCGCTGGCACGCTGCCCGCTGAAGGCCAAGTGGCACCTGTGATGACGCTTACCAATACTGACATGCAGGATGTCACGCTCGAGACTTACGCCGGCAAGCGTAAAGTGCTCAACATTATTCCCAGCGTAGACACCCCCACCTGCGCAATGTCCACACGCCGCTTTAATGAGCTGGCCTCTAATCTTGCTGACACCGTGGTGTTGGTTGTGTCTGCCGACTTACCTTTTGCGGCGAAGCGCTTTTGCGGTGCTGAAGGATTAGATAACGTCGAAACACTGTCTACTTTCCGCCACGGCGAATTTCTTGAGGCCTGGGGCGTTGCACTGCGCAATAGTCCGATGGAAGGGCTGTGCGCTCGAGCGGTAGTTGTGCTGGATGCCGATAACCGGGTGCTGCACAGCGAGCTGGTGAGTGAGTTGAAAAACGAGCCTGACTACAGCGCTGCGCTAGCGGTTCTCAAGTAGTAACGCTATTCGCACTGTTTTCCGCACCGGCTAGAATGGCGCTTTGATGCCGCCACCAGTGCGCGAATTAAGCGCTGCTGGGGGCGGTTGAAAATCAGCCATTCGGGGTGCCATTGCACGCCAATCAAAAAGTCATGCTCACGAGACTCGATGCCTTGGACTAGGCCATCGCGGTCGCGAGCGACGATATCAATGCCCCGTCCAGCTTGGTAAACGGCTTGATGATGCAGGCTATTGACGCGGCACCACGTTACTCCCAGCAAGCGGTGTAGCTTGCTTGCGCCGACAATGTCGACGGTTTTGCGGGGTAGCACGGTACGGCGCCGCTTTAAGCCTTCATGGGTGGTGTAGATGTCAGGATCAAGCGTGCCGCCAAGATGCACGTTGATTAATTGCGCCCCCCTGCAGATGCCTAGTACCGGCGTTTGTAACGGAATAAAACGTTCCAGTAGCATAAGCTCTAGCTCATCGCGCGCGGGGTCAAGGCGCACATCCAGCTGTACCTCTGCGCCGTAGAGGTAGGCCTGTATGTCGTCGCCGCCGCCAATGATCAAGCCATCCAGGCTCTTCGGTAAAGCGCGCGCGGGCGATAGGCGCAGCGGCTTACCACCATGGCGCCAGACGGCAAACCAATCAAACCACCAGGCTAGCTGGCTTTTTTGATCAGACGTTGTGATTCCGATAAGCGGTCGAGACATGCCGATAGTTACTCGCTATTTTTTAAATTAAAGAAGGTAGCGCTCTAACGCTTACGGCGAAGCCAGTGGCCCAGTTTTTTTGATCCTCGGGCCAGCTTTGCTTTTACACGCGTTAGCAGCGGCCGGTTTTGATCGGCGATATATTCGGCGCACCGTGCCAGCAGTACCTCGGCATTGGCGGCGAGTTTTTCTACCTCGACCCAGCGGTTCCATTCAACGACCGAGCCCCAGCCGGGCTGTGAAAGCTGTGCATTAGGCAGCCGGTAATGAAAGGTAGGGCGCGATTTAGTGAGCTTGGCATGCAGCAATGCATGCGGATGCGCTGGGCGTAAATAGGCGAATAGTGGCAGCATATCCAATTCGCGATTACGCGTAGGGTTGTAGTGCAGATAGTCATTGATCAGCGTGTCAAGATCGGGTGAATAGTGGCTATCGAGCACTTTCAGCACGTATTCTTTAGGGAAAGGGTTGGCGTGAGGCAGTATTTCCCGGGTAATGTCGATTTTGATGTCGTCGCGCAACCAGCTGGCAAGTAGCATATAGGCCCGCAGCATGGCGAGCAGGTAGCCGACGTCAAAATGCGCCACTTCCGGATTAAGATGCAGCCCGAACCCATACATTAGGCTTGCATCGGTGCCTTTCGCACCGTGCTTGCGCAGAGTTTCAAATAGCGTGTCTAGCGCTTCGAGTTCATTCCAGGGCACGGGTGGCACAACGATCTCTGTCGGTACTAGGCCCGTGACCATGTCGCCAATCAGCTCACGGGTTTTCTGGTGAAACTCAATGCGGCGTTGCTGCCGGTGGCGCGTCCACTCGTTGTCGAGAGCGCTAGGGTCTTCAAACAAGGATTGGTCAGGGTGAGCGTACTGAGTGTCTAGCTCGATACCAAATTGGCCCCAGCGAGTAGCCTCTACTAGTAGCCGGTGAGGGCTTACCACGTTAAGCTCCCCGCCAAATAGATCGCGTACGATCAGCGCTGTGTCGCTGGGCGGTAGGCCAGCAAATTCAATTTCGACGCCAACATGCCGGTTTTTTCCATGGCTGTTTAAGCGGTTGGGCGGAGCTTGTAGCGTCATCTCAGCATCCTTGAGGTGAACGTTTAGGTGCTCAGCCTATCATAGACACGCGTCGAGGCTGCGCGTACTCAATGCGGATGAAGAAGGTCAGCAGGACGCTATTCAGACTAATTTTCAGGAGTAAAGCGTGCGACAGCACCGGTTAACCCACACGATAATAAGCATCGTCTTCTTTGTGCTGATCAGCGTGACTGCCATGCAGGCTCAGGCGCAGATGGTGTCCCTGCCAAGTTTGGGCGGCGGCGCTGATGAGGAAAAAGCCGACGTTAGCGGGAGCGAGTTTCAGAGCTCGTTAAACGATGTTATCGGCATGCTCGAAAACGAGGAGCAGCGGACCCAACTGTTGGCGTCGCTGCGCGAGCTGCAGATCACCACGGATGCTGCCAATGAGGAAGACAGTATTTTGCGCCAAGGCCTGCTTGGCGCGCTTGCAGATACGCTAAGCGATCTTGGTGATCAAGCTCAAGCCGGCAATTCTCCCCTTGATGAGTGGTCGCGCCAATTGTCGCAGGGCGCTGACGATTTACGCGCGCTTAACGATGATGCTGATCAGGGTGAGATCATTCGAGCCGTGGCTGAGGGCGCGGTGCTGGCGCTTATCTGGACAGGGCTTCTGGTGGTGATGATAGCTTTTGGGCGGATGCTGGCAACTCGCCGCCATTGGCCGTTGGATCTACCTCGTGACCCGAAAGGCAGGCTACTGGCGATACATTTTTTCCGGCGCATGCTGCCCTGGGCGCTAGCCTTTGCCATCACGCTAGGGATTGGTCAGGTGCTGCCTGATAGTCCAGGGCGAACGATGGTATTAGTCGTGGCGTATATTTGCCTGTGCGGTCGAGCGCTGTCGGTGGTGTTTGAAACGGTGGTGGCATTTTTCAGCCGCGGTCATCGTTTTACCGCTGTTCAGCTTCTCCAGCAGCAGGCCCTGCGTGGCCTGTTTGTGATTGGGGCATTGATTGCTCTCGGTGACGCGGTTAACTCTACACGCTTGGTAGAGCTGCTTGGCAGTGAGCTGTCGAGTCTGGTATCGGTGCTTGCCAATATGCTGGCGGCGCTACTATCCGTGCGGTTTATTTTTAAATTTAAACGTCCCGTGCGCCATCTGATTTGCAATCGCCCGTTTAAACAGCGCCGCGATGCCAGTACGGCCGTTGAAATGATTCGCTCGCTGGGCGGCCTGTGGCATATTCCCGCGCTGCTGCTGGTGAGCGGTTCTCTGCTGGCTATTTTTATTACCGTTGGCGATGTGGGTACCGCGCTGGCTCGTTCGATTATTTCAGCCAGTCTGTTGGTGCTCACATTAGTCATTACGGGGCTACTGCGACGCCAGTCGGAACGGATGGGGAAACGCCGTCATCGGCATCGCTACAGCCAGTACCGTAAGCGCCTAGAGCGGTTTGGTTTTGTGTTGGCGCATATCTGTTCGTGGATGGTGTTTGCCGAACTTTCCATGCAGGTGTGGGGTGGGTCATTGTTTGGTCTTGGCCAGCAAGCCGTTGCCAGCGCCCGAATTGGTCAAGCGCTGGTCAGCCTGGGTGCCACCGTACTGCTTGCGTGGCTGGTATGGATTCTGGCTGACACGGCAATTCAGCGCGCGCTTACCTCCTCTGCGCGTTCGCGCGGGCGGCGCGTTAATCAGGCGCGGGCGCAAACCATCACGCCGATGATTCGCAACGTCATTTTTGTCATCATTTTAATTATTGCGGTAATTTCTGGATTGGCCAACTTAGGCGTCAATGTGACGCCGCTACTGGCCGGTGCGGGTGTGATCGGTTTGGCCATTGGTTTTGGTGCCCAAACCCTCGTTCAGGATTTGATTACCGGTATTTTTATCTTGATCGAAGATTCGCTAGCGGTAGATGACTTCGTTAAGATCAATAATCATATGGGAACGGTCGAAGGGCTAACGCTGCGCACCGTGCGTTTACGCGATCTAGACGGTGTCGTGCATATCATCACCTTTAGCCGTATCGAATCGATTCACAATATGTCGCGCCAGTTCGGTATCGCATTAATGCGTATCCGAATTCCCTACGATATGAAGATCGACGATGCGATTACGCTGATGCAGGAGACCGCCCAAGAGCTGCGTAAAGATCCGATGATGCGCCATTACATCTGGTCGCCGCTTGAGATGCAGGGGGTTCAGGGCTTCGAAGATGGCTGTCCTATTCTGCGTATGCGTTTTCGTACGGCGCCAGAAATGCAGTGGGATGTTTCCCGGGCATTTAACCTGCTGCTAAAACAGCGCATGGAATCTCAGGCGATTGACCTGGGCATCCCGCGTCTTAGCGTCAGTATGGAAGCGCGCTCTGAAGACCGTCGTCAGGATGAAACCGGTACTGACTTTGCCATCGAAGCTAGCGGCGAAGAGGACACAGATAGCTCGCGTAAAAAGCCCGCGCCGCCCCAGCCCGCACCGCTGCCTACCACGGCAGAAACGCAAAAAGATGAACGGGAGCGGGCAAACGATAAGACGTCTGAGCGAGCGGCGTCACATCGTCACAAACCCCAGGCTCAAGGCGAGCCCCAGAGCAATACCTATACCAGCGCCAGTGGCGAACACGGCGATGAGTAACCACGGCGATAGCGGGTATCTGTTATGCAAAGGTGCAGTGGCGCCCGTTCGCCAAATGTAGAGGACCCTGGAGATGTGGCTTTAGCTTCTCAATATTATCGTAGTGAGCATTGACGTCGGGGGGGAGCGCAATTGATCAACGTTGAGCGTAAAAATAGCTTTCAGCTGCGCCTTACTCGGCGGCTTAAGGAAGAGACATCGCATAACCTCGATGTTTATCTTTTCATACCTGGCGAGCTGGGATTAAGTACCCAGCTCATCTCCGAGGAAGCGTTTTACCACTCGGCAATTAATGTGTCGCGCACCTACTATAGTGACGAATATCTGCTGCCGCTGGTGCATAGCCGTCTCGCCAGCCGAAACCGTTTGGGCAGTGACTCTTACCGGCTGAGTTTGAGTTTATATGCTTATCAGTACGTGGTGGCGATGGAGCGCACCACTCAGATGATGTTGGTCAGTGCCAATAAGCTCCGCCATGCCCGCCAAGAGGAGCGAGAAGAGAACAGTGAGGTGCACGAAAGCGCCAACGCTTTACGCGACCAGCTGAATGAAATGATCGATTTAAGCGATGGCATACTTAAGCGGCTGCGGCGCAATCAGCCCAGCGATGAAAGCTTATATAAGTACTTTGCTAATATTGATAATTATCTCTCTTGGTTTACTGAGCAGCAGCTGTTGGCGTTGGTAGCGCACATGCCTCGTGGCGGTGAGTTTACCGAAAGCCGTCGGCGCTTTATTAGCGTATGCCATCGTGAGGATGAGTATCGTCGCGAGCAGGAGTATAACGCTGAGCGAGTGATGGCTGATCCCACTCGAATGTCGAATAAAATGCGCCTGCTGCGCCGCCTAATCGAGCATCCCATCACGCTTAAACAGCAGGCGTTAGAGCTGGGTGGCGGTGAGCAAAAAGCGGTTAAGGCGCTGGCGACGGCCGTGGTGATGGCATGCGTAACGTTGGGTGTATTACGCGTGCGTGAGGTGGTAGGCGATATTACGGCGCTGTTTGTGCTGGCCATGGCGCTTCTTTACGCCATGCGGGAAGTGTTCAAAGACGATTTGCGCAACACCCTCTGGCGGCTGCTGCGCAAAGGACGGCCTAAGTGGCGCCGTCAGTATCTCGATCCTACTCGTAATGCCTTGGTAGGCCGCCAGTTAGAGTGGTTTGATTACAAACGCTTCGCCTCGTTAAGCGACGACATTCAGCAGATGCGCCGCCGCACGGTCGCCCAGCGTGAAGAAATGGTGCTGCACTATCGTTCAAGTTCGCGTATGTCGCCCACTCGTTTTTTAAGCGGCTACGAACATACCCGTGAAACGCTGAATCTCGATATATCAATGCTTACTCGATTAATGAATAAAGGAAAGCACCACATATACCGCCTGAAAGATGGCCAAGCGGTTCGTGAAAGCGTTGAGCGTCGCCATTTATTTAACCTCGTCGTTCGAGAAACCGGCAGCGAAGACTCGCCCTACCTTGCCCGCTGGAAGGTTGTGGTCAGTCGCTCAGGGATTGTTGATGTTGAAAAAGTCGAAGAGAATACTGTCATTAAGAACGAGATCATCAAGAACGAGGTCATGAAGGGCAGCAACTAACAGCGTTAACCACAGCGAATGCATGGCTAAATCGCGAGGAGCGAACTAGGCTCAAATAATGGGTAGCTTAACCTGCGTTTGCGGCGCAGCCTTTAAGGTTCATCTTAGAGCTGTCGCAAGGAGAAAAGCCATGCAAGCTATTGATATTATGACGCCAAAAGTGATCAGTGTGAGCCCCGATGCCGAGGTGCGTGAAATTGCCCAGCTATTGATCAATCACCGTATTAGTGCCGTTCCAGTTGTTGATAGTGAGCAACGGGTGATCGGGATTGTCAGCGAAGGCGATTTAATGCGCCAATTGAAAAATGATGATGACGGCAATCAGTCCTGGTGGTTATCACTGGTTAGCGGGGGCAAAGATCCCGGCGACTACGTTAAGCAGCACGGCCGTAAAGCGCATGAAGTGATGACCTCGAATCCGATCACGGTGGAAGAGAACACACCCCTTCACGATATTGCTCGATTGCTAGAAAAAAATCACATTAAACGCGTGCCCGTCGTGCGCGACGATAAGCTGATAGGCATTGTCAGTCGTGCCAACTTGCTACAAGGGGTTGCTAATGCGGCAGTGGCACCGACCCAGTCACCGACCGATGATCGACACATTCGAGACGCTATTTTAAAAGAAGTTGAGCATAACGCTGGTGTACAGACGGGAAACATTAGCGTGATTGTCAACGGCGGTGCGGTAGAGCTTTGGGGGCTAGTTGAGTCGCTAGAGCAGAAGCAAGCAGCAGCTGTTGCAGCAGAAAACATTGCAGGGGTGACTCGGGTCGATAATCACCTGGGCATGATGCCGCGCGGCTTTGGCTATTCGTAGCACATTTCGCCAATAGATCACTGGCCGTAGAACATGCCCGCCGTCTTTAATGGCGGGCATTGTCGTATTAGGCCACTGATTTAATTGCTTGCTCTAAGCTATCGACGCTACGCTGGGTGTGATGGAGTTTATCAAGCCCAAACAGGCCAATGCGGAAGGTCTGAAAATTGTCGCCTTCATCACACATCAGCGGCACGCCGCCGGCTACTTGAATGCCCGCCTGGGCCAGTTTGCCCACTAAGCCGCTATCGTTGTTATAGCAGACCACGACGCCCGGTGCCTCAAAGCCTTCAGCGGCAACGCTAACAAAGCCGTGGCGTTTCAGCATGGCGCGGACGTCATGCCCAATGGCTTGCTGCTCCTCTTTTACCTTGGCAAAGCCATAATCGCGGGTCTCCTGCATGATGTCACGCAGCTGTCGCAGGGCATCGGTCGGCATGGTGGCGTGATAAGCGTGGCCGCCGTTTTCATAGGCCTGCATGATGCTGTGCCACTTCGCTAAATCGCACGCAAAGCTGTTGCTCTGCGTCTCACTTAATCGCTGCGTGGCGCGCTCTGAGAGCATCACCATCGCGCAGCAGGGTGAGCCGCTCCAGCCTTTCTGAGGGGCACTCACCACCACGTCAATGCCGAGCGTCTGCATATCTACCCACAGCGTGCCAGCGGCGATGGCGTCTAACACAAACAAGCCGCCCACTTCGTGAGTGGCCTCAGCCAGTGCTTGGATATAGTCGTCCGGCAGCAGCAAGCCAGCCGAGGTTTCCACCTGCGGGGCGAATACGACAGCAGGTTTTTCGCTAAGAATCTGCGCTACGGCTTCATCAATGGGCACCGGCTGAAAAGGTGCAGTCGCGTCATCGGCATTGAGGCGCCGCGCTTTAAGCACCGTGTGTAAATCGGTTAAGCGACCCATCTCAATAATTTGCGTCCAGCGATAGCTAAACCAGCCGTTGCGGATGACCAGGGTTTTCTGATCGAGCGCAAACTGACGCGCTACCGCTTCCATGCCAAAGGTCCCGCTACCGGGCACAATGGCCACTGAGTGAGCGCTGTAGACTTCTTTCAGCGTGGCAGAAATGTCGCGCATCACGCCTTGAAACTGCTGCGACATATGATTTAGCGAGCGGTCTGTGTAGACCACTGAGTACTCAAGCAAGCCGTCGGGATCGACGTTGGGCAGTAAACCAGCCATGGCGTTCTCCAAGGGGGATGTGCTCTAAGCGGCACACTTCATCATTGATAAGTCATCATCACTAAGAGTACGAGCAATAAACGCACAAAACCAGCCCGCGAAGGAGCTGGTCTTTAATGCCGTGCAGGTGGGGTTAACGCGGTGGCAACTGTTCGGGGCCGAAGGCGTCGGGCAGCAGGGTTTCCATGGTGTAGGTTTTCATCAGCTCGCCGCGAGCGGAAAGTACCTTGATTTGCGTTGCTGGCGTCGCGAACTCGCGAATACGCTGGCGGCAATCGCCGCAAGGCGTGCAAAGATGATCCCCTGGCCCCATCACGTACACGGTCGCGAGCTGTCGCTGCCCTGCAGTGACCATCGCAGAGATAGCCGATGCTTCGGCACACAGGCCTTTATAGTGCGCTACTTCCACGTTGGCACCCGCAAACTGCTGGCCATCCGGCGTCACCATCACTGAAGCTACCGGGTGGTTCGAGTAGGGCGCATAGGCATTGGCTTGCGCACTTAGCAGCTGTTGAACGATTTCTTCTGAAACGATCTCTGCTGTAATGAACTCATCAGAACGTTGACTCATGAGCACTTTCTCCTAAGCGCGCGCTGCGTCGTCGCGCAGCACTGTGTCTAGCGCAATCAGCATCATATCGTCGAAGGTCGATTGACGGTCGGCGCTGGAGAGCGATTCACCCTTCAAAATATGATCCGATACGGTGCAGATTGTCATGGCACGGGCACCAAACTCGGCGGCGACGCCGTAGAGGCCAGCAGCTTCCATCTCAACGCCGACAATACCGTAACGCTTCAGCATTTCGGCCATCTCGGTCTGAGGGTTGTAGAACAGGTCAGCTGAGAACATATTGCCGACTTTTACCGGAACGTTCTGAGCCTTTGCTGCGGCCACCGCGTGCAGCGTCAGATCAAAGTCCGCAATCGCTGCAAAATCGTGGTCGTTAAAGCGCATGCGATTGACCTTGGAGTCGGTGCTGGCGCCCATGCCAATGACCACGTCGCGCACGTTGACATCGTCGCGAACCGCGCCGCAGGAACCCACGCGAATCAGCGATTTCACGCCGTAGTCGGTGATCAGCTCTTTGGCATAGATGGAGACCGACGGAATGCCCATGCCGTGGCCCATCACAGAAATTTTGCGGCCTTTATAGGTGCCGGTGTAGCCGAACATGTTGCGAACATCGTTAACTTGCCGAACGTCTTCTAGATAGGTGTCGGCGATGTATTTGGCGCGCAGCGGGTCGCCGGGCATTAATACAGTATCAGCGAAGTCACCGGGGGCGGCGTTAATGTGCGGGGTTGCCATAAAAGTCTCCTTTAAGCGGCGCTAGGCGTTAGCTAGCGTTAGGAAGAAAGCTTTCGCCATCGGCCATGGCCGGTAGCAGGAAAAAGTCGGCCAGGGTTTGGCCAATGTCTGCAAAGGTGTCGCGCGCACCTAGCGGGCCGGGCGTGAAGCCTGGGCCATACACTAGAACCGGAATGTATTCGCGAGTGTGCTCGGTGCCGTGCCAGCTTGGGTCGCAGCCGTGATCGGCAGTTAGAATCAGCAGGTCATCGTCACTCAGTGCCGCCAGCAGTGTGGGCAGCTTGGCATCAAAGTCTTCAAGCGCCGCGGCGTAGCCGGGCACGTCGCGGCGATGGCCGTAAACCGAGTCAAAATCGACAAAGTTGGCCATGATCATGGCGCGCTCACCGACGTCACGCTGACTCGTGCGCTTGATCTCGCTGAGTGTGGCATCCATCAGCGCATCGTGGCCGCTAGCTTTTACCTTGTGGGTAATGCCGCAATGAGCGTAAATGTCGGCGATTTTACCAATAGACACCACTTCGCCGCCGGCATCGGCGAGCTTTTGCAGCACCGTGGGGGCCGGTGGCTCAACGCTGTAGTCGCGGCGGTTGCCGGTGCGGGCAAAGGTCTTGCTGTCCTCACCCACAAACGGGCGGGCGATAACGCGGCCAATGTTGTAGGGCTCAAGCAGTTCGCGGACGGTCTCACACAGCGTATACAGCCGTTCCAGGCCAAAATACTCTTCGTGAGCAGCAATCTGGAACACCGAATCTGCCGAGGTGTAAACGATCGGCTTGTCCGTGGCGATGTGCTCTTCACCCAGGCGGGCGATGATCTCGGTGCCCGACGCGTGGCAGTTGCCAATCACGCCGGTGAAATCCGATTCTTGAACGATGGCATCGAGCAGTTCCAGCGGGAAGCTGTCGGTTTTATCGAGGAAGTAACCCCAGTCAAAGCGCACCGGCACGCCAGCAATTTCCCAGTGCCCGGAGGGCGTGTCTTTACCGCTGGAAATTTCTTTAGCGTGGGCGTAAGCACCTTCCAGGCTTTCCGGTAGCGTCACGCCTTCGGCCACGCTGCCGGTGGCATCGCGGTGGGCATGAAACAGGCCAAGCTTGGCCATGTTGGGTAGCTTGAGTGGCCCTGAACGATGGGCGTTATCGGCCTCATTACGGGCGCAGGCGGCGGCTATGTGGCCGAGAGTGTCAGCCCCTACATCGCCAAAGGTGGCGGCATCCGGGGCGGCGCCAATTCCAAAAGAATCAAGGACGATTACAATCGCGCGGCTCATGAGGCTTCTCCACGAAACGTGTCTTGCAGCAGGGTATCGGCGCTGGCCGTACTCTCGCCAATCGTAAACGCTGCACGCAGTTGCTCTGCGGCACGCTCTGCGGCGGCGTTATCGCGGGCGTGAACCATGGCGATGGGGCGCTGACTATCCACGCTATCGCCAGTTTCTACGATCTCTGTGAAGCCTACGCTGTGGTCAACGCTTGCGTCGTTACGCAGGCGACCACCACCCAGTTCCACCACGCTCATGCCCACGGCGCGGGTATCAATACGCTGTACGATGCCTGCTTGCTCGGCGTATACCGGTTTAATCACCTCGGCCTTGGCCAGGTAGTGATCAGAGCGTTCCATAAAGTCGCTGGGGCCGCCAAGCTCGCGCACCATGCGGGCAAATACTTCGGCGGCAGCGCCGGAGGTTAGCGCTTTTTCAAGCTGTTTAAGCGCATCTTCACGGGAACCTGCGAGTTTGCCAGCAATCAGCATTTCCACCGCCAACTCACGTGTTACCTGCATCACGCGGCTATCCCCGCGGTCGCCGCGCAGCAGCGCCAGTGTTTCAACAATCTCGACAGCGTTACCGGCACAGGGTGCCAGCGGCTGGCTCATGTCGGTAAGCAGGGCCGTGGTGGGGGTGCCCGCCTGCGTTGCTACGTTCGCGATACTTTTGGCAAGCTCGCGGGATTTTTCCGGTGTGGGCATAAAAGCGCCGCTGCCGACTTTGACATCCATGACCAGCGCATCCAGCCCTGACGCCAGCTTTTTGCCGAGAATAGAGGCGGTAATCAGCGGAATAGATTCCACGGTAGCGGTCACATCACGCACGCCGTAAATACGTTTGTCCGCGGGGGCCAAGTCGCCCGTTTGGCCGATAATAGCCACGCCGGTGGATTTCACTACCTCGCGAAAGCGTTCTGGCGCAGGGTAAGGGTCGTAGCCGGGGATTGATTCAAGTTTATCCAGCGTGCCGCCGGTATGACCCAGGCCACGCCCAGAAATCATCGGCACAAAGGCACCGCAAGCAGCGACCCACGGGCCGAGTACTAGCGAGACTAAATCGCCTACGCCGCCGGTGGAGTGCTTATCAACAATCGGGCCGGGCAGGTTTAGGTCGCTCCACTGCATCACATGGCCGGAGTCGCGGGTGGCGGTAGTCAGTGCGACCACTTCTTCACGGCTCATACCGTTGAGAAACACGGCCATGGTGAAGGCGCCAATTTGGGCATCGCTAATGCGGTCATCGGCAATGCCCTGCACGAAACCTTTAATCTCTTCAGCAGGCAGCGGCTGGCCGTCGCGCTTAAGGCGAATCAGCTCTTGAGGAAGTAGGGCATGTTTGGTTGCGTTGGCTGACATTAATAACCTCCGTCAATGGGGGCGGCGTTGGTGTTGCCGGTCAATGTGTCTAATAAGTTGCCTAACAGGCTAGAGGCGCCGAAGCGAAAGTGCGCCGGCGTCACCCAGGCGGCCCCCATGATATCGCTGGCGAGAGCCAAATATTCGGCCGCATCTTCAGCGGTTTTAACGCCACCCGCCGCTTTGAATCCAACGTCTTTACCGCTGGCTTTAATCGCGTTGAGCATAATTTCAGCGGCTTCTAACGTGGCGTTGACGGCCACTTTGCCGGTCGACGTTTTAATAAAGTCGGCGCCACCTTCAATGGCAATTTCACTGGCGCGTTTGATCAACGCAGGCTCTTTGAGTTCGCCAGACTCAATAATCACTTTGAGTAGCGCCTGGCCAGCACAGGCGGCTTTGCACATCTCAACCAGTTCAAGTCCTGTTTCTTCGTCGCCTGCCATTAGCGCGCGGTAGGGAAATACTACATCCACTTCATGCGCACCTGAGGCAACGGCATCGCGGGTTTCACGAGCAGCACCCATGATGTCGTCACCGCCATGGGGAAAGTTGGTAACAGTGGCAATCTTGACCTGATCATTGAGCGTGTGGGCAGTGAGCGCGCGCTGCGCAGTGACAATAAACTGCGGATAAACGCATACCGCGGCCGGGTGTCCGAAAGGCGTTTTCACCTGCTGGCACAGCGATTCGATCGTGCTGTCGGTGTCATTGTCATTCAGGCTTGTCAAATCCATCATCGTCAGCGCTTGGCGGGCGGCTTGAGCGATTTGTGGGGAGGCAGTCGCGGTCATAGAATTCTCGCAAATTGGTAAAAGAAAAAACGGACACTGCGATCTAAAACAACAGCGTCCGTTACAGGGTGTCGTGCTTGCTGCTGTTAGCTTGCGGCACTACTCAGCGCAATAAAGAAGCCGGCAATAGTGGCCGACATTAAGTTGGAAAGCGTACCGGCCAAAACGGCTTTGACACCAAAGCGAGCAATTTCTTTGCGACGGGTGGGTGCAATGCTGCCCAGGCCGCCAAGCAGAATCGCAATGGAGGATAGGTTGGCAAAGCCACATAGCGCAAAGGAGAGAATCGCCATGGTGTGCGGCGTCATTAGTTGGCCCGTGGCCGCAACGACCTGCTCCCCATCAATGTACGGCGCTAAGTTGATGTAGGCGACAAACTCATTGACCACCAGCTTTTGACCGATAAACGAACCTGCCAGCGTCGCTTCTTCCCAAGGGACACCGAGCAAAAAAGCCAGCGGCGCGAACAGCCAGCCTAAGATCATTTCTAAGCTAAGGGATTCAAAGCCAACCCAGCCGCCAATGCCACCAAGGATGCCGTTAATTAAGGCAATTAGCGCGATAAAGGCTAACAGCATAGCACCCACGTTAGCGGCCAGCATAAGGCCAGAGGTGGCGCCGGAGGCGGCGGCGTCTAACACGTTGGCAGGCTTGTCTTCCTGAGCCTCAATTTCTTCTTCCACTTTGGAGACGCTGTCGCTATCCGTTACGTCTTGCGTTTCCGGCATGATCAGCTTGGCAAACAGCAGCCCGCCCGGGGCGGCCATGAACGATGCTGCTACCAAGTACTCCATAGGAATGCCCAGCGCGGCGTAACCCGCCAGTACTGAGCCAGCCACCGAGGCTAGGCCGCCACACATCACTGCAAACAGCTGTGAAGGCGTCATGCGGGCGATAAACGGGCGTACCACAAGCGGCGCTTCCGTTTGGCCAACAAAAATATTCGCGGTGGCGGAAAGGGATTCGGTGCGTGAGGTGCCAAGCGCTTTTTGTAGCGCGCCACCCAAGATGCGGATGACCCACTGCATAATGCCGATGTAGTACAGCACGGCAATCAGTGACGAGAAGAAGATAATCACCGGCAGCACTTTAATGGCAAACACAAAACCGACGTTATCAACGTCGGCTAAGCCACCAAACAGAAAGCCAATACCGTCGTTGGCATAGACCAATATTTGGCTAACGCCGCTCGATATAGCTTGTAGCACCGCCTGGCCGAAGGGCACATACAGTACAAAGGCACCAATGCCGGCTTGAATAGCGAACGCGCCCAATACGGTGCGCAGGCGGATAGATTTACGGTCGTAAGAAAAGATCAGAGCAATGGCCACCAGAGTGACCATGCCTACCAAGCTCATAAGGAGTGTCATAGGGGGATCCTTCGAGTACGCGAGGGTTAGGCGCGCGGGTTACAAAAGCTTACTGGTTGCAAATGCTTATAGTAAGTTGAGCTTGACGGAGTAAATCATCGCATTTTGATAATCGTTGGGAGTGCCCAACTTATTTTCTGAATAGCGATACTGAATGCCGGTGGTGATCAAATCACTCGGGTGCCACCACAGGCTTAAGGCGCCGTTGGTGCCTACGCTGCCTGCGGAAGCGCCCACATAGTTCTGCTCCAGATACTCGTCATCACGGCCAAACGTTTGCTCGTGCCAGTTGGTCACGCTGAAGTTCTGATTGAGTGCAGTGAAATCATAACCCGCCACCCAGCCTGCCATGTAGCCGTTCATGCCGGTGTAACCATCGCTTTGCACGCGAGCAGCGCCAATAAACGGTTTAAACCATAGGCCGTTATCAAACGTAGTGAGGTAGCCTAAGCCCAGCACCTGGTCCTGCTCACGGCTTTCAAAACCATAGTCGCGAAAGTCGTAAAGGTGGGCGTAAATTGACAGCGGGCTGTCGCCTAAATAAATGTGCGACGTTAGCTTGCCCGCAGTGCGAAAGTTGTCTTTACCACCGCTGGACTCATCAAACTGGTCGTTGGTAGGGTTCTCGAAATCAAAAAAACCGTAAAATTCGCCCCAGCTAAAGCCAGCGCCGCCTTCGATTTCGAGAAACATAAAGTCGCTTTTTGCCGCGTTAGAGGCCGTGCGGGCTTCGGTGCCGTTCGACCAGTCCAAGTAGTTAACGGAGACGTTAGCAAAGGACCAGAGCGGATTAAGAGAGTTAGGCTGAGCGGGGTCTGCCAGTAGCGGCGTGGCAAAGGTGGCTCCTAATATTCCAGCTACGCCAGCGCCCAGCGGAATCAGAGGCAAGGTGCGAGAGGGTGTACAAGAGCGTGTACGAGTAGTCATGAAAGCCTCAACAAAAGTTGGTGCGGAGCCATAGAGGGTGGCTATCCGAGGTTATAATCGTGCGGGCTGGCGTTAATGTTAAAATTATAACATTTAGTGTTATTTTTATAACGCGGATTTGCAAGCGTTCTACTACCTGCTTTTGGTATTTCTTTTGCTTAGGGCGCCGGAGCATAAAAAGTCGTCGTGTCCGTGAAAATAAGTCAGTGGCAATGACGCCAACGTTCGCTCAACATAGAATCAAAAGCCGTCAGTGAAGAATGAGTGCGATAAGGATGTCGCAGTCATCATAAGAAGAGGGGTCGTAAGAGGATGCCCACTATTAATGGCCGTAGCGCGTTGCGCATTAGCCTGCTTCAGGAAGCGCTTGCCTGTGGCGGCACCCTGCATTTGCGCGATGCCGCAGAGCTGTGCAGTGTCTCGGAAATGACTATTCGCCGCGATCTCACTACCCAGCCCTCTGCTATTAGTTTGCTGGGTGGGCGCCTCTTTATGGCGAACTACGCTAGCGCAATCCCTAAATATGATTTAACCGAGCAGCAGGATAGCCATTACCAAGCCAAATATCGGCTTTGCCAGCACGCGCTTACGTTTATCGAGGAGGGCGACACGCTGTTCATTGACTGCGGCTCGACGCTTATCCCGCTATTAAGTCAGTTAAGCCATTTTCAAGAACTGACGGTGGTGACCTATGCGCTCAATGTGGCCAATGCGGTCGCTGCATTGCCCAACGTGCGCTTAGTGCTATTGGGTGGGCTATTCTATGCAGTTTCCCAGTCGTTTGGCAGCGATACGATGGCCGCGGCTATTGAGCGTTTGGGTATTAACAAAGCGCTCATTTCGGCAGCGGGAGTGGACCTTGCGCGCGGAGTGAGCTGCTTCCACTTTCATGAGGTGGCGCCCAAACAGGCGGCCATTTCGACGGCGATGCAGCGCTTATTAGTGGTGGATGCCAGCAAGTTTGGCGTGATTCGGCCGGCCTACTTCGCCTCGCTGGAAGATTTTGATGTAATCGTTACCGATGAGAAGGGCGCGCCGCAGTTACTAACCAATCCCGGCGTTGATGTGCCCAGGGTTAGCATCGCATAAGCGCTTTGGCAATAGCATCAAACAGCAACTATTTGGGGTGCGTCAAAGCGCCACTTCTTGCATGACCCAGACCAGTAGAGAATGCTACAATCTTGATCGTTTGACGAAAGAGACCCGCCGCCATTCCCATTCGACGGCGCATATTTTTCCCGGAGCAATGCTACCGATGCCGCCTGCTACGCGCCTTAGTTGCAAACGTAGCGGTTAAAGCAGCAGTTAACGTACTAATTAGCGCTGATTGACATAGCGCTGATTGACATCGTACGGCCTTTTTAAATCGCAGCGGTAGGGCGTTTTTTGAGGATAATGCTTTGGGAAAAGTATGGGGTGATAGTTAGCCTACTTTGTAGTTGGCTAGTGTTTATTGAACCTCTGATGAGATCACACCATGCAACGACACTCACTGTGGCGTAGGCGAGGCACTTTGGTGCTACTTGCGCTGTGCCTTTTTCTAGCAGGCTGCAGCTCGGCGCTGTTAGACCCAAAAGGCCAAGTTGGCGCTGAGCAGCGTACGCTGATCCTCACATCGTTTGGTCTGATGTTGATTGTGGTCATTCCAGTTATTGCAATGACGATGCTGTTCGGTTGGCGTTATCGTCGCAGTAATAGCGTCGCGAAATATACGCCTGACTGGGCGCACTCCAATTTGATTGAGGCGGTGATTTGGATCGTGCCTTGCGCGATTATCGTTGTGCTCGCCCTATTAACCTGGAAAACGTCCCACAGTCTTGATCCTCATAAGCCGTTGGAAAGCGACGTTGAGCCGATGGAGATTCAGGCCATAGCGCTGGATTGGAAATGGCTGTTCGTCTATCCAGAACAAGGCATCGCCAGTGTTAATGAATTGGCTTTCCCTGTCGATACGCCCGTGCGTTTTCGTGTGAGCTCAGGGACAGTGATGAACGCGTTTTTCATTCCCCGCCTAGGCAGCCAGATCTACGCCATGGCCGGCATGGATAACGATGTTCACTTGATCGCCAATGAAGTTGGTGTTTATCCAGGTCGTTCGACCAACTATAGCGGTGCTGGATTTTCGGGCATGACCTTCGACGCACACGTGACGTCAAACGAAGATTTCGATGCTTGGGTTGCAGAAGTTGCGCAATCACCTAACACGCTGAGTTATCCAGAAGGCTACGAAGCGTTAGCGGAGCAGTCTGAGTTTAATCCCGTCGAGTACTTCTCAAGCGTTACGCCTGAGTTTTACGAGCGTCTGGTGTCGAGCTTTCATTCAGGTACCGACCCAAACCCATCACATGATGAAAATCGTGCGCCAGCCATCGATAGCCACGAAGCTCGTCAATCTTTGAGCAACGAGGCGGGAGAGTAAACCGTGTTCGGTAAACTAACCTTAGAAGCAATTCCGTATCACGAACCCATTTTGTTGATATCGGGAATTATCGCTATTTTAGGTGGGGCGGCCCTGTTGGGCGCGTTAACCTATTTCCGTAAGTGGGGCTGGCTATGGAACGAATGGTTCACCTCCATCGACCATAAAAAACTCGGTATCATGTACTTTATTGTGGCGTTGATCATGCTGCTGCGTGGCTTTGCCGACGCGATCATGATGCGTACACAGCTAGCCATTGCGGCCGGTGGCTCTGAAGGCATTCTGCCGCCTCACCACTACGACCAGATCTTTACCGCGCATGGCGTCATCATGATCTTCTTCGTCGCAATGCCGATGGTGATTGGTCTGATGAACCTTGTAGTGCCACTGCAAATTGGTGCGCGCGATGTTGCGTTCCCATTCCTGAATAACCTGAGTTTCTGGCTGTTTGCCGTGTCGGCGCTGCTGGTTAACATCTCGCTGTTCGTCGGGGAGTTTGCCACAACGGGCTGGCTCGCTTACGCGCCGTTATCGGGGATAGAGTTTAGCCCCGGGGTCGGGGTGGATTATTGGATATGGGCGTTGCAGATATCCGGGATAGGTACAACGCTCACAGGTATCAACTTCTTCGTCACCATTATTAAAATGCGTACTAAAGGCATGACCATGTTCCGCATGCCGATCTTTACGTGGACCTCGCTGTGCGCCAACGTATTGATCATTGCCTCGTTCCCGATCCTGACGGCTACCATTGCGATGCTAACGTTAGATCGCTATCTGGGCATGCACTTCTTTACCAATGATTTTGGCGGCAACATGATGATGTACGTCAACCTCATTTGGGCATGGGGCCATCCAGAAGTTTACATCTTGATTCTGCCTGCCTTCGGTGTGTTCTCTGAAGTTATCGCCACATTCGCCCGTAAACGGCTGTTTGGCTACATGACGATGGTGTGGGCGACAATCGCGATTACCTTGCTGTCCTTTATTGTGTGGCTGCACCACTTCTTCACCATGGGGGCGGGTGCGAACGTCAATGCCTTCTTCGGCATAATGACGATGATTATTGCCATCCCCACCGGTGTGAAAGTGTTCAACTGGCTGTTCACTATGTTCCGTGGAAGCCTGGAGCTGACGTCGCCAGTACTTTGGACGCTGGGCTTTATCATCACCTTTACTATCGGTGGTATGACAGGCGTTATGCTGTCAGTACCTGCGGCCAACTTCGTGCTGCATAACAGCCTGTTCGTTATTGCCCACTTCCACAACGTTATCGTCGGTGGTGTGGTGTTCGGTATGATGGCGGGTCTGACCTACTGGTTCCCGAAAGCGTACGGCTTCATGCTGGACGAGAAGTGGGGCAAGCGTGCGTTCTGGTGCTGGTTTGTCGGCTTCTATGTTGCCTTTATGCCGCTTTACGTACTGAGCTTCTTCGGTGCTGTACGCCGCATGAACTCCTACCCGAATGCCGAATGGCAGCCGTGGATGATTCTTGCATGGGTAGGTGCGGTTATCATTGCACTAGGCATTCTATGCACCATTATCCAGTTCGTTGTCAGTATTCGTGACCGCAAGAAGAATGCGGATGTTACTGGTGACCCGTGGCATGGTCGTACGCTTGAGTGGTCTACTTCCTCACCTGCGCCGTTCTATAACTTTGCACGCTTACCGGTTGTGGGCGATATCGATAGCTTCTGGTCGCAAAAGCAGCGTAGCAACGAGCAGCTAGAAGAAGCGCCTTATACCGATATCCATATGCCCAAAAATACCGGAGCAGGTGTGATCATCAGTTTATTTGCGATGATCTTCGGTTTCGCGATGATATGGCATATCTGGTGGCTGGCAGGGTTTGGCGTCATTGGTATGCTGATCAGCTTCTTGGTGCGGGTATTTAACGACGATATCGATTACTACGTGCCAGCAGCTGAGGTCGAGCGTATCGAGCGTGCCCATCAACAACGTGTGGAGGCCCAGGCGTAATGGCTACTGAAACACAACATCTCGATGCCCATGCTGAAGAGCATGAGCACCACGATGCCGCTGGTACCAAAGTGTTTGGTTTCTGGGTCTACCTAATGAGCGATCTAGTGATCTTTGGGTCACTGTTCGCAGCCTACGCCGTGCTCATGAGGGGCACGGCGGGTGGACCGACCGGCGCAGACATTTTTGAACTGCCGCTTATTTTGGTCAGCACCTTCGCGCTACTGATCAGTAGTTTTACCTTCGGCATGGGCGTGTTGGCGATGAATGCCAACCGCATTGGCCAGGTGAAAATATGGTTGGGTATCACGTTCTTGTTGGGCCTTAGCTTTATCTGCATGGAGCTCTATGAGTTCAATCATTTGATCCATGAAGGCTATGGGCCGGATCGTAGTGCCTTTCTATCGTCCTTCTTCACGTTGGTAGGCACGCACGGTCTGCACGTAACATTTGGTTTGATCTGGATTGCAGTGATGTTGGTACAGCTGTCGACCAAAGGACTGACTGATAAAACGCGCCCGCGTATCCTATGCTTGAGCTTGTTCTGGCACTTCCTGGATATCGTTTGGATCTGTGTATTCTCCTTCGTCTACTTGATGGGAGTGCTGTGATATGAGCTCTTCTAGCCAACCGTCTGATCACGGCTCCGTAAAGTCCTATGTTACGGGCCTCGTGCTGTCGTTAGTGCTGACTATTATCCCTTTTGGCGCCATTATGCTGGGCTCTTTCAGCATGCCAATCAACGTCGGTATTATCGTTGTAACGGCCATTCTGCAAGTATTGGTACAGCTTGTTATGTTCATGCATTTGAACTTCAAGTCTGAGGATGGCTGGAACATGCTTTCCTTCGTCTTCACAATATCGATACTTGTCCTAGTGATAGGAGGCTCGTTGTGGATCATGCAGCATCTGCATCTCAACATGATGATCGGCTGATCACAACGCCTAGCCGTTGGAGCGATCTGCTTGAGCTGACTAAGCCGGGCATTATTGGCGGCAACTTGATTGCTACCCTGGGCGGCTACTTTCTTGCCGTGCAGGGGCAGTTTGAGTGGCTTAGCCTTATCTCGGTCATGGTGGGGATTGCATTAATTATCGCTTCAGGCTGTGCGTGTAATAACGTTATTGACCGCGATATTGATGCATTGATGGCGCGCACGCGCCATCGCCCGCTGGTGAGAGGAAGCATTTCAATTACCCAGGCATTGGGCGTTTCGGCGCTGCTAGGCGTGTTGGGTGTGGTATGTCTGGCGCTGGGTACCAACGGATTAACCGTTGCCTTAGCGGTGATTGGCTGGGGTGTGTATGTAGGGCTTTATAGTCTCTATATGAAGCGTCGCTCAGAGTACGGCACCTTAGTCGGTAGCCTTTCCGGGGCCATGCCACCGGTCGTGGGTTACTGTGCGGTGACGGGGCAGTTCGACAGCGGTGCAATGATGCTGCTGGTGATCTTCTGCCTTTGGCAGATGCCGCACTCCTATGCGATTGCGATTTTTCGCTACGCTGATTACCGTCGTGCGTCTATTCCGGTATTGCCGGTAGTGCGCGGTATCAAAATGGCGAAACACCATATCCTCGGCTACATCGTGGCCTTTATTCCTGCTTCGCTGGCATTAGGTTTAGCCAGCCAGGCAGGCGCTGGATATTTGTGTGTGGCACTCACCATGGGCGGGTACTGGCTTTACTTGGCGTTGCGTGGCTATCGTTTAGACGACGACGTGCGCTGGGCCAAACGTGTCTTTGGTGTTTCTATTCTGACCATTACGGCAATGAGCATTGTAATGGTACTAGAAGCGATGGTGCCCATGCTGGTGTAGCTAAGTTCAGCGCTAAGCCACTTGCCGTCACTAGCGCCCCGAGTAGATATCTGCTCGGGGCGTTTTATTGATATCTGCTGCTCAATCTCGCTTCTGTGCCCTCCAAATGGTTAATTTGGGGATTAAGTCGCGCACTAATATAGACTTTAGTTTAATATGCTGCGGTGCGGAAAATAGCCGCTAGATTTCGTTAGCCTTGGCTATAAAAGCTAGGCATGCTGAACCTAGATGCTCGTTTCTCGCTATTTTTCTTCTTACATCGCCACTATCATCGCCACTATGAGCCGTTTTGTTCTTATGCCTGCGTCCCCTTTACCCAATCTGTTGCCGCGTCGTTTAGCCATTCTGCTGATGGTGACAGTGGCGACAATGTTTGCCGCTAATCATGTCTCTGCACGGCTGGCATTTGATAATGGTGCTGGGCTATTGCTCGCGGTATTAACGCGTTCGGGTGTGGCGTGCCTCATCCTGCTGGCGCTGGTGATTGTGCAGAAAAAGCGCCTGTGGCTGCCCGCGGGTAGTTGGCCGTGGCAGTTAACCGTAGGGCTGCTAATTGCGATTCAGAGCGTTAGCCTATACTCGGCGGTAGCAAGGCTGCCCGTGGTAATTGCACTGTTGCTGGTCAATACATTTCCCATTCAACTGGCGCTGCTGAGCTGGGCATTTGGCGGCCCGCGACCAACGCTGCGTAGCTGCCTCATTATGGGCACTATCTTAATTGGGCTGCTGGTGGTGCTGGATATTCCTGCTTGGTTAGCTAATACCGATGACATGGGGCCAGGCTGGGTCGCAGGGATTTGTTTTGGCCTCGTGGCCGCATTTGTGTTTGCCTGTGCGCTGTGGGTTACCGAGCACCGTTTAGCCGGCGTAGGTAGTACGCTGCGCAGCCTGCTGACCATGCAGACGGTTTTTACCGCGATGGTCATTGGCGGTATCGCGGGTGTCGTTCCGGGAGGCATGAGCCTGCCTGAAAATAGCGCGGGTTGGTTAGGGCTTGCGCTACTTGCCCTGCTGTACGGGTCGGCATTTTCAGTTCTATTTATTTTTGTACCTCGGCTTGATATGGCGCGTAATGCGCCGGTAATGAATATCGAACCAGTAGCGTCGCTGGTTCTCGGTTATTTTGTTCTAGATCAAATGCTTAGCCCTGGGCAGCTAGTCGGTGGTGCGGTCGTTGTCGGGGGGATTGTGGTGCTTAGCTTATCCAAGGGACGGTAAATATTTGCGTTATTGATAGGAATGGACCACAATGCAGTGGAGTAAGGAAACACTGTTTTTTAACTGAGGTACAACCTATGAAGATGTCCGTATTATCACTAGCATCCGCGGCACTCCTGGTTGGCGCAGGTACGTTCGCAGCATCTGCTCAAGCACAGCAATCCTTCAACTATCCACAAGGATACGTAGGCGGTGATGCGATGTTCTGGAGTCTTGATCCAGACAATGGCTCTTCGCGTGATTCCGTAGGCCTACGCCTTCGCGGCGGCGCGCAGTTTAACGATTACTTCGCACTAGAAGGGCACTTAGGTACGGGTGGCTCCGACGGTGGCGCTGAGCTGGATTATTTAGCGGGTGCCTATGCCAAAGGTATTTTCCCCGTCTCCCCTGACGTTCGCATTTACGGCTTAGCGGGCGTTACAGACGTAGACTTTAACAGTGATCGTGAAAGTGGCTTCTCGTATGGCGGCGGCGCAGAATTTGACGTCGCACCGAATTTAGCCGTCGGCGCTGACTATATGCGCTACCTCGATAAGTCTGCCTACACGTTCGATGCAGCCAGCGTAGGTCTGCGCTATCGTTTTTAATCGTTAGTGATCTGCGTTAATCGTCAAGCCCATGGCCTTTATGCCATGGGTTTTTTGGTTTTTACAGCCCGCCATTATCAAAGCATATGTGCTCACTGGGTTAGTTATATTGTTAGCTAGCTAATTAGTTGTTAGACTAAAGTATCTTATACAATGCGCGCCCCTCGGCGGCGCTGGCCAGGGCTACCCTGGCGGCTAACAAGTGAGCCCTGCATGACCCCCGATCAAACGTTTGCCCGCTGGGTGAAGGTCGCTATTGTCGCCTTCATAGTGTTATTTATTTATTTTTTAGTGGCCGACAGCTTTATGCCAATGACGCCGGAAGCGCGGGTAATGCGGCCGGTTACTCGCATTGCGCCTGAGCTTAGTGGCCCGGTAGACGCACTCTTAGTGCGCGATCATCAGCGTGTTGCAAAGGGCGATGTGCTGTTTCAGATAGAGGCAGCGCCCTTTGCGTTAGCGGTCGATCAGGCGCGTCTTAATCGTGAGCAGGCCGAGCGGGAGAATGCCCGCTTAGAGGCAGACTTAGCCTCCGCACAGGCAGATTTGGCCTCGGCAGAAGCAACGGCCAGTGAAAGCCAGAGTGAGCGTCGGCGTGCTGAAACGCTGCTATCTCGCCAAAGTGTATCGCGTCAGCAGTACGATCAGCAGGTGGCCGCTGAACGAACGGCGCAAGCTAGCGTCGCCGCCGCCAGGGCGAAAATCGTCAGTCTTGAAGTGCAGCTAGGCGATTCAGGTAATGCGAATCTGCGCGTTCGTCAGGCAGAAAACGCGCTATCACAGGCTCAGCTGGACCTTGCTCATACGCAGGTGCGCGCCGCCCAGTCAGGCAATGTGACTAACCTGCAGCTAGGCGTTGGCGACTATGTTCAAGCCGGCCAGCCGGCCGTCGCAGTGGTGGCTGAAGAAGTAGATATCATTGCCGATTTTCGTGAAAAAAGTTTGCGTCATGTTGTGCTGGGCGACCCGGCGAAAGTCATTTTCGATGCATGGCCGGGCCAAGTATTTGACGCGAGAGTCATTGCCGTGGATGCCGGTGTACGTGAAGGGCAGCTAGCGGCCGATGGTCAATTAGCCGATATTCCCACATCCGACCGCTGGATTCGCGATGCCCAGCGTATGCGTGTGCACATTGCTCTCCAGCAGCCGGTTATAAACGCGCTACCGAGCGGCGCGCGCGCTACCGTGCAGCTCCAGCCGAGCGACTTTGTACTGGCAAAACCCTTTGGCTGGCTGCAGGCGCACCTGATTAGTTTGCTGCACTATGTATATTAAGCCGCTTAGCCGGTGGTGGGCTAAGCGCGATGGTTCTAATGTGCAGCGTGCCTCTCGCCCTGGGCTAACCCAAAATGGTCTGCGCCAGTGCTTGCGGGTGGCGGGCGGCGGTACGCTGGGGTTTGTGGTCAGTCAGCTAATGGGCTGGAACTACGGGGTATTTTTTACCGTTTTCCCGATGTTCTTGCTGGGCATGGTGCCTATTCTCAATGGCAGTATTATTCGCCAGTTTTTAACCAATGTTTCCCTCAACGTGCTGGAAGTTAGCCTAGTGGTTGGGCTGCTCAAACATATGCCGGTGGTAATGACGCTGGTGGTGCTGGGCATATTTTTATTTAGATTTAACTTGATGGCGAAGGGGCCGCTGTTTTTATTCGGCGCCAATGGTGTGCTCACACTCAGTATCCTGCTCCATTTTGCCAGCTACCCCGGCACCGACTTAAGCGATTTATTGGCCTGTAATTTAGCCGCGAGCGGCCTAGCGGTATTTATTGCCATGCTGATGCATACTCTGTTTCCTGACGTCGAGGCTCGCAAACCTCCGCCGAAAGGCGTTAAGTCACCGGCGCAAATTCGCCATGAAACGTTGATTGGGGGAATAACCGCGACGCTTTCTTTTGTTGTGTTTCAAGCCTTTGACTTAAAAGACTCGCTTTCGGCGCAGATGGCGACCATTTTGATTTTGTTTGCCTTGGGATACTCCGGCGCACGCCTTTCTGCCGCGAAGCGGGCGGTAGGCACGTTGCTGGGGTGCAATTTAGCGCTTCTAATGCAGCTGCTGCTGTATACCCAAAGCCATCATTTCCTGCTGGTGGTGATTATTTATTGGCTGGGATTAATGCTTTTTGGGCGTGAACATATTCACGAAGGGGGCGGTTCCGGGATTGGTTTTGGTGGGCTAACGACCTTGGGCATCCTCTTTGGGCAGTCACTTGGGCCTAATCAAGACCTTGTTTATAGTGCACTTTATCGGTTTTCTTCCATGAGCGTGGCGTTGGTGTCAACGCTGCTTGTGATGTCATGTTTGCACTATTTATTGAATTACTGGGAGCCCACGCGCTTGCCCGAAGTAAAATGATCATAAATAAATTAGCGCAACTTTTTTAATAAAGACTACTCTGATGATATGTCGATGTGTGATTCGCAGTGCAATTCACACTTTCACATACGGCGTTTTCCCTACTAACGGATTAGAGGTGCTCGTCATGTCAACAGGTAAAGAAGATAAAGCGAAAGGTACTGCCAACAAGGCTGCTGGTAAAGTGAAAGAAGCAGCGGGTAAAGTAACCGGCAGCGAAAAAACTGAAGCCAAAGGCAAAGTTCAGCAAGCGAAGGGTGAGCTGCAAAAAGGCAAAGGTGAAGCCAAGGAAGCGCTGAAGAAAAAGCACTAATTCTTATGCTGATAGTCATTACTGTCTAATAGTAATGACTGATGATAACAGGGGGCCTTCGGCCCCCTGTTTGCGTTCACGAGAGCATCACATCAATCGTGATGTGAAACACCGCTTCCGCCTACCGCCACAATATTGAACGGTTTCCCTTCTAGCGGCATGTCATCCACTTGTTCAAAGCTATTAGCATCGACGAAATGTAGTGTTTCCGCTGCAGGGTCGGTCACCACAATGTTGTCCCCAGCGACGGCAATACGTGGCCGCGGGTCGTTCCAATGGCCGTCCATGGAGTAGGGGTCTGTTAAGCGCAGCGATTGCGTCAGCTCTCCACTGAGCACATCTACCTTATGCAGCTGGCCATCTTCGGTAAACACATAGGCGAACCGCGGACGAATAGGGTCAGTGGCAAAGTGGACGCGGCGAGTAGGCAACTGCACTAGCTGGAAGCCTTCTTCCCCTTGAGAGGGATCGATAATCACGAGACGGTCAGCGCCAAAGTTGCCAATAAAGTATTGCAGCCCTTTACCGCCGAGTAGCGTTGAAGCACTGCCTTCTGGCAGCGAAGCAGGGTAGGCCAGGTGCTCGATCTCAGGTGTACCGTCTTGAGTTGAAATAATCAGCAGGCCGGTTTGGCACGCCAAGGCATAAAGGCTGCCCGAGCCCGCCGAACCATGCAGCCCTGGGCAAGCGACGTCTTCTCCAACATGGTTACCTTCAAAGTCTACTACCCGGGCACCAATGGGGCGTTGGGAGGCATCGTCAGGGTTAGCAATCGATACAACGGCGTGATGTTGATAGGGCACCGCAACGCCGTGATGGGCAGCCTCAATGTTAGCTGTACGAATCTCTGGCTGACCTTCAAGCACACTGTTTTCGGTAAAGAAGCGCGCCTCATCTTCGCCGTCAAACCACTGGGCGATATAGCCCTGCTGTTCAACAAAATGGGCCGGACGCTCACCCGTTAGCTCCATATCCAGGCGCTCGGGCGCATCGACATCAATATCGGCATGGTCGCCGTGGTCATGAAACGCGATCCCGGTATTGATCGCCGAGACGCGGCCTTCCGAGCCTTGAACGGCAAATACCGTTTGGCCGCTGCTGGTACGATGCAGCGCCGCCGGCCCGCTGAGCTCATAAGTGTCGATTAGCGCTTTGTCAGTGGCATCAATAACACTAACCGTTGGGGACGCTTGGTCAGCGACGAAAAGCCGCCACTCGGTGACACCCTCATCGTGGGCATAAGCGCTGGTGCTGCCAATAGCGACCGCTAACGCCGCGATTGAGCGGGCCAAAATACGTTTCTTCATAAACATCTCCTGAAAACAGAACGTTCGTAGTGCCTTGCTGGGTATAAGTCACAGTAAGAAAGAATTAAGGCGGCGTAAGCGCCGACATTAGCGTGGCAACGTTGTAGCGCATCATGGCTTCATACGTTGACGCGGGCCCCGCTGCGTTGGAAAGCGCATCCGAGTAAAGGGTGCCGCCCATGGGTAGGCCCGCTTCAGTGGCAATCTGCTCGACCAAGCGTGGGTTGGAAATGTTCTCGGCAAACACCGCCGAGACCTGCTGTGATTGAAGTTCATCGATTAGGCCCGCAACATTCGCAGCGCTGGCTTCAGATTCCGTTGACATGCCTTGAGGGGCGAAAAAGGTGAGGCCGTAGGCATTTTCGAAGTAGCGAAAGGCATGATGAGCGACCACCGCTGTACGCCGCGACGCGGGAAGGGTGCTTAGCTGCTCGCGGATATCGTCATCGAGTGCTGTTAGTGTGGTCGAGTAGCGCTGTTGATTGGCTTCATACGCACGGCAGCCAGCCGGATCTGCTGCGCAGAATGCCTGGGCGATATTGCTGACATACACCTGCGCGTTGCTAACCGATTGCCAGGCGTGAGGGTCTTCCGGTGCCGCGTGGAACACAGCCTTATCGCCAATAAAATGGTAGTGGCCGCCCTGGGGGTCTTGAAGAATCTCAGCGTTATCCGTCAGCGTGACTATGTCAGCATCGCTGCCGCTGGCCTCAATCAGGCGTGCCAAGAATCCCTCGAACATCAGGCCATTGATCAGCACGATATCTGCCTGTGCCACGGCCTTTACGTCAGCAGGCGTTGGCTCGTACATGTGCGCATCAGAATCTGGCCCGACAATACTCGTAAGGGCGATCCGCTCACCGCCTATTTGCTGAGCAAAATCGTTAATAATGGAAAACGAAGCCACCACCTTTAGTGCAGGCTCGCTGGCCCCAGCGGTGCCTGCGCTGAGTGCAACTATGCTTACCAGCAGTGGTGTAACTACGGCTCTTAACAATCCCATGATGCTTATCTCGTAAAACGGTTTTATTTAAAATATGTTATATCATAACAATAAAGCAGTTGGGAAGATTGATCTGTCTATAACGTCAGTGTGTATTTCAGCAGTGAGTGGGCAATAAAAAGCCCTCGCTTGCATCGCGAGGGCTAACGAACACTCAGCGCAGGGTGTGCTTACACCTCTTGGTATAGCGCGCTGCCTTTCTGTCGAAACTTCTCCGCCTGCTCTTCCATGCCTTTCATGATGGCTTCCTGGTCGCCGTTAAGGCCATGCTCTTCAGCATACTCACGCACTTCATGGCTGATTTTCATGGAGCAAAACTTCGGCCCGCACATAGAACAGAAGTGCGCCACCTTAGCGGAATCTTTGGGCAGGGTTTCATCGTGGTATTCGCGGGCGGTGTCCGGGTCGAGCCCCAGGTTGAACTGGTCTTCCCAGCGGAACTCGAAGCGGGCCTTGGAAAGCGCGTTATCACGCCGCTGCGCCGCCGGGTGGCCCTTGGCTAAATCCGCTGCGTGGGCGGCAATTTTGTAGGTAATGATGCCCGTTTTCACATCGTCTTTATTAGGCAGGCCCAGGTGCTCTTTGGGCGTGACGTAGCAAAGCATCGCGCAGCCAAACCAGCCAATCATCGCCGCCCCAATGCCCGAGGTAATATGATCGTAGCCAGGGGCGATGTCCGTCACTAGCGGGCCAAGCGTATAGAAGGGCGCTTCGTCGCAGTACTCTAGCTGTTTATCCATATTCTCTTTCACAAGATGCATGGGCACGTGGCCGGGACCTTCAATCATTACCTGCACATCGTGCTTCCAGGCGATATGGGTCAGCTCGCCCAGGGTTTTAAGCTCCGCCATTTGCGCTTCGTCGTTGGCATCGGCGATTGAGCCGGGGCGCAGGCCGTCACCGAGCGAGAACGCCACATCGTACTGCTTGCAAATCTCGCAGATTTCTTCGAAGTGGGTGTACAAAAAGCTTTCCTGGTGATGGAACAGGCACCACTTGGCCATAATCGAGCCGCCGCGGCTGACAATGCCGGTGACCCGCTTGGCGGTCAGCGGCACATAGCGCAGCAGCACGCCCGCGTGAATGGTGAAGTAGTCCACACCCTGTTCAGCCTGCTCAATCAGCGTATCGCGGAAGACTTCCCAGGTAAGGTCTTCGGCCACGCCTTTAACCTTTTCCAGCGCCTGATAGATCGGCACCGTGCCAATCGGCACCGGTGAGTTGCGGATAATCCACTCGCGGGTTTCGTGGATGTTCTGACCGGTAGAAAGATCCATAATGGTGTCCGCGCCCCAGCGGATGCCCCAGGTCATCTTATCCACCTCTTCTTCGATAGAAGACGTCACCGCGGAGTTGCCCAGGTTGCCGTTAATCTTGACCAGAAAGTTACGGCCAATAATCATCGGTTCAGATTCTGGGTGGTTGATATTATTAGGAATAATAGCCCGCCCACGGGCGACCTCATCGCGCACAAACTCAGGCGTAATCTGATCCGGCAGGCTGGCGCCAAAGCTCTGACCTCGGTGCTGGTGGCCCAGAATACGCTCCACTTCTGTGGTTCCCAGCGCTTGGCGTCGCTGATTTTCTCGCAGGGCAATGAACTCCATTTCCGGGGTGACAATGCCCTGGCGGGCGTAGTAAAGCTGGGTGACGTTCTTACCCGCTTTAGCGCGGCGCGGCGTGCGGGTTAAATCAAAGCGCAGTTGGGCAAGGGTGGGGTCGTTGGCGCGTCGCTTGCCGTAATCAGAGGTATGACCTGACAGGAACTCGGTGTCGTTACGCTCTTCAATCCAGGCGCGGCGAAGGGCGGGCAAGCCTTTGCGCAAATCGTTACTGGCAGCAGGGTCGGTGTAAGGGCCGGAAGTGTCGTACACCAGCAGCGGCGGGTTCTCTTCATCAATGCCGCTAGTTTTAGTCGGCGAGAGAGAAATTTCCCGAAACGGCACGCGGATATCTGCACGCGAGCCTTCAATATACACCTTGCGCGAGCCGGGCAGCGGCGCAATGGCCGCGGCATCGACCTGGGCGGTTTCGGCTAAAAAGTGGCTGGTTTTACTGGTGGCGGTCTTCGCCGTTAAGGTATTAGCCATTGCGGTCTCTTCGATTGTTGTTGGGAAGGATTAGTGAGGCAGGTCTTCGTCTGTTAGCGACAGGCCCATCTGCCAGAAGTCGATTTCCAGGCGGGTAGCATCGCGGAAGATTTTGCTCAGCTCTTTAAAGCGGGCGGGCGACACATCGGCAAGGCGGGCGTTGAGCCATTCAAGCTCCGACTGCATAGCTGCCTGGAACTCCTCGCCTTCATACATGGCAATCCACGCATCAAACGGGTTTTGCGCGCCGCGCAGGGTGGAAGGCTGGGCGTTCAGCCAGTTGGCGATTTCGCCATAGCCCACTAAGCACGGGGCCAGCGCTACGTGCAGGTCAAGCAGGTCGCCGCGATTGCCGGTATCCAATACATAGCGAGTGTAGGCCAGCGTCGCCCTGGCTTCGGGAAGCTCCGCCAGTTCTGCTTCACTAATGCCCCATTCCTGACAAAAGCCCACGTGCAGGCCCAGCTCCACATCGACAATGGCTTTTAAGCCTTCGTGGGCTTGGCGCAAATCCGCAAGCGTTGGGCTTTTATAGGCGGCCAGCGCATAGGCGCGGGCGAAGTGAATCAGAAACAGGTAATCCTGCTTTAAGTAGTGGCGAAACGACGCCTCAGGCAGCGTGGCATTACCCAGCTGGCGCACAAAATCGTGCTCAATATAGGCGCGCCAATCTTGCTGGCAAGCGGTGGTGAGATCAGTAAAGCGGTAGCCCATGATGCCTCCGGTGGTGATGATCCGGAGGTAAGGCGAAAAAGATCGAGGAAATGGCGCGGAAAGGTGGCGTGCGATCGTAAGAGAGCTAGCCATGGCCATCGCTTGATCCCTACGCCGGTACCCGCGTCGCATCTCATATGAAATACAGCGCATTAGCCGGATCAGGTTCAGCGGGACCAGCGCTCGGCATCCTTAAAAAGGACAGACCCTGCGCCATCTCAGCCGGATTCACCGGCACCCCGTCAAGCTGTTCGTTGGTGGAGTGTAGGAGGTAGGTGGGAGTGATGCAAGGGAGGAAAGAGCGTTATCCTGTTCAGTCAGGTGGCACCGTTAACCCAGTGGGCTTTTTACGCCCGCAAAGTCATTACCCAGTACATGTGTGTATATCTGAGTGGTTTCGACGCTTTTATGCCCTAGCAATGCTTGCAGCGTGCGAATGTCCGTACCTTGGCTAAGCAGCTGAGTCGCGAAACTATGACGCAAAGAATGGCATGACCCTGGGCGCGTTAAAGACGCCGCACGCATGGCTTGTTTCACCGCTTTTTGGACGGCGGAGGTATGAATATGGTGGAGCACTACCCGATTCTCGGCATCAAAACAGGGCTTTGATGAAGGAAAAAGCCACTGCCATGCAAGCGACGTTCCTGCATTTGGGTACTTTCGGTCTAGCGCATGGGGTAGCGATACAGGTATCGCGCTGCTTTCAAGGCGTTTGGTCAGTTGCTGCTCTGCCCGGTGAACGTGAGATTGCAATGACGCCATACAAGAAGGTGGTAAGAGAGTAGTACGGTCTTTGTTACCTTTGCCGGCGCGGACGGTGATCACGTGTCGTGAAAAGTCGAGGTCTTTGACACGCAGACGGCAGGCTTCAGAAACACGTAAGCCGGAGCCATACATGAGAGAAGCGATTAGGCGCATGGAGCCTGCAAGATGCTCGAAAACACGCATTACCTCTTGATGGGAAAGCACGACCGGTAAACGCTGAGGGCGCTTGGCTCGGCTAAAAGTGCCAATCTCACCAAGCGGTTGTTCAAGTACGTGCCGATACAGGAATACGATGGCATTAAGTGCCTGATTTTGTGTGGCAGCTGCCACATGCCTTTCAATTGCAAGGTGCTCCAGGAATTGCCTGACCTCTTCACCCGCCATCGTGGCAGGGTGGCGTATTCCATGAAAACGAATGAAGAAGCGAATCCAATAGCAATACGTCTTCTCAGTACGAAGGCTATAGCGTTTTACCCGCAAGGTAGCCCGGACCCTATCCATTAGCTTCATGGGGTATCCCTTTTTATTAATTTTAACGTGTATTTGTATACAGTATTATTGAGAATGGCAAATCGTGCCAGCACGCGAATTTTGGATAGGTAGCCAAAATTTTCTTTGCTCGCAATAGAATCAATGAGGTAGATTTGATCAGAGCGGCTGCATAACCTCAATGAACGCGCCAGCGCGTTCATTGAGGTTATGCAGCCGGGTATATAATCACTGTTAACTGTCTGGAGGGGTAATGCACAGAGGTAGTTGCTTATGTGGATCTGTATCTTTTGAGCTTTTATCACAGCCAAAGGCTACATCACACTGCCATTGTAAAATGTGTCAAAAGCAGCATGGTGCCGCGTTTGCAACTTATGCGAGCGTGCCGAAATCGGACTTGAAGTATGTCTCAGGCCAAGAGCTGCTAGCCTCATACAATTCATCGGGAAGCATTATCAGAAAATTCTGTAGTACTTGTGGTTCCAATATTGAGTGGAGTGGTAGTAAAAAATATCCTGATTGGGTATCAATAGCCCTGGCAGCACTTGATACTCCTTTTCAACCAAAAGGCATCAAAGATGTCCATCTTGCGTCCAAAGCGTGTTGGTTGGGAAACAGTTAACAAAGCCAGTAACGGCGAGCAGCTTTTCCGTCGCTTTTTTGTGGCGAAAAAGACTGCCACAAAAAAAACAACTACAAAGCTGCCGCGTTCTGGCGGCGTTAGACCGCTGGGGAAGTCCATGCAGTTTTTTGGGAATGTACTCGTTGGTATCGCTACTGGCCTCATCTCCAGCTGGGTGGTGACCAAGTTCACCAGATTTGCTGCACTACGGAGCGAAGCTTTGCGTGTCGTGCGCAGAATAGATTACAGATGGGAAGGTTCCGCCAAGATCAGTGGACACGAAACGGCAAACGCGGATCTCTTGCTTATAGGTTCCGATCTTCTCTATCTCGGTCACAAAAAGGCCGGCATGGCTCTCTTAGAACTTAATCAAGAGCTTTCGGTGGCTCTTGAGAAGGCAGAATCCGCAAGAATTGCCTACACGGAATTCGATACGTTTTACGGAGACCTACAGCGACGGATTCGGCATCTGCAGCCGACCATAGCTTCCCTTATATGGCGTCTAAGACTGTAGGTCAGCGGTCTAACAATTCATTCAAGCCGACGCCGCTTCGCGGCGCGGCTTAATTCAGGCGTTAGGCATCGAAATGGACAACAGTGCACAGATCAAGAAGTGGATATTGGAAGACTCCATGCGAATGCAGGCGCTTTTCATTGCCAGTTCGCTGGGGTTGAGTGATTGGTGCCTTGCCGCTGGCTTCGTCCGCAACACTGTGTGGGATAGAGTTCATGGGTATAGCTGCGCGACAGCTCTGAGTGACATCGACTTGATTTACTTTGATCCGGACAATACAAGCGAGGAAACGGATAGAGGCTTAGAACAGCAACTCAAAACGATATCCGACTTCCCATGGTCGGTAAAGAACCAGGCGAGAATGCATATACGGAATTCAGATAGTCCGTATGCGTCCACAGAAGATGCTATGAGCTATTGGGTAGAAGTTGAAACAGCAGTCGGAGCCACATTGGATGACAGTGGTGAGGTCGTCATTGTCGCTCCTTTTGGCGTCGAACCTTTATTTAATTACTCTATTACGCTAAACCCCAAGAGGCCTAAGCCAGTTGATTTCAGGAAACGCATGGCCGAAAAAAGGTGGCTGGAAATTTGGCCAGAACTAGCAGTGGCAAATGTCTAACCAAGCGCTGCGCCGGACTAGCCGGTGAGCGCAGCGTTATGCCTAAATCAAGAACGGAAGCCCATGAGAAAAATAATCATTTTTGGAAACTCTGGTTCCGGGAAATCTACATTAGCCCGAAAATTTAAAAAACAAGGACTAACCCATCTCGATTTAGATGCTCTAGCGTGGCTGCCTTCGAACCCGCCCGAGCGACGACCGATAGGTCAGGTGAGTGAGCAGATTCAGGCTTTCATTGGTGAAAATAAAGAGTGGGTCGTAGAAGGCTGTTACGCTGACTTGCTTGAGCTGGTAAAGCCGTTCGCAAGTGAAGCAATATTTATGAATTTGCCCGTTCATCTTTGCCAGGAAAATGCGAGAAATAGACCGTTGGAGCCTCATAAATACGCATCAAAAAAAGCACAAGATGACAATCTTCCCATGCTCCTTGATTGGATTGCGGGATATGGGGAAAGAGATGACGCTCTTTCATACAGTGCGCATAACGCTCTTTTTAAAGACTTTCAAGGCAGTAAAATAGAGCTAACCTACAATGAAAACACATAACAATGGGATCAAAAAAGACGTTGAAAAGTGCACGTTTTAAAGCGTTGTTAAATACCAAAAGAGAGATCATCGAGTGGGACTGAAAGGAAGCTGTTTGTGCAGCGAAATTGGTTACGAAATAGATTCCTTGGATATGCCGATCGTTCATTGTCATTGTCAGACGTGTCGCAAGGCGCACGCGGCCCCATATGCCTCAACGGCGGGTGTAAAACGTGAACATTTCCGCTGGCTCAAAGGTCTTGAGTCTCTTTCAACCTATGAATCATCACCTGGGAAGCTTCGTCATTTCTGTAGGCACTGTGGTTCTCACCTGGTGGCGGAAAGAATCGCGCAGCCACATGTTATTGTTCGAGTGGCCACGTTGGATGATGACCCTGAATTGAAGCCTGAAGCGCATATTTGGATTTCACACGATGTGCCATGGCTTGAATACGACAATGTATGTAAGTACTTAGAATGGCAGAACAATGTGTAACAAGTTGAGGTCTATGGCCGCCGGACGCAGCTGACGTGTCGCCACTATGCTCAGCGTCATGGTTCATGAAATAGCCAGGAGCGGCAACCGGCCGATTTCTCGCTGTCGCCCCAAACCAGTGACTAAGCCCAAGTATTAAGCTATTCAGAGGATACGATGACAGCATTAAAAAATAGTGAGCATTATTTCGACGTTTCTTTTGAGAAGCTTTCGTTACCTGATAAACACTATATCAGCATCGAATTCGAAGGTTGCCGGTTCTCCGATTGTGATTTCTCAGCATCTAAATTTCAGAACTGTAAGTTCACTAGCTGCACATTTGATCGTTGTAATCTCAGCTTGGTTGATTTTTCAAATACAAAGCTATTTGAGCTTGATTTTCAAGATAGTAAGCTGGTTGGAGTTGATTGGACGAAAGCGACGTGGTCAGCTTTCCACTTAGATTTTGAGCTGAGTTTTAGGCGCTGTATTTTAAATGACTCGTCTTTCTTTGGTCTTACCTTAAGTGAGTTGGTTTTTGATGATTGTAAGTTACATGATGTCGACTTTCGTGAAGGTAGTTTTGTTAGTTCGAAAATGACAGATAGTGATTTCAGTCGTAGTGTGTTTATGAGAACAAATTTGCAAGAAGTCGATTTTAGCGAGTCAACGGCGTATGCCATTAATATACTAGAAAATAATGTCCAAAAGGCTAAGTTTTCACGATATGAAGCGTTAAGCTTGTTAGAAGTCTTAGGTGTTGAGTTGGTTGATTAATAGTCTAAAGCTGTTTTAGTAGAAGCGGTCTGAATTGATCCAGCTTTCGTAGATATCTTTAGAACATCACTGTTGGCTGGAAGCTTTTCGCCGCGTCGCGTTACTAAAGTGACAGCTTCAAAAATTCACTACAAGTACCCACAACACTAGGAAGTGCCATCAATGTTTACAGTTACATCAACCCAGCATGTCCTTGCAGTCAAAGATATTGAGAGCACCGAACGCTACTTCCTCGACAAGCTTGGCTTTTCCGTTCGATTCCGAGTGGAGGGTTGGTCGTTTTTAAGCCTAGGCAGTTTTCATATCATGTTAGGCCACTGCCCTGATGAAGTGTCTGCGCGAGATACGCATGAACACTCGTACTTTGCCTATGTAAACTGTGAGGGTATCGACGAGATTTATCGGGACTACCAACGCCGTGGGGCGGATGTTTTTCAGGCAATCGCTGACAAACCGTGGGGCCTGCGAGAGTTTGGTGTCGAAACACCCGAGGGCCATCGGATCATGTTTGGTGAAGATATTGAGCCAGTAAGTAGCTCATAACTCTTCGCTCAAGCATGTTCTCGGCCTCGCAGGTGTTCACCGGATGCGCCCTAATTATTAAGCACGTTGAGTTTATACGCTTGAGAAGCCCAAAAGAGGCTGATCAATTCTTTAGGAGTATAAATAGATGAGTTGGCGTTATGCCCTAAGGCCATGCGATGGATGAATTCGAGATCAGTTTATTAACGCCAGAAGATTGGGTTTTATACAAAACAGTCAGATTGAAATCCTTAAGGGATGCCCCAAACTCGTTTGGGTCAACGTATGAGCAGGAGGCCGTATTATCAGATGCGGAATGGCAGTTACGCCTAGACCTTCAATCACGAGCCCTTAATGCGCTTCCACTTATCGTACAGATTGGCGGCCTGCCCGTTGGTCTTGCTTGGGGCGTGATACATAAGCCTGATGTGGCAACGGCGCATATCTATCAAATGTGGGTTTCACCAGCGCTAAGAGGAAAGGGCATCGCAACATCTCTTCTGCGGGAAATTAAAGCCTGGGCAATCGGCTACGGGTGTAATCTATTAGCGCTTGCCGTGACGACAGGCAACGAAGGTGCCGTTAGCTTATATAAATCGTCTGGTTTTATCGCAACAGGGCAGCTTGAAGCGCTGAGAGCCGGTTCGACGCTTTGCGTACAGCCAATGGTGATGAAGCTGGGTAGCGCGGTATAGCCTAACGCTGGGGACTATAAACAACATGATGAAACCGCTGCTATCGATATGCCTAATGCTGGCCACTCCCGCCGTTTTATCGCAGGAAACTGATCTTTCCTCCAAAACAAAGCCAGTGCCCGCCATTGCGCAGGCTGATTGGGAAGCGTATCGGGATGACTATCAGCAAAGCCCTTTGTGCGATCAGGAAGAGGCCACGCTGTGGAGTTGTGAAGCGGATAATCAGGTGTTTTCGCTCTGCTCGTCGCCTGTTGTAAACCGTACGTCCGGCTATATGCAGTACCGCGCGTCACGCAATGGCCAAGTTGAGTTTGTTTATCCACCTGAAAAAAGGCCGCCACTGGGGTTTTTCAACTACTACGCCGCGGGTAACGGTGACGCCTCCATCGTGTTTTCAAATGACGGCTACGAGTACAGGCTGCTTGACCCGCTCAGAACATATTCTTCCATATCGGTAACGGGGCCTTCTCCAGTAGGGCGAAGTAGCGAGATTGAATGCGACGGTAACCAAACGCTTCAGCTCAACTACACCATGCGCCTCATGTATGATTCAGGCCTTTGGGAACGCTAAATGTTTAGTGTTTAATAGCGCGAATCACGCCACACACCAGCTGAGCGGCGTTAGTCGCCCAGGTTTCAATCGTTATATATCGGGTACATGTCATGTCGAAGAAAGTAGTTATGTTTGAATACGAAAAAGAAACCAAAAATAGTGTGCGCTACAAGGAAGTGCCCGAGGAAGGAACGGCGCCTATCGTGGGTACGCTGTACGTTCAGAAATGGTTTGCTGGCGACAGTAAAACTATTGAGATAACGATAGATAAAAAAGACTAATAGAGCATCCAACGATGGCTGTAGAGACGGTTAAGAAAGCGGTGCACGTCACAACATTTCCAGAGGATGCAATGTCAATTGCCAACACCCCCAGCCCACCTTATTACGCGGTCATTTTCAGCTCTGTGCGCACCGAGCAAGATAATGGCTACGGGGCAATGGCTGACAGAATGCTCGCGCTTGCCTCCCAGCAGGAGGGGTTTCTGGGCATTGAGTCTGCGCGTGAGGCGGTGGGTATCACCGTCTCGTACTGGGCAAGCGAGGAAGCCATCAAGCGCTGGAAGCAGAACGCTGAGCATCTTGAAGCCCAGCGCTTGGGCCACAAAGCGTGGTACTCAGCGTTTAAAGTTCGGGTGGCCAAGGTGGAGCGGGATTATGGCATTTAAGCGCTCAATCATGAGCGCTGTTGCTGGTGCGCATCGCTTAACTCTGCGCTAGTGATTCTTTTCCAAGCCTAAGTAATGCTCTATGCCCGTTATCTGGTCTTCCGCGTGGTGGTTGACGTAAAGCACCGTGGTTTCGAAGCCTTGGCAGATTTTTTCGATCAGAGCCAGGACGAGTTGGCGGTTCATTTCGTCCAGGCCAAGGCAGGGTTCGTCTAGAATCAGCAGGGGCGGATGTTTGACCATCGCGCGGGCGATGAGCAGCAGGCGCTGGTCGCCGTAAGAAAGCTTGTTAAACGGCTGGTCGGCGCGCTCTGTCATGCCCAGCAGCTCCAGCCACTGGTCGGCAATTTTTTTCTGGCTGTCGGTGGGCTTGGTGTACATGCCAATGCTGTCGTAGAAGCCAGAAATAATCACGTTTTTGCAGCTGGTGCTAACGCGGTATTCCCATTGCAGGTTAGTGGATACATAGCCGATAAATTGTTTAATCTGCCAGATGCTTTCGCCGTTACCGCGCTGGAATCCAAACACAAAAATATCGTTGGTATAGCACTGCGGATGATCGCCGGTGATCAACGACAGCACGCAGGTTTTGCCGCTACCGTTAGGCCCACTCAGCTGCCAATGCTGGCCCCGTTCTATGGTCCAGTCGAGCTTATCAACAATCACGGTGTCGCCGTATTGAATCGTTGCCTGCGTTAGTTTTACCAATGGCTGGCTTGGATCGAGAGCGGGTAGCTTATGGGTAGGGTCGGCCTCTGGCACGCTTAGGTCGGTGGTTTTTAAATGCAGCAACTGATAAAGCTCATTAAAGGCGGCCTCGTCCTGACGGTCTACCGTGAGCGCTAGGCGCCCCTGGTCGCCAGTCTTTTTACCTTTTCTATTGTCCGCGTTTTTTTTGTCTAGATAGGCCACGTGCGTGATGAAATCCGGCATTTCATCAAAACGATTCAGCACCATGACCATAGGAACGGTGTCGATAATAGAGGTGAGATGTGCTTGCAGCATGGCCAGCGTGGCCACATCTAGGCCATCGAACGGCTCGTCTAAAATAAGTAAATCAGGCTTGTTGGCCAGTGCGCGAATCAGCATGACTTTACGCGTTTCGCCGGTGGAAAGTTTTCGAAACGCGCGATCGAGTAGCGTTGTCAGCCCGAATTTTTCTACCAGTTCGCTGGCGAGTTGATGATCTTGGCAGTAATCAAAAATCATTTCACTAACGGGCGTGCCGAGTGAAATGACGTCCATAATATCGGCGTCGTCTTTTTTGAGCTCCTGGGCGATAAGCTCCGCCTGGGCTTCAAAAGAGACGATTCCCACGTTGCTGGGAAGCCCTTGAATACTTCCTCCCTTAATGTCACCAATGCCCGCTAGCGTAGCCGCCAGGGCCGATTTTCCCGCGCCATTAGTACCCGTAATCACCCAGTGTTGATCTGGCGTAATGGTCCAATCAATCTCGCTTAGCGTGAAGCGATCATCAAAGCTAACCGTCGCTTTTGTTAAGCGGATAGTGCCTGGGCGGATTAATGGATCCATTACTGTCTTCCTTACACTGTTCGATAGAAGTTGTTTAAGCACAGAAGAGTCAAAAAAGCCGAGCATATCGTGATGATAGCTCGGCTTTTTTTGGTGGCGCTCGATTTTGAAAACCTAGACGCCTATCGGTTCATTAGCCGATTAAACGATTTTTTTCATGTCAGCCATGTAGCCACGCAGAACCGAGCCAACGGCTTCGACGGGATGTGAACGAAGGGCAGCGTTAACTTCGATCAAGCGAGCGTTATCCACACCGTTGTCGTCTAAAGAAAGTCCTTTACCGATCACGTCGGATTTAATGCCTTTCATAAAGTCTGCCAACAGCGGTACGCAGGCGTGGTTGTAGAGGTAGCAGCCGTATTCTGCGGTATCAGAGATCGTCGCGTTCATTTCGTAGAGCTTCTTACGCGCGATGGTGTTGGCGATGAGCGGCGTTTCGTGCAGAGACTCATAGTAAGCCGATTCAGCAACGATGCCCGCCGCTGTCATGGTTTCGAACGCAAGCTCAACGCCGGCTTTAACCATGGCGACCATCAAAATACCGTTGTCGAAGAACTCTTGTTCAGAGATTTCTACATCGCCAGCCGGGGTTTTCTCGAAGTTCGTTTCAGCGGTATCGGCACGCCACTGCAGTAGATTTTTGTCATCATTGCCCCAGTCTTCCATCATTGTATGAGAGAAGTGGCCACTGATGATGTCGTCTTGATGCTTGTTGTACAGCGGGCGCATGATGTCTTTTAACTCTTCAGAAAGATCAAACGCTTTGATCTTCGCTGGGTTAGAAAGACGATCTAGCATGTTCGTCACGCCGCCGTACTTCAGCGCTTCGGTGACGGTTTCCCAGCCGAATTGGATCAAGCGAGACGCGTAGCCTGCATCGATACCTTCTTCGATCATTTTGTCGAAGCACAGCAGAGAGCCCGTTTGCAGCATGCCGCAAAGGATCGTTTGCTCGCCCATCAAGTCGGATTTAACTTCCGCGATGAAAGACGACATCAACACGCCCGCCTTGTGGCCGCCAGTACCTACCGCGTAGGCTTTTGCCAGCGCCAGGCCTTCACCTTTAGGGTCGTTGGCTTCGTGAACAGCGATCAGGGTAGGAACACCGAAACCACGCACGTATTCAGCGCGAACTTCAGAGCCTGGGCACTTCGGTGCCACCATGATGACGGTTAAGTCTTCGCGCACTTTCATGCCTTCTTCTACGATGTTGAAACCGTGAGAGTAAGACAGGCAGGCGTCTTTCTTCATCAGCGGCATCACCGCTGTCACAACCGACGTGTGCTGCTTGTCGGGTGTCAGGTTCAAAACAACGTCTGCGGTGGGGATTAACTCTTCATAAGTGCCCACCACAAAACCGTTTTCAGAGGCGTTTTTCCAAGACTGACGCTTTTGCTCAATGGCTTCAGGGCGCAGTGCGTAAGAAACGTCTAGGCCGCTGTCGCGCAAGTTCAAACCTTGGTTAAGGCCCTGTGCACCACAGCCGATCACTACCATTTTTTTGCCTTTTAGTGCTTCGACGCCATCAGCAAACTCAGCGCTGTGCATGAAGCGGCATTGCGCTAGCTGAGCCAATTGCTCGCGTAGCGGTAAGGTATTGAAATAGTTAGCCATCGTTAACATCCTAATGTTTGGTGAGCATAATATTGATATAAAAAATCGCTGTAAGACACGCCGATACTTTGAATTCGGTATTAAAAATGCATGACATGGCCGCTCAAGATGGAGCTCAGCGCCATGTGAATAAGGCTAATCTATACAAAAGTGACTATTTCTTAAATTGATATATTTGCAATAACACATCCCGTTTTATGCAATGACGAGATAGAATGACACCTATGAATTTTAAAACCTTAAAACAATTCCTCGCCTTGGCAGAAACGCTGCATTTCGGGCGCGCCAGCGATGAGTGCCATATCAGCATTTCTGCGCTGTCGCGTAACATTCGTCATTTAGAAGACGAGCTGGGGGTGTCGCTGTTTAATCGCGACAATCGAACCGTGGCGTTGACCCAGGAAGGCCAAAAATTTCTTAAATACGCGCGCGATACCAGCAGCCAGTGGAACTTGATCCGCCATGAGTTAACCGATAATTCTGATCAGTTAAGCGGTGAAATCAGCTTGTATGGTTCCGTCACCGCTAGCTACAGCTTTCTTTATGAGCTGCTGCGCCGCTTTCGTATTGCCTATCCTGCGATTGAAATAAAGCTGCGTACGGGGGATCCAGAGCACGCGATTGCGCATGTTTTAGATGGTAAAGAGGATCTCAGTATTGCGGCTCAGCCTGCAAACTTAGCGCGAGGCCTGGCATTTAAACCTATTGCGACGTCGCCATTGCTGTTTATTGCGCCGCTTGAGCAGCAGGTGCCAAATGTGCCCATGAATTCGCCAACGGCAGCGGAGGAGTGGGCAAGCATCCCGATGATTTTATCTGAAAGCGGTGTCTCACGAGCGCGTGTGGACGAATGGTTTCGCCAACGAGATATCGCCCCGCGCATTTATGCACAGGTCACCGGTAATGAGGCGATTGTGAGTATGGTGAGCTTGGGCTTCGGGATTGGCGTGGTGCCAAAGATTGTGCTTGATAACAGCCCATTGATGGACCGTATCCGGGTGCTCGACGTGACGCCTGAGCTGGAACCCTACGATATTGGCTTGTTTACGTTAAAGAAAAACTTAAAGAACCCGCTGGTTGATGCATTTTGGAGCTTGATGTAGACCTAGCTATAGCTCTGAAATAGATATGAACTTGAAATAGATCCTGGCCTACAAGACGCGGCAGTCCCTTGCCGTGCCTTGTCCCCTTACTGCTTAAAACGGTGCTAACCGTTTTTTAATCGTTATTTCACACCAGTTCGCGTTTATCGCGTCGCGCTACGCGAATGTCGTTAACGGTGGCAATGCCGATGATCGCGAAAATGGCGAGGGAGATTAACGGCCAGATGAGTACATATAGCGCCAATACTAAGGTTTGCATATTCACTCCTATTGTCTAGCGGGTGCGCTATTGCACACCCGTTAATGAAAGTGGTTCTTGCGATGCGAAGGCCTTAAGCCTGAACAGCAGGCTTGACCGGATCGTAGTTAATGACGTCCTGGTTAATCTGCGCGAAGTCGAACTTGCTGGAGCTCAGCAGGCTAACGCCGATACACACAAGGGTGCTGACGCCATAAGCCATTAACGAGGCTAGTAATACCGTGTAGTCGCGCAGGAAGCCGAAACAGAAGTAGGCGAGCACGATGGTGCAGAGGGCACCGAAGACCACACCGACCCGACGACCGCAGAAGCCAAAGGCCATCAGACCCAGCACCACACCACCGCCCACGGCGGCCAGTAACTCAAACAGCCCAGCGGTGACGCCGACCATTGGCACTAGTTCAAAGCGGGCGACGCAGAACATCACCAGGCCCGCGATGACCGCGGAGGTGAAGGCCTTATTAGTCACTCGGTCCCAGAAACAGCTGGCGATAACGGGAAATACAATGGCACCCCAGAGCGCGCCGACAAACACCAGCATGATCAGAATATCCATCGAGAAGCTGGCCAGAATCACGCCGATCAACGTGGCAATGATCATCGTCAGCCTGCCAATAAACAGCATCTTGGTGGGATCAGGTTTGTTTTTGGCGATATTCTTGCCGTACACATCGGCCATCACAATGGCGGACATGGCGGAAAGGTCAGAGTCGGCGGTGGAAGAGAGCGAACCGATAACGAGAATAAAGAACAGCCCAATAAATACCGGTGACAGATACATCGACACCATTTGCGGTATCAGGTTGTTCATATCGCCATCGATGGGCTCCATGCCGGTCATCAGTGCCATCAAACCAATCATGCCCAGGCCGATAACGATCGCGCCGTAGCCAATCGTCGCGGTGATAAAGGTCGGTTTGATATGGTCTTCACGCACCGCGAATAGCCGCTGGGAAATAGTCTGGTTGCCAATAGCGTAGGCCAACACGGCGACGAAGAAGGGTGCACCCTGATTGAGAATCGCGTCCATCGAGAACAGATTTGCCTGCTCTGGCGTCAGTAGGCTCATTCCATCGGATAGCGTTTGCGGGCCACCGAGTGCGAACATGACTGCTGGAATGATCAGGATGGCGACGGCCATCATCGCCATTAGCTGGGCAAAGTCGGTGAGCACCGATGCGCGAAACCCGGACCATAGCGTGTAAGAAAGCACGCCGACACCGGCAATCACAACGCCTGCTTGGAATGACAGCGGCGAGAGTACTGAGACCAGCGCACCCGACGCCGTGAAATTGACCATCAGACTAATGATACTGCCCAGAATATTAGAAGAGGCGAGGATTAGCTGGCTGGAAGAACCATGCCGTGCATGAATCAGCTCGCCTAAGGTGTGCGCATTGGGAGCCAGCTTGCGAAAGCGACGCCCAAACGGGTAGATGAACAGAATCATCAGCGCACCCCATAGCCCGTAATGCAAGGGGCCTGAAATGCCGTAGGTATAGCCCGAGGTAGCGGCACCATAGAAGGATGCTGCCCATATCCAAGTGGCGGTCATACTGGCGGCGCCTAGGCCAAAACCGATTTGATGGTTGGACACCATGAAGGCGTCGGTATTTTCCTTTTTCTTTTTGATTAGCAAGGTCAGCAGATAAGTGCCGCCATAAAAGGCCGCCAATAAGGCGAGCACGGTCAGTGTAGAGAACTGATAGAAACTTTCTTCGTTCATTGAATACCCATAGGCTTTGCAGCCTTAGCATCCTTTATAGCAACCCACACTCCATTCACGGAGCGGTCGCCACAGGAAGTAAGCAAAAAACAGAACATCTTTCTAGTTATGTCTGTAGCGAGATGAGACTGCGGTTAGCCGTCTGGTAAAGCAATATCCGACGTTGGAGACGCCGTCGTAAGGGGGCCAGATCAATACCATCATTAAGCCGCCATAAGGCGCAGGAGGTATCGAGCAGGTGGCATACCCTACTCCTTAAAGCCTGAACAGTACAGGTTGGCGCCCTGGTGGGGCCGGTGTTTAAGGGGCGGGAGTGATGGGGGAGTGGTCGCGCAGATGCCTATCTAAAGGCTGGTTAGGTCGGCTATCGTTGGCGATAGCTGACCTTTATGTGGCGTGCAATGCAGGGTCTAGGCGTGCTGAAAAGATCTAAAAAATGGCGGTGTGCTGTGCCAGTACCGCCAGCCCAATCCCAATCAATACAATACCGCCGATTAACTCTGCCCAATGGCCAACAAACTTACCAAGCCGGTGGCCCAGCAGCGTGCCCATTGAAGCCATGATTGTTGTGGCCAGACCAATGGCAAAGCTAGTAGCGATAATGTTGGCATCGATAAAGGCAAGGCTTGCGCCGACCGCCATCGCATCAATGCTGGTCGCGGTGGCGGTGATGACTAATAGCCAGAGTGTTTGCTTGCGATGCTCTACTTTGCCGTCCTTTTTGAGCCCGGCGTAAATCATATGCAGGCCAATCACCGAAAGCAGAGTGAATGCCACCCAGTGATCCCAGGCTTGCACATACTGCTGCGATGCCTTTCCCGCCGCCCAGCCGAGCACCGGCGTGATGGCTTCAATGATGCCAAAGACTAAGCCAATACCGATCGCATGGCGAAAAGTGGGCTTCTTAAGTTCTGTGCCTTTGCTGATGGAGGCAGCGAAGGCATCCGCTGACATTGATACGGCCAGGAACAGCAGGGTGATCGGTGTCATAACTTAAAAACTCTTTCTGAGTAGGCGCTTTAGCAATAGAAACTCAAGCAATAGAAACGCTAGCTGAAACAAATGACTGCGTATATCTACTGACGAGTATGGCGATAGAGCCATACCTGAGTGCAAAAGTCGGGTATTCAATAGCGATGAATCCTAGCATGCTTTAATGATTAAAAAAGTGTAATGATTAAAAATAAAGTTTGTAATGGCGAACTAACATAGCCTTTGCTAACAATGTATGTGGTAGCTGATTATGTTGTATTTTTAAAGCTAAAGGGCGGGGTTGCCTATTCAATAGATTTTTTTGGTTAGCTTATAATATTTTATGATTTTTAGTTTGGCTGCTTTTTAGTGTTTTATTAACGCTGGTTTTTAACGCTTATATTCAATTGGTGAGAAGCATTGATAATATGCTGTCTACAAAGTTTTCCTGATTTTATAAAGAGTGTGATTGCCCCGCCAGACTTTATATAATTCCATTATTTGCTTTTTTATCGACGGGATGGCAGAGGAATTTATTTTCCTTGACGGAGCAATATTTTGAATATATAAAAAATTATTCTAATAATTTTATCTGAAGGGAAATAAATTGCTTATTGATCGCTTTGATTTAAAAATTCTTGAACAGCTTCAGCATGATGATAGTCTTTCTATTGCCCAGCTAGCAGAAGGGATTGGGTTGTCGGTAACCCCGTGCTGGCGAAGAATACAGCGGTTAGAGAAAGACGGGTTTATAGAAAAAAGAATTGCCGTTCTCAATCCTGAGAAGCTAAATCTTCGCCTTGTTGTGTTTGTCATGATTAAAACAGACAAACATAACCAAGCCTGGCTAGATACATTTCAGGAAGCTGTTCAGTCTTTTCCTGAAATTATGGAAGTTAATCGTTTGGCCGGTGAGTATGATTATTTGCTTAAGGTCATTACACGCGATAATCAGTCTTTCGACGCCTTTTATAAAAGGCTAATTTCGACAGTAGAGTTAAGCAATGTCACATCATGTTTTTCAATGGAACAAGTCAAAAAAACCACCGAGCTGCCTCTCGGGCAATTCTAGTGAGTGGGTAGCGTTTCTTCGCGATGACGTGATAGGCGAAGGCATGTCTATTCCTACCGCGTTTGGCATGCGCCCGCTGCTTTATGCTGATTACACGGCTTCAGGGCGTGCGTTAGGCTTTGTTGAAAACGCCGTTTACCAGCAACTGCTGCCGTTTTATGCCAATACGCACACCGAGACTTCTTTTACCGGCAAAGTCACCACCCGCTATCGCGAGTCCGCGCGCCAAGCGGTGGCCCAGGCTGTTGGGGCTAATGACGACTATGCGGTGTTGTTTGCTGGTGCCGGGGCAACGGCAGCGATTGATCGCTGTTGTAAGATTTTAGAGCTAAAGCAGGGGGGCGATACGTTGGGTGACGTTAGGCCGGTAATTTTTATCGGACCTTACGAGCATCATTCCAACGATCTTATCTGGCGTGAATGCGATGCCGACTTGGTACGTATTTCGCTAGGCCAAGATGGCCTTATCCGCCTGGACGAACTAGAAGCGCAGCTAAAGCGCTACGTTGACCGGCCGCTAAAAATTGCCGCGTTTTCGGCAGCCTCTAACGTAACCGGTATCAAAACGGACGTTTCGGCTATCGCCACGCTGGTGCATCGTTACGATGGGCTGGCGCTTTTTGACTATGCCGCCAGCGGCCCTTACGTCGATATTAATGTGGCGGGCACCGGCAAAAATGATCACCTGGACGCGGTTTTTGTCTCGCCGCATAAGTTCGTAGGTGGGCCGGGTAGTTCCGGCGTCTTGGTGATTAGAAAGGCGCTGTGCCGTAATGCCATCCCCTCGGTTGCAGGCGGCGGCACGGTGTCTTATGTCACCGCGACGGAACATCGTTATGTGAGCGATATTCAACGCCGGGAGGAGGGCGGCACCCCGGATATATTAGGCAACATCCGAGCGGGCCTTGCCTTTCGCGTTAAATCGCTGGTTGGTGTGGATTACATTGAAGCGCAGGAAAAAGCCATGATAGCGATGGCTATGGCGCGCTGGTCAACGCTTGATAACTTAACGCTTTTGGGGCCGGTGGATGCGCCGCGGCTGTCTATTTTCTCTTTTAACGTTCGCGCCGGGCAGCGTGACATTCACCACAATCTCATTGTTGCCATGCTCAATGACCTGTTTGGCATTCAGGCAAGAGGCGGCTGTTCGTGTGCAGGCCCTTATGGTCATGAGCTGCTTTCAATTGATGCGGACACGGCGTTAGAGCACGAACGCTTAGTCCAAAAAGGTCGAAGCTTATATCGTCCAGGCTGGGTAAGACTCGGATTTCATTTCTTTTTTAGCAATGAGTCGGCTAACTATGTAATATCTGCCGTCGAGTTTATTACACGTTACGCGGCGGTATTAATGAAGCTCTACACCGTCGATGAAAAATCCGGTGTTTGGAGCGTTCGCCAACACTTGGTGGAAAATCAGCCCAGCATGCCAGCGATATGTCTGGACGCGCTTTTCACCCAGGCGAGCCCTGCATCAGACGCCACGTTCGAAGAAGGCGAGGATTACTTCGCTAAGGCACGGGATATTGTTGCGTTGGCAGAACAGGCCGACCTGCCCGCAAGCACTGCTAGCTCAGATGTACCTATCCGTTGGTTTTGGTGGCCTCATGAAGCAGACAAGGCTAGGCAGTCCCAGATTGAGATGACGCAATGACAGTAACTTCTTCCCCCTCACAGGTTGGCGCTGGTCTTGAAGCGCTTAATGAACGCGTCCGCTATGACTTGGCGTGTTTAAACCTGCCCCGTGAAAACTGGGTGCCTAGCCGAGCCGCTCACGATGGCCGACATATTTATGATGTCGTCATCATAGGCGGCGGGCAGTGCGGTATGGTCGCAGCGTTTGCACTGTTAGCTGCGGGTATTCGGAATATTCGTGTCTTCGATCGAAATGCCGCGGGTCTTGAAGGACCATGGATGAACTATGCGCGGATGGAAACGCTACGTTCGCCTAAAACGCTACCTGGCCCTAGCTATGGATTCGCGTCGCTGACATTTCGCGCCTGGCATGAAGCTCAGTTCGGTAACGAGGCATGGGAAGCACTGGATAAAATCCCCCGCCCCATGTGGATGGACTATTTATGCTGGTATCGTCAGGTGCTGGCACTGCCGATCGATAATAACGTTAACGTTGAGCATGTTAAGCCAGAAGGCGATTTATTAAGCCTTGAACTTTCGGGTGCCGGTGCCCGCAGCGGGTCGGTGCTGACCCGTAAACTCATCATGGCGACCGGGCGTGAAGGCACCGGCGCACCCAAAATTCCGGGTTTTGTGGCCACCTTGCCTGAGCGGGTGTGGGCGCATACCGCAGATGATATCGACTTTACTGCGTTAAAAGGCAAGCGGGTTATTGTCGTAGGCGTGGGCGCGTCGGCCATTGATAATGCCGCCGAAGCGCTGGAGAACGGCGCGCAATCGGTGCGCTTTCTGATTCGCCGTCCGCAAATGCCCACCGTCAATAAAATGATGGGTATCGGTTCGTTTGGCTTCACTCAAGGCTATGCCGGCTTGAGCGACGACTGGCGCTGGCGCTTTATGCACTACTCCTTTATTACCCAGACCCCGCCACCGCGTGGCTCTACCTTGCGCGTTAGCCGCCATGACAACGCCTATTTTCATTTTGGCTGCGGTGTCCGTTCAACGCGAATGGACGGCGATGACGTTGTGCTCGAAACACAGCAGGGCGAGGTTCGCGGCGACTTTCTGATTATGGGAACCGGGTTTGAAGTCGACCCTTTGGCACGCACTGAATTAGCGGGTTACGCCGACCGTATTCTGCTATGGCGCGACTGCTATCAGCCGCCGCGTGAGCTTGAGGATGACGAGCTGGGTAAATTCCCGTATGTCGGGCGCGACTTCGCTTTTCAAGAACGTGAGCCTGGTTCAGCGCCATGGTTACGCCACATACACTGCTTCAACTACGGTGCGTCCGTCAGTCTTGGCAAAGTAAGTGGCGATATCCCGGGCATTAGCGAGGGAGCCAGCTGGCTGGTTAACGCCATCGCTGCGTGTTTTTACCAGCAAGACGTTGAGCGCCACTGGCAGCAGTTTCAGGACTATGACACCCCGGAACTCCTGGGCGACGAGTGGCAGGCATCGCCGCTGCCGTCACCGTTATAAAGCGGTTCCCTTTGATAAGAAGCGCTTGGCTGATCCGTTTAAGGACATAAAAATGACAAATGTAATAGAAGCAGCGGCCAATGTGCCGAGTACCGGCCCCCTCGCTGACGCGTTAGCGATGCGTAGCAAGCTGATGGACTTGACGCAGGCCTCTTATAAAGCCGCCCTGTTGCCCAGCGACCCAGGTGGGCTGGCGCTTGAAACCAGGGCAGTGTTTGCCTGCCGGATGGCGAAAATGTGCCAGCAAGAGGGGCTAACGCGCCACTATGTCGAGCTGCTGTCCAGCTACGGCAGCGAAGCCGACCCGCTGAGCTTGGCAACGACGGACAGCCACCCACCGGCAAGTGAGCCGCGTCTAGCTGCCATGGTGAGCTATGTAGATTTAGTCACTCGCTCACCCAAAGATGCCAGCGAAAGCGATATTGAACGGCTGCGTAAAGCGGATATCAATGAATCGGACATTGTGCGCTTAGCCGGGCTGGTCGCCTTTGTTAATTATCAGCTGCGAGTTGCCGCTGTGTTAAGTGTGATGGGAGAAACGCAATGAGCCGCGTTATTCATAAGTTTACGACGCGTGTCCCTACGTGGCGCCCCCATATCACGCCGATTGATTATGAGCAGGCGACGCCCGCCCAGCGCGAAGCGCTGAAGGAAACGCCCTCTAATACCAAGATATCCGATTACGTGCTGGTGTTGGCACACGACCCGGAGTCGCTGCGCATTCGCACCTCGCTGTTCAACGGCATTATGTACGACAAGGGTGGCCTTGCCCGCGAAGAGCGTGAACTGGGCGCGGTGGCTGCGTCTGTGGTCAATCGCTGCATATATTGTGCTGCTGTTCATGCCCAGCGTTACAATAATATTGTCGGCGATGATCGGGTCATGGGGGATATCTTCCTGCGTGGCAAAGAGGCCGATCTTGACCCGCGCACGCGCGCCATTTTGAAATTCGGTATGCGTCTTTCCGAATGTCCTCCCAACGTCACTCAAGAAGATATTGGAAGTCTGAAAGAGGTGGGTTTAAACGATCAAGAAATCTTGGATTTAACGCTTTCAACGACGCTGTTTGGATGGGCCAACCGCCTAATGCACACGCTCGGCGAGCCGGTATCGGGCAAGTAGCCATACGGCCTTTTTGCTAACCATATATCGACAAAGGAATCTCCACGATGACCCGCACTCTCTCAAGTATTGCCCTATTAAGCGCGGCGGCCCTGTTGACCGCAACGCCAGCATTGGCAGAAACGCTGCGCCTTGGTACCGTCGTCACCGCGCCCCACCCCTGGGTTGATGCGGCGGAAGCCTTTAAAACAGAAGTCGAAGAAGCTACCGATGGCCGTGTGAAAGTACAAATTTTTCAAGGTGGGCAGCTGGGCAACGACCAAACCATGGTCGACGAAATACGCATTGGCACGACCGACATGATTATTGGCGGGGTCATGAATGTTTCGCCCTATATTCCTGATTTCGAGATCTTCAGCCTCAACTATTTGTTTGATGATATGGACGACTTTCGCGCAGCCACATCGTCTGATTCTCCTGTCTATGCGTATTTCGACAATGCCATGAGCGAGTCTGGCGTTGGTTTGAAACTGCTTAGCTTAACCGGCGGCGGTACGCGCAACTTAAGCAGCAATGTGGGGCCGATTGTTGAGCCTTCCGACCTTGAAGGCGTCAAAATGCGCGTTACCGGCTCACGCCTTGACGCAGAAATGTGGCAAGCGGCGGGGGCGTTGACTACCTCGCTCCCCTGGACAGAAATCTACACGGGTATGCAAACTGGCGTCGTCGGTGCCTTTGAAAGCACTATCAGCGGCTACTTCTCAAGCCGACTCTACGAAGTCGCCCCGTATCATGCCAAAACCGAGCATCAGATCATGATGAGCCACATCTCTATCAGCGAGAACCGCTTTAATCGTTTCTCAGAAGAAGATCAGGCCATTATTCTCGACGCGGCGCAGCACGCGGGTGAGTACGGAACAGAAAAAGGCGTTGAGTATGATGCCGAAGTCATTCAGCAGTTTGCAGACCTGGGTGTAACGGTAACGGAGGTCGACAAGCAGGCCTTTATTGATCAAATCGTTCCTCTTCATGACCAGTTTGCTCAAGAGCGCGATTTGACCGAACTGCTTGAAACGATTCGTAATCTTTAAGCCGTCACCGATAAGTCACTTGGTTAGCTGACCGCTCCCCGTTAACGGGGAGCGTTACCGCGAAGGAAAGGGCGCACGCATGCGACGAATAAACAATGTAATAGAAAAGGCGCTGACGTTTGTGGCGAGCAGTTTGTTTGCGGGCTTTATTCTTACGGTTCTCTATCAGGTTGTGGCGCGCAACTACTTGAAAATTTCGGTTTCCTGGACCGATGAAGTAGCCATGGCGTTTTTCGTATGGTCAGTGTTTCTGGGTGCCGCTATTGCGGTGCGCAGGCGCAGTCACTATGTGGTTGATGTCTTTCCATCGCGTTTTGTGATCACCCAGCGGGCGCTGCGTCTGTTTGGCAACGTCGCCTGCTTGCCGGTGATCTATGTGTTAATTGTCCACGGCAATGTGCTGGTTGATATGGGCTGGAGCCGGCGTTCGGTCGCGCTAGGAACGCCCATGGCCTATATATTTGCCGCGATTCCAGTAGCGGGATTAGCGATGTTGCTATTTTCCTTTGAAATCATAATGGATGATATTGCGATGCTCAAAAAAGCTAACAGCGTAGATAGCGCGCGCGAGGCAACCAAAATATGAACCCTTTGTTGGTCTTGATTGGCAGCTTTTTGCTTCTTATTGCGCTTAGCGTACCCATTGCGTTTGCCATTGGCTTAGCATCTATTATTACGATCACCCAGCTAGGGCTACCGTTGACCTCGGTCGTCAACCAGATGTTTGCCAGCATCAATTCATTTCCGCTGCTGGCCGTGCCGTTCTTTCTATTGTTAGGCCGGCTGATGAACGACGGCGGCATTACCGATCGCCTGTTGAACTTTGCTGACAGCACGGTCGGGCACGTTCGCGGGGGGCTTGGGCACATCAACGTCATGGTGTCGATGATGTTTGCCAGCCTGTCGGGCTCCGCCGCTGCTGATACGGCCAGCGTCGGCGCCGTACTTATTCCCGCGATGAAGAAGTCCGGATACCCCGCGCCTTTTGCTGTTGCCTTAACGGCGGCGTCTTCAGTACTGGGCGGTATTATTCCACCCTCGATCTTGATGGTGATTTACGGTGCTTTCGGCAATGTGTCTGTCGGGGCGTTGTTCATGGGCGGCGTATTGCCTGGTGTGCTGGTAGGTTTGATGCAGATGGGCTACGTCTATTACGTTGCCAAGCGTCACGGTATCAAGGCAACAGGCAAGTTTTCGTTCTCAAAAGTGGGCCGCACCGCCCTGACGGCGGCACCTCCCATGATGTTACCGCTGGTCGTGCTAGGCGGTATTACCGCCGGCGTATTTACCGCTACAGAAGCGGCCTCGGTAGCCGTTCTGGTCGGTGGGCTTCTAGCCTTTGTGTTTTATCGTGCGATTCATATTAAGCAACTGCCGGGTATTTTAGCCGATTCCGTGGTGAGCTTTTCGCTGCCGATGTTCGCCGTTGCGTCAGCGGGGATCATGGGGTGGCTGATCTCGTACCTGGGGATTGCTCAGGAGGTTGCCGACTTTATCCTGTCTGTTACCCAGGCCCGAGTCGGTATCATGCTGCTGGTGATGTTTTTCATGCTCGTCATCGGCACAGTGCTTAGCCCGGTGACGGCGGTGATTATCTTCCTGCCTATCATTCAAGGGCTTTGCGTGTCGGCAGATATCAACCAGATCCATATGGGCCTGGTGGTGATTTTGTCGCTGACGCTGGGACTGATCACGCCGCCATACGGTATTTGTCTGCTGATAGCTACACAGATAGGCGAGGTGTCGATGGGGCGCGCTTTCGTGGCTGTCATGCCGCTCATCGTGCTTATTATGCTAGTGATTATTGCCATGATATTGCTGCCGAGCGTGTTTCTATACCTGCCGCAAATGATGTTCCCCAAAACGTTCTAACGATGCCTTTCTATCGCTCACGCAGCACTTAACGTTGGCCCGACACGATGGTTGTCGGGCCAACTGTTTAGGGGCTAGGGGCTAGGGGCTAGGGGCTTGTGCGAGAAACTGAGTGCACCACCTTAGCATCCCCGCAAGATGCTCCTTTATGACATACACCGCACTGCACGAATCCGGCGCTGATCAATAGTGAGCAACCGATACGCTGCGAATGAGTGCCGTGATCTGTTTGCCGATATGTAGCCCCATTTCATCCCAGGACTTTCGCGTTAGCCTTGCCCTTAGGCGGATATCGCCAACGTTCAAAAGTAGCTCTACGGAGTGCGGGCTTGTCGATAGTGAGGTCATGTCTTCAATAGTGGCGCTGAGCTGGTTGCGGTAGCTGGTTGACTGTAATGGCGTCAGTGCTAAGGCAATATCGCGTGCGAGGATACGCACGCGCAGTGGGCTGCCGATAGGAGCCGACGTGCCCGGTATGACTAATCGATGGGTGTCATTAAGGGCGAGGTGAGTCAGATTGTACGTCGCGTCGTGTTCATCTATGCGGCCTTCAAGAATCGATGCAGCGTCAAACCCACCGAGTTCGTGAGTCAAATCAAAGCGCTGTAGCAAGTGATTCAATCGGTCGCTGGCCACGACACGGCCCGCCTTCATCAGCACCAGATGATCGGCGATAGCTGAAATCTCCTCCGCATCATGGCTGACGTAAATTACCGGAATGTCTACCTGCTTGGTCAGTTGAGCAATAAAGCGTAGTAGCTCGTCTTTGCGCGCGCCATCTAGCCCTGTCAGTGGCTCATCCATCAGCAGCAGTTGAGGGTCGCTGAGCAGTGCGCGGCCAATGGCAACCCGCCTGGCTTCCCCGCCCGATAGCGTGCCGGGCATACGGTCGAGCAACGCTTTAATACCCAGGAGCTCGACGATTTCCTCAAAGCGGGCTGATGCATGTGCTGGCATGCCATAGGTGAGATTGCCGCGTACTCGGTAGTGAGGAAACAGCCGGGCTTCCTGAAACACGACACCGATTCTACGTTTATGGGCGGCAACGCTAATGCGGCGCCGGGTATCCAGCAGCACTTGGTCACCCAGCTGAATAACCCCGCTATCGGGATATTCAAGACCTGCAATAAGGCGCAGCAAGCTGGTTTTGCCGCTTCCTGACGTGCCAAAAATGCCGGTCACGCCGTGGGCGGGGAGTACCAGCTCGGTTTGAAGATGAAAACTACCGAGCCGTTGGTCGATAGACAATGACAGCGAAGAGGAGCCCACAGGCAATGCGGGATGACTAAGGTTACTAGGATTAGTAGGATTAGTAGGCATCGCGTTCCTGCAGTCGTTGTTTGGTGCGGCGAGCCAGCCATTCAGAGGCAATCAATGAGAACAGGGCGATGATGATAGCGATAACACAGAGCCGCGCCGCCGCTGATTCCTGGCCGGGCGTCTGAATCAGCGTATACAGCGCCAGCGGCAAGGTACGTGTTTCGCTTGGGATATTGGAGGCAAACGTGATGGTGGCACCAAACTCGGAAAGCGCGCGGGCAAAGGCCAAGACGGTGCCCGTCAGCAGGCCTGGAATGGCCAATGGTAGCGTAATGGAGGTAAACACTCGCCAGCGATTGGCGCCTAGCGTTCGCGCTGCGGCTTCAAGCTTGGGGTCCACCGCTTCCAATGATAGGCGTAGTGCTCGTACCAATAATGGAAATGCCATCACGCCGCTGGCAACGGCGGCGCCTTGCCATGTGAAGGGTAGTGATACGCCGAGAGTGGCATATAACCACTGGCCGACCACCCCTTGTCGACCGAGCGATACTAAGAGTAAATAGCCCACTACCACGGGTGGCAGCACCAGCGGTAGATGAATAAAACCATCGACGATGGATTTGCCTCTGAAGTCGTGTCGGGCTAACCACCAGGCAACCGCAATGCCCGGTGGTAAAATCCAGGCCACTGCCGCTAAGCCAATGAGGAGACTAAGGCGGATAGCCTCCCATTCGGCTGGCGACAGTATCACGGGCTGCTAATGTCGGTGTCGAAGCCATAGTCAGCAAAAATAGTCAGCGCTTCTTCGCTTGCTAACCACTCGCGCAGCGCCACGGCCGCGTCGTTTTGCTCTGCCCCTATTAGTGCAATGGGGTAGGTGATGGGTTCATGGCTGGAGGTGGGAAATAGCCCGAGTACCCGCACGCGGTCACTGGCAAAGGCATCAGTTTGATACACAACGCCAAGCGGCGTTTCCTGTCGTTCTACCAGTGTTAACGCCGCGCGGACGTCGTTGCCACGTGCAAGCTTTGGCTCCAGCTCTTCCCACTCACCGAGAAATTCCAGCGCTTGCTGGGTGTAGATACCGGCCGGCACGTGATCCGGGTCGCCGACGGAAAGACGATCACGCTCTTCTAGCAGCGTTGCAATGCGTGCCTCGTCGCCTGGGACGAACTGTTCTGGCAGGTCAGGGCTCGCTGATACCAGCGCCAAACGGTTCTGGAGTAAGTCGCTGCGCTGTTGGATGTTGACGCCTTGCTCTTCGAGCCAGTCCATCCACTGTACGTTGGCGGACAGGAAGAGATCCGTGGGGCTGCCATTGGCGATTTGCCGAGCAAGCGTCGAGGACGATGCATAAATGGGCGTCACGTCAACATCATGCTGAGCTTCATAGACGGCAATGGCGTCATTGAGCGCATCGGTAAGCGAGGCGGCGGCGGCGACTTGAATGTTGTCAGTGGCAAAGGCTGAGGTTGGAAGTGCTAGTGTCAGCGCAGTGGCTAATAAACGGCGATTCATTGCATGTGTAAGCATTGTATTAATTCCGTTATTTCCATATGGATATAGCGGAGATTACACAAAACGGCTCACTAGCTCAATACGATAATAAGCACGTTCAGGGATTGGGATGGCTGGCCGGGACCAATAGCGAAAGCAGCGCCTGAGCGTCAGTCGAGTCCTCCAGCGAGAGCTGGCGTTCCAACGCACGGTAGTGAGTCAGCACCTGCTTGCCAAGCTCCGTGAGATGAGCACCGCCGCGCTCGTTACCGCCAGAGCTGGTCGATACAAGAGGGGATGGAAAGTGGTTGTTCATAGTATCGATGAGCTGCCAGGCTTTTTTGTAGCTCATCTTGAGTGCGCGGCCAGCGGCTGAAATTGAACCTGTCTGGCTAACCATTTCTAGCAGTTCTGCTTTGCCCGGCCCAATAATCACGTCACGATGCAGCACCAAGCGTAATTGAAACGTTGGCTTTAAATGGTGGGTCCGTGTCATTAAGTGTCTCCAGCGATTGGGCAGCGTTGGGCTAGTTTAGCAGCGACCGATCGTTCAAGGTCCATCCTTCAGCCTTATGTAGGTGTACTAGCATTTATATTTTTGGTAAGCGGCAAAGCAATACTCGTTACCGGACGAGTCCCCATTCGATTTCAGCAGCGGTTTCACTGACATAAGGTCGGTCGCCTTTAACGGTAACGCGTTCACCACGGCGGGCTTGGCCCGCATAGTCAAAAATGGCGCGGTGCTGGGTGCAGCGGTTGTCCCTGATAGCCAAAGTATTTAGGCGTACGGTGAATTCCGGTGCTTCCTGATGGCGATACAGAAACTCAAGCAGTGCCTGGCTTTCAGTATGGGAAAGCTCGATCGCGGGTAAAACCGCGGTTTACAAACAGGCTTTTGTCCCGTTTCCGGGAGGTGTTGGGGGTTGCTCCGCGACGCTTGTTTGTCATCATGTTTCCTCGTTAGCACTACGCTGAAGATACTACTCCAGCGCCTTGGTGAAGCTATGCTCTTTCCCCAAAACTTTTTCTGAATGGATTGGGTGCCTACCTTAATTAAGAGTTAGAAACATTGGCCTACCTGTTTTTTAAAAGGTAAACATAGCGGTCACCGGCATACTGGATGATGGCAACAATGGCAATAAGAATGGCAATAACGGCAAGCATTACGGTGGTATCGTAGCGCTGGTAGCCATAACGAATAGCTAAGTCGCCTAACCCGCCTGCACCGATGGCACCTGCCATGGCAGAGGCAGAAATCATGGCTACAAGCGTGATGGTGAAGCCGCCGATAATCCCCGGTAAGGCCTCAGGCAGAAGAACGCTGAAAATGATATGGCGCTTTTGGCAACCCATCGCCTGGGCAGCCTCAATCACCCCTGAGCTGACTTCGCGCAGACTGACTTCAGCAATGCGAGCAAAGAAAGGCGTCGCGCTCACAGTAATAGGCACAACGGCTGCCCAAATGCCAATGGTTGTACCAGTAATCAAGCGGGTAAGCGGGATCAGCGCAACCAGTAAAATGATAAAGGGTGTGGCGCGGAAGCCGTTGACAATGCTGCCTAGCACTCTATTAACCAGCGGGGCTTCAAAAATTTGCCCCCTGGCGGTGGTCACCAAAATAATGGCCAGTGGAATACCCACAAACCATACAATCGCCGCTGATACACCCACCATATAAAGCGTATCGAGAAAGGCTTGCCAAAGTGCATCAAGCATTCGCTGGGACAGCATAGCCGAGTACCTCCACGGTTGAGATAAGGTCATTAATAGTTTCGAGGCGTTGTGCTAGCTCGTGTTGCTGGTAGGGCAGGCTGACAAGCAGCTCGCCTTGTGGATGGCCTTGAAGTCGACCAATGCCACTCTGCAGCAGCCTGAGGTCGCCGCCTAAACGCTGGCTAAGGATGCCCAGGGGCAGGTAGGTGGCGGCGGTTCCATCGAAAAATAACTTAACAATCGCTCTGGAAGTGCTATTCGCCGGCGTAGCAGATATCGCCTGAGCAATATCGTCAGCTACTTTAGGTTTTAATGGCGCCAGTAACGCCTGAGTGGCTTCGTGTTCAGGGCGCCCGAACACGCGCCAAACAGGCCCTAGTTCAGCCAGCGCGCCATCTTCAAGTACCGCCACACGGTCACATATTTGACTAATCACTGACATCTCGTGAGTAATCAGTACGACGGTCAATTTTAGCGTTTTATTAATCTCTTTGATGAGGCTCAAAATGGATTGCGTCGTTTCAGGGTCGAGTGCCGAGGTCGCTTCGTCGCATAGCAGAATTTCTGGGTCTAGCATCAGCGCACGAGCAATGCCAACGCGCTGTTTTTGTCCACCGGAAAGGCGAGAGGGGTAAACATCTTCTTTTCCCTCTAGGCCCACTAAGCGCAGAAGCTCTTGTGCCCGTTGCCGGATGCGCTTCTTATCACGAATGCCCGCCGCTTTAAGCGGAAGCGCTAAATTTTCAAATACGGTCGCTGAAGAGAGCAGATTAAAGTGCTGAAAAATCATCCCAATGCGGCGGCGTAGTATAACGAGACCACCTGTATCGAGGGATTGGATATCGACGCCATTAATCAGCACTTTACCGGTAGTGGCATCTTCAAGGCGATTCAGCGTGCGTATCAGGCTTGATTTACCCGCACCACTCCTCCCTATAATGCCGAAGATCTCTCCCTGGTAAATATCCAAATTGATATCTTTAAGCGCCTCCACACGCCGCTGACCAGATACATAGGTTTTACTGACACCTTCAAGTCTCAGATGCAGAGGGGGACGGGGAGACGTTTTTTGGCTATAAGCAGCCCCCGAAGGGGCTATCTTACGATAGGGGGCAACGGCAATATTCATTCACTCAGCTCCAAGGGAGGAAAGTATTCCCATGCCAATTGATACAGCGAGCTATCGCCGAAGGCTTCTTCAAGAGAGGCCTTTACTTCAGGCGCCTGCTGGTAGATTGAAATGAACTGATGAATAGCGGGAGCATCTTCGTTATCAGGATGCACAACGAAACGCAGCGCGAAAGTATGCGTATCGTCAATATGAAATAGCAGTGCATCTGCAGGATCAGTCACCCCGGAAGATTTTATGTAATGTGGGTAGCTAAGAATAGCGGCAACATCTTCAAACGCGCGAGGTAACTGTGGCCCTGGTAGCTCTACAAAAGACAGATCCAACGGATTGTCTTCAATATCGTACAGGCTGGCATGGTAGCCAATGCCTTCAGGCAAGGTGATTAATCCAGCTTGCTCTAAAAGCAGCAATCCTCGGCCCTGATTAACTGGGTCATCGGCTACTGCAATGGTGCTACCCGCCGGTATGTCTTCTGCTTTATCAAATTCCTTTGAGTAAATGCCCATTAAGCCCTCAACCCCGTAGGCAAGAGGGATTAAATCAAAGCCGCGCTCCTCCTCGGCATTGGTCAGAAAAGGTTCATGCTGAAAGTAGTTGATATCGATATCTTTATTTAGTACGGCGGTATTAGGAAGAACCCAGTCGCTAAATTCAATCACTTCAACGTTGATACCTTGTTCTTTTGCAAGGTCAGCCGCGACATAGATCGAATCGACAATCAGTCCATTTGAAACAACACCAATTTTAACGTCTTCAGCTTTGACCTGTGAAATAGCGGTAAAGGGCAATAAAAGGCTGGTTAGCCAGTATTTTCTAGCTTGGGCAAAAGAGAAAAAGCGAGTGAGAGGGGGTGTTCGCATAATGATGTACTCAGTCATGGTTAGTAATGCAAGACCATAAATCACTATGCCGATGCTTAAAAATAGTTATGGATGCTTTGTAATTCATGATTAGCAAATTGTTTTTAGTGATAGGTTTTTTAGTTAAATGTATTTTTCATAAGAGATTGATTGGTTTTTTTATTGATAAGGTGGGGTTTAGTAGCGGAGGCTATATAGCCTGAGAAGGCTTGTGATGCGAATAGTTAAAATAAAAGTGGTCGGAAATTTGATGGCGTTAGACTGGCTTTTTGTGTTCTGAATATTTATATCTAATAAAGTGATTTGTGTGGCTTTTATCCATTTCTTTATGCTGTTGGTAATCAGTGCTTAATGCCCTTTGCAACCTGGCTACAGGTTATTGACAGGATGATGACGCGATGAGTTTAGATATTTTCTGGTTTTTGCCTACGTCTGGCGATACGCGTTATTTGGGTAAAGGTAGTGGGCGGCCACCCAGCAACGCTTATTTGCAGCAAATAGCGGTTGCCGCAGAACACCATGGTTATGATGGCTTACTCATTCCTACGGGATCCAGCTGCCTAGACCCTTGGGTGGTGGCTTCAAGTTTAGTACCCGTCACTCAGCGGATTAAGTTACTGGTGGCTTTGCGCACCTCTATTTCAGGCCCTACTGCCTCCGCTCGCCAGGCGGCAACGCTGGATCAGGCGTTAAAAGGCAGGTTGTTGCTCAATGTAGTGCCGGGTGGCGATGCCGCTGAGCTGGCGGCCGAAGGGGTTCACTTGACCCATGACGAGCGCTATGAAGTGGCCGATGAATTTCTAACGGTTTGGAAGCGCCTGTTGGAAGGCAAAAGTGTTGATCATCAGGGCAAATACTTTCAGATTGAAGGAGCCAAGAATTTTTTTGATCCTGTCCAGAAGCCTTATCCACCGCTTTATTTTGGCGGATCTTCCCCCGCCGCTCATCAATTAGCCGCAAAGCATGTTGATGCCTATCTAACTTGGGGCGAACCCCCTGCCGCTGTCGCGGAAAAAATCGCTGAGGTACGTGCAGCCGCAGCCAAGTACGGGCGCGAGGTGAAATTTGGCGTGCGCCTCCATGTGATTGTGAGAGAAACCCGCGAAGAGGCGTGGCAGGCGGCAGATAAGCTGATTGCCAGTCTCGATGACGAAACCATTCAAAAAGCTCAAGAGAATTTTTCCCGCATGGATTCCGTTGGGCAGCGGCGCATGGCCGAGCTGCACGGTGGAAGGCGCGATAAGCTCGAGATAAGCCCTGATCTTTGGGCAGGTGTCGGGCTGGTAAGAGGCGGAGCAGGTACGGCGTTGGTTGGTGACCCGGAAACGGTGGCGCAGCGTTTGAAAGAGTACGCGGATTTGGGCGTGGATACGTTTGTGCTCTCGGGTTATCCGCATCTTGAAGAGGCGATCCGCTTCGCTGAACTCGTCTTCCCTTTGTTGCCCGGTAAACAGGCGGTGACAGAAGAGGGCGTATTTACAGGCGGTGCTTTTGATGCGAGAGCTACGCGCACGCCTCAGGAATCAGCCTCTTAAATCACTGTTTCTATCCATGACATCTTAGCTATTTGTTGAATAAGGAGCTTGTTATGAGTGTTGTACTAATTGCAGGAAGCCCAGGCCGTTTGTCACGTACCGCAGCGTTAATCGACTTTATTAACAGCGAGCTACAAGAAAAAGGGATCGAAACAGACGTATTCAACGTTAATGAGTTTGACGGTAATGAAGTGTTTTTTGCTGATTTTACAGCCCCTCAAATTGTTCGCTACCGAGAGGCGATCGCCAAGGCAGATGCGGTTGTGTTGGCAACGCCCGTTTACCAGGCCTGCTTTTCAGGGGCACTTAAGCTGCTGCTAGATTTAATACCTGAGCGTGGGCTGAAAGGCAAAGTAGTGTTGCCTCTTGCCAACGGCGGCTCTGACAGTCATCTACTGGTGATCGATTACGCGTTAAAGCCGGTGTTGTCAGCGTTAGGGGCCAGCAATGTGTTGGGCGGTGTCTACGTCAACGCGAAACAGCTCACGCTTGATGGTGAAAAGCGCTATCAGGTGGGGGAGGAGGCAAGCGCTCGGATCAGTCGCTCTATTGAAGAGCTGATTGAAACGCTCCCCAGTCAGAGTTCGGCATCAGCGAGTGCCTACCAGCGCTCTGTTGCCTACGCTTAATTTTCTTGGATGGGCTCTATTATGATCAAACAATCGGCCTTATCTGCCGCCGTACTGTCGGGAGTGTTGGCCTTCTTGCCTCACTCATTATTGGCTGCCGATGACCCTGAAACCTTGCGTATTGGTTTCCAAAAGTATGGCACGTTGGTACTGCTCAAAGAGCGTCAAGCGCTGGAAGAACGATTTTCTGATCGTAATATCAATGTCACCTGGACGGAGTTTCCTGCTGGCCCACAAATGCTGGAAGCCCTTAATGTAGGCAGCATTGATTTTGGCACGGTAGGTGAAACACCGCCGGTCTTTGCCCAAGCTGCCGGGGCGGATCTTGTTTATGTGGCCCACCAGCCCCCAGCGCCTCAAGCAGAAGCGATTCTTGTGCACGAAGATTCGCCTATCCAAAGTGTGACCGAGCTGGAAGGCAAGCGCGTTGCGCTAAACCGTGGTTCTAATGTCCATTACCTGTTGGTACGTGCGCTACAGGATGCCGGGCTATCGATCCACGATATTCGCACTGCCTTTTTAACCCCTTCGGATGCGCGCGCAGCATTTGAGCGAGGCAGCGTCGATGCCTGGGTCATTTGGGAACCCTACTTGGCTGCTGCCGAAGATGCATTAGGAACACGTATTCTGACCGACGGTACCGATTTAGTCAGTAACCATGAGTTTTATATTGCCGCAGGGCCATTGGTAGAGCAGTACCCGCATGTTGTTGAAGAGATTGTACAAGAGCTACAGGAACTAGATAGCTGGGCAGCTGATAACCTGCGTGAAGTGGCTGAGCTGCTAGCCCCTTCCATCGGCCTTGATCCGGATGTGGTGTATGTAGCCGCGAATCGCGCAAGCTACGGTGCTCAATATCTGTCTGATGAAGTGATTGCTCAGCAGCAGGATGTCGCCGATACCTTCTTTGAATTGGAGCTTATTCCCCACGAGTTGGATATCGCTTCTGTGGTATGGCGGCCTAGCGATGAGTAATACACCGTATCCTTACCCACTAACGGTGATTGAGCCTCAGGGTGCCTGGGCCTGCGTTTTACCGATTGATGGTTCTTTTTTCTGGTTTTTGCATTAATGCATTGAGGAGAGTGGCCGCATGAGCATTGGAAATGCCTATCCAGATCAGTCTGAACGATTGAGGGCGGTGGATCCCAAGCGAGACGTTCTGTCGAGCGATGATCAGCAGCATTGGCTGACCATTGCTGATCAGTTGGCAGCGCGCCTAGCCGAAAGTGCCGTTGAGCGTGATCGCCTGGGTGGGCATGCCTCTTTTGAGCGCGAGCTGATTCGTGACAGCGGTTTGTTGACGCTTGCTGTACCCACTGAGTATGGCGGTCAGGGGCAGCCATGGTCACTTGTTTATCAAGTGGTCAGACGCTTAGCCAGGGTGGATTCAGCACTTGCCCATGTGTTTGCTTTCCACCACCTGCAAGTGGGGTCGGTATTACTTTACGGCAATCAACACCAGCAGCAGCGACTTTTAGCCGCCACTGCTCAAGAACATCTTTTCTGGGGCAATACCCTTAACCCGCTGGATAAGCGCACAGTCGCTACCGAACGCGATGGTGGCGGCTTTATCCTGCAAGGCAAGAAGGGGTTCTGCTCGGGAGCAAAAGGATCAGACTATCTGACCGTCTCAGCGTGGCATGAGCCGACCCAAAGTCTAGTGATTGCGGCGTTGCCCACTCACCGCCCTGGCATTACCGTGCATGATGATTGGGACGCTATCGGTCAGCGGCAAACCGATAGCGGTACCGTGAGTTTCGAGCAGGTGGAAGTGCTAGAGCGCGAAGTCCTGCTACCGCCTGGTTTTGCGTGGTCCCCGCCGGCTCAGTTTCGCGCCTGTTTAGCCCAGTTAGTGTTAGTCAATCTATACGTCGGCATTGCCGAAGGGGCGTTTGAGGAGGCTAAGCGCTTTACGCTTGAGCATGGGCGACCTTGGTTAGCCTCTGACGCAGCTCAAGCGCAAGATGACCCCTACCTTCAGCGCCACTTTGGTGAACTATGGGTCAAGCTGCGTAGTGCTCAAGTATTGGCCGATATAGCAGGCGATATAGCCCAGCGCCACTTTGTGAAACGTACCGCTATTAGTGCCGAAAACCGGGGTGAGGCCGCGATTGCCATTGCAGAGGCGAAAGTCGTGGCGCACCAAGCGGCTTTGGATGCTAGCAGCCGGTTGTTTGATATTGCAGGTGCGAGGGCGACTGCGCGGCCTTTGGGGCTGGATCGTTTTTGGCGCAATGCACGCACCCATACACTCCATGATCCGGTGGATTATAAAATACGCGATCTAGGCCGGTGGGCACTGCTGGACCAGTATCCAGTGCCGACGTCTTATTCGTAGTCAGGGCAAACTATCAAGGCTTGAAACAGAAGAGGCCCACGCTGAGATGAGTGAAAAAGAACACAATGAGCCATCTCCATGGCCATTAGACAGTGTGGTGACAGAGTTACGCCAGGTTAAGGCACGAGTGGCGCGAGCGCCAAGGCCGGGAGACCGACCTGGGCACCCGGGAGCTTCCTGCTCACCGCCATATACATGAGGTGATTGATGCCTTATGCGGCATCTTATTTCCCATGCGTTTAGGACCCTTCGATCTCAAACAGGAGAGTGAAGATTTTTATGTGGGGCATCAGCTTGGTCACGCGTTGAATATTCTGGTTACCCAGGTGCGTTTAGAACTGAGTTGCCAGCAGCCGCGCCTGGAACCCCAGGCTCAAGATTGCAAAGCGAACGAATTTGTCCGGCGTTTTGCCACCATGCTGCCTGCACTGCGTCGGCAATTGGATCAGGACGTGATAGCTGCCTATCGCGGCGACCCGGCAGCGTCCTCGGTAGACGAAATTTTGCTTTGTTACCCAGGGCTATTGGCAATTATTCATCATCGCATAGCAAATGTGTTCTATGTGGAAGGGCTGAGGATCCTCGCCAGAATCATTGCCGAAAAGCCCACTCGGTGACAGGTATTGATATTCATCCTGGCGCAACAATTGGCAGCCATTTCTTTATCGACCACGGCACGGGGGTTGTGGTTGGTGAAACGGCGGTCATTGGGGAGCGGGTACGCCTTTATCAGGCGGTGACGCTAGGAGCGGTAAGATTCGATGAAGACGATCAGGGTGCACTCACCAACGGCGAGCCACGCCACCCCATTGTGGAAGACGACGTGGTGATCTATGCCGGTGCCACCATTCTTGGTCGTATCACCATTGGTCGCGGCGCTGTGATTGGCGGCAACGTTTGGCTAACCCGCGATGTACCTCCAGGTAGCAGGATTACTCAGGCGGTACTGCGGCAGTCGGTAGATACTTAGAATACCTAAATTCACAATCCTATCATTGCTAGGCTAAGCGATAGCACTCCTTATTATGACTTACCCAGGCTCGTATTAAACATCGCTACGAGCTTGGGTTTTGCTTCGCTATCTATTATTCCTCTTGTTTAACCCAGTGCTCTTCGGTGATCGTTTCCTCTGAAACCTGTTGAATGTTGAGGTGGCTATTTAAACGGCGATACTGAGCTCCAGCATGGTAGTCAGGAAGACGGTCCCCGGCACTAAAGAGTTTGTGGCGTAGGCTGCCTTCCTGGTAGCTGGTTTTGTAGACACCGCGATTTTGCAGCTCCGGCACGATGAGATCGGCAATATCGTCAAAGCTTTCCGGTGTGACCGTGCGCGATACGTTGAACCCATCAATGCCGACGTCAGTGATCCATGACTCAAGTTCATCGGCGATATTGGAGGGGTCGCCTACTAGGGTGGGGTAGCGACTGCCTAGCTTGAAACGTTCCAGTAACTTACGCTTGGTCATGGCGTTGGCTTGGGCACTGCTCGCCGCCGACTGAATGGCATTGCTGTTGCCGTAGTGAATCGGCTCATCCATCTCAAAGCGATCAAAATCGATGCCGACGCTGCTAGAAAAGTGGGCAAGTCCTGCTTCGGGGCTGGCATAGCGGCGGTAATCATCGTACTTATCCTTCGCCTCCTGTTGGTTAGTGCCCGTAATCATCGCAATGCCCGCGAAGATTTTGATATCGTCAGCTTTGCGCCCCGCTTCAACGGCTTCACGACGCAGGCTATCCACTGCCCGTTTTGCCTCACCCTTATCCTGGGCGCTGATAAACACGGCTTCTGCATGGCGGGCGGCAAACTGTTGCCCACGGGTTGAACTGCCTGCCTGATAAAGTACCGGCGTGCGCTGTAGGGAAGGTTCACTTAGGTGGTAGCCTTCCATCTGGTAGTAAGGGCCTTGATGAATGATTTTGTGCACTTTCGCGGGGTCGCTAAACACGCGAGCCTGGCGGTCGCGCAGTACGGCACCTTCTTCCCAGCTGCCTTCCCATAGCTTGTAGAGAAGTTCTAAGTAATCGTCCGCGCGGTCATAGCGCTCATCATGAGGGGCTAGTCCATGGAGACCGGCTGCTTTAGAACCGCTATCGAGATATCCTGTGACGATATTCCAACCGATGCGGCCACGGGTGAGGTGATCGAGTGTCGACATGCGGCGAGCAAAGAGATAGGGCGGCTCAAAACTTAAGTTGGCGGTAATGCCGAAGCCTAAATGCTGCGTCACTGCAGCCATCGCCGAGACGAGTACGGCAGGGTCATTGAGAGGCAGCTGTACTGACTCTCGCAACGTCGTCTCAACACTATTTTGATAAACGTCGTACACCCCGATGATATCGGCAATAAACAGGCCATCAAACAGGCCGCGCTCCAGAGTCTTTGCCAACTCTGTCCAGTATTCCAGCGTGTTGTAGTCTGACGAGTTATCCCTTGGGTGAGTCCATAACCCGTGATTGATATGGCCCACACTGTTCATGTTGAACGCATTAAGCAGAATATGTTTTTTGGGCATTGGCATCGTTTAGATAGCTCCGTGACGGGGTGGGCGTTGATCATTGAGGTAGAAATTGCCTATTGCGTGCAGCTTCCAGCGTGCAGGGTCATGTAAGGTATGTGTGCGGGCATTGCGCCAGAAGCGATCTAACTGCCGGTTATCCAACGTTGCCCCCGTACCGGATAGCTCGAATAACTGTGAACCCGCCAACAATGAAACCTCGGTGGTGAGTACTTTCGCCTCGGCGACATCGATGGAGGCTTGCGCCACGCTGTTGTCATCGGGCGTTTTCTGGGCAATGGCAACGCTGCCAGCCGCTCGTTTAAGCAGACTCTTTGCCGCTTTTAGGCGCACGGAGAGATTTCCTACCCGCTCAATTAACAGCGGGTCTTCGTTTGCCTGCTCTACGCCTGCATCAATCCAAGGCCTAGCATGCTGTTTGACGAACGCCAGTGTGGCGGCGAAAGCGCCTTGAGCAATGCCCAAATCAATCGCGGCGTGCATCAACTGGGCAAAGGGGCCGATAGCGGTGGGCCGTTCAAAGGAGTCGGTAAACGGCACTACCCATAAGGGGTCTACCAAAACGTTCTCCAGCTGTACTGATCCACTTCCCGTGAGGCGTTGGCCAAAGCCGTCCCAGTCGTCGGTAATGGTGACTCCGTGTGCTGATTTGGGAATGAAAACCAGCTGCTGGCGGCCTGCTTCATCCACCACTAGAGTGGGTATCCAATGGGCATAAAGAGCGCCGGTGCAGTAAAATTTTTGTCCATTGACGCGCCACTTATGACTGGCGTCTCTGTACAATCTGGTGCGGCGTTTGTAATCCTTATGGCCTATTTCCGCTAGTGCATTACCCAATCGCTTACCGCGGATGACCTCTGAATAGAAGAAGCGCTTTTGTGCTTCACTGCCGCCTACGCGCAACACCTCAAGGGCATAAAAGTGGTTTTGGGGGATTTGGGCGATGGAGCCATCGGCTGCAGCAATGATGGCCATTACTTGAGTAAGTGCGTCACTACTTAGCTCTGAGCCACCATAGTCAGCTGGTACGGTGATCGCCCATAGGCCGCTTTTCGTAAATTCATCAAGCTCTTGCCAAGGCAGGAGGCGTTCTTTATCACGCTTAGCTGCTTGCTGTTCAAAACGTCTAGCGAGGATGTGCGCGGCCGCAATCGCTTGCTGATCGCTGATGATCAACCCCGCGCGGTTTGCTTGAGGAGACGAGAGGGTAGCTCGAGTCATGGTTGCTCCCTTAATTCCATTGATGGCGCGCGGGTAGCACGTCATTGAGGTAGTAGTTGCCGAGTAAGTGATATTTCCAGCGAACCGGGTCGTGCAGGGTGTGGGTACGCGCGTTACGCCAATGGCGATCCAAGTTGTGCTTGGCGCGGGTGGCAGATGCCCCGGCAAGCTCAAAGAGTCGCTCACTGGCTTCAAGCGCTACTTCCGTGGTGAGAATTTTCGCTTCTGCCACCGCAACGGAAGCTCTTGCACTGCCTTTATCGTCAATCGGCTGGCTAGCGATCTCATCAAGCGTCGCGGCAGCTTCCTGAAGCACTGCGTTGGCGGCATGGAGGTCGATTTTCAGGCGGCCAAATGCATGCATGATATAAGGGTCATCGCTGGCGCGAGCAACGCCGGAATCTGTCCAGGGGCGGGCGTGTTCGCGCACAAACTGAATAGCATCGTCGATAGCGTTACTGGCAATGCCTTCATCAATAGCGGCCTGAATGAGCTGTGAAGATGGCCCGCTCAGCCCAGGCTTATTGGCGATTTTCCACACCGCCAGGGTATGTTCCAAGGGAACCTGAACGTCGTTAAACGTGACGGTGCCACTGGCCGTGATACGTTGACCAAAGGCCGACCAGTCGTCGATAACGTCTACGCCTGGCGCTGAGCGTGGCACAAAAGCCAGTACAGCACGGCCCTGTTCATCCAGAGCGCGGGTAGGAATCCAGTGGGCATAGAGTGCGCCGGTGGAGTAGAAGCGTGTGCCATTAAGGCTGAGGTTATCTTGGCCTTGCTGTTCAGCAATGCGTGTGCGCTGATGCAGAATGGTTTTGGTTCCCCGCTCTGGCCCTGCGTTGCCAAATCGCTGACCTTTCAAGACGAGGTCAAACCAGTGCGCTTTCTGCTCTTCGCTAGCCAGCTCTTTCACTACGCCGATTACGCCAAACTGGTTTTGAGGAATTTGACCCAAAGCGGGGTCAGCAGCACTCAAAAGGCGAAAAACCTCCGCAACGGTTTGATAAGAGACATCCGCCCCGCCGTATTCGCGTGGTACGGTTATTCCGCCTAAGCCGCTGTAAGAAAACTCATTAATTTCTTTCCAGGGCAGCCGCCGTTCAGCATCGCGAGTGGCGGCTTCCTGTGCGAAGCGCTTGGCAAGTGCATGTGCCGTGGAGATTGCTTCCTCGTCACTACGGATAATACGAACACGGTCGGCGACAATGGGGAGAGGCTCCATTAAGGAGCCATCCGCTGAGGCAGTAGTGGGTGATGAGCTCATAAGTAACTACTCTACCCAGGGGAGCGTATAGAGATCAGGGTTGCCGCCATAGCTGGCATCAATGGTTTCCCTTACGGCAGGAGACGTTTGGAATTGGTTAATGACATCCAGAAGAAGAGCGTCATCCGTTCGGCTCTCCTGGGCCACAAAGCCAATGGCGTAGAAGGTATCGTCAATCCCTGAATAAAGAAGCGCCTCGCCAGCTTGCTCCGAACGCCCTGCATTCACAAATTGGCTGGGCCATGAAACGGCTAAATCCACATCATCCAGGCTGCGTATGATTTGTGGTCCATCAATTTCATGGAAACGGAGGTGATGGGGATTCGAGGTAATATCGTGCACGGTAGCGCCAATGGCATCACTATCACTTAATTCGATTAATCCTGCGCGCTGAAGTAGCAATAGCCCCCGCCCTTGATTGACAGGATCACTGGCAACCGCCACCCGGGCTCCTTCGGGGATATCCTCCAATGCGGTGAGGGTATTGGAGTAGATACCAATATTTTGCAATAACCCCAGCCCCAACATGCTGAGCTCATAGCCACGCTGGTCGATCGCGTTATCTAAAAAGGCTTGGTGCTGGAAAAAGTTGAGATCGATATCGCCATTGTTAAGCGCTTCATTGGGGAGCGTCCAGTTGCTAAATTCAATGACTTGAAGGTCAATACCTTGTTCACTAATTTCATCACTGAGCGCTAGCAGTGAATCTGACGTAACCCCAGACGTTGTACCAATGCGTACCACATTATCGGCATAGGAGGCCGTTGCAACCGCTATGAGTGCTGAAGAAAGTAATAATGAGCGAAGTTTCATCGTAAGTCCTTATCCTTAATAAGTGTTTATAAATCAATGCAGGGTGGTTAGTGATTGCGCATCGGAAGTGCTTCTGTAAATGATCATCTATTTATAAATAAAAGCTTAGGAAGTATTTTAGATGTTGATATTCATAAATAAGACATAAGTAAGATGATAAAAAATCCCTCTTAACGAGGGATGAGAGATGACGCTGAAGGCGAAAGGAGAAGACTATGATCTCTTAGCAAAAGACATTAAGCACTGCGTCGCTGATCACTATGTAGCTCGCGATAATAATTAAAGCACTTTAGTAAGCGAAGACCGTCACTCCAATGCGTATGCCCTGATGCACTATTAATATGACCTGCATCGCGGATAATATGTAGAGCGCTTTTCCATTCGTTAGCAAAATGCTGAATACGTTCGAGACTCGCGGTATGGTCGTTGGTAGACCCGACTACCAAACTGGGAAAAGGTAATGGCGTTAAGGGAATAGGGCCAAACGCCGCCAAGCTCTGATTCACACTCCCTCGTTCTACGTCAGCAGGTGCGACGAGCAAGGCGCCTTGTATCTTGGTCCTTAAGTTTGGCCTTGTGGCTGCCCAATGCGCTACAGTAACGCACCCAAGGCTGTGAGCAATCAGGACAATAGGCCCCTTGGCCTGAGCAATAGCATGTTCAAGTGATGAAACCCAATCATTTAATTGAGGGTGGCTCCAACTATTAACATGTGTACGTGAGCTATTAAGCAGCTGTGTTTGCCAATGGCTTTGCCAGTGATCCGAACCAGAGCCATTCCAACCGGGTACTATCAGATAGTGTTTGTTTAATGACGTCATCCTTAAATCTCCCAGATTGAAATTGCTGCAATTAAAAAGAGTATGTCGTACGGGGAGAAAATAACAATGGCTGGTAAATAAGGATAAATGAAAAGCTTATTAAGGAATAAAGATAAATAAAAAACATGCCTCTTTGAGAAAAGAGGCATATTGAGTCCTGAGTTAAAAAGTGTTTGTTTAGCGAGGCTTGGTACTGTTAGCAACTATTTCGCCGCGCACCGCTGCGCGAAGAGTGTCGAGTTCGGGTGGCGGCTCGTGGTCTTTTGGCAGCAGTGGAAGTACCTTTTCACCAAAGTGGTAGGCCTCTTCCAAGTGTGGGTAACCTGAGAAAATAAAGGTATCGACGCCCACCGCCATATATTCTCGAATACGCTCGGCCACGGTTTCAGCGCTACCCACTAATGCGGTGCCTGCGCCGCCGCGCACCAGGCCCACCCCCGCCCATAGGTTGGGGCTGACCTCAAGTTTATCCCGCCGCCCACCGTGTAGGGCGGCCATCCGGCGCTGGCCTTCGGAATCCATACGTGAAAACGTCTTCTGTGCAGCGGCAATGGTCTCATCATCCACATGCTCAATGAGTTTATCCGCCGCTGCCCATGCTTCTTCATCCGTGTCGCGTACAATGACATGCAGCCGGATGCCAAACGTTAATTCACGGCCCGCCTTGGTGGCTGCTTCACGCACGGTAGCAATTTTGTCGGCCACTTGTGCCGGTGGCTCACCCCAGGTGAGATATTTATCAACGATATCCGCCGCTACTTCGATACCTGCTACCGATGAACCACCAAAATATAGTGGTGGGTAGGGTGTTTGAGCCGGTTCAAAAATCAGTTGGCCCTCTTCAATGTGGATATGCTTACCCTGGTAGGTAACATTTTCACCGGCAAGCAAACGACGGTAAACGTCCAGGAACTCCCGGGTAACTTCATACCGTTGGTCGTGGGGCAGGAAGATGCCATCGCCCTTATTCTCAACGGGATCGCCTCCGGTCACTACATTGATCAGCAATCGGCCATTGGAAATGCGGTCAAGGGTTGCGGTCATACGAGCTGCCACGGTGGGCGACTGCAACCCCGGGCGCACCGCAACGAGAAAGCGCAAGCGCTCGGTGGTGGGTACCAGAGCGGAGGCAATCACCCAGGAATCTTCGCAGCTTCGGCCAGTGGGAAGAAGAACCCCGTAAAAGCCGAGTTGGTCTGCTGCTTGGGCAATTTGCTTAAGGTAGCCAAGGCTGACTTCGCGGCCTCCTTTGGCCGTTCCCAAATAGTGCCCATCTCCATGAGTGGGTAAAAACCACAGAAACTTCCCTTTTTTGACAGGCGCTGCTGTTTGGGACGCGACAGAAGATGCGGTCATCTTATTCTCCTGGTTGCCAAATGGGCGAGCCCGTTGCATCAACGGCATGAGGCAGAATGTCCGCGGCGAAGAAGGCATCAGCAATTTTCTGTTGCTCTCCAAGGCCTTCCAGCGTGACAGGCTGAACGTCATAGCTACGATTTAGGTTGGCCGTTTGTACAATGTCAGGGTCAAGATTGCCCCAGAGCGGTGCTAACAGCTCGGCGGCTTCTTCTGAGTTCTCGTTTACCCAGTTGCCCGCTTCGTTTAGCGCTTCATAAACGGTTGATATCGCCTCAGGGTTCGCCTCTACATAGGGCGTGGCTGCCAGGTAATAACGTGTGTAGCTGGCCAATCCGTCGCTTCCATCTGTGATAGTGCGAGTCTCAAGGGTTGCGCGGGAGGCAGAGAGGAAGGGTTCCCACGCAATCCAGGCGTCTACATTGCCTTGGGCAAAGGCAGCACGGGCATCGGCAGGTGGCAAATAGGAGACGCGTACGTCATCCAACGTGAGGCCAACGCTTTCAAGGGCGGCAATCAGTAAGTAATGGTTGCCCGCGCCACGTGTCACGGTAATTCGCTTACCGGCGAGGTCTTCCAATGTTTCTATGTCGCTGTCTTCGAGAACGATCAATGCCTGACCGGCAGGCGAGGGGGCTTCACTGGCATAGAAGGTGAGGTCGGCGCCGGCCGCTTGGGCAAAAATCGGCACGGTATCAGCGACATCAGCGCTGATGTCGATATTGCCAACATTTAAAGACTCAAGCATCGGTAAGCCGCTGGTGAATTCGTACCAGTTGATGGTGACGCCCTGCTCAGCGAGTTTCTCTTCAAGCGAATTGTTATTCCTTAAAACACTCATCAGAGTAGACGAGCGCTGATAGCCAATACGTAACTCTTCGGCCAGGGTAAGCGGTGCTTGAAGTAGTGTGGCTGTTGCTAAAGCCCCCACGATGGCGGTTCGTTTAAAGGCGAGTGGCAGAGCGAAAGGTTTCATGGAGTTATTCCTTAATGGGCACATTCCGTGTGCTTTGGGATTATGAGAAAAGCTAAGGGGTAAGGTCAGATGGTTGTTATTGGCTTAAGACGCGTTTCAGTACTTTTCCTTCAATGGCAGTGACATCAGCGCTGGCTTGTTCGCGGGGCCTGGCAAGATCTACTGCCTTATCCATGCCAATTTGCCCTTGTTCCAGAACAATCACGCGGTCCGCCAGTTGCACAGCTTCCTGAACGTCGTGGGTAACCAGTAATACGGTGAAACCATGCTGTTGCCATAATCGCTCAATGAGGCGCTGCATCTCGATTCTGGTGAGTGCATCCAGCGCACCAAGAGGTTCATCCAGTAGCAGTAGCTGCGGCTGATGAATAAGTGCACGTGCGAGGGCAACACGCTGGCGTTGTCCACCTGAAAGTTTGGCGGGCCACACATCGGCTTTGTCGGAAAGGCCGACCTCTTCTAATACTCTTAACGCGCGAGGCTTCCTGTCGCCTTTAAGTCCAATCCTAATGTTGTCGATAACGGATTTCCAGGGCAGCAGCCGGTCATCCTGAAACATTAAACGGATATCCGTGGAGGCGAGGTCAGCATGGCCATCGGCACTTAAGGTGCCCGCATTGTGGCGATCTAATCCGGCAATCAGGCGGAGTAGCGTACTTTTTCCGCATCCGCTACGACCCACGATAGCAATGAACTGGCCGTTCTCGATCTCCAGGTCGATGCCTTTAAGTACCTCTAGCTCACCAAACTTTTTAACCACACCCTTGAGGTGTAAATGCGTACCTCCTTTCGACGAAGAGAGGGAGGTGCGAGCACTGCTGGCAGCGCTCTCTTTAACTGACGTCGTTGTTTCTGAATAGGTAGAAAAGCTCATGTTCAGTCTCTCTTAACATAGGCGGGGTGCCAGCGCAGCCAGCGACGCTCTAGGAAGCGGGCAGCTTCATCAGCTAACTTGCCTAGTAACGCATAGAGCACAATGGCGAGCACGACGACGTCGGTTTGCAAAAATTCACGAGCATTCATGGCGAGATAACCAATGCCTTCACTGGCTGAAATAGTTTCCGCCACGATAAGCGTTAGCCACATCAACCCAAGCGAGTAACGCATGCCCACCAGGATTGACGACATGGCACCCGGTAAAAGCACGGTGGTAAAGAGCGGCCAGCCAGACAGGCCGTAGCTGCGCGCCATCTCCATCAGGTTGGAGTCAATATTGCGAATGCCATGGAAGGTGTTGAGGTAAATGGGAAAGGCCGTACCCAATACCACGAGAAAGATCTTGGCTGTTTCATCAATGCCAAACCAGAGAATGACCAGCGGAACCAGTGCCAGATGTGGGATGTTGCGAATCATTTGCACGGTGCTATCCAATAATTTTTCGCCCCAATGAGACAGCCCGCTGATCAGGCCAAGCCCGAGCCCTATGCCTCCTCCAATCACAAACCCTAGCGCCGCGCGCTGAAAACTGATGCCTAAGTGATAAAAAATTTCACCCGAGGCGGTCAGTCTCCAGCCTGCTTCAAGAACGGCCAGCGGGGCAGGCATAATGCGGTTAGAAATCCATCCGAAAGTGACCGCAAGCTGCCACAGCAGTATGAGTGTTATAGGCACTGCCCAGGGCAGCGCAGTGTCGGCGAGCCTGTGTGATATTAATCGTTTAGAAACAATAGCCATCGAGAGGCACTCCAATGAAAGTGGCAAACAAAAAAATCTATAAAAATGACAATGCTAAGCTGGTTCAGTGGTGGTTTTATGCTAGCAATAGGCTGGCCGTCTGCTTAAATAGTTAAAAGAGAAAAGCTTATTCAATAAAAAATAATAAATTAATGAATAGGTGGTGTTTTAATGAAATAAAGGCGTTTCATGTTATTGGTTATGTCGTTACTAGTTACCCCGTTTTTAATAAGGAGGCGGTATGTCGCTTTACCCGCTCAAAGGTTTTTTCAGGATTAAAGAGGCTTTGTTGCAGTCTCAAGAAATCGCCATTATCGATGTCCGTGAAGAAGCCCTGTTTGCAGAAGGGCACCCACTCTTTGCTACCAATATTCCCCTGTCTCGCCTCGAACTGGAGGTTTTAACTCGGGTCCCTAGTTTCAGTACACCGGTAGTGGTGTATGACAACGGTGAGGGGCTGGCAGAGCAGGCTTATCAAAAGCTTTCTATATGGGGATATAGTGATGTGGCGCTTCTTGAGGGCGGCCTAAAGGGATGGGAGGCAGCGGGGGGTGAAATTTTTCATGACGTTAATTCTCCTAGCAAAGCGTTTGGAGAACTGGTTGAGTCTGTAAGGCATACGCCCTCTTTGACCGCGGAAGAAGTGAAAGTATTGCTCGACTCTAATGCTGATGTGGTGGTGCTAGACGCGCGTCGCTTTGATGAGTATCAAACCATGAGTATTCCGACGAGCATTAGCGTGCCTGGTGCGGAGCTTGCGTTGCGTATAAAAGAGCTTGCCCCCAACCTCTCTACCCAAGTGATCGTTAATTGTGCCGGGCGTACGCGTAGCCTTATTGGTACCCAGTCGTTAATTAACGCGGGCATCCCCAATCAAGTGGCGGCGCTGCGCAATGGCACTATCGGTTGGGTACTAGCGGGGCAAACGCTTGAGTATTGCCAGTCCCGGTGTTTCCAGCTGGTTAGTGATGAAACGCGTTTAGCGGCGGCGACCTCTGCGCGCGCGTTGGCGGATCAAACCTTGGTTAAAAGAGCCACGCTAGAGCAGCTTTCTGCTTTGCAGCAAGAGCCGGCTCGCACCACCTATCTATTCGACGTACGAACCCCTGATGAATTTACTGCAGGGCATTTTCCTGACGCCTTCTCTGCACCAGGAGGTCAGTTAGTTCAAGAGACGGATCATCATGCGGCGGTGAGAGGCGCCAGGGTGGTGCTGGTAGACGACGATGGCGTACGTGCCAACATGACGGCATCTTGGCTGGCGCAAATGGGGTGGGAGGTCTATGTGCTTGAGGGCGTCGAACCTAGTCATTTCACAGAGTCAGGCAATGAAAAACGCCGGTATCCGCCGGTGCAGTCTGCCGACGTGGTGACGGCGGAAAGCCTAGCGATACTGCTGGGTGAAAGCGGAGTAACGATTTTCGATCTTACGACGTATCAGCGCTATCAAAAAGGCCACATTCCTAGTGCTAAATGGGTGCTGCGTACGGATGTGGTCTCCCAAGTAAAAGCCCTGCCCCAGCCACAGGTTATCGTTTTAACCTGTGGCAGTGACCGCTTAGCCCGTTTCGCCCGGCAAGAGTTGGCCCAGCAAGTGCCCTATAAGGTGGTTGTGCTGGAGGGTGGCAATGCAGCTTGGCGAAGAGTGGGATTGCCGGAAGAAACGGGATCTGGTGAAGCATTGTCACCGCTGATCGACCGCTACCGGCGCCCATATGAGGGTACGGATAACCCCGAAGAGGCCATGCAGGCCTATCTGGATTGGGAGTTTGGTTTAGTCGCGCAGTTGGAGAAAGATGGGACTCATGGATTCCAAGTTATATAAGCGGCATCACATTAATACTACATGAGTGGATGTCAACGTTAATCAGAGACTCCATGGTTTTATTATTGTTGTTTTTTGAATTTTAAAAGCCCCTGCTCTGTGCCGGGGCTTTTTTACTTTTGTTATATAGGCTTTTTGATACCTTTATCATGTTAAGTGATTTGTCTCGAGTGCTGAACTTGATGACTATGTTTTCTCCCCTTGATCCTTTCTAGTTGTTGTGGAGAAAAAGAAGTGAAAACTAAAAAAGTAAAACTCTTTTCATTGGCTGCTGTAATAATAGCTACGTCGACGCTTGGCGTGTCTACAGCCTCGGCGGAGGTAAGCTACCCTGATCAGTTAAGTCTGGACTATGCATATTACTCTCCTCAAAGTTTGATTATTAAAAACCATGGGTGGCTAGAAGAAGCATTGGAAAACCATGATGTAAAGGTCAACTGGGTTCACTCTCGCGGTAGTAATAATTCATTGGAGTTTCTCAATAGTCGAGCAACTAGTTTTGCTCTTACATCAAGCATTTCTGCTTTTATTAGTCGTGCCAATGGGCAGCCGGTTAAAACAATTTATAGCTATTTATGGGCTGAGCCCAGTGCGTTAATGGTGACTGAAAATTCAAGTATTACATCAATTGCAGATATTGAAGGTAAAACCGTAGCAGCTACCAAGGGGACGGATCCGTACTTCTTTTTACTCCGTGCATTGGAGGCCAATCAGCTTGAGCCTGGTGATATCAACATCGTCCATTTGCAGCATCCCGATGGAAAAACGGCACTTGAGCAGGCGCGTGTGGATGTTTGGGCCGGTTTGGATCCTCATATGGCTTCAGCTGAGCTCGCTGGTAACCGCTTTATTTATCGTAATCCTGAGTTTGGGCTGGGTGCATCGCTTAATACCACCGAAAGCTTTCTGCGTGACTACCCCGATGTCGTCACTCTCGTGCTGAAAACGTATGAGCGTGCTCGCCAATGGATCATTGATAACCCTGGTGAAACCGCACAGTTAGTGGCCGATGAGACACAACTGCCGGTTGAGGTTATTCAACTCCAACTGGCACGTTATAACTTCGATTCGCCCATTCCAGATGAACGATTTATTGCAGCCATTGAGCCTGTCATTCCACTACTCCAAGCAGATGGCATCTTACGTCGCAATGCAGATGTAGAGGACGCCTTGGATAGCCTGGTCGATGCAACCTTAATCGATAAGCTACTTGAGGTAGAGTCACCATGACACGCGTGGTTCCATCGCATAGTGACGTGCGCGATGCTTCGAATGCAGATAGCGGACAGGCCCGTCCCCGACCCATGCTCAAAAACGTGGCACGGGGTAGGCGCCGCTGGCGAGGATGGCTGCTTCCGATGTTTTTAATAGCTCTACTGGAAGCGGTAGTGCGTAGTGGATTGGTGCCTTCTTATATAATGCCAGCTCCTAGTGAGTTGGCAGCCACGCTGGTGGAATTAGCAGAAGGGGCATTGTGGCAGCACATTGCAGCTAGCACCGGGCGTGTCTTTGCAGGATTTATATGCGGTGCGGTATTGGCACTAGTGCTCGGCGCGCTGGTAGGCATTAGCGGTTCAATCGAGGCGTATGTAGATCCAACGTTTCAGGCGCTAAGGGCTGTACCCGGGCTTGCTTGGGTACCTTTACTGCTAATTTGGCTAGGTATTGGTGAGACTTCCAAAATTACCCTCATTGCCATAGGTTCTTTCTTTCCTGTTTATATGAGTTTGGTCGCCGGTATTCGTAACGTTGATCGCAAACTTGTCGAGGTGGGGGATATGTACCACTTCTCCCACCTTGATAAAATTCGGCGTATCTTTGTGCCCGCCGCCCAGCCTTATCTATTTACGGGGCTACGAAACGGCCTGTCGATGGCATGGTTATGTGTCGTTGCCGCTGAACTATTAGCCGCCACCCAGGGAATAGGATATTTGCTAACCGATGGTAGAGAGGTCTCTCGACCTGATCTGGTGCTTATTGCCATCGCCTCATTGGCGGTAATGGGCAAATTAACCGATACCCTTTTGAAGTTTGTCGAAGAGCGCAGCCTACGCTGGCGAGATGCTTTTAGCACAGCCCATTGAGGAGCGGCAGACATAATGACAGATGTATTGAGACTTGATGTTCATGAGAAGCGCTTTGGCGATACGCTAATCCTTGATCATGTTCATGTGGGGATTAAGCCCCGGGAAGTTGTTGCGTTGCTAGGCCCCAGCGGCTGCGGGAAAAGCACATTGCTAAGAATCGCATCGGGCCTGGATCGCGATTTTGTCGGTCGGGTAAGACTTCTTGAGCACGCACGTCAGCAACAGAGCATGCGTCGGGTCGCCTTTATTTTCCAAGAGCCTCGCCTGATGCCGTGGCTTACAGTGGAGGAAAATGTCAGCTTTTCTGATGGTAAGCGGGCTGATATCGGACGAGCGCATGAACTGCTCTCTGAGGTGGGGTTGGTAGGGTGGGAGAGAGCGCTGCCAAAGCAGTTATCCGGTGGAATGGCTCAGCGTGTTGCGATTGCGAGAGGATTATATTCGCGGCCAGATGTACTGCTACTGGATGAGCCGTTTAGCGCGGTGGATGCATTTACGAGGATGCGGTTGCAGGATTTGCTACTTTCGATTGCCGACTCCCATAGCATTGCTATCTTGCTGGTTACCCACGATATCGATGAGTCGCTGTATCTGGCGGATCGGGTATTAGTGATGGGAAGTCATCCAGGTACGATACTGCATACGATTAACGTACCACTTCCTCGTCCGAGGGAGCGCACGCATGGTTTGTTGAGCACGTTAAAGGTGGAAGCTCTTGAGTCGCTCCACGGTGCACATGCTTTTTAAATCAGTGGTTAGTGAGAGCAGGGAAGCTCTCATGATGGCATGACTTAATATAATCGATTATTACTAACAGATCTGTTCTGACAGAGAGTATAACCACACCACTCTGTAATGCTAAGCGTAATTGGACAATAGACATTGAATGATAGTTTTAGCCGCTGATAAGTACCTAAACGTTGAGAAGTATCCCGTGAACTGTATCGTTTATTTCTACTCAAGGCCCATCGATCCAATCCATAATGTCACGAGGCCCAAGCCAGGGGGGGAGTTTTGATTTGTTTGGTGCCATGGGGGCTGGTCGCTGGTGGCGCTCGCACCAGCGACGAAATCTGCCCATTAAATGCTTAACCGTTTGAAACACGTTCATCAGGCAAGAAAATACGGCTGTACATCGGGCGAATCCAAGCATCTCCATTTTGGGCTAGTCCTAACGCGCGAAAGCGGTGCTTGGTGAGTTCAGCGTGGATCAGCGCTTCGCTGTTATTGGTACGCAGTTCAAGCCGAACGGTGGGACCGACAACCGAGACCAGCTCGATTTTGGCATGCAAAGCATCAGCATGCTCACGCCCAGCAAACACTTCGATTTCATGGGGTCGCACGTAGGCCTGGCCTAGCTCATTCTTATAGCCTGCAAATTCCGGTGCCGGCAGCTGCACATCGCCAATGCGTGCAACGCCGTCATGAACCCGTGCATGAAACAGGTTCACGTTACCTAAAAACTGGTAAACGAAAGGATTGGCAGGGTGGTCATAGACCTCCTCTGGCGAGCCATCTTGCTCAACGCGGCCTTTATTCATGACGACGACGCGATCAGAGACTTCCAACGCCTCTTCCTGGTCGTGAGTGACGAAAACGCTGGTAACGTGGATATCGTCGTGGAGCCTGCGTAGCCAGCGGCGAAGCTCTGCGCGTACCTTGGCATCCAGCGCGCCGAAAGGCTCATCCAGCAGCAGCACTTTAGGTTCGACCGCCAGCGCGCGAGCCAACGCTATGCGCTGGCGCTGGCCACCAGAAAGCTGGTGCGGATAACGATGTGCGGTCCAGTCCAGCTGCACTAGCTCTAGTAGCCGCATGACCTTTTGCTTAATCTCGGTTTTACTGGGGCGGGTTTTGCGTGGCCGAACGGTGAGTCCGTAAGCCACGTTTTGAAACACGGTCATATGTTTGAACAGCGCATAGTGCTGAAATACAAAGCCAACGCCGCGTTCACTGACGTGCAGGTCAGTGGTATCTTCGCCGTGAAAGCGGATGCGTCCGGTATCGGGTTGCTCAAGGCCGGCAATGATCCGCAGCAGAGTGGTTTTGCCCGAACCAGAAGGGCCGAGTAGGGCAGTCAGTTCGCCATCACGGAAAGTGAGGCTGACATTATCTACCGCCACAAAGTCGCGAAAGTGTTTGTTAACGTGATCAATTTCGATGCTCATGAAGGCTCTCTCTTATCTCTGTGAAGAGCTAAAGGGGGTCATGCGGCGGCAATGCGCTGACGGCGCTCTTCGTTCCACTCAACGGCGCTTTTAATCGCGATGGTGACCAGCGCTAGGCCTGTCAATAGCGAAGAGACGGCAAAGGCGGCGGTGAACATGTATTCGTTGTAAAGCACTTCGATATGCAGCGGCATGGTGTTGGTTTCACCACGAATGCGGCCAGACACAACGGCCACCGCGCCAAACTCGCCCATTGCGCGGGCATTACACAGAATGACGCCGTAAATCAGCCCCCATTTGATATTGGGCAGCGTGACGTACCAGAACGTTTTCCAGCCGTTGGCGCCCAGCGTTAAAGAAGCCTCTTCTTCCTCTTTACCCTGCTGCTGCATAAGCGGGATAAGCTCGCGTGCAACAAACGGCAGAGTGCCAAAAGCGATCACGATGACGATGCCAGGAATGGCGAAAATAATCCGCATATCGTGAGCCGAGAGCCAAGGCCCAAGCCAACCCTGTGAGCCGAACAAAATGACGAAGATTAGGCCCACCACCACGGGAGATATCGCAAAGGGCATGTCGATGAGCGAAATTAAAATCGACTTGCCGCGAAACTCAAACTTGGCGATAGACCAAGCGGCCGCCACGCCGAACAGCGTATTGAGCGGTACAACAATGGCCACGATGAGAAACGTTAAGCGAATCGCTGATAGCGCATCAGGGTCGCTTACCGCGTCGTACCAGACGCCAATACCTTGTTCAAAGGCACCGTAAAGCACGACCGTTAACGGCAGCACTAAAAAAAGACCCAGGAAGATTAAGGCGATGGTGATGAGGATGATTCGCAGCCAAGCGGGCTCTTCGGTCGCGCGTCGCCAGCGTTTAGCGATAGTGTCATGGGTCTCAATGACCGTTGATGACGTTGTCACGGCGTACTCCTGTTATCCATGGCGCCGACTGGCCCACCACTGCAGGCCGTTAATGACCAGCAGCATTAAAAATGCAGCGACAAGCATGACCGTGCCGATAGCGGCTGCGCCGTGATAGTCGTATTGTTCAGCTTTGGCGACGATCAATAGCGGGGTAATTTCGGTACGAAATGGCAGATTGCCAGAGATAAAGACCACCGAGCCGTACTCGCCCAACGCCCGTGCGAAGGCCAGTGCGTAGCCGGTGAGCAGGGCGGGGAATAGCGCGGGGAAAATAACCCGACGTATGGTGGTGAGGCGGTCAGCACCCAGGCTTGCGGAGGCTTCTTCCAGCTCGGCTTCTAAGTCTTCCAATACCGGTTGTACGGTACGCACCACAAACGGTAAACCGATATAAGTAAGGGCAATCACCACGCCCAGCTGTGTGTAGGCGATGCGAATGCCAAACACATCCAAGTATTGCCCCACCCAGCCGGTGCTCGCGTAGAGCGTTACTAAGGCGATACCGGCTACCGCCGTTGGCAGGGCAAACGGTAGATCAACCAGCGCATCGACCAAACGCTTACCAGGAAACCGGTAACGCACCAATACCCAGGCAACCAATGCCCCAAACACCAAGTTGATCGTTGCGGCAATTAAGGAACCGCCAAAAGACAGTTTGTAGGAAGCGACGACCTGACGCTGAGTGACCGCACTCCAAAATGTGTCCCAGCTCATGGTGGTGGTATAGAGCAAAAAGGCGCCCACCGGGATCAGAAACACCAACCCCATATACAGCAGGGTGAACCCCATGGTGAGACCAAACCCTGGGATGACGCGACGCTTGGCAGGGGTGATCGACATAGTGGCTTCTCGTTAAAATACCGGGAGGCGATAGCCCCCTGGCAGGTTGGTTACACGCGATTTACTGGGTGTTGATCGCTTCGAGAATGTCGTCAAATACACCGCCATCATTGAAGAAGCGCTGCTGGGCTTCTTGCCAGCCGCCGAAGACCTCATCGATGGTAAAAAGATCGAGTGCTGGAAACTCATCACTATATTCAGCCAAGATTTCCTGATTGCTTGGCCGGTAGTAGTGTTTCGCTGCTAAGTGCTGGGCTTCATCGGTATAGAGATGTTCTAAATAAGCTTCTGCTACTTCGCGGGTGCCCTTACGATCAACGTTGGCATCCAGCACGGTCACGGGTGGCTCAGCAAGAATGCTCTGAGACGGCACAATGATTTCGTACTCACCCTGTCCTAGCTGCTCCACTGACAAGAATGCTTCGTTTTCCCAAGCGATAAACACATCGCCAATGCGGCGCTGGACAAAGGTGTTGGTCGCGCCGCGGGCACCTGAGTCGAGCACCGGCACGTTTTCATATACCTGGCGCACGAAATCATAGGTCTGCTGTTCATCACCATCGAACTGCTCTAAGCCGTAGCCCCACAGCGCCAGGAAGTTCCAGCGTGCTCCGCCTGATGTTTTCGGGTTGGGCGTAATGACGTCAATGCCTTCTTGGGCTAAGTCATCCCAATCCTGAATGTTTTTAGGGTTACCTTCTCTCACCAGTAGAACGATGGTGGACGTGTAAGGAGAGCTGTTATTAGGAAGGCGCGACTGCCAGTCTTGCGGAATTAAGTCAGCACGTTCATGAATTGCGTCAATATCGTAAGCGAGTGCCAGTGTCGCCACATCTGCATCAATACCGTCGATGATGGCGCGGCCTTGCGAGCCTGAGCCACCATGAGACTGGCGAACGGTCACAGATTGGCCGTGCTCAGCTTGCCAAAATTCGTCAAACAGTTCGTTGTATTCGCGATAGAACTCACGGGTGGGGTCGTAAGAGACGTTGAGAAGCTCAACGCTTTCACTTTGAGCCTGGGCGGTGGTGCTAAAGGTAACCGCCAGCACGGCGCCGGCCAGCAGAACGGCGCCTGTGAGTTTGGAGAGTTGCCAAATACTGGAAGAAGAGCTAGTTGATGAAGAGATAGTTCGCATAGTTAGGCTGCTCCAGAGTCGGATCTTGAACGATCGTTTATTGATGTGATGGGAGCAGCCTAACGGGGTTCTATATGCTAATTAACGAATAAAAAATGGATTGCTTATGTTTTTTTGTGATTAAGAGAAGGATTAATCCTGACGGCCCGCTAGCACCTTCTGGACGGTCTCTTCGTCTAAGTTTTCACGGCAAAGCTTCAAAAACTGATAGGCATAGCCGCGTAAAAAGTGGCCGCGCCTCAGCGCAAGATAGGTGGTGTTGCGTGGAAATAAGCTGCTGGCATCCAGCAGTTTTAAGCCCTGGTCGCGCTGCTCGTGATAAGCCATCGATGCGATCAAACCAACGCCCATGCCTAGCTCAACGTAAGTTTTGATGACATCCGCATCAAGCGCGGTTAGCACAATGTCAGGGTAGACATCGGCTGTCGAAAACGCGGTATCGATTCGCTTTCGACCCGTATACCCTTCGTGGTACGTCACAATAGGATGCTCGGTAATGCGTTCAAGCGTCAGTGGTAATCCATCATTAAGCGGGTGTTCTTGAGGCACTACTACGCCGTGATACCAATGGTAGAAGGGGAAGCAGGCAAATAGCTGCCCTTCCTCGTTAAGCGCTTCCGTGGCAATGCCGATATCGACCTTGCCCGCTTTTAATAACGAGACAATTTCCTCCGGGCTGCACTGATGCAGCTCCAAGTGCACGTTGGGAAAGATTTTTTTAAAACGGGCGATAATCGGTGGCAGGGCGTAGCGGGCCTGGGTATGCGTCGTCGCAATGGCCAGGCTGCCTTGATCCTCATGGGTAAGCTGATGCGCCGAGCGTTTGAGGTTTTCGACATCCAACAAAATACGCTCAATACAATCAATTAGCGTACTGCCCGCCACGGTCAGCCCTAGAATACGCTTGCCGCGCCGTTCGAATAGCTCAACGCCCAGCTCTTGTTCTAAATCACGGATATGCTTGCTGGCCCCAGACTGTGACGTGAACAGCGCGTTGGAGGCTTCTGTCAGATTAAAGTGTTGACGCACGGTCTCGCGTACGATGCGTAACTGCTGAATGTTCATAGCGAGCGGTGTCCAATGCTTTGAAGAGATTTTGCTTTGAAGAGATTCTATATTCTTATAAAGAATATAGAATATTTCTTTTATGCAATAAATTGTATTTTGTGATAACTATATCGCATTTGCGCCGTAAGGCAGTGCTGTAAAATGATTAGCCAGGAAAATTCGTAAAACAGGCAGGAGAGAGCTATGCAAAAGCAATCATTAACCATGCTCGGGTTCATCATGATGGCAGGCGTTGTCACCATGCCGTTGGCACATGCCACGGACATGTTGTGTGAGGACAAGACAGCTGACGTTCAAGAACAGCTTGAATACGCCCGTGAGCATGGTAATCAACATCGTATTGACGGTTTGCAGCGTGCGTTAGACGCTATAGAAGCCCAATGCACCAACGAAGGCGTGCTAGACGATGCTGCAAAGGACGTGCGGGAAAGCCAGGAGGAGGTTCAAGAGCGTCAGGCTGATCTTGAAGAGGCTCTCAGTGAAGGCGATGCCGGCGATATTGAAACAAGACGTGCCAAGCTAGAAGACGCAACCCGCGAGCTAGAGGCCGATACTAACGCGTTAAATGCGCTTCAGAATCGGCTGGCCGATTAGCTCTGCTTAGGGTTTAGATCTTGCGTAGAGCCAACGTACATCGACCCCGAATGAATAAGCTAACGAAACTAACGCGCTGAGCGCTAGTAAATTAGCCATTAGCGGCGAGTTGAGCGGCGTCAGTGCTAGGAGTAGCGCCGCCACTTGCCATACGCATACTGCTTTGCGGCGAAAGCTGGCAAACAGAGGGGCGGTTAGCCACTTGAATCGCCAGCCCGCCATCACAAACAGATAGCGCATGCCGCCAATGAGCAATACCCAGGCGCCCAGCGATTCAAACTCCCACAGCCCGATGCATAGCAGCATAATCAGCAGGGCGTCTAGCTCCATGTCAAAGCGCGCGCCAAAGGTTGAGTGGCTGTACGTGTATCGCGCGATCCAACCGTCCACGCCGTCAAGCAGCAACGCTATTACCGCAATCAACAGCCACTGCCAAATAGCGTCTTTAAAAGCGCCTGCGAGCAAGCCAGCAGCCACTATGGCCACCAGCACCGCGCGTATCAGCGTGACGCGATTTGCCCATCCGAGCGCCCCGTGGGGCCAGAAAATTAGAATCAGTATAGAAATAAACGCGTAGAAACCACCGGCCACCCACCAGTTGCTGGAGCCCAGCATAAGTAACGGCAAAGCATTGCCAAGGATGATTAATATCAGACTGCCTAAAAGCAGTTCAAAAGCGGTATAAAGCGACTTGTGCGGAGTGCAGGAAGACGCGTTTGAGAAAAGCGGCATGTTGGCTCACGAAGCGGCGTCGCTGTCCGCAGTTAAAGTAAGTGATGCAACTATTTTTATATGTACCATTCTTGTAGAAGAAGGTAGGGTTGTACATAGAGCAACTTAACGTTGAAGGCAGTGATAGTATCAAGTGTTTAAAAATTGTTAATCGAATATTTTCTTTCCAAGCGCTACGCTGAATTAGGTGAGCCATTGAACACTATTCTGAAGGTGGCCACTGGCTATGTGACAACGCTAACGGGCTTATGGTGCAAGACGTTGTTAGTTCGCAGACTAGCTAGTTCGCAGCCTAGCGATAAAACGTAGCATTCAATGGAATGAGCATGGGCTCGGGTTGGTTGAGCTCGCAACGAAAAGGAATGGCTATGCTGGCGCCTGACTACGCCACTGCCTTTTGGGTGACCAACCCCCAGCAAGGCGAGATGCGGCGTGAAATACTCAAGCCCCCTGGGCAAGATGAAGTGCTTATACGCACCTTGTACAGTGGGGTTAGCCGGGGTACCGAATCGTTGGTATTCAATGGCCGCGTACCGGCGAGCGAGTTTGCGCGCATGCAGGCTCCTTTTCAAAAAGGGACGTTTCCTGGCCCGGTAAAATACGGCTACTGCAGCGTTGGGCGTGTCGAGCATGGCCCTGATGAACTACTGAATAAATCCGTTTTTTGTCTGTTTCCACATCAAGATCACTATGTGGTGCCCGCCTCGGCGGTCGTTGCCATTCCTGCAAATGTGCCTGCTCAACGCGCGGTGCTGACTGCCAATATGGAAACGGCGATTAACGGCGTGTGGGACGCAGAGCCCATGCTGGGCGAGCAGGTGTGCGTCATCGGCGCGGGCGTAGTAGGCGCTTTAGTGGCGTATTTGTGCATCCAAATTCCCGGGGTGAATGTACACCTAATCGATATTAACCCTGAGCGCGAGACCGTTGCCGCCCACCTAGGGGTGGCGTTTAGTACTCCCGACCAGGCCCCTCACAATCAAGACTGCGTTATTCACGCCAGCGGGCACCCTGACGGGCTGCGTCAGGGGCTTGACCTACTGGGTAACGCGGGCCGACTCATTGAGATGAGCTGGTTCGGCGAAGATGACGTGACATTGCCTTTGGGCGGCGCCTTTCATTCCCAGCGCTTGACGCTTCGCGCTAGCCAAGTCGGCCAACTGCCTACGAAACTGCTTTCCCGCTGGGACTATCGCCGCCGCTTAGCGTTAGCGCTAAATTTGCTGGACGACGATCGGCTGGACATTTTAGTGAGTGGTGAAAGCGACTTTCACGATTTCCCCGCGCTTGCACCGCATCTATTGGGGTCAGGAAGCACCGCGCTGTGCCACCGATTACGCTATTCGTAACTTTTTTTATAGCTGTTTTTTATAACTATTTTTTCATAGCTACATTTCAGAACTAATTATTGATGACAAGGAGTCTCTATGTACCGTTTATGCGTCCGTGACCATTTTATGATTGCGCATAGCTTTAAAGGCGAGATTTTTGGCCCTGCCCAGCGTACGCATGGGGCGACCTATGTCGTGGATGTGGTTTTTCAACGCCCTGAGCTAGATGAAGATGGCCTCGTGATCGATATTGGCCTGGCGAGTGAAACGGTAAAAGAGGTGCTTGCGGGCTACAACTTTCGCAATTTGGACGAAGAAGCCGAGTTCTCAGGCAAAAACACCACCACGGAATTTATGGCCAAGGCGATTTTTGACAAGCTCGCCGGCGCGATTGGCGAGGGGGAAATGGGCCAGACGGCCCGTGGTATTACGCATATGGAAATCAAACTCCACGAGTCTCATGTGGCCTGGGCAAGCTTCGAAGGCGCGCTATGAGTCGGCATTTCACGTTAATCGTTGCTGGCGACCCTGCGCAACGCACCGGTGGCTATCTTTACGATGCGCACACCGTCGCAGCCTTGCGTGAGCAGGGCTGGGAGATCGACGTGATCGGCCTTTCTGGTGCGTTTCCTGATCCCGATAGCGAGGCAACACAGCAGCTCACCCAAGCGCTTGAGTCGTTGCCACAAGGGGCGTCGGTGGTGATTGATGGGCTGGCCATGGGGGCATTGCCAGAGGTGATCGCTCTACACGGGCAGCGCTTGGATATTACCTCTCTGCTGCATCATCCGTTAGGTGATGAGCTGGGTCTGAGCGAAGCGGATCAGCAGCGCTTTCATCGCAGTGAACTTGCGGCCCTTGCAGGCGTGGCACGCATTATCGTCACTAGTCATTTTACCGCTCGGCGTGTGCTGGAACTGGCAACGAACTACGCCATGCCGCTCAATGCCGCTATTTCGGTCGTTGAGCCGGGAGTCGCTCAAGCGCCGGTAAGTCGCGCCGACGAGCCAGGCGAGCCGCTGAGGCTGCTGTGTGTGGCGACGGTAACGCCCCGCAAAGGGCAGGACATTTTAGTTCAGGCGTTGGCAGACGTAGCGGGGGATAACTGGCAGTGCGACTGCTATGGCGGTGCGCGTGACGCAGGGTTTGCCCAGCGCGTTCAGCAGCTTATCGAGCAACATCAGCTTACCGGTCGAGTAATCTTGCACGGTGAGTGCGATGATGAAACGCTTGAAGCAGCATACCAGCGTGCCCACGCCCTCGTGTTGCCGTCTTGGTATGAAGGGTACGGCATGGTGATTACTGAGGCGCTGGCCCACGGCCTGCCGGTGATTACCACTACCGGTGGTGCGCTGCGCGATACGCTGCCGCCGGGGGCGGGTTTGAGCGTTCCGCCGGGTGATAGCGAGGCGCTGCAAGATGCCCTTAATCGATTTTGCGGTGACCCCGATTTACGTCATCAGCTTCGTCAAGGCGCTGCGCAAGCACGCCATAGCCTTAATGACTGGCAGGCGGCAGGCGCTGACTTTGCTGCTGCGTTAACCACGCCGAGGGCTCCGCTTGGTTTTAGTGCCGGCAGCCAGTTTGCAGCAGACTGGTTGACGCTGCGCGAAGAGGCTGACATTGCCTCGCGCAGCCAACCGCTGGCCATGCAGGCGTCTGAGTGGCTCAGTGCGCGTGCAGCATCACCCCGCATAGCGGATCTTGGCTGCGGCCGAGGCAGCAATATGCGCTTTCTTGCCCCGCATCTGGGCAGCTACCAGCGCTGGAAATTAATCGATCATGACGCTGGGCTGTTAGAGCAGGCCCAGCAGCGAGTGGTGGAGTTTAGCGATTGTCAGGGGTTGCCCGTAACGGTTGAAACACACTGCGTATCGCTTGAGCCGCTGAGCGATGTGCCGATCAACGACTCACACCTAGTGACCGCGTCAGCGCTGCTTGATTTGGTTTCACAGCAGTGGATTGATGAACTGGTCACTCGCTGTGCTCATCAGCATCAGGCCCTATTGATTGCCTTAAGCGTGACCGGCGAGTGGTACTTTACGGATGTCCTCGACGCCCCGGTAGTAGACGATGAAGATCACTGGATGCTGGCGATGTTTATGGCTCACCAGCAGCGCGATAAAGGACTAGGTGCCGCGCTGGGTGGCCAGGCCCATGACGCGTTAGTCGCCGCCTTAGAAAAGGCGCAGTACCGCATTGAGCAAGCTGAAACGCCTTGGCATCTAAGCGCTGGCAATCGCGAGCAGCTGCCGTTGATGTCGGCGCTGTTGGAAGGCTGGGCGCTGGCCGTAACAGAACAAGTGCCTGAATCATCGGCACGTATTGCCGCCTGGTTGCAGCATCGTCAGCAGGCGGTTGCTGGCGGTGAATTAGGTATCTGGGTGGGGCATCGTGATCTGTTCGCCATGCCCCAGGAAGAGGCGTAAGCCAATGGCCCAGGCGCCGAGAGTCCGCACGCAGCTGCACGCGATGTTAGGCAGCCCATGGCTTCACCATGGCGTTGTCAGCGTCGCCCTGCTGGGAGCAGTCGCACTGTGGGTTGACCCTAGGGCGATCGTTGATGAGGTGCAGCGTTTCTCTGTCGGCTGGGTAGTCCTGGCGTTTGTTATCAGTACGCTACAGATCATGCTCAGCGCTTGGCGTTGGCAGTTCACCGCGGGGCTAATTAACGTGCCGCTGAGATTCGGCTATGCGCTGCGCGAGTATTATCTCGCACTGTTAGTCAATCAGCTGTTGCCAGGAGGAGTGCTAGGCGATGCAGGCCGCGCTCATCGTCATGCCCGCCAAGCACAGTCCCGGGGCAAGGCCTGGCGGGCGGTGATTATTGAACGTGCGTCGGGCCAGCTAGCGTTAGTGCTATTAACGCTAACGGCGCTGCTGTTTTCGCCGCTTTGGCATGCCGCCTTGGGTATGCCCGTGATCACGGTGGTTGGCCTCAGCATAGTGATAGGGCCAGCCTTAGCGATCGTCGGCGGGCTGTTGCTGCGCCATCGCTTTAGCGCCTGGTCTGGGCGGCTGCCAGACTGGAGCCAAGCCTTAGCACGCGATATTAAGCGTGGCTTATTGCAACGCGGCGTGTGGCCTCGGCAACTGCTCTCGTCACTGATGATTGTCTTGAGCTATGGCTTAGTGATGGTCTGCGCAGCCTGGGCGATTGGCGTTGAGCTACCCGTGTTGCAGCTGCTCGCGCTCACGCCGGTATTACTCTTAGCGATGGTGATCCCTTTCTCGGTCGCGGGCTGGGGGCTACGTGAAGGTGCCGCGGCCGGTGTTTGGGCGCTGGTGGGCTTGCCAGCAGCCCAGGGCGTGGCGGTATCGCTGGCTTACGGTGTGTTAGTGCTGCTGGCCAGTTTGCCGGGTATCTGGGTTGCGCTGAGCCGTCGTGAAAAGGCGTCGCCCTCAGGGGGCAGCCTTCCGAAGCAGCATATCGAACAAGGTGTCCTCACCGCAGCGGAAGGTTCGCGTGGGCGGACGCAGCGCTTTATCAAGCGTGTCGATGGGTGTCATTTTCAGCCCCGGCCTGCCGGAGCCAATCAGCAGCGGGGCGATGAGCAGATGCAAACGGTCAACGGCGTGCGCTTCGATGAACTGAGAAACGGTAATGCCGCCACCTTCCACCAGCACGCGATGCAAGCCTCTCTCGGCCAGCAGTGCAATGACATCTTGAGGGTTGAACTGGCTGCTAGCGTTCAGCGGCAGCACGCAGCGCTCAACGTGGGAATGAGACGTCGTCGCCGATACCTCCGGCCCCACAATATGCAGCGTCGGTGCGGTATCTGTTTGCATCAGGGCCAGGCTGCTGGGTACCCGCCCGCGAGGGTCCAGCACGACGCGGGCCGGGTGCTCGCCGCTAACGTGGCGCACGGTCAACTGCGGGTTGTCGGCACAGGCAGTGCCCGCACCGATCACCACGGCGTCGACCATGGCGCGCAGCCGATGCAGATGCACCAAGCTTTCGTGGCCGTTGATATAGTGCGAATGACCGCTTTCCGTTGCGATGCGGCCATCAAGGCTTTGGCCCAACTGAGCGACAACCCATTGAGATTGGCTGGCCAGCGGCGCCAGGCAGTCCAGCAGCTCGCGGGCGTCAGCGCTAACGGCCAGAGACGTTGCCCATTCGCCGCTAGGCGTGAGCTTAATCATCACCGAGCAGGCGCGACAGTAGCGCAGCGCCAGCAGCCACTCCCAGGCATCAGCCGCCTCAATACGGCTATCTTGATGGATGGTTGGCGAGGTAGCGTCCGTGTTGACGTTGGGGTCGGGCATGACGTCTCCGTAATGAAAAGTCCGCTTAATCATGCGGGCGCTGCTTGGTTAAGAGCAAGCACTTCGAGTCAGCACTTCGCAGCAAGCAGCGCCCAGCGCAAGCTATAACAACTCCCACGCCAGGAAGCCAGGAGGCCAACATGTATCAGATTGAACGCGCTATTTTCGATATTCGTCGTGGTTTTCCCGTGGTGATTAATGCCGGCAAACAGCGTTTATTAGTGCAGGCGCTGGAAGGCAGCGAGTCGATAGATGCCCTTGCGCAGCTGGCCGGTAGCCCCCCTTCACTAGTGCTTACTCGCCACCGCTTAGCGGCTATCGGTGTGGCGGTCACCGCTGAGGCGGCAAGCTTACCGCTAGCAGCGAACATTGGCGCTGGTGAACTGCATCGTTTAGCCACCTCAGAAGATCAGCCGTCAGCGGGCAGCGAGCGATTAAAGGGCTTAAAGCCAGCGGCGCTAGCGGAAGTAGGTGCGGTGACGCTCATGCGTCGCGCCCTGCTCATACCCGCAGCACTCTGCGCGTTTGTGAGTGAAAAAGCCGCCGCGGATATTGAGCAGCAGCTTGCCGAAGGGCGGCTGTTAGCCGTTAATGCCAAGGATGCTCAGCAGTGCTTGTCCGGTGTGCCGGGCATGCTTAAGCGGGTGAGCGAAGCGCATATTCCGTTGGAAGAAGCGGCCGACAGCCGCTTCGTGCTCTTTCGTGAGCCCGACGGCCTGCGCGAGCATGTGGCCGTGGTCATTGGCAAGCCGGAAGAGTGGGAAGCAGCGGTGCCGCTGCGTATGCATTCGGCCTGCTTAACGGGAGATCTCTTCGCTAGCCTGCGCTGTGACTGCGGTGAACAGCTGCGCAATGCCGTAAAGGATATTCAGGCCATGGGGGGCGGTGTGCTGCTCTATTTGGCTCAAGAAGGGCGTGGCATTGGTTTAGCTAACAAGCTGCGTGCCTATACGTTGCAAGACGGTGGGCTGGATACGGTCGATGCTGATCAAGTGCTGGGTTTCGGCGATGATGAGCGCCAGTATAGCGTCGCGGTGGACATGCTCAGCGCCCTTAAAATCGACCAGGTGCAACTGCTGACCAATAATCCGCTGAAAATGGACGCCCTGCGCCAAGGCGGCATCGAAGTGGTGTCGCGCCAAGCGCTCTACGGCAGCGTTACCGATCACAATCAGCGCTACCTAAACGCTAAGGCAACCCGTGGCGGGCATCTCTTGGACGATGTGCTAAGCAGCCAGCGCTAATCGCAACCGCCGCTCGTCAGAGCGTTATTCTTGCTCTGCTAACGGTGGCAATTGGGCGGTTTCTGTTACTACCATGGCAAGTTGGCTTGCGTAGTGGCGTACTAACCGCTCTCCTAATTCAATGCTAGCGAGAGTGGCATCACCTGCCACGCCCTGAGCACTTAGGTCTTCTGCTAGCCATGCAAACGCCGCGGCGCCCTCTGCACTGACTAATGCGTTGCCCTGTGGCGCCGCGGTGGGGGCGGCTTGGTAGTCATCAAGCTGCACAAGCGATGGTGCTAAGTGCCGCATCATCGCGGTCTCCAGCAGTCCGCCGTGTAATCCATAGCGTAGTTCTTCAGCATCAATGCCGTCTTCAAGAGGAGGTAGCCGCGTATAGGTCGCTTTTACCACACGCATGGCATATCGCCGCCGCAGCGTTAGCCCGGCGATGTCCATCACCGCTTTGTTACCGCCATGGCTGTTTAGCAGTACCAGGCGGCGAATGCCCGTCTGGGCTAGGCTATCGCCATAGGCTTCCAGAGTGGCAATAGCAAGCGGCGCGGGCAAGCTCAGCGTGCCGGGAAAACTTGCATGCTCATCGCTGGCGCCCACGGAAATTGGCGGTAGGCAAATGACATTAAGCGATTCATTCAACTGCTCCAGCATGGCCGCCTGAAGGCCTAGGCCAATAGTGAGATCAGTGGCTAAAGGCAGGTGAGTGCCATGCTGCTCTATGGCACCGAGCACCAGTACCGCCACCGGGTCGCGCTGGGCGATATCGGCGAGTTGTGAAGAGGTAAGCGCTTGCCAGTGGTAAATCATAGCGTGAACGACCTATAGCGGATGATGAGCCAGATAAGGGATAGCGTTGTGTTGCTTGGGTCAGACATCCGGATACCACACGTAATTCCAGGTTTCGCTAACCGGTTCGCCATTTAAGGTCAGTCTGAGGCTAACATCGCTAGGCTGATCGCTGGCGGGGAGTCTGAAGCTAGCGCGCCAGCCCTTATTAGGTAGGGCGGTGACTTGAGGCAACAGCACCTCACCGTCTTGGATACTGATATCTAGCTCAACCGGTTGGTCGGCCGTTAGCTCATCTAGCGCGCCCCCCTGAAAGTCGATAATAAACTGGCGCTGCCCTGACGAGGCTGAATCTTCCTGCTCGATAATGCCGACACGGCCATGACGGGTGCGAATGACTTGCCCAAGCATTGCGTCTTCTGGCTGAGCATTGAGGGTGTAGGTGCGGTAGTGCAGGCGGCGAGACTCACCGGCCTTCAGCGCGTCATCGGCGACCCAGAAGGCAACAATGTTGTCGTGAGTTTCATCGGCAGTGGGGATCTCAATCAGCTCAACGTGACCAGGGCCCCAGTCGTCTAAAGGCTCCACCCACTGGCTGGGACGGCGATGATACTGGGCCTCCGTATCTAAGTAGCGGTTAAAGTCGCGCTCGCGCTGCATGAGGCCAAACCCCTGTGGCGATGCGTCAATAAACACCGAGGTGTGAAGATCATCAGGGTTATTCAGCGGGCGCCAAATCCACTCATCGCTACCGGTATGCATCAGTAGCCCATCCGAGTCGTGTACCTGCGGGCGAAAATCGTCCGGGCGCTCGCGGCTCGCTTCGCCATAAGTAAACATGCTGGTGAGTGGGGCAACGCCTAGCTTGGCAATATCGTCTCGCGCAAATAGCTCGGCTTCTACTTCCACCTGCGTATCGTCACCGGGCCGGATAATAAAGCGATAGGCGCCGCTGACAGAAGGGCTATCCAACAGTGCCAATAGCTCAAGGTGATCGGCATCAGCAGTGGGCTTATAAAACCAAAATTCGCGGAATGCTGGAAACTCTTCGCCGTCGGGGGACGCCGTATCGATTGCCAGCCCCCGCGTCGAAAGCCCATACACTTGGTCGCGTCCTACGATGCGAAAATAGCTCGCGCCAAGGAAAACCGCTACTTCGTCTGCGTATTCTTCGTTATTGAGTGGATAATGCAGGCGGAATCCCGCATGGCCGCTACCCGATAAATCCTGTTCCTTCAGCGCTTCAGCATTTCCTTCGTAGTTGTAATCCTCGGGCGCAAACGGCAGAGAGGCTACGCTGTCGTTTTCAATGCCCTCGTTCTCAATAACATTGAGCACAATGGGGGTTTGGAAAAGGAAGCCGCTGTGAAATAGCTGTAAGTTAAACGGGCTTTCTTCTTTCCAGTAAGCATGCTCTGGATCAAAGCGAATTTGCCGATAGGTATCGTAACTAATATCACGCAGCGCATCAGGCAGCGTTTCTTCAGGGGCTTGATACGTATTCTCAGCAAGCTGTTGCGCACGTTCAATCACCGCGTTGAAGTGCTGGTCATCGTCGGCAAACGCAGTCGATGCGATCGTGCAGCCGAGTAACACTGTCAATTTGCCAGCCCGCACCCTCCTAGCTCTGTCTTTGCGAGCCCTGTCTTTGCCAACCCGGTCTTTACCAACTTTGTTTTTATCAACCTTGCCTCTATTAACGCTGCTAACACACATGGGCGAAATCCTTTCGACATACATTATTATGGTGTTTTTCAGCAGCCCTATGCCTTGCGCCTGTCTATTGCCTTTCAATAAGGTAGGACACTGATAGCTCTTATCTTAGGTATCTTAAGCTAAAGCAGACACACACGAGAATGCGATGACTCGATTATTATCAACGGTACTGCTGCTCAATCTGCTGCTCATCGCGCCGCTGTGGTGGCGTTTTAGTGATATCAGCTCACATCTGATTGCCTGGGAAGCGTTGGTCATCGCGCCTTTAATGCTGCTGCTTCCTCGTGGCAGGGCTCGCCTCATCGTGGCAGTGGGGCTGGTGAGCTGGGTGGTATTGGCAACGGCAACTAACCTGGGAACTGCCGCGACGCATATGGCCTTTGCCAGGCCACTCAACCTCTATCTCGATTTGCCTTTAATGAGCGCGGTTTATAACTTGCTGGAAGGTAATCTCGGGCAATTTTTGGCCGTGTGCGCAATGCTGGCCGGCGCCGGCTTGCTGCTGGGTATTGCTGCGGGCTTGGCATGGCTGCTACTGCCACCAGCGTCTTACGTTACTAAGCGCATACCCAGAGTGGTTGCATTAGCGCTGCTAGTGATGGCGACCGGCGGTGCAGCGCTTGAGCTTAACGGTATGCGATTAGTGGATAGCGCCCGCCTGCCTTTGGTCAACATCACGCGTTTTCAATGGCAGCAAGTAACTGATACCCATGCTGCTCGCCGTGAATTTATCGCGCAGTTGGAAGATGCGCCTATGCAGGCCCAGGCCCTGCCAGGGCTTGAGGGACATAATGTGCTGCTGACTTTCATTGAGTCTTACGGCATCTCGGCGCTGAATGACCCGCGCTATGCTGACGTGTTGCTGCCCACCCTTGCCGAGATGCAGCAGCGCTTAGAAAAGCGAGATATTCACGTCGTGTCGGGTATGTTAGAAGCCCCGATTCGCGGAGGGCAGTCGTGGCTGGCGCACGCGACCACGCTCAGCGGCCGGTGGATCGACAACCAGTTGTGGTATCGGCTGATGTTAGACAGCGGCCATTCCACGTTGATTGATGATTTTCGTGCCACCGGGCAGCGCACGCTAGCCGTCATGCCCGCTATTACCATGGCGTGGCCGGAAGGCGAGATTTACGGTTTCGATGAAATAGCCGCCGCCAACGATATCGACTACGCCGGCCCTGCCCTTAACTGGGTGACTATGCCCGACCAGTTCACTCTCGATTACACTCAAAAATACCTGCTAGGCGACTCGCCGGTGTTTGCCCAGCAGGCGTTGATTTCTAGCCATGCGCCCTGGACACCGATACTGCCGGTCATTGAAGACTGGTCGTTAATCGAGGATGGCCGCATTTTTGCACCGTGGGAAAACGCCGGCGCCCCGCCAGAAGTGCTGTGGCAAGACATCGAACGTATTCGCGATCACTATGCTTGGTCGGTGGACTACGCTGTAAAAGTCACCGGGCGCTGGGCGGAGCGGGTGGTGGACGACAAAACGCTGATGATCGTTCTTGGTGATCATCAGGCTGCGCCGTTAATTACCGGTGATAATGCTAGCGCGGCGGTGCCGGTGCATATCATCAGTGCAGACCCCGCGCTTCTGGCGCCGTTTATCGCCCGCGGATTTGTACCCGGCACGCTGCCTGCGCTCGAACAGGCTGAAAATGCGCCTAGAATGAGCGAGCTGCGTCACTGGTTACAGGCCGATTTCGGTGAGCCTATTCGCTAAAACGCGTGCTCTGATGCAAGGATGACCACAAGGATGGAACCATGATTCAGCCGGTAATTTTAAGCGGTGGTAGCGGCACTCGGCTTTGGCCGCTATCAAGAGAGCAAATGCCTAAACAATTTTTGCGCTTAACGTCGCCGCAGAGTTTGTTGCAGCAAACGCTGAGGCGCTTAGTCGGGCTGACCGATAAAGCCCCGATGCTGATGGGGCATCAGAGCCACCGGTTCTTAATGGCCGAACAGCTGCGCGAAATGAATCAAGCGGCTACGCTGGTGCTTGAGCCCGAAGGGCGTAATACCGCACCCGCGATTGCCTGTGCGGCATTGCTGGCGCGGCAAGCCGGCGATGATCCGCTACTCCTGGTGCTGCCGGCGGATCATGAAATAGGCGATGTTGGCGCATTTCAGCACAGCGTTGCGCTTGCCACGCCGCTCGCCGAAGCAGGCTACCTGGTGACGTTTGGCGTCGTGCCGACCCAGCCTGAAACTGGCTATGGCTACATTGCCTGCGGTGCGCCCTTAGACGGGGGGCATCATCTTGCCGCATTTATCGAAAAGCCTGACGCCGAGCGCGCCGCTAAGCTGGTAGCAAGCGGCGACTACCTGTGGAACAGCGGCATGTTTTTGCTGCGTGCTTCAAGCTATTTAGAGCAGTTAGAGCGCCTGCAGCCGACGATGCTTGCGGCCTGCGTGGAGGCGGTTAGCTCGGCCCATCGCGACTTAGATTTTCTGCGCCTGGGCGAAGAGGCATTTTGCCGCTGCCCGGGGGACTCTATCGACTATGCGGTCATGGAACACTGCGAGCGCGCCGCGGTGGTGCCGCTGAGGGCGCAGTGGAGCGACATCGGTAGTTTTGATGCGCTGTGGGCAACGGTAGTGCCTGATGAAGCTGGTAACGCTGCCAAAGGCGATACCTGGCTAACCGATACCCAGGACTCGCTGGTAATTGCCGAACATCGCTTGGTGGCAACGCTGGGTGTGCAAAATCTGATTGTCGTGGAAACATCTGACAGCGTATTAATCGCTCACCGTGAGCAGGCACAGCAGGTCAAACAGCTGGTGGCGGCACTCTCTCTGGCGGGGCGTCGCGAGCCTGAATGCGCGCCTCAGGTTCAGCGTCCTTGGGGAAGCTTTCAAGCGATGGATAGCGGCGAGCGTTATCAGGTGAAGCACATTACTGTGAAACCCGGTGGGCGGCTGTCGTTGCAGCGCCACCATCACCGCGCTGAACACTGGGTAGTGGTGAGCGGCACGGCACGGGTGACGATTGAAGAGCGGAGTTTCTTAGTCTGTGAAAATCAGTCGACCTATATTCCCATCGGGGCGCTTCACCGGCTGGAAAACACTGGCAAGATTCCTCTTGAATTGATCGAAGTGCAGTCGGGAAGCTACCTGGGCGAGGACGATATAGAGCGCTTAGACGATGTGTATGCCCGTGACAATAACGAGTAATCTGCCGTAAGAATGAGGCGTTATCAATACGGTCGAAAGTCGCGAAAGTTGGGCAATTGCTGCTGTTCTTGCACCACTTTACGGTAGCGTTTGTACTCCCACTGATACTGCGCGGGGTCCAGGGCAATGGCGTTTTCTACGCAAGCGTTGACCCCCGTGGCAGACTCCACGTCATCGGCGCTATAAACGCGCTCGTCGGCATCTAGAAAGTGGATCTCAAAGCCTTTGCCAGGAACGCGCAGCGCCACGCCGGTGACGACTCTTGCTTGGGTACGCGCCACTAGTTTTGGCAGCAGCGTGGCGGTGTAGGCATCGCGACCAAAAAAAGGTGCGAAAACACCGCTGCCCCAGTCGGGTTCTTGGTCGGGCAATATGCCAATAGCTTCGCTACGTTTAAGCGCTTTGAGCAGTGCCGCGACGCCGCGAGGATTCGTCGGCACTAGGCTTGCTCCCATACGCTCTCGGCCATGGCGAATGATGGGGTCTAAAGCGGTAATTTTGGGTGGCTCGTACATGGCGGTAAAGGGGAAGTGGCTCGACAGCCAAAAGTTGAGCACTTCCCAGTTACCAAAGTGCGGGGCTAGCACAATCACTCCACGGCCTTGCGACCGGGCGCTATCGAGTTTGTCACGCCCATAGACCGCCAAAATTCCCGCTTCAACGTTATCCGGCTCCGCCATCCAGGCATGCCCAAGCTCTAACATGGTTGCCGTTGAGTGGCGCAGGCTATGCCTGGCAAGCGTCTTGCGTTCGGCAGCCGAAAAATGGGGGTAAACAACGCCCAAGTTGCGCTCTGTGATAAAGCGTTCACGCTTGCTAAAGCGGTAAACCTGAGGCCCTAGCGCTGAGGAAACCCGCCACAGGCGTGAGAGCGACCAGCCTGACAAATGACGCCAAAGCCCGCTAATGGCACTGGCTTTTGAGAAACGCCCATCGGATTCAGACCTGTGCTGAGTCATTATTAGAGCAGCCAAGTATCTACGTTGGTGGGTGCACGCTTCTCTTGCAGCCCTTTAAAGCCCTTAACGCAGCGGATGATCAGCCATACGCCGAGCGCCAACAGTAATGGAAAACCGATCAGTATGAAGGTCAAGAGCGAAAACACGATGCCGTACACCAGCCCTATCCAGAAGGTGCGAATCTGGTAGCGATAGTGCTCTTCTAGCCAGGCAGGGCCTTTGCCTTTATACACATAGGCGATGACCACCCCGATAACTGACGTAAAACCGAGAAAAAAACTGGCCAGATAAAGCGCATAAATAACCATCGCCAGCGTGGTGTCGGGCTGGTGGCGCTGTTCTTCGCTGATTATTTCGCCTTCAAGCGGCGCATTGGCGTTATCACGCATAGCGTTTCCTTTCGATCAATCTGTATAAGGGCATAGAGCTCGCTGCGCATTACCCAGCACAGCGGCTGCTGTTCAAGGGCCGTATGATACCTTGCGATCCCCGGCTTGGCATTAACGCGGGCCAATGCTTAGCGTGAAGAAGCTCGGCAAATCTCCAGCAGGTTGCCGTCCGGGTCGCGCAGATAAATTGACTCAATCGGCCCGTTGGCGCCCTGGCGAGCCACAGGCCCAAGCTCCACGTCAATCGTCAAGGCGTCCAGATGCTGCTTAAATTCGTCCAGCGGCAGCTGGCAGCGCAGGCATAAATCCAGGCTGCCGGGAGTAGGCGTTGCGGAGACGGGGGCGATATCGGTGTCTGTTTGATGCAGACGTAGCGCGGTATCCCCAAGCATTAGATCGACCCGCTGGGCATCGCGATAGCGTACGTCTAAGCCTAGCACGCGGGAGTAAAAATCCACCGCGCGCCCCATGTCCGTGACGGTAACAACAAGATGATCCAGACCTGTTAGCATGCCTCTTTCCTTAAACCATAGCGATAAGCCAGAGAATACGATGATGCGCCGCTGCCCGCTATGCGCGGAAACTTACACTGCGCTTTACCACAGGGACCAGCGTCGTGACTATGACCAGTGTGCCACGTGCGCGCTGGTATGTGTTCCCCCCGGAGCAGCATTTGAGCGCCGCCGCTGCCAAAGCCGAATACGATAAACATCAAAACTCGCCGCATGATACGGGATGCCGGCGCTTTTTAGGGCGTTTATTTACCCCACTGGCACTATATTAGCGACCCCCACGCACGTTAGCTTTTTTAGTGAAGCGACCTTTCGCTGGTGGGCACAAGAGAATAATTTGGTAGTGGAATTTCCTGGCCCCGACACGGTTATTGTTTAGAAACCGCCAGCGCGAGTGAGCGAAGCATTCGAAAAGCATTGACTTTGCACCATTGAGGGCAATAATTGCGCGCCGATACCCCAGCCTGACTAGGTGTGCCAGGTGAGATGACGGTGGTTTTGAGCACATTTGGCAACATGTTTCATGCGTGTTTTTCACTCCTGTAGGCAAGGTGAGGTTTTCATGTCGCGGCAACTATTAGCCATGGCGCTGGCGCCCCTGTTAGGGCTATTCATTCTCGGGATTGGCAACGGTTTTCTTGCCACCTTAATTACCGTGCGTCTGGACGCCGCCGGTGAGTCGGCCACGGTGATCGGTATTGTGTCGTCGGCTTACTTTATCGGCTTAGCGTTGGGTGCGCTGGTGAATGATCGCCTGTTGCTGCGCATTGGCCACATTCGTGCCTACGGTAGTTTCGCCTCACTCGTCGCAGTTACGGTGCTGCTGCAGGGCTTGTTTTTCGACCCATGGGCCTGGTTTGGCCTACGCCTGATTGGCGGCTGGGCGACGGTGGGCGTTTATCTGGTCATTGAAAGCTGGCTGCTGACCGCCGGGGATCAAAAGGTCCGCGGCCGCCTGCTGGCGCTGTATATGATTTCGCTATATGGCGCCGGGGTCTTGGGCCAGCTACTGCTAGGCGTGACTAACGCCATGGGCGTCACCGCGCCCTTTATGGTGATTGGTTTGCTGGCCTCGCTATCCGTCCTGCCAATGGCAATGATTCCCCGTGTCTCGCCGATCATGGAACATGCCGAACCGCTGCCTCCCCATCGTTTGATTATGCTGACACCCACCGGGGTGATGGGTAGTTTGGGCTCGGGCATGGTAGTGGCGGCGGCCTATACGCTGCTACCGCTCTATTTGCAGCGTAACGGTATGAGCGTTAGCCAGGTAGGGCAGATGATGGCCGTGGTGATTATGGGCGCCATGCTGCTGCAGTATCCGATTGGCCGCTGGTCGGACCGCCACGACCGTCAGATGGTGTTGATTGGGATTAGCGGCTTCTGTGTATTGATTTCGGCGGCGATACTCTGGCTGCCGCTCTCAACCCCGCTGTTAGCAGGGCTGCTGTTCTTGCTCGGCGGCGGGGTGTTTGCTCTTTACCCTGTCGCGGTTAGCCATGCCGCTGACCGTGCACCCGCGGGCGCCTTAGTGCGTATGAGCCAGGGCTTGCTGTTGATCAATTCGATTGGCGCCACGCTAAGCCCGCTAATGATTTCACCGGTCATGACGGCGATAGGCGACGCAGGTCTATTCTGGGCTTTTGGTTCGCTCAGCCTGTTCCTCGTCATGTTCTTTTCCTGGCGTCGCCATGTTCGCCCAGCGCCGGTGCCCGTGGCTCCATTTACGCCAACAACGCCAATGACCGCAGCGGGTGCCGAGCTAGTGGTGACCGAAGAATTAATGCAGGGCGCGCTAGAGCACGAGCACCTGGAAGATTTGTCCGACGCGGTATGGGATGTTGACGCCGTTGAGCCCGTGGTAGGGCCGCCTGCCGAAGATGAAAGTCATATCACCTATTATGATGACGTGGAGCAGATGGGCGTGCGCAAGTAGCGCAATATAGAGGCATTATTGGCGGCGGCTGATACCTTGGGCTAATGGTGTCTGGGCGAGAGTATTACTACTATCGTAGCGCTACTTTCAAACAATTGTTTAAGAACGCCCAGATTCACTCTCTGCCGAGGTTCGCCATGAATGTTTACGCTGCGCCCGTACGCGACTTGCGCTTTGTGCTCGAAGAGCTGCTCGCGCATCGCTCGCTAAGCCTGCCAGGCTTTGAAGAAGCTACGCCCGATTTAGTTGAGGCAGTGCTTGAAGAAGCGGCAAAGCTTGCGGGCGATGTCTGGGGGCCGCTAAATGCTAGCGGTGATCGACAGGGTGCCAAGCGTCATACCGACGGCAGCGTGACGTCACCGGATGGCTTTGCAGCGGCTTATCAGGCGTATGTAGAGGGTGGCTGGAACGGTATTGGCGTATCCGAGGCGTTAGGTGGGCAGAATTTGCCTGAAGTGGTGGCCAGTGCCGTTCAGGAAATGCTTCACGGTGCCAATATGGCGCTAGGTCTTTGCCCCATGCTAACCGCTGGCGCTATCGAGGCGCTGGCGCACCACGGCAGCGATGCCCTCAAATCCACTTACTTGCCCAAATTAGTGGAAGGTAGCTGGACGGGCACGATGAACCTTACCGAATCCCAAGCGGGGTCGGACCTTTCCCAAGTGCGCACTCGCGCCGTGCCCGAAAACGATCACTACCGCATTAGCGGCCAGAAAATCTATATCACCTGGGGCGAGCACGACGCCGCTGACAATATCATTCATCTAGTCCTGGCCCGAAAGCCCGATGCGCCGCAAGGCAATAAAGGCATTTCACTGTTTTTAGTGCCCAAGTTTTTGGTCAATGACGACGGCTCGCTTGGAGAGCGCAACGACGTCACCTGTGCATCCATTGAGCATAAGCTGGGCATTCACGGTTCCCCCACCTGCACGCTAAGCTTTGGTGAAAATGGCGGTGCGATTGGCTACTTGGTCGGCCAGGAAGGGCGTGGTCTGAATCATATGTTTACCATGATGAACGAGGCTCGCCACAAAGTAGGTGTCCAGGGCATTGGCGTGGCTGAGCGTGCCTGCCAGCATGCCTTCGCCTACGCGCTTGAGCGTCGTCAGGGGCGAGCGCCGGCCTCGCGTGGCGGTGCTGAATGCAGTATTAGCGATCATTTCGACGTGCGCCGTATGCTACTTTCAATGCGCTCGCGTACCGATGCATTGCGGGCACTGGCGCTGTATTGCGCCGCCGAGCTGGATACAGCCCGTCATGCAGACAGCCGCGATACGCGCAGCGCTGCACAGGCCCGCGCCGATATTCTTATTCCGGTGATTAAAAGTTTTTCCACTGACCAGGCGGTTGATATCGCGTCCATGGGCATTCAGGTGCACGGAGGGATGGGCTACGTGGAAGAGACCGGCGTAGCTCAGCTGCTGCGCGATGCGCGGATTGCTCCGATTTACGAAGGTACTAATGGCATTCAGGCGCTTGATTTGGCAGGGCGTAAGCTTCAACGCGATGGTGGCGAGGCGCTAACTGCGCTGCTAGATGACGTTGCCACTACCGTCGAACAGCTCAACGCGAACCCTGCGCTTGCTGCGTTAGGCAGTGGCTTAGCCGCCGGCTTAGACGATCTAAAAACCGCCCAAGCGATAGTGCTCAAGCAGGGCGCCGACCCTGAAAAAGGGGCGGACGCGGTGCAGGCCTACGCCACGCCGTTTCTCAGCTTAGCGGGGCACGTGCTGTGCGCCTGGCAAATGGGGCAAGCGGCGCTCAGTGCTCAAGTTGCGCTTGATAACGGCAGCGACGACCCTTTCTACGCTGCCAAGCTGCGCAGCGCAGAGTTTGCTATCACTCAATGGCTGCCGGTTGGCCGTGCCCAGCGCGCGGTCATTGAGGCGGGCATGCAATGCCTTAGCGACTTTGAGATTCATTGACGCGAATCACATAGCTACGCGCCGCCGCCTTAAAGGCGGCGGCGCTGTTTGTAGGCTATCAAAACATGCATTTAAAACGATCGCTTTTAATAACAATAGGTAGGAGTCGACTATGAGCGCTATCTTCGAGCAAGGCTTACCCAAAACCGTTGCCAATCACGTGCCGCTTTCGCCGCTGACCTTTATCGAGCGCTCCGCGTCGATTTACCCCGATTATCCCGCCATCGTGCATGGCAGCACTCGCCGCACCTGGGGCGAAACCTGGACGCGCTGCCGCCAGCTTGCCTCTGCGCTCAAACAGCGTGGTATTCAGCCGGGTCAAACGGTGGCGGCCATGCTGCCTAATATTCCAGCTATGTTTGAAGCGCATTTTGGCGTGCCACTAGCGGGCTGTGTGCTCAATACCTTAAATATCCGCCTGGATGCTGAGGCGATCAGCTACATGCTTGCGCATGGCGAAGCCAAGGCGATTCTGGTGGACCCCGAGTTTGCTGACGTTATCCAGCAGGCCGTTGCCAAGCTCGAACATAAGCCGCTGATCATCGATGTGGCCGACGTGGCGTTTCTGGGTGAAATAGACGGTATTGGGGAGATTGAGTACGAAGCGCTGCTCAATGAAGGTGACGCCGATTTCGCTTATCAGCTACCTGACGATGAATGGAATGCGATCTCACTCAACTATACCTCTGGCACAACGGGAAAACCCAAGGGCGTGGTTTATCACCACCGTGGCGCTTACCTGAACGCGGTGAGCAATATTATGGAGTGGGCGATGCCCCACCACCCGATCTATCTGTGGACGCTGCCTATGTTCCACTGCAATGGCTGGTGTTTTCCATGGACGATTGCCGCCAATGCAGGCGTCAACGTGTGCCTGCGCCGTGTCGAGCCTAAAAAGGTTATGCAACTGATTGCTGATGAAAAGGTTAGCCACTTCAGCGGCGCACCGATTATTCTCAATGGCTTAGTTAATTTGCCCGCTGAAGATAAGCGCCAGTTCGATCATTCGGTGAAAGTTACCACCGCCGGTGCTGCGCCGCCTGCCGCGGTGATTGCTGGCGTTGAAACTCTAGGCATCGAGGTTACCCACGTTTACGGCTTAACCGAAGTGTACGGGCCGGTGACCGTTTGTGCCTGGCGTGAGGCGTGGGATGAGTTGCCTCTTGAAGCGCGGGCGAAAATAAAAGCTCGCCAGGGCGTGCGCTATCACATGCTCGAAGCATTATGCGTGGCCGACCCGCTCACGATGGAACCTATCCCCAAAGACGGTCAAACCATGGGTGAGATACTGATGCGCGGTAATAACGTGATGAAGGGCTACTTAAAAAACCCTGAGGCAACCGAGCAGGTGCTAGCGGGTGGTTGGTATCACACCGGCGATTTGGCTGTGTGGCACCCGGATGGCTATATCGAGATCAAAGACCGCTCTAAAGACATCATTATTTCCGGTGGTGAAAACATCTCGACCATCGAAGTAGAAGACGCTATTTACGGCCATCCTGCCGTTGAAGAGGCGGCGGTGGTGGCTAAGCCCGACGAGAAGTGGGGCGAAACGCCCTGTGCATTTGTGAAGCTGAAAGTCGGCTACGGGGAAGTCACTGAGGCCGATATTATCGCCCACTGTCGCGAACGTTTGGCGGGCTACAAAGTGCCTAAGACGGTGATTTTCAGCGAACTGCCGAAAACCTCAACGGGTAAGATACAAAAATTCGTATTGCGTGAAGAAGCTAAAAATCATTGATAGTGGATTAAGGAGAAAGTGAATGAGTGACCAACTAATTGGCGTCGTCGGCGCGGGTACGATGGGGCAGGGGATTGCCCAGGTAGTGGCCGCCAGCGGGTTTACGGTACGTCTTTTTGATGTGGCCGAAGAGCAGCTGGGTCGCGCCGAAGCGAACGTCGACAAAGGCTTAGCCAAGCTGGTTGCTAAAGAAAAGATCACGGAGGCAGATAAAAAGGCCGCTTTGGCGCGCCTCTCGACCACGACCTCGTTACAGGCGCTTAGCGACTGTGCGGTGATTATTGAGGCAGCGCCTGAGCAGCCAGCACTCAAAGAGACGCTTTTTCGCGATCTAAGCCAATTGAACAGCACGGCTATTTTGGCCTCCAATACCTCATCGCTGTCGCTCACCCGCTTGGCGGCGGTGTGCGAACATCCCGAACGCGTGGTAGGCATGCACTTCTTTAACCCCGTGCCGGTGCTCAAATTGGTAGAAGTGATTCGCGCCGAGCAGACCTCTGACGCTACCGTTGAGCGTATCGAGCAGCTTGCCAAGGCATTAGGCAAAACCGCCGTGCCGGTGGGCGATGCGCCGGGCTTTGCAGTGAACCGCTTACTAGTGCCGATGATCAACGAGGCGGCGTTTATTGTTCAAGAGGGTACCGCCACCCCAGAAGCAGTTGATGACGCCATGAAGCTAGGTGCCGCACATCCCATGGGGCCGCTAGCGCTGGCAGACCTGATTGGCCTAGATGTCTGTTTAGCGATTATGAACGTGCTTCAAGAAGGCTTTGGCGACCCCAAATATCGCCCGTGCCCGCTGCTTAAACGCATGGTAGCCGCAGGCTATCTCGGTCGAAAAACCGGCCGCGGCTTTTACCACTACGATTAATTGAGAGCTGGATGGTCTCAATGCTAAGCCGGGAAAGGCTGCATAAATAAGTCATTGCCACTCAACCAAGCGTTCGCTAGGGTTGAGTGGTATTTTTCTGGCTACGATATAACAGCGTATGCCCATAACAATTAAGGAGCCCGCCATGAGTGAGTCAGTGATTGAGAAAGTTGATAACGATGGAATGGTGCGATTAACCATTAATCGTCCTAAGGCGCTCAATGCGCTAAACAGCGAAGTGCTCGCCGCATTAGAAGCCCATTTAGTGGCGCTGGAAGCTCACCCGGGTTTACGCGCGGTGCTGATTACGGGGGCGGGCGAGAAATCCTTCGTGGCGGGAGCCGATATTACCGAGATGCGTGAAAAAACGCCTGAAGAGGCGCGAGCATTTGCCAGCCAAGCGCTGCGCACGATTAAACGCTTAGAGACATTGCCAGTGCCGGTGGTCGCGCTGGTAAACGGGTTTTGCCTTGGCGGCGGCTGCGAATTGGCACTGGCCTGCGACTGGGCCGTAGCCAGCGATAACGCCGTGTTTGGGCAGCCAGAAGTGCTGCTGGGTGTGATCCCCGGCTTTGGTGGCACCCAGCGCTTGCCGCGTCGCGTTGGCCCCGCCATGGCGATTGACCTTGTCACCACGGGTCGTAAGATTGATGCCCAAGAAGCACTGCGTATCGGGCTCGTTAACCGAGTAATGCCGCAGGCTGAGCTGGAGAGCTACGTCGAAGAACTCACCAAGCAGCTTAAAGGCAATGGCCCGCAGTCCGTGCGCGGCGCTAAACAAGCGGTTCACGATGGATTAGACCAAGACCTTGATAGCGCGCTGGCGCTGGAAACGAGCCTGTTTGCCCTCTGTTTCGCCGGTGAAGAACAGAAAGAAGGTATGAGCGCCTTTGTAGAAAAGCGCAAAGCTAACTTTTAACATCTCGCTTTAAGGTCTGTTATGTAAAATCCGCTTATAAGCATTTGGTTAATAAATTTTGATTGGTAGTGGGGGTGACGCCGGCGTCACCCCCGTTTTATTTATACGATTTATGCCTGTGTTTGTTACTTCCAAAGCTCGATCAACACCTTGCCGGATACTTGCGCATCTTTAGCAATTGAAAATGCGTGCTGGGCATCTTTGGCAGGCAGCACGTGAGTGATGACGCTATCGAAGCGGGCATCGGCAGCGAGCAGCCTGATGGCTTCATCAATTTCATCGTTGAAACGGAAGCAGCCTCTCAGCTGAGCCTCTTTTGAAATCAATGACGCTAGCGCAATCGGCTGTGGCGTTGCAGGCATCATGCCTATTTGAACGATAACGCCTGCACGACGTACGGCGAGAATAGCGCTGTTGATCGATGCGGGAACGCCGGTGCACTCAAGCACCACATCAAAAGCTTCTTGAGGCAGCTCATCCGTGCCTACCTGAATAGTGCTATGCACCCCCAGTTTGCGGGCGCGGGATAGCGGGCCATCCAGAACGTCGGTAATGCAAACTTCGCGGGCCCCTTTGGCAAGCGCTGCCGCTGCGGCGAGCAAGCCAATGGGCCCCGCACCGCATACCAATACGCGCTTTTGATCGACCCCGCCGGCTACCTGGATGCCATGCAAGCCCACGGATAAGGGTTCTGCTAGGGCGGCGCGCGCCAGAGGCAAGGTACCAGGCAGTGCCCTTAGCATACTGATATCGGCATCTAAAAACTGGCTCATGCCACCCTGCGTATGCGGCCAGGTAGAGGCAGAGCCTAGATAAGCACCATTGGGCCACAGGTGCGGCTTGTCTTCGATGCCGGGCTGGCTGTTGCCAAACGTTGCAGGGTGCAGCGTGACCGGTGTTCCCTGCGGCCATTGCCCGCTAGGGTCTTCCTCGACGATTCCCGACATCTCGTGGCCGGGAATCATTGGTTCACGAATCACAAAAGCGCCATTGGCTCCCTCATGATAGTAGTGAAGATCTGAGCCGCAGATGCCGCCGAAAGACATACGCAAACGTACTTTTCCAGAGGCTAATGCGGGCAGTGTAATGCTTTCTTCCCGTAGATCTTGCTTACCGTGAATGACTAATGCTTGCATGGCGCTGCTTCCTAAAGGGAAGGTCTGGGCAGTTATACGACCGAGGTCATCCCGCCATCGACGAAAATATTTTGCCCCGAAACGAAACTTGAGGCGCCCGAGCAGAGATAGATAAGCGTGCCCACCAGCTCGTCGAAATGCCCCCAGCGCTGGGCTGGCGTACGCTTTTCGACCCATTGGTTAAAGGCTGGGTCTTGCCACAAAGCGGTATTCATTTCGGTCTTGAAATAGCCGGGAGAAATACAGTTGACCTGGATATTGAAGCGGGCCAAATCCGCGGCCATGCCCTGTGTCAGTAGCGCAACGCCGCCTTTTGTGGCGGAGTAAGGCGCGATGGTTTCTCTGGCAAGTTTAGACTGCACGGAGCCGATGTTAATGATTTTGCCGGAGCCGCGTTCGCTCATAGCAGGCGTTAAGGCGCGGGAAACATAAAATAAACTCGACAGATTGGTCGCGATAAGAGCATCCCAATCAGCAGTGTCAAACTCATTGAACGGTGCGCGGCGCTGAAGCCCGGCATTATTGATCAGAATATCCGGCGTTCCGTAGTTATCAATCAGTGTTTCAAGCGCCTGCTTGGTAGCGTTAGCATCGGTGACATCGAAACTGATCGCTTCAACGGTGGCCCCTGTGTCTTGCGCCACTTTATCTGCTTCTGCCTTCACTTTGTCTAGATCACGCCCGTGTAGGATGACCCGCGCGCCCTGGTGTGCCAATCCTCTTGCGAGAGCATTGCCAAGCCCTCTAGAAGAGCCGGTGACCAGCGCTAAGCGGTCGCTAATATCGAAAAGTGCCTGCTTCATAGTAGTCACCTAAAACATCATGAAAATGATATACGCGAAGATAAAGCCGACCACTGACTCAAGGGCCTGCTGGACGGTCCACGTTTTCAGCGTTGTTTTGACATCCATACCGAGCAGCCGACCCACTAGCCAGAAGCCTGAATCATTCACGTGGCCTGCAAACACGGAGCCTGCGGCCGTGGCTAACGTAATCGCCACTACTTGCATTGAGGTGAAATCACCGCCAATCACGGCGGGCGCCATTAGCCCCGCCGCCGTTACCAGTGCGACCGTTGCCGACCCTTGGGCGAGACGCATAATCACTGCAATTACATAGGCCGCCAGGATGATAGGCAGGCCAATATCACTTAACGAGCTGGATAGCGCATCGCCAATGCCCGATGCGCGCAGCACGCCACCGAACATGCCGCCAGCGCCGGTAATCAGCACCACCGAGCAAATCGGCCCGAGCGAGGAATCGAGCACTTTTTCTAACGCATTGCCTTCCATTCCTTGGCGACGGCCCAGCACTAACATGGCTACTAACGTTGAAATGAGCAGTGCGATAGGCGTATTGCCGAGCGCTGAAAGCAGCTGAAACCACAGTTGGTCGCTGTCAACCGCGCCGATGGAGCGCAGCGAGTTAAGGCCGGTGTTCATAAAGATCAGTACAAGTGGCAGCATCAGCATGCTGATCACCACACCAACGGAAGGCGGATTGGTCACTTCGTCGTCGCTAATGTCGCCAAACAGTCCCTTACTCAGCGGGAACGGATGGCGTTTCGCGACAACTTTTCCCCACATGTAGCCTGAGATCCACCAGAGTGGGAAGGCAATTATCACGCCGGTTAGCAGAAGGAGGCCTAGGTTGGCATTGTACAGTTCCGACGCGCTCACCGGGCCTGGATGAGGGGGCAAGAAAACATGCATAACCGAGAATGCCGCGGCCGCAGGCATGGCGTAGAGCAGTATCGGGCCGCCTAAACGGCGCGATACCGCAAAGATAATCGGCAGCATGACGATTAAGCCAGCGTCAAAGAAAATGGGAAAACCCATTAGCAGCGAGGCGATACCCAGTGCAAACGGCGCGCGCTTTTCGCCAAAGACCTCAATCATTTTGTCAGAAAGCGCCTTCGCGCCCCCCGAATGCTCGACAAGCTTGCCAAGCATCGCACCCAGGCCGACAAGCAGCGCAACGGCCCCTAGCGTGCCACCGAAACTATTCACCAGCGTGGGCACAATGGCGTCAATAGGTATTTGGGTAGCTAGTGCGGTGAGCAGGCTCACCAGCATCAACGCCAAGAAGGCGTGCATTTTAAACCTGATGATTAACACCAAAAGGGATAAGACAGCCACTGCGGCAATGCTTAGCAGTGGTCCTGCGGACATCGTCTGAGTCCATCCGTTCATGCGAGCGCTCCGAAAAAATAAGGCTAATGACTGTCGATGTTATCGGTAACATTTTACAGCTTGAATGCTGGCTGGATACACGACCTTGGTTTAAATGGACGGGCAACGGCGTTGAGATAATCACTAGTCCGGCGACAGCAATTCTGCTAAACAGATAGACATAGGATGTGCGCCGATACGGCTGTTTTTACTAGATTTGTGTTTGCTAGGTTTATTTTTACTAGGTTTGTGCGTGTTTATGGCATCAATTGTCGTTCAGTCCCTATATAAGCTGAGGTGTGTATGTTTGATCTTTATATCGCCAATAAGAATTACTCGTCCTGGTCGCTGCGCCCATGGGTATTGATGAAGGTTCTAGACATTCCGTTTAATGAACATCTCATGCCGTTTGAAGGTGGCTTGGGTGAAAGTCGTGACACCTTCCTGCGTTTTTCACCCTCAGGCTTAGTGCCTTGCTTAGTCGATATGACGGCCAGTGGCGAGCTGGCGATATGGGATTCGCTCGCTATTATTGAGTACTTAGCCGAGCAGCATGCAACGGTGTGGCCATCGGATAAGCTCGCACGTGCCTGGGCGCGCTCTGCTGCCGCTGAAATGCACAGCGGTTTTGGTGCCCTGCGTGACGATTGTTCAATGAATTGCGGCGTGCGCGTTGAGCTAAAGGGATTGTCGGACAACCTTAAAGCCGATGTTGCTCGCTTGGATACGCTTTGGCAGCAGGGGCTTGAGCGCTTTGGCGGGCCTTATTTGGCGGGCGCAAACTTCACCGCGGTGGATGCTTTTTATGCCCCGGTGGCGTTTCGCGTGCAGACGTTTAATCTGCCGGTTAGTGAAGACGCTAAGGCTTATGTCGAGCATTTACTTGCGCTGCCTGCCATGCGGGCGTGGTATCAGTCTGCGCTTGAAGAGCAGTGGCGTGAGCCTATGCACGAGACTGAAACGCTGAAGAATGGCGCGCTAATAGCGGATTACCGACAGCCTTAACTCGCCCAGTTCACTCGATGCGTCATGCATCAGGTACACTGGCGCAAATTTTCGTTTGGAAACATCCATGGCCCTTAGTGCAACGCCCTATAAAGTTGATATTAATCTGACCGATCTGGATCGCAGCGTGTACGAGACGCTGCGCTTTACCGTGGCGCGTCACCCCTCGGAAACTGAAGAGCGCATGACCGCGCGCCTGCTTGCCTATGTCCTGTGGTACAGCGAGACGCTAGCTTTTGGCCGCGGGCTTTCCGATGTGGACGAACCCGCGCTATGGGAGAAAAGCCTGGATGGTCGTTTGCTGCACTGGATTGAAGTCGGGCTGCCTGATGCCGAGCGTCTTACCTGGTGCTCGCGCCGGGCAGAGCGGGTTTCGCTGCTTGCATACGGCCGGGTCGACTTATGGGAAAGCAAAGTACTGCCTAGCGTATCCTCGTTGAAAAATGTGCATGTGGCGAGGCTTCCGCAAGAGGCGCTAGCGGTGATTGCTAAAGATCTGCCAAGGGCTATCAACTGGGCCATTATGATCAGCGAAGAATCGCTGTTTATTACCGATGAGAACGGCCAGCATGAAATCACCCCACAATGGCTGCTGCGCGAGCGTTAATCTTTATTGTTGGGTTTATTCGCCTAAGCTATAAATATGAAAAGGGATGACCCATTGGTCATCCCTATTGTTTCAACTGCTTAGTCTTTTCCACATAAGGAAAAGAAAAACTATAGCTTGCTATCTTTTTGCACAACTACATACAATCAACAATGTTTGTTGGCGATCGCAAAAAGCTGTCTCAAAAAAACTGTCTCAAGGCCTCTCTCAAGGAACGAGCAATGCGCGGATACCCCTCTTTACGATGGCAGCTGCTCCCGCTAGTAGCAGCCATTAGCCTGCTGCCAGCACTAGCACACGCCGACAACAGTGTGTTCACGATTAAGCATGAAAATGACGCCATCGCTAGCGGTGACGATGGTCACTTCACTAGCGGTTTTGAGCTTAATTGGATGTTTGAGCCTGAGGCACAAAGCTGGACCCAGCGTCTAGCCACCGCGTTACCCGATAGCATTATCGGCAGTGCAGACATGGCTGCTTATCGTTTGGTGCATCAGATTTATACGCCCAACGATATTATGCAGTCGGGACTGATCGAAGATGATCGGCCGTATGCCGGGCTTGTTTATGGTGGCGTGTCGCTTTACGAAGATGTGCCCATGGGTAGCTGGGTTCAGTCGACTGACCTGCATCTAGATATTGGGTTGGCAGGGCCGTCATCACTTGCCGATAGTATTCAGCGTGAAGTACACCGTATCACCGGCAGCGACCGTCCTAACGGCTGGGATAATCAAATTGGCGATGAGCCAATCGTCAATGCTGCTATGCGTCGCCAGTGGTGGAACAGCACGCCGTTTATCGGTAAAGAGTTTGCCCATGGGCCGAGTGTCAGTGCCGCACTAGGTAACCTGTATACCTACGCTGGCGCGGGCTACAGCGTGCGTTGGGGCGATGAGGCTGCTGGCATTCCTACACTGACGCCTAGCCCCGGTAGCCGCTACTATATGACGGGAAGGCAAGGCTTGCAGTGGTATCTGTTTGCGAGCGTAGACGGCTACTACATGGCGCAAAACCTAACGCTTGATGGCAATACTTTCAAAGACAGCCACTCGGTTGATCGTAAAGAGTGGGTGGGCGATGTCTCGGCAGGGCTGGCGCTTGCCTGGGAAGATTGGCAGGTCACCTACGCGGTTGTGCAGCGCTCGCGTGAATTCGACGGCCAGGAAGAGCAGGATAAGTTTGGTTCTATTGCGCTATCGAAGCGTTTCTAAGCGGCTTAACGCGACTAATAATGTTAAGCGTCTTTCAATAGGGGAGGATATGCATGGCCAATAAATATCCTCACACGCCTGATGGGCGCTACTTTATCGCTAAGAATCGACTATGGCGCTGTACTGATCCGCGTTTAAGTGAAGACGAAAAGCGCGAACACATTAAAGCCTTGATGAAAGCTCGACGTGCGGTGAGAACCACCCAGCAACAGGACGATGAAGCGGGATTAGGCCGTGCCCGCGAGGCGGTGCAAGCCGCTAAAGAAGCATTGGGTGAGCGGGGCTCAGTATGGTGGGAGGATGATGCGCCCGATGAAACGGGATTCGCCCCGCATAATAGTTCTTATGCCAAGTGGTGGGAGAATCTGGCGTAGGCTGCAGCTTTGCTGATTTAACTGCATGTTTGCATTTTGTGATGATATTCTGCGCCGCTCTTATTCTTTAAGGATGCAGCGTGAACATTAAAGCGGATCTCTCCATTATCGACATCATTGGCCATCTGGTTCTTTGGCTAATACTGAGTGTGATTACCTTCGGTATAGCGTTATTTTTCTTTCCATACTCGTTTGCAAGATTTGTTATTAACCGCACTTCCGTTATCGACACAGCGACAGGCGTGGAGCGGAAAATGGTGTGTGATATCAGCCTCTTCAGCAATATTGGCCACATTATCCTGTGGGTGATCATTTCACTATTAACGTTCGGGCTTGGGTATATTTTTTACTTTTATCGAGTATGGAACTATGCACTTAATAATTCGCGCACTCAATAACTCACGCATTCAAGAGCGCTTAGCGTAAAACAGCCAAGCGATATGTGTCAGGCACGGGCACCTTTAGTGATGTTAAAGGCGCCCGTGCTGTATGCCGTCAGCTTACTTATCGCCAGTCAACTTGTCTTGCGTTTTAAGCGTGAAATCGCTGGTGTCATGGCGCTCATGCAGCTGCTCGCTAGGCTCACCCCAGGTGCGGTTCACCATGCGCCCACGCTTGACGGCGGGGCGTTCATCAATTTCCTCGGTCCAGCGCAATAGATTCTTGTAAGTGTGTGCTTCCAAGAACTCAGCCGCTTCGTAAACACGGTTTTTGACCAGTGCGCCGTACCAAGGGTGAATCGTCATATCGGCAATGGTGTACTCATCCCCGGCCATAAAGCGGTTTTCTGCTAAATGGCGATCAAGTACATCAAGCTGGCGCTTCACTTCCATCGTGTAGCGATCAATCGGGTACTGATATTTTTCTGGCGCGTAGGCGTAAAAATGCCCGAAGCCGCCGCCTAACATTGGTGCACTGCCCATTTGCCAGAACAGCCAAGAGAGGCATTCTGTGCGCTTCATTGGGTTAGTCGGCAAGAAGGCATTAAATTTCTCTGCCAGATAGAGCAGGATGGCGCCGGATTCAAACACCCGCTGTGGCGGCTGCGTGCTGTGATCCATCAGTGCCGGGATTTTGGAGTTGGGATTTACCTCAACAAAACCGCTGCTGAACTGATCGCCTTCGCCAATTTGAATCAGATGGGCGTCGTACTCTGCGTCTTTAATTCCCTGCTCCAGCAGCTCTTCGAGCATCACGGTAACTTTTACACCGTTAGGTGTAGCTAGGGAGTAAAGCTGAAGGGAATGCTTGCCCACGGGCAGCGCTTTATCGTGGGTAGGGCCTGCTATGGGGCGGTTGATATTGGCAAATTTACCGCCGTTGCCAGGTTCCCATTTCCAAACGTTGGGAGGCGTATAGGTGTTATCGCTCATCGTTTCCTCGCTATTAACCGATATCGGTAACTGCTGGGCACAGAGGTAAACCTATCCTTTGCGCGGCGATGCTAACGCTTTTAGGGGGTGGCTCTTACGACACCACCGCTTTGCATGCGCAGAAAGCGGTGGTGTGGGCGCTAGCAGATTAAGCTAATAGCTCGGTTATACCAGCGTCAAGGTGACGTTAATATTGCCACGGGTGGCATTGGAGTAGGGGCACACGATATGGGCTTTATCAACTAGCTGCTGCGCGACGTCTTGCTCAAGGCCGGGCAGGCTGATTTTTAGCTCAACTTCGATGCCAAAACCGGTAGGAATTGCGCCGATGCCTACGTTGCCTTCAATTTGAGTGTCTTCGGGAAGCGTTACTTTTTCTTGACTCGCTACATGCTTAAGCGCACCTAGAAAACAGGCTGAGTAGCCAGCCGCGAACAGCTGCTCGGGATTGGTGCCTTCACCGCCAGCGCCGCCCAGCTCTTTAGGCGTACTGAGTTTAACCTCTAGCGCGCCATCCGATGATTTAGCTTGGCCTTCACGGCCACCAGTAGCGGTAGCCTGGGCGCGGTAAGCAACTTTTTCGATAGTAGTGGTCGTCATATTGAATCTCCTGTCAGCGTTATTAGTTATGTTAACCGCCTTAATCTAGCGCAGCTTTATTTTGCGCACAAGATAAATGATAAATAAAAACTACCCTTTGCCGTGGCCATCGGGTCACTGGTTTTTTTGCAGGCTGTCGCGTAGCCGCACCAGGTCCTCTTTCAGCTCAGTCAGCGTTTCTATTGACTGCTCGCTCGCGTGCACGACGCAGCTAGGAATGTGGCAGGCCTGCTCACGCAGCGCTTTGCCTTTTTCGGTAAGGTATAGCTCTACCACGCGCTCGTCTTGATGGCTGCGCTTACGATTAAGCAGTTGATCGGCTTCAAGTCGCTTAAGTAACGGCGTCAACGAACCGGGGTCGGTTAGTAGGCGCTTACTCATGGTGCCAACGGTCATGCCATCGTTTTGCCACAGTACCAGCATGGCAAGGTATTGCGGGTAGGTAAGCCCCAGCTCTTTAAGCAGCGGTTTATAAACCTTCGTCATCATCAACGAGGTTGAGTAGAGCGCAAAGCAAAGCTGGTGATCCAGTTCTAACGCGCTGCAAGATGGTTGCACAGACATGGGTGCTCCGAAACGAAAGACGTAGGCTAATGTAGCTTGATGGAGCGCCAGTGGCTAGATCTAGACGTTGGTCGCAGGTTAACAGTTTTGTTTTGACAAGCAATGAGCGCACCGTTAGCCTTTTCTTTTGATTGTTACCGGTAACAATTGCAAAGCCCTTGTTTATATCGATTTCTTACCCCACTGCATTTTGAGCGTCATGTACACTGTCGTTTCAACCTTTTGCACCGTAGGCTTCACATTTGGAGAGCTAGCCCAATGATTCCCTCGTCTTATCGTATCTTAGTTATGGGCGCATCCGGGTGTGGAAAATCGTTGATTGGCGAAAATCTGGCACAGGCGCTAGGCGCCACCTTTATTGATGGTGATGATTACCACTCGCCAGAGAACGTGGCCAAAATGGCGAGCGGAACGCCGCTTAATGATAATGATCGCCATGGCTGGTTGGACACGCTGGCAGCGCTATTTGCCAATTATAAAGCGCAAAACGAGACAGTAGTGATTGCTTGTTCGGGGCTTAAGCGCCGCTACAGAGATCGCTTAAGAAACGGCGATTCTGAACTGCGCATTTTATACCTGGAAGGCACGCGCGAGCTGCTGCGAGAGCGGTTGGAAACCCGGGCGGGGCATTTCTTTAAGGGCGATAGCATGCTGGCAAGCCAGCTAGCGGACCTAGAGCCACCGGGCAGCGATGAGGCAAGGACGGCCTCCATAGCGCTTCCTCCCTCAACGATTGTTGGCCAATTTACCGCAACGCTAGCGCCGCCGCTTAGCCAAACCTTCGGCTAAAGAGGGGATAGGCATGGGGGCTCATTGTTGGTTAGGGTAGACCCCAACGCTCCCTCGCTTCATAAGGCCGCAACACTTTGAAGAAAAAACGCCCCACTCTGCAGGATATTGCCAACCATGTAGGGGCTACCAAAATGACGGTAAGCCGCTGCCTGCGCGATCCTGAAACGGTTTCTGAAGCACTACGCGCGCGCATCTTCTCAGTGGCTGAACAGGTCGGCTACATACCTAATCGAGCCCCGGATTTACTCTCCCGAGCGACCAGCCACTCTATCGGTGTGCTGGTGCCGTCATTGACCAACCAGGTCTTCGCCGATGTGATTGTCGGCATCGAATCGCTGACGGAACCCGCGGGCTATCATCTGATGCTTGCTCATTATGGCTATAGCCCTGAGCTTGAAGAACGTAGCTTGGCCTCGCTGCTCTCTTATAACGTCGACGGGGTGATTCTTTCTGACCGCGATCACACCCCGCGCAGCCTGCGTATGCTGGAAACCGCTGGTATACCGGTAGTTGAAATTATGGATACTTACCGGCCCGCGCTGCAGCAGGCGGTGGGCTATAACAACGTTCAAGCCGCTTATGACATGGTCAGTGCCATGATTCAGCGGGGTCGACGTCAGGTGATTTACCTGGGCGTACGGCTAGATGAGCGTACTCGACAGCGCGAGCAGGGCTATCGCCTTGCTATGGAAGAGCACGAGCTAACGCCGATTGCGCTGGAAAGCACACAGCGTTCCTCTTATAGCGTGGGGGCGGCACTGCTAAAGCAGGTGCTAGCTGACTATCCAGACGCCGATGGCGTGTTCTGCACCAATGATGACGTTGCTGTGGGCGCTTATTTTGAGTGCCAGCGATGTGAGATTGACGTGCCTGGGCGCATGGCCTTGGCGGGGTTTCACGGCCATGACGTAGGGCAAGTGATGGCACCTAGGCTTGCTAGCGTGGTTACGCCGCGTCAGGCCATCGGCGAAGCAGCGGCGCGCGAGCTTTTAGCCCGTATACGGGGTGAGCCGTTAACGCAGAGCGTGATCGACTTAGGTTATCGAATCGAAGCAGGCATGACGCTATAGCGTGACGGCGGCTGTGGGACTGGCTAAAGTAGCGTTTTTCCCTTGCTATGAGGCCACCCGTGGAAATTGCTCAGCTCAATATCTACCCCGTTAAGTCATTACAAGGCATCAGCTTGAGCCAAAGTGTGTTGCAGGAGCACGGGCTAGCCTGGGACCGCCGCTGGATGCTGGTTGATGCCCAGCAACGTTTTGTGACGCAGCGTCAGTTGCCTGCGCTGGCCACAATCGGCGTTGAATTGACCGACGAGCACCTTGTGCTTTCACACCCCGCCGTTGACCCGCTGCGCCTGCCATTAGCTGAGCCGGAGGGAAACCTGCGCCTTGTTAATGTGTGGAATGATCACTGCAAAGCGCGGCCTGAAAGCGAGGAAGTAACGCGATGGTTAGAAGCTGCCCTGGGCGAACAGGCTCAAGGGCTGAGCTTGGTACGCTTTGCCACGGAGTTTAGCCGTGCGGTTGAAGAAGATTTTCTCGACGGCGGGTCGGCCCATACTTATTTCGCCGATGGCTATCCCTTTTTGATTACCACTACCGGCTCCTTAAATGCCCTGAATCAAGCCCTGGTCGATGGCGGGCAATCGCCGGTGCCGATGAATCGTTTTCGACCTAATATCGTTATTAAGTGCGACCAGGCATGGGCTGAAGATCACTGGGTGACGCTTTCAGCGCAGAGCGGTAACTTTCAACTAACGCTGCGTAAGGCCTGCAAACGGTGCAAAATTATCACGATTGATCAGCAGTCGGCGGCGGTGCCTGCGCCTGCAGAACCGCTGAAAACGCTGGTTGTGCTTAATACTCAGCCTACCTTGAAAGGCGCGCACTTCGGCCAAAATGCCACCCTGCTTGTCGGTGCGGGCAGCGTTATTCGCGTGGGGGATGCGTTGGCGGCAGTGGTCCGCGAGATTTAAGGCGCAGCAGGTTGGTAGCAATGGCCGTACCTATCAGCGTAATTACCATACCGGCGATAATCTGAAGGCTTAGTGTTTCGTCCAGCAATAGATAGCCCCATACCAGTGCGCTCACCGGCACTAAGAAAGTGACCGTCGAGGTTGCTGTAGCCCCGGCATTGGCGAGTAAGCCAAAATACAGCAGGAATGCCAGCGTGGTGCTAAGTGTGGCGAGCGAAATAGCGTTGCCCCAAGCCAGAAGGCTGATGGGGGAGCTTGGCCATAACCAAATGCCGGGGATCAATAGCACCAGCGCCGACATCGCGCAGCTGCCCGCGGCCAGAACGCGGGTAGGAAGGTGGCCTAGGCGCGTTTTAGAGTAGTTGCTCGCAATGCCATAGCAAAACGTAGCCCCGAGTGCCGCCACAATAAACCAGCCGTCGCCACCTAGCGCAAAGTCGAGTCGATTTGCTGAGAGCACATAAACCCCCAGCAGCGCCAGGGCGAGGCCCCAGTACTGTTGGCGCTGTATAGCGGTGGCGAAGAAGCACACGCCTATCAATGCAGTGAAAATAGGCGTAGTAGCGTTAATCAGTGACGTGAAACCTGCTTCAAGGCGAGTGGTAGCGAGTGCCAGCAGTGAAAAAGGCAGTACGTGATTGACGATTCCCAGCAGTAATAGCGGGCCTTTATGCTGCCAAATTAGGCGTAGATAGTGCAGGCTGATAAGCAGCGGCATTAATAGCAGCGCGCCTATTCCCATACGTATCAGCACCAGTGGGACCGGCCCGAACTCGGGGGCGGCTACGCGCATGAAGATGAAGGACAGACCCCAGAGCGAGGAAAGCAGTAGCAGACGCAGCGCATCAGCGGATGACATGGGATGCCCTTAGTATTCAAAATGATGTAGTTAGATGGCTAGCTAGCTTACGACTGAACAGAGGCTGATGGAAGTTATTGGAGGCGCTTGCTGGGCAGAGCATGTAAAAATCAGCTACGCTGTTTAGGTAACCTAGGTGGCATCTGCCGCTTGGGCTCAGAGCGACATATTTTTCTGCCTATTAGCACGTACAAGGAGTTGTTCATGGATCGCAAAGCTAGCGCACGTTGGGAAGGTGGATTGAAAGATGGTAAAGGCACCGTTTCAACCGAAAGTGGCGTATTAGATGCCAAGTACTCCTTTAAGCAGCGCTTTGAAGATGAAAAAGGCACGAATCCTGAAGAGCTGATCGGCGCAGCGCATGCCAGCTGCTTTTCGATGGCGCTTTCAATGATTCTGGGTGAGAAGGGTTATACCGCCGATTCTATCGAAACCAGTGCGAAAGTGACTCTTTCCCAAAGCGATGCCGGATTCGATATTTCTAATATTCACTTAGACGTTGTCGCCACCATCAGTGGCGCAGACGATGCAGCTTTTCAGGAAGCAGCGGAAACCGCTAAAGCCAATTGCCCGGTTTCGAAAGTCCTTAATGCCGACATTAGCATGACTGCTAAATTAAAAGGCTAATGTTAATCTATGTTATGGCGTCTTTTTTTCTATGGGCTTTTAAGTGTTAGGCCCATTTCTTAATCAAGACGTCATGCCGCTTAAGTCTCTCATAAAAGGTATATGAGTTGAGTCTTTTTTAAATAGCACTAATGCCTTTTAAGTAAAGCGCGGTAAAACAAAAAGCCTTGGCGGTTGCCAAGGCTTTTATATTGGCTATTAGCGCCAATTCATTAGTCACGCGTATACTCTTCAGCGTCTTTGAGAGCATCTTCAGATGCATTAACGCTAATGACGTAGCCTTCGCCATCTTCTTCTTTGGTGAGTTCAAGCGAATCCCACTCGATAGCAACGCTTTTTTCACCCATACCTAGAAAGCCACCGACACCGACAACCACCGCGGTGACTTGGCCATCTTCATTGATCACGAGATCGGTAATGGTACCAATATCTTGATCATCCTCGACCGTGCTTTGAACCTGATTGCCGGTCAAAGCATCCGCATGGAAGGTGTTTTCTGGCGTAGTAGTGAGGTAGGTCGCTTCCATTGTTTCGGTCGTTTCTTCAGCGCTTGCCATACCTGCGGCAAGAATGAAGGCCGGAACGACGAGAGTACCTAGAATAGCGGGTTTAATCATTTTCATGTTTGCTTGCTCCTTGCATTATTATCGGGACTGAACGGCTCCGCGTTGCAGTCCTAGGGAACTAATAACGGCTGATAACCTTCCGAGTTGCCTTACGCTGGAAATCTTCTCGCCGCTACTATTTCTAGTTTTATTAATCATCAAATCAAGCTAGATATTAAGCTGTGCTAACTGCGTAAGATGATTAACGCCGCCTTGTGCTTAGTTGCACTAAGGCAATTAGCAGTTTAGTCGCTGTGTTCAGAAATACAATCGTTTCATTAAAACTTTTAGCAGGCTATGTGAGTGTTTAGGGCCGCCGTGCCGCTGCCATGCGACAATCTACCGAGTTGACCTACTCTTTGACAATGCTCATATTGCCGGGTCAAATGACCGCTTTCAGCCTACCTGCCGTGAATGTCAGGCCAAGGCCGCATAAAAAGGAAAACCCATGATATCGACTGCTAGGCGCTACCCCTTAACGCGTGTTAAGCAACTGTGGCTCGGCAGTATAACGCTGGGTGCATGGCTGTTGGCATCGTCTGCTGCTGCCAGCGGCAGTGACTCTCCTCGAGGGCATTATCCGCTGCCTGAAAACGGCAATATGGTCGGCGAGGTCTCCACCGTCGCAGCCACAGAAGAAGATACGTTGATGGATATTGCCCGTGCTCACAACGTGGGCTACGAAGAAATTCGTATGGCTAACCCTGATGTCAGCCTTTGGGTGCCGGGGGAGGGAACCGAGGTGACGATCCCCGGTCAGTTCATTCTTCCCGATGAGGAGCGTACGGGCATTGTGATTAACGTGGCCGAGCTGCGCCTTTATTACTATCCCGATGTTAAGGCTGGCGAAACGCCGCGTGTCGAAACGTATCCGATCGGCATCGGGCGTGACGCCTTTAATACGCCGCTGGGAATTACGAAAACGACCATGCGCCTTGAGAATCCGGCCTGGTATCCGCCTGAATCAATTCGTCGTGAGGCGACCGAACGTGGCGACCCAGCACCTGCCGTGGTGCCTCCTGGTGCTGAGAATCCTTTAGGCCGCTTCACCATGCTGCTGGATATCCCAGGCTATATGATCCACAGCACTAACCAGCCAGATGGTGTTGGTATGCGCGCCAGCAGAGGCTGCATCCGCATGTATCCTGAAGATATTGAATCTGTGTTCTGGCGCGTGCCGGTGGGTACCCAGGTCAATATTATCGATGCACCAATCAAGCTAGGCTGGGGCGCCAACGATGAAAGCTTTGTGCAGGCCTTTACCTCGACAGACGAAAAGGCCTATGGCATGGAAACGCTGTTAAATGTCGTTGGTTTAATTGAGCAATACGAAGGCGGCAATCCGCGTAGCGTCGACTATGAGCAGGTGCGGGAGGTGCTAGATCAATCCAACGGCCAGATCGTTCCTCTCAGCTAGTTCAGCGTTTTCCCCGCTAGCGTGCGGGGTCAAGTACGCCGCCTAGCGAGGCATTGCGTCGAAACCAGCCTGCAATGCTGGTGCGCGACTGGCGGGTGGGAAGCACTTCGTGGGCGATAGTTTCAGACAAGAAGCAGGCGAAGGTGCCTGCTTCGGGCACTACCCGGGCGATCTCAAGACTGGAGTCGTCCGGGTGGTAGATCACCATTTCACCACCGGCATCGCTTGGCCAGTCGGGCGTTAAGTAACTGACAGTGGAAATCACGCGATTGGCGCGGCCACGAAAACTATCTACGTGGCGTTGATAAAAAGCGCCGGGGGGGTAGTGGGAAAAATGCGCTTCGTACTCGAACAGACCTAAAAACAGTGCATGATTAAGCGCCTGCTGTAGCTCGCTCATGGCATCTAAGTAACGCCGCTGAGCGGCGCTTTCACGATCCAGCCAGTGAATAGCGTCCCCGCGAATATCTTTACGCAGCAGATGCTGCTTGCCTCGGCCAATCCCCGCTTCATCTAATTTATTATAGGCCGCGCGGTGCAAAAGCTCGTGATTCAGCGCATCACATAGCTCAAGGTCAATAACCTCGCGGCCCACATACCAGCCCTGCTCGACCAGTGCATCCACCAGGGCATTTTGCGTCGCTGTTTGCAGCACGGGTGACGACGTTGTGACGGTCGGGGTCATTTGTTGGGTCTCGGTGGCGCCGGGCGAGAAGGCGTGGCAGATGACTTAGGAAGCCGGCTTTTGCGTTCAGGATAATGCTGTAGCGGGCCCTGCGGGCGTTGATATAAATCAATGGGCATGCCAAAGCCCTCTGCCAGTAATTCCACCAGCATCATTGCCGACAGCCCCCAGATGACATGGCCATCGACGTGATAGCTGGGTACATAGTGAGCAACGCCATCGACGGTAATGACATCGGTATGGGTGCGGTAGTCATCCAAAAAGTGGCTAAGTGGAACCTCAAAAATAGCGTCAAGCTCACCTGGGTCAGCAACCAGCGGTAAATCAGGCGGAATAATGCCAACCCAAGGGGTAACGCGAATTCCATGTAGTGAAATGACATCCGACAGCCTTCCCAGCGGCTCGACTAGGCTAGGGTCAAGGGCAATTTCCTCTTCAGCTTCGCGCAGGGCCGTTGCGTAGAGGTCGCTGTCAAAAGGTTCACGCTTACCCCCTGGAAAGGCCACCTGGCCGCTGTGAGTGCTTAAGTGGCTTGCGCGGCGGGTAAATAGTAAGGTTGGCTCTGGACGTTCGACAATGGGTAAAAGCACGGCGGCTTCGGGCATCACGATATGATCCAAACGCCGAGGAGTCAGTTGTTGCAGCTGTTGACGCAGTTTCTCTAACATAGGGTATCCAGTGACTTTGTTCTCTTTTACCCAGCAGCGGCCATTGACGTCAAGCGCGTCGAGGCTTCTATTCACTAGCCGTTGAGAATACGCGATGAATTTTTGTAGCCAGTGTGGTGATAAAGTACGTTTTGCCGTCCCTGAAGGCGATGATCGCCCACGCTACCTGTGTGATGCCTGCGGTACGATCCATTATCAAAACCCACGGATCGTGGCCGGCACGCTGCCGGTTAGTGGTAGCAAAGTATTGCTCTGTAAACGCGCGATTGCCCCGCGCAAGGGCTATTGGACATTGCCTGCTGGCTTTATGGAAAACGCTGAATCAACCCCGCAAGCGGCTACCAGGGAAACGCGGGAAGAGGCCTGTGCCGAGGTCGATCTGGCTAATCTGTATACGCTCATTGATCTGCCCCATATCAATCAGGTATTTATGATTTTCCGTGCCGAATTAGTCGGCGGCTTTAGTGCCGGGCCAGAAAGCCTCGACGTTGCCTTGTTTGAAGAGCACGAAATCCCTTGGGATGAGCTTGCTTTCATTACGATTGAACGTACGTTACGTCACTTTTACGCGGATCGCCCTCATGATGAATTCCCGCTGCACATCAGCATGGTGACACCGGAAGACCGCGAGCGTTATTTAGGCAGCGCCTAGACGGCTAAAAATAAACGGGCGCACGTGTTACAAATCGGCGAGTAGCCACACATCATAAGCGACTTCTTCATAGGGGTGGGCAAGTTTCAAGGCCGCAATAGCGCCGTGAATATGGGCCTCGTCGCATATCATCTCGATTTTGAACTCTTCAACGCTTGCCAAACTGCCGACCGTGCCGATATGCGGATTGGTGCCTTTCGTTGGCCGAAACTGGCCCGTGCCGCGGGTTTGAAAGCAGACATTCTCATACAAGCCAATATGCCCAGCGCCGGACTCAAATACGGCCTGTTTAACGCTTTCGGCATCGTCGATGGGTACGTAAAAAGCCAGTTTATACATGCATGATCTCCAAGTAGTGTGAGCGTGGTGAAGCGATATACCATTTGCCCATTAGCGCCGCTTTTCTATTAACGAATAGGTGACTTCTGATCTCGGCATTACCTTTGTATGATGACACGTAAATTAACATTGAGAGAGCAGCGTATGGATAAATTCGAGGTTAAGCTGGATCAGGCCGCCAGGGCCGCCTGGATGTCCTTCGTGGGCGGAATGACGCAGGATGAAATTGCCTACCAGCTAGGCGTCTCCAGGCCGGGAGTACAGCGGTTATTGGCCCTGGCGCGACAGGAAGGATTGGTCAAAGTCCATATTGATCATCCTATTTCCACCTGTATGGCGCTAGGCCGCACGCTGCGTGATCGTTTTAGCTTAGACTACTGCGAAGTGGTACCTGCTGATAATCACGCACCTGACAGCGCACTTTCCTATCTAGCGGTAGCCGCCGCAGAACGTATTGCCAAACTCGTTGAACGCAGTGAGCCGTTAACGCTTTCGTTAGGCTCTGGGCGTTCGGTGCGCGCCGCAGTGGAGTCGCTCAGGCGCGTTGAACGTCCACAGCATCGCTTTGTGTCGCTGGTGGGTAATGTCGCTAGGGACGGCTCGACGAACCGTTACGACGCCGTCATGTTGATGGCTGATAAAACCGGCGGAGAACGCTTTTTGCTGCCCACGCCGATAGTGGCTGGGTCGCTGGGCGAGAAAGAGGCGATGCTCACGCAGCGACTGTTCAAGGCGATTGCTGACGTGGCTACAGAATCAGAAGCCGCCTTCATTGGCATAGGGCGTATCGACCGGCAGGCCACGCTGTTTCGAGACCACTTCATTAGCGAAAGCGAGCTGGATGAGCTGTTGGGCTTAAAAGCGGTGGGCGAGCTATTAGGGTGGCCGCTTAACAGTGATGGCGACGTCATTGACTGTTCGATTACACGCCGCGTTACTAGCCTTCCCTTAGAGCGCTTTGGTAAACATCTCATGGTCGCCATTGCAGGTGGGCGTGAAAAAGCGCCGGCCATTCGCGCAGCGCTGCGCGGTGGTTGGCTCAAAGGATTGGTGACCGATGAGGTCGCCGCAAGGCAGATTGTAGAAGCGTTATAACGCGTCAGTGCGCGTAGCAGACACTAGGTTAGCGTAAAGTCTAAGCCCATGGGCTTTGCTTTTTTTCGGCTTACGTACGATCATTTGTTTGGTTGATGATCAATAAGATCAAGGCGACAACAATGCCAATACATGCCCATAGGAGTGCTTTATGCGACTCGCACGTCACTTGCCCGTCACCACGCTAGCCGCCGCCGTTGCTATCGCGGGAAACGCCCAGGCGCAAACAGAACTTACCGTGGCGACGGTAAACAACAACGATATGGTGATCATGCAAAGCCTCACGGAGGCTTTCGAGGAAGCGCATCCCGACATTACCCTAGACTGGGTAGTGCTTGAGGAAAACGTGTTGCGCCAGCGTATGACCACCGATATTGCCACCGGTGGCGGTCAGTTTGACGTGATGACGATCGGTACTTACGAAGTGCCGATCTGGGCTGAGCGAGAATGGCTGGAGCCGCTGAATAACTTGCCAGACGAGTACGCTGAGGACGACTTGCTAGCCTCGGTGCGCGATGGCTTGAGCTTGGATGGCACGCTTCACGCGCTGCCTTTCTACGCTGAAAGCTCGATGATGTATTACCGCAAAGACCTGTTTGAGCAAGCCGGTATAGAAATGCCGGAGCAGCCGACGTGGGCGCAGGTGCGTGACTGGGCCGAAGAGCTTCACGGCAGCGAAGAGGGTTTGGCTGGGATCTGCCTGCGCGGCAAGCCAGGCTGGGGTGAGAACATGGCGCTCATCACAACGCTGGTGAACACCTATGGCGGGCGCTGGTTTGATGAGCAGTGGAACCCAGAACTCAACTCCGAGGCGTGGGTCAATGCCATTCAGTTCTATGTTGACCTACTGGGTAACTACGGCCCGCCAGGCGCTAGCTCTAACGGCTTCAATGAAAACCTAGCGCTGTTCTCACGAGGCAATTGCGCCATGTGGGTGGATGCCACGTCAGCGGCAGGCAAGCTTTACGATGCTAACGAGTCTGACGTCGCGGATAGTCTTGGCTTTGCGCCAGCCCCCATCGCTGAAACGCCTAAGGGCTCGCACTGGTTGTGGTCTTGGGCGCTGGCTATCCCTGCCTCCTCTGAGCATAAAGAGGCTGCGCTTGAGTTTATTACCTGGGCAACGTCGCAGGAATACATTGAGCTAGTCGGCGAAACCAATGGCTGGACCAGCGTACCGCCGGGAACCCGAGAGTCTACCTATGCCAATGAGCAGTACACCGACGCGGCTCCGTTTGCTGATTTCGTACTTAACGCTATCAAAGAAACGAACCCTAACGACTCAACCCTTGAGCCAAACCCTTATGTTGGCGTACAGACCGTCAATATTCCTGAATTTCAGTCGATTGGCACTCAGGTTGGGCAAAGCATTGCAGCGGCTTTAATCGGTGATACCACGGTTGAGCAGGCATTAGACGGTGCCCAGCGCGCTACCGAGCGCACCATGCAGCGAGCTGGCTACATCGAACGATAAATAGCCAACGCCTGCCCTTACTTGGCCGTTAGCATATAAGGGCAGACGTTTTGTCGGTGTTTTCGCAAGTCTGTTGTCTCGCAGGTATTTCCATGAATAAAAAACGTGCTTCTGGCCGTACGGTCGGCGGGTTAAGAACGCTTTCCCTTCAGGCGCCCGCTGTAACGCTGCTGCTGCTGTGGATGATTGTGCCATTAGGCATGACGCTCTGGTTCTCCTTTCAGCATTACAACCTGCTAATGCCCAGCATGACGGGCTTTGCCGGGGTAGAAAACTATGAGTATTTGTTAACTGACCCTGCGCTGTGGCGCTCGATGATCAATACCCTACTGCTAGTGGGGTGGGTGCTGACGATTACCGTAGTGGGCGGCACGCTTCTGGCTGTGCTGTTTCAGCAGGAGTTCGCGGGTCGTGGTATTGCTCGCGTATTGGCTATTTCACCTTTCTTCATCATGCCCACTGTCAGTGCGCTGGTGTGGAAAAACATGATGATGCACCCGTCTAACGGGGTGCTGGCATGGCTCTTTGAATCCGTTGGACTGCCGGCGGTCGACTGGTTTTCGGCATTACCGCTAACGTCCATCGTGATTATTGTCGCGTGGCAGTGGCTGCCCTTTGCGCTGTTGATTTTGCTCACCGCCATGCAGTCACTGGATGAGGATCAAGTTGAAGCTGCGCGCATGGATGGCGCGGGGCCGCTGGCTATCTTCTTCTTTATTACGCTACCGCACTTAAGGCGCGCGATCAGCGTGGTGATCATGATTGAAATGATCTTCCTGCTGACTATTTTTGCGGAAATTTTTGTGACGACCTCGGGCGGGCCTGGCTTAGCGACCACCAACTTGGCCTACCTGATTTATATCCGTGCGCTACTGGATTTTGACGTGGGCACTGCGTCCGCCGGTGGGGTGATTGCCATCATCCTTGCCAATATCGTGGCGATCTTCCTGGTCCGTATGGTGGCCAAAAACTTGGAAGACTAGACCGGCACTTGTGTCTTGGGAGCATTGCAATGACAACATTACGTTCCAAAACGGCTGCGCCACACTCGATGACGGGGTGGCGGTCAGCACAGGCAAAGCGGGCTTTTATAACCGTGCTGGGCTGGTCAATTGCCCTGGTGATCTTTTTTCCGATCTTCTGGATGATACTGACTGGATTCAAAACAGAAACAGCGGCGATTGCCGACCCGACGCTGATTTTTTCCCCGACGCTTGAAAGCTATCAGGCCGTACACGAGCGCTCTGGGTATGCACGCTTTGCGCTTAACAGCGTAGCGGTAGCCTTTGGCTCTACCTTCTTGGCACTGCTGATTGCGATACCGTGTGCCTACGCCATGGCTTTTTTGCCGACGAAGCGCACCAAAGGCACCTTGCTGTGGATGCTCTCCACTAAAATGCTGCCATCAGTGGGCGTGCTAGTGCCCATTTATCTGATCTTTCGCGATGTCGGCCTGCTCGATACGCGCACTGGGCTGATCATCATTTATACGCTGATGAACCTGCCGATTGTGGTGTGGATGCTCTACACCTTCTTTAAAGATATGCCCAAAGACATTCTAGAAGCAGGGCGGATGGACGGCGCTTCTACGCTGCAGGAAGTGTTCTTTTTGCTATTGCCGCTGACCCTTCCAGGCATTGCCTCAACCGGGCTGCTATCGGTGATTTTAAGCTGGAATGAGGCATTTTGGAGCCTCAATCTTACCACTTCAAAAGCGGCCCCCTTAACGGCGTATATTGCCTCGTTCTCAAGTCCTGAGGGTCTGTTCTGGGCCAAACTGTCAGCGGCATCCACTATGGCGATCGCTCCCATTTTAATACTGGGCTGGATGACTCAAAAACAAATGGTACGTGGCCTGACCTTTGGTGCCGTCAAGTAAAGGAGCTTCCTCATGGCAACACTACAACTGCGCAATATTACCAAGCACTTCGGCGACACCCAGGTAATCAAAGGTATCGACCTTGAGGTGAATGATCGCGAATTCGTGGTCTTCGTGGGCCCCTCCGGCTGCGGTAAGTCGACCCTGATGCGCATGATCGCCGGGCTGGAAAGTGCCAGCGATGGCGATATTTTAATCGATGGCCAGCGTATCAATGACGTTGGGCCAGCGGATCGCGGCCTTGCGATGGTTTTCCAAAGCTATGCGCTTTATCCGCATATGACGGTGGAAGGCAATATGGGCTTCAGCATGAAGCTTGCGGGCGTGTCTAAAGAGGAGCGGCGTGCCAAGGTGCTGGAAGCGGCCAAAATCCTGCAGCTCGAACCACTGTTGGATCGCAAGCCGAAGGCACTTTCGGGCGGTCAGCGCCAGCGGGTGGCGATTGGCCGCGCCATTGTGCGCAACCCCAGTATCTTCCTGTTCGATGAGCCGCTTTCTAACTTAGACGCCGCGCTGCGTGTGCAGATGCGAATTGAGCTAGCACGGCTGCACGATGAGCTAGATGCGACCATGATCTACGTCACCCATGACCAGATCGAAGCCATGACCATGGCAGATAAAATCGTTGTACTTCACGACGGCGTGGTGGAGCAGGTGGGTTCGCCTATGGCGCTCTATCACCATCCACGCAACCGCTTTGTGGCGGGGTTTATCGGCTCCCCCAAAATGAATTTTCTACCGGTAACGCTGACCGGCGTAACGCCTGAAGGAGTGGGTATTCGATTACCCGGTGGCGGTGAGCGCAGCGTACCGGCTGACGGCCAGCACTTGGTCGCCAACGCTACGCTTGAGCTAGGCGTTCGCCCGGAACATCTGGTACTTGATGAGCAAGGGCCGCTGAGTGGCGAGATTAAAGTGCTGGAGCGCCTGGGCGGCCAAACCTCGCTCTACGTTCAAATGGATGATGAGCTGGTCACGATTATGGCCGATGGTGACGTCGCCTATAGAGTGCACGACACGGTGCATTTTGGTTTTGCCCCTGAGCGTGCTCACTTGTTCGATGCGGATGGTCTAGCGTTATCCAGCTTGCAGCAGCACCCTCTGGCCGCGCTGACCCGCCATGATAACCGCGCCCCATCGCCTGCAGAGGACCCTGCATGAAGACGCTCATCTTTGACTGCGACGGAGTGCTGGTCGACAGTGAGGCGCTTGCTGAAGATACCCTCGTTGAGTACCTGTCGCGCTGGTTGCCTGATCTTAACGTCACCCAGGTGCTCAGTCAGGCACTCGGCATGACCACCGCCAATATTTTACGTCACCTTGAACAGCTAAGTACCCATACCTTGCCGCTCGATGCCACCGAACAAATGGATACGGCCATTGAGGCGCGTTTGGCAAGCGAGCTTCGAGCGATTGAGGGTGTAGATGAAGCCGTCCGGCGTATACCGCTTGCCAAGGCCATTGTCTCCAACAGCCGTCGTAGCCGCGTGCTGGCCTCGCTTGCCGGCACGCAGTTGGCGGATGCCTTTGGCGCAGTACCGATTTTTACCGCTGAACAGGTCGCTAAACCCAAGCCTGACCCAGCGCTTTATCGGCTCGCAGCGCATCAGCTGGGTCAATTGCCTAAAGACTGTTTAGTGGTAGAAGACAGCGTTTCCGGCGTGACCGCTGCCCACGCTGCCGGCATGTGTGTGATTGGCTTCGTTGGCGCCAGCCATGTGGATGCTGAACAGTCAGCACGACTGACTAACGCCGGTGCGTGGCGCATTTTAGACCATATGCGTGGCTTGGAAGCCTTGGTTAACGAGTGGCAGACCAACGCCAAGTGAGCCTTGACTGGAGAAATACCGATGACCCAACTTAACAACCTCAATCTAGCCAAGCTCAGTGCCGATGTTGCCACACCTGGCTATGACCGCCGTTCACTGACGCCCGGTATTGTGCATATTGGGGTAGGTGGCTTTCATCGCGCTCATCAGGCGATGTACCTAGATGCACTGATGAACCAGGGAGAGGCGCTGGACTGGGGGATTGTTGGCGTTGGCGTGATGGCTGGCGACAAACGCATGCAGCAGGCGCTGGCGGCGCAGGATTATCTGTATACGCTGGTGATCAAGCATCCTGATGGCCAATATGAGCCGCGTGTGATCGGCAGCATGGTGAATTACCTGTTTGCATTGGAAGACGGTGACGCAGTGGTTGAGCAGATGGCGGACCCGGCTATTCGTATCGTGTCGCTAACGGTTACCGAAGGGGGCTATAACTTTCATCCGGTGAGCGGCGAATTCGATGTTGAGAATCCGCAAATACGCGCTGATCTTGCCAATCCTACTCAGCCGTCCAGCAGCTTTGGCCTGGTCGTCGAGGCGCTTGCTCGCCGGCGTGCGCGGGGTGTGGCTCCCTTTACCGTGATGTCCTGCGATAATATTCAGGGCAATGGTGATGTGGCCAAACGCATGTTTGCTGCCTATGCTCAGGCGCGTGATCCTGAATTAGGCGCTTGGCTAACGACTGAGGTGGCGTTTCCCAATGCCATGGTAGATCGCATCACTCCGGTCACGTCGCCTGTCGATATTGACGAGCTGGCTCAACGCTTCGCGGTTGAGGATGCTTGGCCGGTGGTTTGCGAACCCTTTACCCAGTGGGTATTGGAGGACGATTTCCCCCTGGGGCGCCCCGCATTTGAGAAGGTGGGTGTTCAGCTAGTGGACGATGTTGAACCCTATGAGCTGATGAAGCTGCGCTTGCTTAACGCAAGCCATCAGGCACTGACCTACTTTGGCTATTTGGCGGGCTATCGCTATGCCCATGAAGTGTGTCAGGACCCGCTGTTCGTCAATTTTTTAATGGGTTATATGTGCGAAGAAGGCACCCCGACGTTATCGCCAGTGCCGGGCGTTGACCTTGAAGCCTATCGATTAACGCTGATTGAGCGTTTCGCCAACCCGCAAATTAAAGATACGCTGGCAAGGCTGTGCGCCGAAAGCTCTGATCGTATTCCCAAATGGCTCGTGCCGGTAATTCGCCAACAGTTGGCTCAGGGCGGTGATATAGCACGCAGTGCCGCTGTTGTTGCCAGCTGGGCGCGCTATGCTGAGGGTGTGGATGAGCAGGGCCAAGCTATTGAAATTGTTGATCGCTTAAAGGCGCCCTTGATGGCCATTGCCGCGCAGAACCGCACGCGACCCACGGCCTTTATTGAGAACCGTGAGCTGTTTGGCGATCTAAGCGACAGCCCTCGATTTGTTGACGCTTATCTAGCGGCGCTAACAGCGCTGCACGAACGCGGCGCACGCGCTACTCTAGAGGGGCTGGCCGTGTCCAAAGGAACGTTGTGATGTATATCGGGGTAGATTGCGGTACCCAAAGCACCAAGGTGGTCGTGGTAGACGTTGAGCGGGGAGGGATTCTGGCTGAGGCGAGCTGCCCCCATTGCCTTGATGAAGGCGAAAATGGCCGACGCGAGCAGGCACCCGCTGAGTGGTTAGCAGCCCTTAAAGGCGCTTTCTTTGCCGCGCTGGAGCGTGCAGGAGTTCCCGCGAGTGACGTGCGGGGGATTGGTGTATCCGGCCAGCAGCATGGGATGGTGGCACTGGATGCCGACGGTGCGCCGGTTTACCCGGCCAAGCTGTGGTGCGATACCGAAACCAATGCGCAGAACATTGACCTAGTGGCGCGCTTGGGGGGCGAAGTAGGCTGTTTGGATAAGCTGGGACTGGTGCTGCAAACTGGCTACACAGCGTCTAAACTCGCTTGGCTGCGTGAGCAGCACCCCAATGCCTATCGGCGAATTGACAGCCTGCTACTGCCTCACGATTACCTGAATTACTGGTTAACCGGTGAGCGCGTTACGGAGGCAGGCGATGCGTCAGGCACTGGCTATTTCGATACTCGCAACCGTTGCTGGCAGTTGGATGTGTTTGCTGAAATCGCCCCCGAACTCGACCCGGCGAAGGTATTGCCCCGCGTGCTAGAAGCCCATGAGCCAGCCGGGTTTGTGCGCCCAGCGGTTGCCCGAGAGCTTGGGCTGAGCGATCAGGTCGTCGTCTCTTCTGGCGGTGGCGACAACATGCTGGGCGCCATTGGTACCGGCAATATAACCCCAGGGCTGATTACGCTCAGCCTAGGTACGTCCGGCACCGTCTGCGCCTATTCGGCGACGCCTGTCGAATGTGACAGCGCCATGGTTGCTAACTTCTGTTCGAGTACCGGCGGCTGGCTGCCGCTTATTTGCACCATGAACGTTACTTCAGCCACCACGCGAGTGCGCGAACTGTTCGGTTTAGATCTGGCGGCATTTAGTGAGAAAGTAACCAGCGCGCCAATGGGCGCTGAAGGCGTTACCGTATTGCCGTTTTTTAATGGCGAGCGGGTGCCGATGCTGCCTGATGCGTCGGCGGACTTTCTCGGTCTAACTAGTTTAAATACCACCCAGGCTAATTTATGCCGGGGCGTGGTAGAAGGGGCCACGTTCGGGCTACGCTATGGGCTAGAGTTACTGGGTGATATCACCGCTGGCGCGAGCCAGATCAGGCTAATCGGTGGCGGTGCCAATAGCCCTGTATGGCGGCAGATGGTGGCCGATATCACCGGGACCCAGGTGATTTGCCCCGAGATAACCGATGCGGCAGCGCTAGGCGCTGCGCTCCAGGTGGCTTGGTGCGATCAGCGTGCAAACGGCGTAACGCTAGAGACGCTGTGTGAACGCTTAGTGCATTTGGATGCGCAGTCGCTGGCTGACCCACATCCAGAGAGGGTGGCCGCTTACCAACCCATTTATGCCCGCTATTGCGCGGCACTTGAACAACGCCATGGCGGCGCCTAACAGCCTATTAAGGAGATTGTATGACGAGTCAGTTGCAACAGTTGAAGCAACATTCGCTGGTAGTCGCCGATACCGGTGATCTTGACGCTATCCGCCGCTATCAACCCCAGGATGCCACCACCAACCCGTCATTACTGCTTAAAGCCTTTAGCCTGGCAGGTTATCAAGGATTGATTGATGAAGAGCTGGGCAGCGTAAAAGCCTCAGGTAGCAGTCGTGAAGAGCAGGTTAGCCATGCCGTTGATCGGCTTGCAGTCGCCATGGGCAGTGAAATTTCAGCCGTGGTGCCGGGGCGTGTTTCTACCGAAGTTGCCGCGCGTCTTTCTTTCGATACCCAGGCCAGCATTGCCAAAGCCCATGAGCTGATCGAGCTTTATAGCGCCCGCGGTGTCGCCCGCGATCGTGTGCTGATTAAACTGGCATCTACCTGGGAAGGCATTCGTGCCGCCGAGGTGCTTGAGCGCGAAGGTATCCAGTGCAACCTAACGCTACTGTTTAGCGATGCTCAGGCCCAGGCGTGCTTCGATGCGGGCGTATTCCTGATCTCTCCTTTTGTGGGCCGTGTCACCGACTGGTACAAAAAAGAGACGGGCAATGATTACGCCCCTGCAAACGACCCAGGCGTTCAGTTTGTGCAGGGCGTGTGTGAGCGAGCCAATCAGGGTGGCTACAACACCGTGGTAATGGGCGCGAGCTTTCGTACTACGGGCCAGGTGTTAGCGCTGGCAGGCTGTCCGCGGTTAACCATTTCGCCCGCCTTGCTTGAAGAGCTGGAAGCCACTGAGGGCAGCGTCAGTGCGCAGATCAATGCTAGCGAAAGCAGTGGCAAGTCCGCGACAGCGTTAAGCGAATCAGCTTTCCGCTGGGGGCATAATCAGGATGCCATGGCGAACGACAAACTGGCTGAGGGGATTCGTCGCTTCCACGAAGATCAGCTTGAGTTAGAAGCGTTAATCGATAAACGGCTTGGTTAACCGGATAGCTTAGTCGCGTTTAGGAAAGCAGTATTAGCACAACGCCGCCCCAGCCAATTGGCTGGGGCGGCGTTGTTTTGTAAGCGGGGTATCGATTCGCGTGAGTTTCGCCAGCAAAAAAACCTATTTATCGTTAACCTATAATGCTTTGGACTAAGGTAAGCTTGACAATAGTGTGTACACACAAATTTCGATAGTTCAAGGCTAGCATACATACATGAATGTAACTATAATACTCATCTTTCTGAATGGCCCAGTACGTTGAGTGACTTAGTTTGTTGATGACCTAGTACGTTGATGACTTAGTACGCTCGCCATCCCGACGCTAATACTTAGAGGCAATACCCATGCGACTGGCACACTGGGCAGTCAATGCCCCTTTACGACCCTTGCTGTTAGCGGTATTCACCGCTTCTTTTGTGCTGCCTGTTCAGGCGGCTGATCTCATCACGATTACCCGTGATGCGTTAGATAATAACGCAGCACTTTCCTCTGCGCGCTCTGAGTATCTGGGCGTTGAAGCAGGCCGAGACGTTGCACGGGGTGCACTGTTACCTCAAGTTAATGCGACGGGTAATGTGGCGCATAACCAACAGTACGAAAGTCACGGAAGGTCTGGAATAGGTTCGGGCGCTGGTGATGTTGGATCGGGGGGGGCACAGCTTGGTAACGTCGGTGCGAGTGATGACCGTTACAACACGGTGTCGCTTCAGCTTGAAGCCACTCAGGCGCTATTTGATGAAGTGACTCGCCAACAGTTTACTCAGGCCGAACGACAAATTGATCAGCAGGTTTATCTGCTGGCAGCCACTGAACAACAGCTGTTGATTGATGTGGCTAGTGCCTATTTCGAAATTCTGCGCGCTTACGAAGTATTAGAGGCGCGTTTTGCTCAAGAGCGGGCGATTGGGCGTCAGTTGGAGCAAGCCGGTGAGCAGTTCGAAGTGGGCTTGATTGCGATTACCGAAGTAGAAGAGGCGCGCGCTACATTCGATCAGTCACGTGCGGATCGCATTGCCGCAGAAAGCAGTCTGCAGGTGGCTTTTGAAGCGTTAGAGCAGCTTACCGGCCAGCGCTATGCCAGTATCGACGCGCTGGGAGACAGTATGCCGATTGCGCTTCCTGAGCCCAGCAGTCGCGACTATTGGGTAGAGCAAGCCATTGAGCGCAACCCGCAAGTATTAGCGCAGCAGGCAGGCATTGAAATTTCACGCAGTGGTGTGGACATTGCCCGGGCTGGACGTTTGCCAACTGTTCAGGCGTTTGGTAACTATCAATTCGCTGATAACGATATTGACGGCACTACCGGCTACGATTCGTCTAGCCAGGTGGGGGTGAGTGCCAACCTACCTCTTTATACCGGCGGCAGCACGAGCGCCAGGATTCGCCAAGGGACCTACCAACTGGAGAGCAGCCAGTATGATTTCGAGTCCCAGCGTCGGATGTCTATCCAGCAAGTGCGCTCGCTCTATACCCAAGTCAGTAATGATGTAGAAACGGTTGAAGCGCGTCAGCAGGCCATTGTGTCGAACCAAAGCGCGCTAGAAGCAACCCGCGCGGGCTATGAGGTGGGCACTCGTAATATTGTGGATGTGCTGAATGCTGAGCAGAACTTGTACAACGCTATCGCTAATTATGCTGAATCTCGCTACAGCTATGTGGTGAATTTGCTCTCGCTGCGTCAGCAGTCGGGGCTATTGGATGTGGATGCCATTGAAGACCTCAATAATTGGCTAACGGGCGATGAAGTGAACTTTACCTTGCCCGAAAGCGGCGGTGATGACCGCTACCAGCGCGCACTCGACATTGGTGCACCGCCCCAGCCTGGCCGGTAATAACGCCAGGTCGAACGTGAATTAGGCGCGAACCTGCTATCAGTCGATCTTAAAAAGATACATGGGAATTGAAACGTATGAAGAAAATGATTCACTCAAACAGAGCGAGTCTGGTGACGCTGGTAGCCGCGCTGGCACTTGCTGCCTGTGGTCAAGAACAGGCTGAGGCCCCGGAGCAGAGTCAGCAAGAGGCGCCTGCGCATAAAGTGGCAGTGGCAGAGATGGCTCGTCAAGATATAGCGCTGAATAAATCGTATCCTTCGCTGTTACGCAGCGATAACGAAGTCACTCTCGTCGCGCGAGTGAATGGTTCTCTGGAAGAGCGTCATTTCGAACCCGGGCAAATGGTAGAAAAAGGCGACCGTCTTTATACCATTGAGCCGGATCTTTATCAGGCCACCGTCAATCAGCGCGAAGCCGATTTACAAAGTGCGCAGGCTCAACTGTCTCGCGCTCAGCGTGATGCCCAGCGTTTTGAGCAACTGCTGAGCCAAAACTCGGTGAGTCGTCAGCAGTATGACCAAGCGTTAGCCGACCAGCGCGTTGCCCAGGCAAGCGTGGCACAAGCAGAAGCGGTATTGACCAGCGCCAATCTAGACCTAGGCTATTCCCAGGTGACCGCGCCCGTCTCGGGCATGATCGGCTTGAGTCAGATCAACGTGGGCAATGTGGTGACGTCTGGCACGGAGCTTGCCACCATCACACCCCTGGACCCGCTAGAGGTGCGCTTTCAACTGCCCCAGCGCGATGCTTTTGAGCTGCGTCGGCAGTTGAGCCAGGGCGGTGATCCTTCTGATATCCGCGCCCGGTTAAGCATTCCCGGTGTGAGCGGTGGCACTGACTCTGAGCTTGAAGGGCACTTAGACTTTCTTGGTTCGCGAGTGGATAGCGGTACGAGCACGGTACAAGCATCCGCCACGTTCGAGAATCCTGAGGCTACCGTACTACCAGGTCAGTTTGTACGCGTTAGCATTGAGGGCTTAAAGCGCTTTGATGTTATGGCCGTGCCTGAAATTGCCGTTACTCAGGGCTTAATGGGCCCGCAGGTACTGGTGTTGGATGACGAGAACAAGGCTCGCGCACAAACGATCTCCTTAGGTGAAGTGGCAGGCCCGTGGCAGCTGATTCGCGAAGGGGTTGAGCCAGGTGATCGAGTGATTGTCGGTGATCCTGCCGGTTTATCACCGGGTATGGCGATTGACCCGCAGCCGTTCGATGGTGATGCGGCAGCCGTTGTTGAAGATGTTGAGCAGCAAGAAGCACAAGAGCAGGCTGAAGCAGCACAAGCAATGGAAGCGGGTGCTGCCGATGGACAGCCCGCTGAAGGAGAAGAGGGTGCGCAATAATGAACTTCTCTAACTTCTTCATCAGCCGCCCGATATTTGCCACGGTACTGGCAATTATCGTGACGCTGGTAGGCGTTATGTCCATGCGAGTGCTGCCTATTGAGCAGTACCCTAGCGTGGTGCCGCCTACCGTGTCGGTGCAGGCGCAGTTTCCTGGTGCCGACGCAGAAACCGTTGCCCAAACGGTCGCGGCACCGCTAGCAGAGGCTATAAACGGCGTTGAGGACATGCTGTACATGACCTCAAACAGCGCTGATAACGGCATTATGAGCCTGAGTATTGCGTTCAATATCGGCACCGATGGCGACATTAATACCATTAACGTCAATAACCGTGTGCAGGGTGCGCTGTCGCAATTACCCGAGGCCGTGCAGCAGCAAGGCGTTACCGTCGAGCTGCGTTCAGACTCTATTTTGATGTTTATTGCGTTGACCTCACCCAATGGGGACTATAACAACGTCTATATGCAGAACTACGCCACGCTCAATATTCTGGATGAACTGCGCCAAGTGCCGGGTGTGGGTAATGCGGAAGTGCTGGGTGGCGGTGAGTTTGCCATGCGTATTTGGATGGACCCAGACAAGCTGGCTCAGTACGACATGACGCCTAGTGAAGTGGCCAGCGCTATTAGGTCGCAAAATACAGAAATCCCAGCGGGTAGCTTGGCATCCACGCCCCAAGGCGAGCCGCGTGCTTATACGTATACGATTACCGCAGGCGGCCGACTGAATAATGTGGACGACTTCCGCAATATTTACTTGCGCACCAATAGCGATGGTTCGTCACTGCGCTTGGAAGACGTGGCACGTATCGAACTCGGGGCGTCTTTCTACGGTATTGACGCGCGCCTGAACGGCTCTACGATGACGCCGATTATCATCAACCAGCAGCCTGGAGCCAATGCATTAGCGACAGCTAATGGTGTGCGCACCACTATGGATGAGCTCGAGAGCCGTTTCCCACCAGGGCTTGAGTATGTCGCGCCTTATGACACTACGCTGTTTATTGATGCCTCGGTCGAGACGGTTCTACACACGTTTATTGAAGCCTTTCTGATCGTTATCGTCATTCTGTTTATATTCTTACAGAACTGGCGCTTTACCGTGATTGCGATGTCGGTGGTGCCGGTCGCCGTGGTAGGTACTTTTGCCGGTTTCTATCTACTTGGTTTCTCAATCAATCTACTGACGCTGTTCGCGCTGGTGCTATCGATAGGTATCGTGGTTGATGACGCCATCTTGGTGGTTGAAAACGTCGAACGTGTACTCAGTGAAGAAGAAGATATAAGCGTTCGCGATGCTACCATCCGAGCAATGAGAGAGGTCGGAGGGCCGGTCATTGCGACATCGCTGATTATGGCTGCCGTGTTTATCCCCGTTGCTTTCCTGGGCGGATTTACCGGGCAGATTTATCAGCAGTTTGCGATTACCGTGGCCATTTCCGTCGCGCTATCGGCAGTCATGGCGCTGACCTTTACGCCGGCGCTCTCCGCGATCTTTATCAAGCACAAAATCGCAGGGGCGGGTGAGTCTAAATTTAAACGTGCCTTGAATACGCCTTTGCGCCTGTTTGATCGCATGTTCGCCGGTATCACTGCCGCCTACATGTGGGTGGTGAAAGGTTTGGTGCGTCTATGGGTGTTGGCATTAGCGCTCACGGTGCTGGTCGGCGTTGGCTCTTACTGGCTTTACGCCAATACGCCTTCAACGCTGGTGCCAGAAACCGATCAGGGTATCGTGTTGGTGAGCGTGTCGCTGCCGGATGCCGCTTCGCTTGATCGTACCCAGCGTTACATGGAAAAGCTCAGTGCTGAAATTGAAGCGATTCCGGGCGTTGAGTATTCCTCAGCTATTGCGGGTTACGACATTCTGTCGAGCGCAGTGAATACGGCTCGAGGGATCATTTTCGTCAACATGAGCACTTGGTCTGAGCGTGATCTGACGGCCAGTGGCCTTGTCGGGCAAATCATGCAGCTGGGGGCGAGTATTGACGGTGGCTCTGCCATGGCGTTTAACGTGCCGCCGATTATGGGTCTCTCGACGACCGGCGGTTTTACCGGTTACCTGCAGTCGTTTGATGGTGCATCAACGCGGGAGTTGTATGATGCATCGCTGCAAATTATGCAGAAGGCCAATGAACATCCTGCTTTAAACCAAGTGTTTTCAACGTTCAACGTTAACGTGCCTTCGTACCGCGCGAACATTGATCAGCAGAAGGCCTTGAGTTACGGCGTGTCACTGGGGGATATTAACTCAGCACTAGGCAATACGTTTGGTAACGGTTTTGTGAACTACTTTAGCTATCAAAACCGTAATTTCCAGGTGTACCTGCAAAACGAAGATGACTTCCGTAAGACGCCAGATGACGTTAGCAGCGTGTATGTGCGCGGCGGTAACGGCGAGCGTATACCGCTTTCCGAATTCGTCGAACTTGAGCGCCAAACGGGGGCTGCCGTGGTATCTCGCTTCGGTGTTTATGCAGGCGCCCAGTTCCAGGGTAATCCTGCGCCCGGCTACAGTTCTGCTCAAGCGATTGAAGCGATGGATTCAATCGTACAAGAGACGCTAGGCACTAACTGGGGGATGGGCTGGACCGGTACTGCTTATCAGGAGGCCAATCTAGGTAATGCGGCTACTATGGCGATCGTGTTTGGTATGCTGATGGTGTTCTTGATACTCGCGGCCCAGTATGAAAGCTGGTCACTGCCGCTGGCGGTACTAACGGCGACGCCTTTTGCTTTCCTTGGCAGTATCGGGGGCATTGTACTGCGTGGCCTAGACACCAGCGTGTATGTGCAAATAGGTATGCTGGTGGTCATAGGGCTGGCGGCGAAGAACGCTATCTTGATCGTCGAGTTCGCTGAACTTCAGCGTAAAGAGCATGGTAAATCAATCCGTGAAGCGGCGATTATTGCGGCAGAACTGCGTTTCCGCCCGATCGTTATGACCTCGCTAGCGTTCATCTTTGGTACTCTGCCGCTGGCGCTAGCCACCGGCGCCAGCGATGTGAGCAGTCATCACATTGGTACCACAGTTGCGATGGGTATGCTTTCTGTCGCTACGCTGGGCAGCCTGTTTATTCCGAGCTTTTACGCCATGATTGCGACAGCGTCGGATTGGCTAGGCCGTAAGACGCGAGGGCATAAGCACGAACCCTCCAAGCCAGCGCTTGAGCACAATCAAGATTAATTAGCCCCCTGAACGATGGGTAAGCAATAAACGGGCGTCACTTTCGGGTGATGCCCGTTTTTTTATCTGACGAAAATAGCCTGAAAAGTGGTACTAAAAAGCTAATGTAGACTAAGCTTTAAATAATAATACATCGCCGGCTAAGTATCGGAGGAGCGCCACTATGGAACATGTACTGCACGCTGCCATGCAATTTCCGAGCATTGTGCTCGTTGTCTTACTCGGGTTACTGGCGTTCTACTGGCTATTAGTGCTGATTCGAGTAGCCCCGCTAGATTTATTTGAACGTGATAGCTTAAAAGAAGACCACCTCGCCAGCACGCTGGTCTCGCTAGGCTTTGCCGGTGTGCCTGCCATACTGGCATTGAGCGTTATTTTGGCTATTTCAGCGGCGCTCACGTTGACGATAGAGCTATTGGTGTTGCGCTGGCTGCCACTTGGCTTAATACGTATTCCGGTGGGCGTACTGGTGTTGTGGTTGTCAATGGTCGCTGCTTCCCCTATCGCCGCATCGATTTGCCACGCGCTACACCGTGGGTTGCACCGCTATCGTCCGTTTACTCGCCGGTGCTTGTTGGGAGAAACCGTGGTGGTGACTGAGCGCCAAGGCCGCGGTGAGTTGGCATTTGCAGTGATTGATAATGAGCCGAACAGCGCAGTAACGCTGCATAGCAAAGAGGGGACGTTGCCACTTCAAGGCGAGCGTCGTGTGCTGGTGAAGTACCTGCCCTCAGAGGGCGCTTATCGGAGCGTGTCAGAGCAAGACTACCTAGAAACACGCGTTCATTTGAACAAGCTGCGGCTCAACCGAAAAAAACGCCACTCGGTGCCGTACTCTACTTCGCATTGATAGCAAACAGCTGGGCGCATTGCCTACAAGCGTCGCTCAGCTATTGTCACCACTTCCGCCACTGCTGGGTTAGCCACTGAGTGATAGTAGGGCTGACCTTGGTCGCTTGAGTTTGCTCGTTGGGTACTACATCAGCCTTTGCAGCCCGTATTAAAAAGCGCTCAATGGGCATGACCTGTTCAGGTCGGTCTAGAATGGGGGCGTGCCCGCAGTTAGGTACGCTGAGTGTCACCAGCTGCATTAAGAGTGGCGTTAAATAATTAGCGCTGCATCATGCGGATGGAAGTATCGATCATTTCTCCACCGCGTTCCCGAATCGAATAAGCACCGGGGTTGCGTAGCCAGTCGTGGAAGAGACCACCTAGCATTGACTGCATCATCCGCGTGGCAACGGCCGGCGAGAGGTCTTCACGCAACAGCTGCTGCTGTTGCGCGATTTCAAACACTGACAGCATTTCATCGAAACACTCATTACCAATTTTATCCTGCATTTCGAGCGGGTTGATATCACTGAAGAACTCGCAGCGATGCAGCAAGATTGACAGTATGCGTTGATATGAGGGCTGTTCAATACGAGCCAAGCCGGCATGGCAGGCTAAGCGGATGGACTCAAGGGGCGATTTTCCCGCCTCGGTTTTCTCCACTTCTTCCATGAGCGACTGAAAGGGCATGCGGACTTGTTCGACAAGCGCCATGAACAAATCGCCCTTATTTTTAAAATGCCAATAAACAGCGCCTCGAGTAAGGCCTGCATGGCGAGCAATTTGTTCTAGTGATGTGCGTGCCACGCCTTTGGCAAAAAACACCTCTTCGGCAGCCTCTAACAGTGCTTCCCGAGTGGCAGCAGCTTCAGCTTTAGTTTTTCTTGCCATGGCGCGCAACCTTATGATCGAAACGTAGTGGTCACATTTTAACCTAAGCTGGCTGATATTTACATTCAAAACTGTATGGATAATTCAGCTATCGCATAGAGAGAAGGGTTAGGCTCGTTATTTTGCAGCGTCAGGCGTATAAAAAGGCAATGGAATGGATCCGTATTCACTGAGACAGCGTGAAGCATCATCGTTAAAACAGGACTTTAAGCATGCCGCGAGCACCTTTTCAACTGGGCGAGCACACCATTATGCCCGGCCAGCGTTTACAAATAGATGTGCCAGTCGCGCGTTTATATACCCATACGCCGCTTCATATCCCTGTGGAGGTCGTGCACGGGCGCAAGGATGGCCCTGTTTTGCTGGTTTGCGGTGGTATTCATGGCGACGAAATCAACGGCGTGGAAATTGTTCGCCGGGTACTGCGCGCCAAAGCGATTAATGGCATTCGTGGCACACTGATCGCAGTGCCGGTGGTCAATGTATTTGGTTTCTTACAGCAAACGCGCTATTTGCCTGATCGGCGTGATCTTAACCGCTGCTTTCCGGGCAGTGAGTCAGGCTCGTTAGGTGGTCGGATTGCCGCTTTATTTCGCGAACAAATTGTTGATCACGCCACGCATATTATTGATCTGCATACCGGGGCGATTCACCGTACGAACCTGCCGCAAATTCGTGCACAGCTGCGCCCAGGCAGTGAAACCGAGCGCATGGCAGATGCTTTTGGCGCTCCCGTGGTGCTTAACGCTGAGCTGCGCGAAGGTAGCCTACGCCACTACGCGCAGAGCCGTGGTATTCCAGTATTAACCTATGAAGCCGGTGAAGCGCTGCGCTTTGATGAGTGGGCGATTGCACCCGGTGCCCGCGGTGTACTGCGCGTTATGCGGCGTTTAGGCATGTTGGCCGGTGAGCAGCGCCGCCGCACGCCAGCGCCTGCTGAACTGGCCAACGGCTCAAGCTGGGCAAGGGCGCCTATCGACGGTATTTTGCGCCCCAAGGTGCGCCTAGGCGCGCGCGTTGCCAAAGGTGAGGTGCTGGGCAAAGTGGCCGACCCTTTTGGCAATGAAGAGGGCGAAGTACGCGCGGTGGCAGATGGAATTGTGATTGGGATGAGCCGCTTGCCGCTGGCTAACGAAGGTGAAGCGCTATTTCATATTGCCCGTTTCGATGAAATTGAGGAGGCTGAAACGGCCATCGAAAGCTTTAACTCAAGCTTGGTACCGCCCACGGATTCTTTTTCTTTTTAGCTGCCTATACATAAAAGCTATTGGTTTGATAGAGAAGTGATAGCCGCCATACATGGAAAGTTGGCGGCTGATTGGCTATACCTAAGGGTGGGCTTTGTTAGCGGCTACATTGATAACAATGAAAATTAATAGCCAAGCTTTCATCGTACTCGAACGAGTGGCGGTCAAACGCCACGTCTACCGTGACATGGAGGAAAAGCGATGACGAGCGATAAACCTAAGCACACCACAACGGATGCGGGCATACCGGTTAGCAGTGACGAACATTCGCTCTCAGTCGGGCAAGATGGCCCTATTGTGATGCACGACCACGCCCTGATGGAGCAAATGGCGGCGTTTAACCGTGAAATGATCCCTGACCGTCAGCCGCATGCCAAGGGCAGTGGTGCTTTTGGGCATTTTGAAGTCACCCACGATGTTAGCAAATACAGCAAAGCCAAGTTTCTGCAGAAAGGCACTAAAACCGATGTGCTGATCCGCTTTTCGACGGTAGCAGGTGAAAGCGGTAGCCCTGATACATGGCGTGATCCACGCGGTTTTTCGGTGAAGTTTTATACCGAGGAAGGCAATTTCGACATGGTGGGTAATAACACCCCAGTGTTTTTTGTGCGTGATCCCATGAAGTTTCAGCACTTCATTCACTCACAAAAACGTCGCGCCGATAACGGCCTGCGTGACCATGATATGCAGTGGGATTTTTGGACGTTGTCACCTGAATCGGCTCACCAGGTAGCTTGGTTAATGGGAGACCGTGGCGTGCCGGCGACATGGCGGCATATGAATGGCTATTCTAGCCATACCTATATGTGGGTTAATAATGAAAGTGAGCGGTTCTGGGTGAAGTATCACTTCAAAACCGACCAGGGCATCAAGTGCATGACCCAGGAACAAGCGGATAAAATGGCCGGCACCGACGCCGACTATCATCGCCGTGATCTATTTGAAGCCATTCAGCGTGGCGAGCACCCCACCTGGACACTGCAAATGCAGATCATGCCCTTTGAGGATGCCAAAACCTATCGCTATAACCCCTTTGATCTCACCAAGGTGTGGCCCCACGACGACTATCCATTGATGGAAGTGGGTAAGTTAACCCTTAACCAAAACCCCACCGACTTCCATACCCAAATCAATCAGGCCGCGTTCGAGCCTAACAACATGGTGCCGGGCACCGGCCTTTCACCCGACAAGATGTTGCTGGCGCGTTCTATCTCGTATGCCGATGCACATCGGGCGCGTTTGGGCGTTAACTACAAGCATATCCCCGTCAATATGCCCATAAGCCCAGTCAATAGCTATACCCAGGGTGGTGCCATGCGTATGCATCACGCGACAGACCCTGTCTATGCGCCGAACAGCAAAGGTGGCCCTAAAGCCGATGTTGAGCGTTTTCCAGAAGATGCCGTATGGGCCACCAGCGGTGAGTTGGTACGTGCAGCTTATACGCTGCGCAAAGACGATGATGACTGGGGTCAGCCCGGTACGTTAGTTCGCGATGTAATGGATGATGCCGCGCGTGATCGTTTAGTGTCCAACGTCGTTGGGCATCTTTCAGGCGGCGTCAGCGAGCCAGTGCTTGAGCGTGCGTTTGAGTATTGGCGCAATATCGACCAAGACGTAGGTGATCGCATCGCTAAAGGCGTGAAAGGCGGCCAGCCGTAATGCTGTAAATACTCGGCCCGCCGCCTGAACGTTGGTCGCTAAACAGGCATGGGGGCAGGCTGGGTGTCTTCGGTCTCTGGCTCACGCACTAAGCTTAATGCTTCATCAAATAGGCGCAATCCTGCGCCTTCTTTATGCGCGTGTTCTGACAAATGACGCCGAAACCGCCTTCCGCCTGGGCAACCTTGAAACAGGCCCAGCAGGTGGCGGGTAATATGATTCAGCTTGGCGCCTTCGTCTAAGCGCTGCTGAATATAAGGCCGGAAAGCGTTCGCGGCATCCAAGCGGCTCTCCGCCGGGCCTTTCTCACCAAACAGCTGCTCATCAACACCGGCCAGTAGCCATGGGTTTTGATACGCCTCGCGGCCCACCATAACGCTGTCCACAAGGGTGAGCTGCTCTTGGCATTCGGCGAGTGTTTTAATCCCGCCGTTAATACCGATATGCAGTTCAGGGCGGCTCTGCTTTAAACGATGAACTCGGGGGTAGTTAAGCGGCGGTACATCACGGTTCTGCTTAGGTGATAAACCTTGTAGCCACGCCTTACGGGCGTGAACGGTAAATACCTCGCAGCCAGCGTCAGCGACAATCGCAATAAACCGCTCAAGATCTGCGTCTTCATCCTGATCATCAATGCCAATACGGCACTTCACCGTGACAGGAATAGACACCGCCGCCTGCATTGCCCGCACGGCGTCCGCTACCTTTTCGGGGTAGCCCATCAAGCACGCGCCAATCATGTTGTTCTGCACGCGATCGCTTGGGCAACCCACGTTCAGGTTCACCTCATCATAACCCCACGCCTCAGCAATCGCCGTGCACTCCGCCAGCTCACCGGCATCGCTGCCGCCTAGCTGCAGCGCAAGCGGGTGCTCCACCTCGTTATAGCCTAAGAAGCGCTCACGGGGCGTCCCGTGCAAAATCGCACCAGTCGTGACCATCTCGGTATACAGCAGCGCACGCTTGGTTAGTGTGCGGGCAAATGCTCTGTAGTCGCGGGTCGTCCAATCCATCATGGGGGCCACAGAAAAAAGCCGGCCCCGATCTGCACTGTTTTCTTTAATTAAATTAGTCATTTAGTAATGCTTTGGCCGCACGGAATGCAGCATTATTGCCTCTTTAAGCCGTAATTAACGCATTGGGTGTGTCTACAGTGTACCAAGTAAGGATACTGGGCGAGGTCCCAAAAAAACTGGGTACATTTTGAGATCTTTTCAGCAATGGCGCTTTGTATACGCGCCATTGTACGTAAGAAAGGGTGCCCAGCACAGAGCAAGGGATACCGTTAATCTAGGGCGTTGAGGAGGGCTAATTGATCTTCAAAGGGTATTGGGCTTGCTGTTTTGCGGCAAGCCCGCTTTACGCATTATCTTGTAGAACAAAGTATTTGTCGTTGAGGTGGGTTATCCACCAGCAAACGACATTGCTTGGTCTGCTGCCATGCCGCAGGCGCGTTCGCCGACTTGGTCGCCTAAGGCGCTTAAGTTGAAGGATTCACCGTCGCCTTGAAGCATACCAGACAGGCCCTCTTGGTAGCTTTGGTTTTCTTCCGGCTCAGATTCAAGACCTAGACGTGACATAACCTGACTTTTGGCGATATCTGCATTACTACCTAAATACCCGTTTTCCTGACAATAGCTTAAAACGCCGGTGAGGTTCTCAAGATTAGCGAAATTGAACGAGCCACTTGAAAGTGAACTTAATAGGTTGCTGCTGCCTCCGCTGGAAGCCATATTGCTTGCGCGATCAGTTACGCTATTGATATCGAAAGCGTATGCTTGGCCCGCTAGAAGTATGCTTACTAATCCTGTGGTTGCGATAGATTTAATGCGCATAGCCATATAGTTCTCCGATCATATTGAAAATTCTAAGGTTGGTTATGTTTAATGGACATTTCGAATCGAGGAACAGTTCCACCACGCTAACCTACTGGTGACCCATGATGGTGTGATTCGACTGCTTTGTCGTGAAGTGCTGACCATGGAGAATGTTGATGTGGGCGGCTATGGTTATCTGGTACTGCGAATTGAGGCGGGCCAATATCCAACCCTGGAGAAGCATGACATCGCTTTTTAGACACGCTAATAACAAAAAAACGATGCCGGTAAGTTCTTTGTCTGCTTGAGTGAGCTAGTGGTTAGTGTAGGCATCTGTACTAAACGTCGCATTATGTGCATTAAGCCGTAAACACCGCATATACCATCTGCAGGGCCAGCCCCATCAGCAGGAAGGCGAATACTCGTTTGAGTAGCGCCACGGGCAGCTTGTGGGCGAGCTTTGCGCCGATAGGTGCCATGAGGATGCTGAAGGGCGCCATTAATAGAAAGGCGGGCAGATAAACAAAGCCTAGCGTTGCGTCGGGTAGGCCCGAAACGCCCCAGCCATTGATGATGTAGCCAAGAGCACCCGCCAGCGCGATGGGTAAGCCTACGGCTGCCGAGGTACCTATGGCGCGGGGAAGCGTGACGTTGCACCAGGTGAGGAAGGGGACCGTCAGCGAGCCGCCGCCGATGGCGACCAGCGCCGAAATGCCGCCGATACCTAACCCCACTCCGCTTACGCCAACGGGGCTAGGCAGGCTGCGGCTGGGTTTAGGCTTAACGTTTATCAGCATTTGAATCGACATCAATACCATAAAGCAGGCGAAAAAAATCGCCAGGCTGCGAGTAGGAATAAGTGCGGCAACAAAGGTTGCAAAAAAAGTACCCGCTAATATGCCTGGGGTAATAAAACGCACGATATCCCAGCGAACCGCCCCGTGCCGATGGTGGGAAAGTAAGCTTGCGGTGGAGGCTGGGATAATAGCCGCCATAGCGGTGCCTAGGGCTAAGTGGGCAAGGTGCTCATGAGGCACGCCTTGAAGCACGAATAACGAGGTGAGAATCGGCACCATAATGCCGCCGCCACCGATGCCTAATAAGCCAGCCATGAGGCCAACAAAACCGCCCAAAGCCACATATGCCACCCACCAAATGATATCCAAAGCTGCTGCTCCTGAAAGTGTCTTGTTAGCACGATAAGCACATTGTACCGGAAGTAGAGCGTGCCGCGGATTCAAAAAGGCGTATTCCGCTGTGGCGGCCGCTATGCAGTGGTAAGCTGCAGGCTAGGTAACGTTTTGGGAGTTCGTATGGGCAATATAATAAATCGCGCTGGCGTATTGATCGTGTCTGCTGCGCTACTGGCTGGCTGTGGAGAAACTGAGCCGCCGGCCAGTGACACGGTAGCGACTGCGCAGCCTGAGCAAGCACGCCCTGAGTCATCCGCGGTAGAAGAAGACGTTGCGCCGCTTATTGTCGAGCTATCTACACATGTATCGCTGCGCACCGATCGGCGCTTAATGGTCGAGGGTGAAAGCAATTTGCCTGACGGTACTCAGGTACGAATTATTGTCGAACGTGAGATCAGCCGAGTGCGCTGGCAAGCACGCACCCAGGTAGAAGGCGGGCTATTTTCAGCGGGGCCATTTGGTTCAGGTAGCGGATTACCCGATGGTGGTTACGACGTGCGTGTTGATGTTTCAGAGGGCAGTGTTCAACCCGTCGCGGTACAAGCAATCATTGGTCACAATGGCCAGCACCTGGCGGGAGAGCTTGTCAGTCAATCCCGCCATGGGCTGGGCCAAGTGGCCACCTACTCACGGCGCTTTTTGGTAGGGAGTGAACCAAGACGCACGCGTGACCAGGTGGAGGTGCTAGAGAGTCCGGGGAGGTAGACGCTTTAGGCAGGATGCCAGTGGGCTAACAGTACTGCGTGGATGGCAGTATCGCTTGGAGCCTTGGCGAAGTGCTCGATCACGAAACGATCGTCGCGCTGTACAACGTAATGACCCGCTTTGTGGAATACATGCGTTGGGCCAAGCAACAGTAAATCACCCGGGGTGGCCGGTGAAAAATCTGTATCAGGACCCGGCGTGGTCATAACGCACGGTGCTTTCCAATCAATCGTCATGGGCAGGTGATTGGGGACTCTTATTTTCGTTGCTTGTACCTGTTCCCAGGGGAGTGGGCCGGTATGCGTCAACGTTAAAAGCTCAGGAGCACTATCACCTTCTAAGAGCGTTGCCAGGGAACAGTCAAGGGCATCAGCAAGCGCAACTAAGCGTTCGTGACCGATCTGTTTGATCGCCCCGGATTCCCAATAAGAAATGGTGACATCTGACACGCCAACTTTGCGTGCCAGCGCTGCTTTGTTGAGCTTGGCTCGAAGCCGCAATTGCTTTATTCGTGAGCCTAGCGATTCCATTTCATCTTCCTGTTGAATGAGCTAACAAGCTCGTTGAGTTCCATCCACTAAGAATAGTGGCACTATAACCAAGCGTTATATCTTAACTCACTCTTGAGATGCTCACTCAAGATGTTGCTGCAGTGCCGTATTAATCGATCTTTACTTAGCACGTATTAAGGGGCATGCAACATTGAGCCCACCTTATGACGCTTTTGGACGCCAATTGTTCCCTGCGCGACGCTGTAGGTTGTGGCTAAGGTGGGTATAATATGGCCATGCATATTTGCCATAGGACGTTTTCATGACCGTACGTACTCGTATCGCACCTTCTCCCACCGGGGATCCACACGTTGGTACGGCATACATAGCGCTTTTTAATCTATGTTTTGCGCGTCAGCATGGCGGCCAATTTATTTTACGTATTGAAGACACGGATCAAGTGCGCTCCACGCCTGAGTCGGAGCAGATGATTCTCGACTCCTTGCACTGGCTGGGCCTTGAATGGGACGAAGGCCCTGATGTCGGTGGCCCTCATGGCCCGTATCGGCAGAGCGAGCGTGGCGAAATTTACGCGCAGCATGTTCAGCAGCTCTTAGACGCGGGGCATGCGTTTAAGTGCTACCGCACCAGTGAAGAGTTAGATGACCTGCGTGAGGCACGCAAAGCGGCGGGTATGCACTTGGCATTGAAATCCGCTGACTTAGCGCTCGATGAGAGTGAGCTAGCGCGCCGCCGGCAAGAGAACTGGCCTTTTGTGGTGCGTATGAACGTGCCTGCTGAAGGTGTTTGCGTCGTCAATGACATGCTGCGTGGCACTATTGAAGTGGATTGGGCCCAGGTCGATGCACAGATACTGCTTAAGTCAGATGGCATGCCGACCTATCATTTGGCTAACGTTGTCGACGACCATTTGATGGGCATTACTCACGTACTGCGCGGTGAGGAGTGGATTAATTCCGCACCTAAGCATCAGTTGCTGTATGAGTATTTTGATTGGGAAATGCCGGTGCTGTGTCATATGCCGCTGCTACGCAACCCTGACAAATCTAAGCTTTCTAAACGTAAAAATCCGACGTCGATTAATTATTATCGCCGTATGGGCTTTTTGCCCCAGGCCGTTACCAATTATTTAGGTCGTATGGGATGGTCAATGCCTGACGAGCGTGAAAAATTCAGCTTGTCAGAAATGATCGCTGATTTCGATGTGACGCGTGTGTCGCTGGGTGGTCCGGTCTTTGATTTAGAAAAATTGACGTGGCTGAACGGTGTTTATATCCGTGAAGACTTGGATGACGATGCATTGTTGAAAGCGCTGCGCGAATGGGCCTTCAACGAAGCGTACGTGAAGCAAATCCTGCCTCAGTTGCGGCCCCGGGTCGAAACGCTTTCCGAAGTAATGCCGCTCGCCGGTCATTTCTTTGCAGGCCAGCCAGCGTTAACAAAGCATTCATTTGATAGCGTGAAGCTTGATGAAGAAGAGCTGGTTAAGCTGCTTCAGTTCCTTGTTTGGCGCTTTGAGGGCGTTTCAGCATGGGATAAAGAGGCGTTGCTTGACGAGGTAAAAACGCTGGCCGAGCATTTTGAGTTGAAAATGAAGATGTTCCTCGCGCCGGTATTTATTGCTATCACTGGCAGTACTTCCAGTACCTCGGTGATGGATGCGATGGCGATTCTCGGCTCTGACATTACTCGAGCCCGCTTGCGTGGTGCCATTGACGTGCTAGGCGGCGTTTCGAAAAAGCAGGCCAAGCGTTTTGAAAAAGAGTTTCGTGATATTGCGTAACAACTCATTAAGATAGCCATGGCGAAAGCGTCTGTTTTTGTCACTGATCTTGTCAGAACTAAATAGACGTTTTCGCTGTTGACCAAGATGATCATAATCAGTATTATACGCTCCGTCTTCGCGACATGTGGGGCCTTAGCTCAGCTGGGAGAGCGCAACACTGGCAGTGTTGAGGTCAGCGGTTCGATCCCGCTAGGCTCCACCATCTTGATTCGTGAATTCACGTAGTAATGTCCCATTCGTCTAGTGGTCTAGGACACCGCCCTTTCACGGCGGTAACAGGGGTTCGAACCCCCTATGGGACGCCATCAAATCGATATCCCCTGATTTCTGTTTGTTTTTTCTAGCAATGAGTCCCCTCATCTGCTGGTTTTTGGCATCTCTGCCGTTCACAAAAAAGCTACAAATCGATCTTTTTTAGACGATTTTATGCTTGACTTGTCCACTTTTTCTGATCCCTTCTAAAAGTTGTGCACAACTCGTTGTTGTTGACGCAAAAAACTTGAACATAACTTTAAAATGTTAAAAAACAACAACTTACCATAGGTCAAAAAATGACCAATTTAAGGTTGGCCCACTGTTCATGGCGATTTCGGGACGTTTTGTAGTGGTTGTGAACAGGGTTATCCACAGATAGTGTGGAAAACATTTTTCTGGATGCTAGCCCTCAAAAGTCAAGCGCTATTGATGCTTAAAAGTGCCTTAATCGCGTGGCCCAATAGTCTAATGCCGCTGGCTGAAAAAGATGATGGGCTATGCTGCTTAGGAGTCGCAATGGCTGTTGCGTTAACGGGCGAAAGGCGGGCTCTAAGAGGCGATCGTGTTAAAGGCGTGCAGCCGGGTAGCGATTTATCCTGCATAGCCTCTGGTGAAAAGAAGGGCTTAAATGTCGGGTGGTGGGATCAGCTCATGCGAAAAAGGCCACCCGTAGGTGGCCTTTTTCGCATTGCTATCAACCTAGCAGAGGTCGATTTATTTTTGCTGGCTTATTTCGTTGGGTAGTCACGCTTATCGTGGCCGATATACAGCTGGCGCGGACGACCGATTTTGTAGCTTTCACTGAGCATCTCGTGCCAGTGTGAGATCCAGCCAACGGTGCGGGATACCGCAAAAATCACGGTAAACATATTGGTTGGAATGCCCATCGCTTTCAAAATGATGCCGGAATAGAAATCAACGTTCGGATACAGCTTGCGCTCAATGAAGTATTCATCTTCCAGGGCGATCTGTTCCAGGCGCTTGGCGATTTTGAGCTGTGGGTCGTCAGCCATGCCTAGCTCGGCGAGTACCTCGTCACAGGTTTCTTTCATCACCTTGGCGCGCGGATCGAAGTTGCGATAAACGCGGTGACCGAAGCCCATTAGCTTGAAGGGGTCTTCTTTATCCTTGGCCTTATCAACAAAGCGCTGGATATTCTCTTCGGAATCGTCACCAATTTCGTCAAGCATTGCTAGTACGGCTTCGTTGGCACCGCCGTGAGCAGGGCCCCACAGTGCAGCGATGCCGGCGCTAATGCAGGCGAACGGGTTGGCGCCTGTGGAGCCTGCAAGGCGTACTGTCGAGGTAGAGGCATTTTGCTCGTGGTCCGCATGCAGCATGAAGATGCGGTCCATGGCTTTCGCGTATACCGGATTGATCTTGTACTCTTCGCAAGGGTTGCTGAACATCATGTAGAGGAAGTTCTCTGCATAGCTCAGGTCATTGCGCGGATAGTTGAACGGTTGGCCAACGTTATACTTGTGTGACATGGCCGCCAGCGTCGGCATTTTCGCAATGAGACGGATGGCACTAATCTCGCGGTCTTCTTGCTGAGTGATGTCCATATGGTCATGGTAGAAGGCCGCTAAGCCGCCTACAACGCCGCACATAATAGACATCGGGTGCGCGTCACGGCGAAACCCTTTGAAGAAGTTATTAATCTGGTCATGAACCATGGTGTGATTGCGAATACGTGATTCAAAATCTGCGTACTGCTCTTCACTGGGCAGCTCGCCAAATAGCAGGGTGTAGCTAAGCTCAACAAAATTGGATTCTTTGGCCAGTTGATCAATGGGGTAGCCGCGATGCAGCAGTACGCCCTGACCACCATCAATATAGGTAATGGCAGACTGGCAGGAAGAGGTGGCCATAAAGCCGGGGTCGTAGGTGAACAGGCCTTCAGCACCGAGCTCACGTACGTCGATGACGTCGGGGCCAAGTGTGCCGGAGTACATAGGTAGCTCGATCGGTTTGTCGATGCCGTCTACCGTCAGTGTCGCTTTCCTGTCAGCCATGCAGGCCTCCTTTCGAATTCGGGTTGGGACGTAAAGTCATTGCTGCGCATGCCGCGCCGGCGAAAAGGCCTGCCCACTATAGAAGTGTGCGACATTTTGTCAATTATCCGATGCGCTAGGCGTAAGCTGTGCAGATATAATTGTTGTGAATGGTTTTTGTATAAGATTGAAAAAAGCCTACAATATGTGAAGGCGTCAAAAATCACGAATAGATTATCATAGTACGTTAACAAGCTTATCAATCTGCTAATCTATGGACACTATAACCATGCTGCAGCGCAAAATCGACTCGGTCTAAACGGATTTTTTTCCTACAGAGTCGACTTATGCCTGAGTTCGGTTTGTAAGCGAGGGCGAAGGTTCTTATAATCCACGGCGCGCGACCGGCAGGTAGGTGGTCGTGCCCGACTTGGCAACGGCCGAGCCCCTTCCAGCAACCACTGCCCGCTCGGGCCATGCCCGACCTGTCGCAGAGCGGGCCAAGAGAGTGTGTATAAAGCCGTGAATAGCAAACGACCCGTAAACCTAGATCTATCTACAATACATTTCCCACTACCGGCATTGACGTCGATCACACACCGCATCACGGGTGTCATCCTGTTCGTTGGCCTGATTTTCGCTTTTTGGGCGCTAGGTAAGTCATTGTCATCTCCGGCGGGTTTTGACGCCGTTAGCAATGCGTTAGCCAATAATTTCTTGGCTAAGTTCATTGCTTGGGGGCTGTTGTCCGCCTTGGCATTCCATTTTGTCGCCGGTATTAAACACCTGCTGATGGATGCCGACATTGGTGTGACCCTTGAGGGTGGCGTGAAAAAGGCCCAGGTCACCGTCGTGGTCAGTGCCGTTCTGATTATTTTGGCAGGAGTTTGGGTATGGTAACTAACATCACTAGCTTTGGCCGTAGTGGGCTTTCTGACTGGCTGATGCAGCGCGTATCCGCGGTGATTCTGGCTCTTTATACGGTCTTTATCGTCGGCTTCTTGCTGTTTAATCCGAACCTTGATTATTACGCATGGAGCGGCCTGTTCAACCAAACGTGGATGCGAATTTTCTCGCTATTGGCCTTTATCGCCATCGCGGCACACGCCTGGATCGGCCTGTGGACCGTAACCACTGACTATCTTAAGTCTACTTGCCTGCGCATGGGTGCCCAAGCTGTCATTATTTTGGGTATTTTCGTGTATTTGGTGTGGGGCATTCAAATTCTGTGGGGAGCTTGATACATGTCTAATCTGCGTAGCCTGACGTTTGACGCCATTATTATTGGTGGCGGTGGCGCTGGCCTGCGAGCCGCTCTAGAGCTTGCGAAGTCCGGCAAAAAGACGGCCGTGTTATCAAAAGTTTTCCCGACGCGCTCTCACACCGTTTCTGCCCAGGGCGGCATTACTTGCGCGATTGCATCTGATGATCCGAACGATGATTGGCGCTGGCACATGTACGATACCGTTAAAGGCGGCGACTATATTGCTGACCAAGACGCGGCTGAATATATGTGTTCCGAAGGCCCGAAGGCGGTGTTTGAGCTTGAGCACATGGGGCTGCCGTTCTCGCGCTTAGATAACGGCCGCATTTATCAGCGTCCGTTTGGCGGCCAGTCTAAAAACTTTGGTGAAGGTGGCCAGGCTGCACGCACCTGTGCCGCGGCTGACCGTACCGGCCACGCGTTGTTGCACACCCTGTATCAGAACAACTTGAAGAACAACACAGTGTTCCTCAATGAGTGGTACGCGGTAGATTTGGTTAAAAATGCTGACGGTGATGTGGTTGGCTGCATCGCTATGTGCATCGAAACCGGTGAAGTGGTTCACGTTAAATCGAAAGCCACCGTACTGGCGACCGGTGGTGCGGGTCGTATTTACGCCTCCACGACCAATGCCTTGATCAATACGGGTGATGGCATTGGCATGGCAATGCGCGCCGGTTTTCCGATGCAAGACATGGAAATGTGGCAGTTCCACCCGACCGGTATTTACGGCGCGGGTACGCTGGTCACAGAAGGTTGTCGTGGTGAAGGTGGCTACCTGATCAATAAAGACGGCGAGCGCTTTATGGAGCGTTATGCACCGAACGCCAAAGATTTGGCCGGCCGTGACGTGGTTGCTCGTTCGATGGTCATGGAAATTTTGGAAGGTCGTGGCTGTGGTGAGAAGGGCGATCACGTCTTCTTGAAGCTTGACCACTTGGGCGAAGACGTTCTTGGTAAGCGCTTGCCGGGTATCGTTGAGCTTTCTAAGACCTTTGCTCATGTCGATCCTGCTACCGACCCGATTCCGGTCGTACCGACCTGCCACTATATGATGGGCGGTATTCCCACCAACATTCATGGCCAGGCGATTACACAAGACGAAAGCGGTAACGATCATATCGTTAACGGCCTATTCGCTTGTGGTGAGGCAGCGTGTGTATCTGTTCACGGTGCTAACCGTCTGGGCGGCAACTCACTGCTTGATTTGGTGGTCTTTGGCCGTGCCGCGGGCATGTTCATCGAAGGTGCACTGAACGAAGGGATCGACTACCTGGATGCCTCTGAGTCTGACGTTGAGTTGGCAATGAAGCGCATCAATCGCTGGAATGAGTCGGAAGGCGGCGAAAGCATTCCTGAGCTAAAAGCTGAGCTTCAGGAAATCATGCAGACCTCCTTCGGCGTATTCCGCGAAGAGAAAAACATGCTGGAAGGCGTCGAGAAGCTAGCGCAGCTGCGTGGACGGATCGGTAATGCCTACCTGCCGGATAAGTCCAATGCCTTCAACACTGCACGTGTGGAAGCGCTGGAGCTTGATAACTTAATGGAAGTGGCAGAAGCGACGGCGATCGCTGCCCTTGAACGTAAAGAAAGCCGTGGCGCCCACTCGCGCTATGACTATCCAGACCGTGATGATGTCAACTGGCTGAAGCACTCGCTTTACTTCCCGCTGACTAAGCAAATGAAGCAGCGCGACGTTAACTTCAAGCCGAAAACTGTTGATACGTTCGAACCGAAGGTTCGTACCTACTAAACTCCGCATTGACGAGAGGGAGTCACTATGTCCAATCTTCAGGTATCCGTATACCGCTATAATCCGGAAACCGACTCCGCACCTTATATGCAGGAGTTTCAGGTCGATACCAAAGGCCGCGATGTAATGGTGCTGGATGTTCTTCATCTAATGAAGGAGCAAGACAGCGGTCTGGCGTTTCGTCGCAGCTGCCGTGAAGGCGTTTGTGGTTCAGACGGCATGAACATGAACGGCAAAAACGGCTTGGCTTGTATCACGCCGCTGTCAGACGTTGTGAAAAACAACAAGCTGACCCTGCGCCCACTGCCTGGCTTGCCAGTTATCCGCGACATGGTCGTTGATATGGGCTTGTTCTATAAGCAGTACGAGCGTATTCAGCCTTACCTGCAAAATGATACGCCGGCGCCGGCTATTGAACGTCTACAGTCTCCGGAAGAGCGCGACAAGCTAGATGGCCTGTATGAGTGTATTCTGTGTGCATGCTGTTCTACGTCGTGCCCGTCATTTTGGTGGAATCCTGAGAAGTTTGTGGGTCCTGCTGGTCTGCTGCAGTCATATCGCTTCCTGGCCGATTCTCGTGATACGGCCACCAGTGAGCGCCTGAGCAACCTGGAAGATCCGTTCTCGGTTTTTCGGTGCCGTGGCATCATGAACTGTGTGGCGGTATGCCCAAAAGGCCTGAATCCTACTCGTGCGATTGGTAAAATCCGCGAAATGCTACTCGCCGATGCTACCTAAACGTATGACATTTGAGTAAAAAAGCGGGCGGCGCTTAAGTTGAGCAACAATGCCACTTAAATCATCGCGCTTCGCTTGTTATCATAGGGTTCGTCACGTGGTGCGGCGTCGCGTCGCACTACTGACCAGGCAAGTTTGAAAGCCGGTGCCTTGGGTACCGGCTTTCGAGCATGAACTGAAGATTAAAAGCCTTATGAACCGTTAGGTGATGAATTGCTAGACGACGAATTGCTTGATGAAGAATTGCTTGATGAGAAATCGTTAGATGAATAGGGTTTCCGGCCGCTGGCCGGCGCCGCCGGTAAATGTATCGCCCCGCCGGCAGGGCAACAGCGATGTCGCCGCACGCTTGCGACGATACCGATACCACCCCATCAGTGCAGGGTGACCGAGAGATGCAACAAGGCATAATGGAGTTGATGTGGCGTTCCTCTCACGTTAGTGGCGGCAATGTTCACTACGTGGAAGCGCTTTACGAGCAGTACCTCGCAGATCCTGAGTCTGTCCTTGACGAATGGCGCAGCTATTTTGATCAGCTGCCTCGTCCCGAGGGCGGCGCCTCCCACGATGTCCCACTAAGCCCAGTACGTGATCAGTTCTACCAGCTGGGGCGTGAAAATCGCCCGGGCCGCGTAGTTGCCGCTGCCGATAGCGGAGAGAACAAAAAGCAGGTGAAAGTCCTGCAGCTGATTAACGCCTATCGCTTCCGTGGTCATCAAAAGGCCAATATTGACCCGCTAGGGCTGCGTAATCCCACCCCCGTACCGGACCTCGATCTGTCGTTTCATCAGCTTTCAAAAGCTGATTTGGATACCGAGTTCCAAACCGGTTCTTTCTTTCTGGGCATCGACAAAGCACCGCTGCGCGATATCGTGGATGCGCTGGAGCGCACGTATTGCCGCTCCATCGGCTGCGAAATCATGCACATTGTCGATACAGAAGAAAAACGCTGGTTACAGCGGCGTTTTGAGTCGGTTCGCAGTGCGCCCGAATTCAGTGCTGACGTGCGCAAGCACGTTTTAGAGCGCTTGACGGCGGCTGAAGGTTTGGAGAATTACCTAGCATCCAAATATCCAGGTACCAAGCGTTTTGGCCTTGAAGGCGGTGAAGCGTTTGTGCCAATGATGGATGAGCTCATCCAGCGTGCCGGGGGTTATGGCACCAAGGAAGTGGTCATCGGTATGGCACACCGCGGGCGACTCAACCTGTTGGTCAATATTTTGGGTAAAAACCCAACTGATTTGATCGATGAGTTTGATGGTAAAAAAGTCATCGAGCGTGGTTCAGGCGACGTTAAGTACCATCAGGGCTTTAGTTCTAACGTCATGTCTCCGGGTGGCGAAGTTCACTTGGCCATGTCGTTTAACCCATCGCACCTAGAAATCGTGGCGCCGGTGGTAGAAGGCTCGGTTCGCGCTCGTCAAGATCGCCGCAAGGATGAAGATGGTAGTAAAGTGCTGCCTATCAACGTCCACGGTGACGCTTCCTTTGCTGGTCAGGGCGTAGTGATGGAGACATTCCAGATGTCCCAGACCCGTGCTTATAAGACCGGCGGTACCGTCCACGTTGTGATTAATAACCAAGTGGGCTTTACCACGTCACATCCGCTGGATGCACGTTCTACCGAATACTGCACTGATATTGCAAAGATGGTTCAAGCGCCTATTTTTCATGTTAATGGCGATGATCCGGATGCAGTACTGCATGCTACACAGGTCGCTCTCGACTATCGCCAGCAGTTCAAAAAGGACGTGGTGATCGATCTGGTTTGTTACCGCCGTCGCGGTCACAACGAAGCTGACGAGCCGTCCGGCACGCAGCCAATGATGTATGCAAAAATCAAAGGCCATCCCTCTGCACGCACGCTGTATGCCCAGCGCTTAGTTGATCAGGGCGTGCTGTCAGAAGAATCCGCCAAAGAAATGGTGGAAACGTATCGCAACGATTTGGTTGCCGGTAACCATGTTGCCAATGCGTTAGTGCAAGAGCCCAATGAGTCTCTGTTTGTTGACTGGGCACCCTACCTGGGTCATGAGTGGTCGGGCGATGCAGACACTACCTTCGAGATGAAGCGTCTGCAGCAGCTAGCCGCACGCATGTGTGAGGTTCCAGACGGTGTCGAAGTCCAGCGCCAGGTTGCTAAGATTTATGAAGATCGGCGCAAGATGCAGGCCGGTGGGCTGGCACTTAACTGGGGGTTTGCAGAAACTCTCGCTTACGCCACGTTGCTAGAACAAGGTCACCCGATTCGTATTACCGGGCAGGACGTAGGACGCGGTACTTTCTCTCATCGCCATGCGGTGGTGCACAACCAGAAAGACGGCTCGACCTATGTTCCGCTGCAGAATATGACCGATGGGCAGCCGTGTTTCACCATTCACGACTCCTTCCTGTCGGAAGAAGCGGTGCTGGCATTTGAGTATGGCTACTCAACGACCGCGCCGAATGACTTGGTGATCTGGGAAGCTCAGTTTGGTGACTTCTTTAACGGTGCCCAGGTGGTAGTGGACCAGTTCATCTCCTCAGGTGAGACGAAGTGGGGCCGTGTGTGTGGTTTAACCATGCTGCTACCCCATGGCTATGAAGGCCAGGGCCCGGAGCACTCCTCAGCACGCTTAGAGCGTTTCTTGCAGATGTGTGCCGAGCACAATATGCAAGTATGTGTGCCGACGACGCCTGCGCAGATTTATCATTTGCTGCGTCGTCAGGTGATCCGTCCGCTGCGTAAGCCTCTTGTGGTGATGACACCTAAATCGCTGCTGCGTCATAAAGAAGCGATCTCGAGCCTTGAAGATCTTGCCCACGGCAAGTTCCACATGGTGCTTGCTGATCAAGCGGACCTGGCACCGGAAAAGGTCACACGTGTTGTACTGTGCGCTGGCAAGGTTTATTACGACTTGGCAGCTTCGCGCGCGGAGAATGAGCGTGAGGACACGGCGATTCTACGCCTTGAGCAGCTTTATCCCTTCCCGAAAGAAGAGCTTCTGGAAGCGCTTAAGGACTATACCAACGTAGAACACATTGTGTGGTGTCAGGAAGAGCCGCTGAACCAAGGCGCCTGGTACTCTAGTCAGCACAATATACGTGCGGTGGCCGATATGTTGAAAGATGGCTTCGGGCGCGATTTGAAATTCGCAGGACGTCCTGCCTCTGCTGCTCCGGCAGCCGGCTATATGTCCGTCCATACTGAGCAGCAGCGCCAGCTGGTGGAAGACGCTTTTAATCTATAAGCGGCCACTGGATTTAGAGAACACATAAGGGAAACGACATGGCTACTGAGATCAAAGCGCCAACCTTTCCGGAATCCGTTGCCGAAGGCAGTGTGGCGGCGTGGCATAAAAAGCCGGGTGATCGCGTTGAGCGTGACGAACTGATTGTTGAAATTGAAACTGACAAAGTGGTGTTGGAAGTCGTCGCCCCAGAAGCTGGCGTTCTGACTGACGTAATGGCCGAAGAGGGCGATACCGTTCAGTCAGAGCAGGTGCTTGGCAAAATTGGCGAAGGCAGTGCGTCTGGTGACAGCGATAAAAAAGAAGAGAAATCTTCTGACGATGACAGTGCTGAAAAGCCCGCCGAGAAATCTGACGACAAGTCGTCTGAAGAGAAGCAAGACAAGCCTGCCAGTAGCGGTAACGGTGGTGGCAAAAAGCACGATGTAAAAGCTCCCAGCTTTCCTGAGTCGATTCAGGAAGGCACCGTGGCGACGTGGCACAAAAAAGTAGGCGAAGCGGTTAAGCGCGATGAAGTGCTTGCCGACATCGAAACCGACAAAGTAGTGCTGGAAGTCGTTGCACCGGCAGACGGCGCCCTGGCTGAAATTAAAGCCGAAGAGGGTAGCCAGGTAGAGTCCGAAGCGATTCTGGCCGTGTTTACTGAAGGTGCTGGCGGCGATAGCAGTGGTGCTGATGAAGCGCCTGCTAAAGCAGACAGCAGCAGCAGCGATGATGATGGCGCCGATGAGAAAGTGGGCGACAAAATCCTTGCTCCGTCTGCCCGTAAGATGGTTGCTGAGCACGACCTGGATGTCGCCAAGATTGAGGGCACCGGTAAAGGTGGCCGTATCTTGAAAGAAGACGTTCAGAAAGCAGTGAAAGACGGCTCCGCTAAGAAGGCTGCTAAGGCTGCTGCACCGGCGAAAGCGGCCGCTGCACCGGTGGCTGAAGGCGAGCGCGTTGAGAAGCGCGTACCCATGACCCGCCTGCGCAAGACGATTGCCAAGCGGTTGGTTGAGGCGCAGCAAACAGCGGCCATGCTGACCACTTATAACGAAGTGGACATGACCGCAATCATGGCCTTGCGTGCGCAGTACAAAGACACCTTCTTAAAAGCCCACGATATCAAACTGGGCTTTATGGGCTTCTTTGTAAAAGCCGCTTCAGAAGGGCTTAAGCGTTTCCCTGACGTGAACGCGTCTATCGACGGCACCGATATCGTTTATCACGGCTACCAAGATATCGGCGTTGCGGTATCCACTGACCGTGGCTTGGTTGTGCCGGTACTGCGTGATACCGACAGCATGAAAATTGCTGACGTTGAGCGCTCGATTGTCGACTTCGGTAAGCGTGGTCGTGATGGCAAGCTGGGCATGGACGACATGATCGGCGGCACCTTTACCATCACCAATGGCGGCACCTTTGGCTCTTTGATGTCGACACCGATTATCAATCCGCCACAAACGGCCATTCTGGGTATGCACAAAATCCAGGATCGCCCAATGGCCATCAACGGTAAGGTTGAAATTCGTCCGATGATGTATCTGGCGCTTTCCTACGACCACCGTATGATCGACGGCAAAGACGCCGTTCGCTTCTTGGTTACGTTGAAAGAATTGCTGGAAGATCCCGCACGTCTGCTGCTGGATGTCTAATAAGTCTTTGCGCCGTTGTTAACGCCGGCGCTTAAGCTTAATCAGGATGTATTTGCAATCGCACACTGCCTCTCGCCCGATTTAAGTCAATAGCTGGCGAGAGGCTAGCAAGCTAAAGGAGCCAACATGGCTGATAAGTTTGATGTGATCGTCATCGGTGCCGGCCCTGGTGGTTATGTTGCCGCTATCCGCGCAGCCCAGATGGGCTTGAAAGCGGCTTGTGTCGAAAAATGGATCGGCAAAGAAGGCAATGTCGTTCACGGCGGCACGTGCTTGAACGTAGGCTGCATTCCGTCTAAAGCGTTGCTTGAAGCCTCGCACAAGTTTGCCGAAGCCAAGCACGATTTTGATGATATGGGTATTCAGGCAGGTGACGTCACGATGGACGTTGCCAAGATGGTTGCGCGCAAGGACAAGATCGTTAAGAACTTGACCAGCGGCATCTCTGGCCTCTTCAAAGCCAACGGTGTAACGGCTCTCGAAGGCACCGCTAAAGTGATTTCTGGCAAGCAGGTTGAAGTCACCGATGCTGAGGGCAACACCTCTACTTACGACGCCGATAACATCGTTATTGCCGCAGGCTCTGTGCCGGTTGAAATTCCGCCGACGCCGTTGACTGAAGGCCTGATTGTTGATTCTACCGGCGCATTGGAATTCACCGAAACACCTAAGCGTTTAGGCGTTATTGGTGCAGGCATTATCGGCCTTGAGCTGGGCAGCGTATGGAACCGTTTAGGTTCTGAAGTGACCGTGCTTGAAGCGATGGACTCCTTCTTGCCAATGGTGGATGCCACCGTTGCCAAAGAAACTCAGAAACTGCTCAAGAAGCAGGGCCTGGATATTAAGCTTGGCGCGCGCGTGACCGGCTCTGAAGTTAAAGGCGAAGAAGTCGTTGTGACATATAGCGATGCCAACGGCGAGCAGGAAATGACGTTTGATAAGCTCATCGTTTGCGTGGGTCGTCGCCCGTACACCAAAGGCGTGATTGCCGATGGCGTTAGCATTGAGCTTGACGAGCGTGGCTTCATTTTTGTCGATGACCAGTGCCGTACTAATGTGCCGGGCGTTTACGCTATCGGTGACTGCGTACGTGGCCCGATGTTGGCACACAAAGCGTCTGAAGAAGGCATTATGGTCGCCGATATTATCGCGGGCCATAAAGCCGAGATGAACTACGACACTATTCCTAGCGTCATCTATACCTACCCGGAAGTGGCGTGGGTCGGCATCACTGAGCAAGATGCCAAAGCTAAGGGTATCGAAGTCAAAACCGGTACCTTCCCCTTCGCGGCCAGCGGCCGTGCGATGGCTAATAACGCCACCGAAGGTAGCGCCAAGATCATCGCTGATGCAGAAACCGACCGTATTCTCGGTATGCACATCGTGGGTCAGCACGCCGGTGAAATGATAGCCCAGGGCGTGATTGCAATGGAATTCGGCTCTAGCGCTGAAGACCTGGCCCTAACCTGCTATGCACACCCGACTATGTCGGAAGCTGTGCACGAAGCAGCGCTTGCAGTAGACGGCCATGCGATCCATATGGCCAATCGCAAGAAGCGTAAATAATTCAGTAAGCAACAACGAAGCGCCACCTATGGGTGGCGCAACACTTTCGGCTTTGTCGTCATACGCAAAGATCGAAAGAACGGGGATGACCAGTTCTTTTAAGACCGTTCTTGTAAGACTGCTCTTAAAAGAAAACTGATCATCGTTCGAGTCACATGCAACCAATGGCATGAATCGATGAATCTTCACGAGTATCAAGGTAAACAGCTGTTTGCCGACTATGGTCTACCAGTGTCTAAAGGCTTTGCTGTCGACACCCCCGAAGAAGCGGAAGAAGCTTGCAAAAAAATCGGCGGAGACATGTGGGTTGTTAAAGCCCAGGTTCACGCTGGTGGCCGCGGTAAAGCGGGTGGCGTTAAGCTGATCAAAGATCCGGCTGAAGCCAAAGCATTCGCAGAAAAATGGTTAGGCAAGAACTTAGTAACCTTCCAAACTGACGAAAAAGGTCAGCCGGTTGCCAAGATTCTGGTTGAAACCTGCACTGACATTGCTGATGAGCTGTACCTCGGCGCTGTTGTTGATCGTACTACCCGTCGCGTTGTCTTCATGGCTTCTACCGAAGGTGGTGTAGAGATCGAGACAGTTGCCGAAGAAACGCCGGAAAAAATTCTTAAAGCAGAAATCGATCCGCTGGTCGGCGCACAGCCGTACCAAGCGCGTGAACTAGCGTTTGCACTGGGCCTGAAAGGCGACCAGATCAAACAGTTCACCAAGATTTTCCTAGGTCTGTCGCAGTTGTTCCACGACAAAGACTTGGCGCTGTTGGAAATTAACCCGCTGGTTGTCACCGAAGAAGGCAATCTGCACTGCCTCGACGCCAAACTGGGCCTCGACAGCAATGCGCTGTACCGCCACCCAGACCTGCAAGCTATGCGCGACCCGTCTCAAGAAGACCAGCGCGAAGCCGATGCGGCGAAGTGGGAGCTTAACTATGTGGCGCTTGATGGCAACATCGGCTGCATGGTAAATGGCGCAGGCTTGGCCATGGGTACGATGGATATCGTTAACCTGAGCGGCGGCAAGCCAGCAAACTTCTTGGACGTCGGCGGCGGCGCAACCAAGGAACGCGTAGCTGAAGCGTTCAAAATCATCCTGTCTGACGACAATGTTAAAGCCGTACTGGTTAACATCTTCGGCGGTATCGTACGTTGCGACATGATTGCTGAAGGCATTATCGGTGCCGTTGAGCAAGTCGGTGTCAATGTGCCGGTTGTCGTACGTCTAGAAGGTAACAACGCCGAGCTGGGTGCTGAAAAATTAGCGTCTAGCGGTCTGAATATCATCGCGGCTACCAGTCTGACCGACGCGGCTCAGCAGGTCGTTAAAGCGGCGGAGGGCAAGTAATGAGCATCCTGATCGATAAGAACACCAAGGTCATCTGCCAGGGCTTTACCGGTGGCCAGGGCACGTTCCACTCCGAGCAGGCGATTGCCTACGGTACGCAAATGGTCGGTGGTGTTACGCCGGGCAAAGGCGGCCAAACGCACCTCGGTCTGCCCGTGTTTAACACCGTTAAAGAAGCGGTAGAAAAAACCGGCGCGGAAGCTAGCGTTATTTACGTACCGGCGCCATTCTGTAAAGACTCAATCCTTGAAGCGGCGAATGCCGGTATCAAGCTGATTGTGTGCATCACGGAAGGCATTGCTACGCTAGATATGCTCGAAGCAAAAGTTAAATGCGACGAGCTGGGCGTACGTCTGATCGGCCCTAACTGCCCAGGTGTTATTACACCGGGTGAATGCAAAATCGGCATTATGCCGGGCCACATTCACCAGCCGGGCCGCGTCGGCATCGTATCGCGTTCAGGTACTTTGACCTATGAAGCCGTTAAGCAGACAACTGATCACGGTTTTGGTCAGTCTACCTGCGTTGGTATCGGTGGCGACCCGATTCCTGGTTCTAACTTCATCGACATCCTTGAGATGTTCGAGAAAGACCCGAAAACCGAAGCCATCGTTATGATCGGTGAAATCGGCGGTACGGCTGAAGAAGAAGCGGCGGCTTACATTAAAGACCACGTTTCTAAGCCAGTGGTTTCTTACATTGCCGGTGTTACTGCACCTCCTGGCAAGCGTATGGGCCATGCGGGCGCGATCATCTCTGGCGGTAAAGGCACCGCTGACGAGAAGTTTGCGGCCCTTGAAGACGCCGGTGTTAAAACCGTGCGCTCTTTGGCTGAAATTGGCGATGCGCTAAAAGAAGTCACTGGCTGGTAAGTGCCGGTCGGTTAGCGTTGACGCTTCAAAAGAGCACCTTCGGGTGCTCTTTTTTTTGCCTATAAAAAAAACGACGCTTAAATAAGCGCCGTTTTGACTAACGTCGTGTTTTGTCGTTAAACAGCAGGCTTAGCGACCAGTGAGCGAGTCTCTTCGCGGGCTTCGGTCAGCACGACGCGAAGCGGATCGCCCAGCTTATAGCGTTCTTCTCCTTCGATCTGAATACGGCCCTCTTTATCATCAATCACCACTTTGCTGCGATCACTGTGCATTAAGGGGGCGGGCACAAACGCCGTTGCGCCATTTTCAAGCAGACGAACGCGCATGCCGCCACGATTGATGGCCATAACTTCGGCTTCAAACGTGTCTTGATTCTGCGCGGCAGGCGTTAGATAGCGGACGTAAAGCCAGTCTTTAACATCGCGCTCGGCCATACGATTCAAGCGACGGCGCTCCGTCAACTGCTCGGTGAGCTGCTGAGTAGCTTCGGCGGGGGCCTGTTCGCCTTTAAGCACAAGTTTGATGAGGCGGTGGTTGACCATGTCGCCGTACTTACGGATTGGCGAGGTCCAGGTGGCGTAGGCCGCAAGACCCAGGCCAAAGTGCGGGCCAGGCTGTGCCGACATCATCGTGAAGCCTTGAAAGCGGCGCAGGCGAGCGTCTAGCCAAGCGTCATCGCGGCTTTCCAGTGCGCGCTTAAGCTCGGTGTAGCGGGCAAGCTCGGTTAACGCTTCGCGATCTACCACGATCTCCTGGCCTGCCAGGAATTCCTGGGCGGCTTCGGCTTTTTCCGGTTCAAACGCGCGGTGCACGTTAAAGATCCCGTGGCCGATGTTGTTTGCCAAGAAGTCGGCGCAGCAGGCATTGGCCACAATCATCGATTCTTCGATCATGCGGTTGGCAATGCGGCGCTCTTCGGTGCGCACTGCCAATACGTTACCGGCTGCATCCAAATCAAAGACGTAGTCCGGGCGGTCTTTAAACACCAGTGCGTGTTCGTTGCGCCAAGCGGTACGCGCTTCGGTTAAGTCGCGCAGCGCTGAGAGCTGCTCGGCGATATCGTCCGCCGGTGCCCAGTCGCCTTGGCCTTCAATCCAGTCAGAAACGTTGTCATAAACAAGCTTGGCGTGGGACTTCACATTGGCTGCAAAGAAGCGATACTCGCCCAGGCTGCCGTCGGCATTGATGTCCAGCGTGCAGGCTAGCGCGGGGCGATCTTGGTTTTCCCACAGGGAGCAGAGGTCGTCGGCCAGCTGTTCAGGTAGCATGGTGACATTCTGGCCAGGCAGGTAAACGGTAAAGGCGCGAACGCGGGCTTCTAAATCAGCGGCATGGCCTTCTTCCACGTAGGCGGTGGGGTCGGCAATGGCCACGCTTAAACGCCAGCCGCCTTCGGCACGGATGGCGACGTGCAAAGCATCATCCATATCGCGGGTTTTCTCACCATCAATGGTGAAGAAGGGCGTGGACGTTAAATCTTCGCGGGTAAGGCCTTCATCATGCAAAGGCCATTCGCTGCCTGCATCGGGGCATTCTTGCTCCAGCGCGTGGCGGGCCAGGGTAACGCGCCACGGCACGGCCGGGTTATCACTTTTAGCAACCAGCTCATCAATCTGGGCAAAGAAGGCGCGGTCATCGGCTTTGAGTGGATGACGCACCAGGCGAGCAACGACCCAGTCACCGTCGGCAATGCTGTTTTCATCAAGGCTGTTTTTAATCCGCGCCTTGATCACATTTTTAATCGACGGATGATCGGGTACCACGGCAAGCCGACCTTCACGCTTTTGCACGCGGGCCACAAATCGATCCAGCCCAGCCTCAATCAGCTTTTCGGGCTCAACGGATTTTTTGTCACCGTTCTCGTGGATAACCGCTTCCACGCGATCACCGTGAAGCACTTGCTTCATGGCCGGCGGCGGCACGAAATAAGATTCACCGTCGTCGGTTTCGAGAAAACCGAAACCTTTGTCGGTGGCTTTGATCACCCCTTCAGCGCGGGGGGTGGTTTGACGAATCTGTTGCTTGAGCTGGGCAAGCATGGAGTTATTCTGAAGCATGAGCTCAATCAGTTGGCGAGAGTTAGGGTGCCACTATACGGATTCCCGCAGGCCGCGCCAATTGTCGCCATGCGAAGTTGGCGCTGATGACGGCGAGTCAAAGGCTTACAAGCGCTCAGCCGAATCGGTTAAGCTAAACAGCCACGCCCATGGAGCGCGCTATGACACCTCGCCTGATTGTTTCTGACCTGGATGGAACCCTGTTAGGGGGCGACCACACGCTACACCCCAGCACGGTTGAGGTACTGCGATCGCTGGTCAAGCAAGGCCATCATGTGGCGCTTGCCTCGGGCCGTCACTATGATGATATGAAGGTGTTTCGCGATCAGCTAGCGATCCCTGCGCATCTGATCAGTACCAACGGTGCCTATGTTCACGATCCGGCAGGCAGGCTGCTGGCGTCATCTCACTTGGCGGCTGAGCACGCGCAGGCGCTGATCAATCTGCCGCGTCCGCCGGAAGTGCGGCTTAATCTGTACCGCGAAAGCGGCTGGCATATTGACCAGGATGCTCCGCAGTTGCTCACCCTGCACGCGTCCACCGGTTTTCGCTATCAGGTAGTTCCCCCCGCACAGATGGATAGCAGTGGCGTCGGCAAAGTGCTCTATTTAGGTGATCCTAATGCGCTAAAACGCCTTGAAGCTCAGCTTCAAGAGGCCTATGGCGACGCGCTGCACATTACCTATTCAACAGATTATTCGCTGGAAATTATGGCGGGTGGGGTCAACAAAGGCGTAGCGTTAGCAGCGCTGCTTGAACGATTAGATTTAACCCCGGCTGCATGCCTAGCCTTTGGAGATAATCTCAACGATACCGAAATGCTCGACTTGGCAGGGGAGGCACAGGTAATGGCTAATGCCCACCCGGCACTATTTGATCGCGTAAAGGGTGCCGAGCGTATCGGCCATCATGGGGAAGCCGCTGTTGCCAAGTGGCTGCAACAGCGGTTTAAGCTTTAAGCGTTGAGGAACACATTAAACATCCCTGCTGATCTCTCCGCAGGGATGTTCTTTTCAGGAGCGTATCAGACGCAGTTCGCTATTAAGCGCTTTGATGATTGAATAACACATCAGCAGCATCACGATCGAGAACGGAATGGCCGTCGCGGTGACGCCTGCCTGAAGTGCGGTCAGGCCACCGCCGATAAGCAGCACAATCGCTATCAGACCTTCAATGATCGCCCAGAACATCCGCTGTGGGCGGGGGGCATCAATTTTCCCACCGGCAGTGATGGTATCAATTACCAGAGAGCCTGAATCTGACGACGTGATAAAGAAAATCAGCGCCAGAATAATGCCAAGCGTCGACATCAGGCCTGTCAGTGGTAACTCATTCAGCATGCCGAACAGCGAAAGCTCGGGTCTGTAATTGTCGATCACGTACTCTTTGACCAGGCTGGTTGTCGGGTCAGCATAGAGCTGTTCAAGCGCCGTTGAGCCAAATACGCCCATCCAGATAAAGATAAACAGGCTGGGAACCAGCAATACACAAAGTATGAATTCACGCACCGTACGGCCCTTTGATACACGGGCGATAAACATACCGACGAAAGGTGCCCAACTGATCCACCAAGCCCAATAGAAAATTGTCCAGGCCTGGCGATAGGCATCGTCGTCACGACCAAAGGGCGCTGATAACGGCAGAAACTCAGTGACATAGGTGGTGAGTCCCGACCAGAATCCGGTTAAGGCTAGCAAGGTCGGACCCGCAAGCAGTACGAAGAAGAAGAACAGGACCGCCAGCACCATATTAATTTCGGAGAGCTTTTTAACGCCCCCCTCTAGTCCACGCCAGACCGAGACCAGAGCCGCCGCCGTGACCAGTACGATCACGATGACCTGGGTCGTGGTGTTTACTTCCATACCGAAGACGAAGTTCATCCCCGCATTGGCCTGCTGTGCCCCTAACCCAAGCGATGTAGCCAACCCAAATAAGGTGGAAAATACCGCCAGGATATCGATCACATGGCCCCACCAGCCCCAGACACGATCACCCAGTATCGGAAAAAATACCGAGCGAATCGAGAAGGGTAGACCCTTATTATAGGTAAACAGACCTAGCCCTAATGCCATGACTACATAAACTGCCCAGCCATGTATACCCCAGTGAAGATAGGTGCCTGCAAGGCCCATCGCACTGGCGTTAGCAACAGCTTCAGGGTTCAGCTCGCCATTGGCGCCGAACGGTGGCTCAATGCCCAGTGGCAGCGAAACGTTGGCATGATAAACCGGCTCCAGTACGCCAAAGAACAGTAGGCCAATGCCAATGCCTGCGGTAAATAGCAGCGCGAACCAGGAGAGGTAGCTATAGTCGGGTCGTGCATCGGCACCGCCCAGCCTGATTGATCCATAAGGCAGAACAACCAGCGCTAAGCAAAACAGAATAAAGAAATCGACCAAAATCATGAAATACCAGTCCAGCGTGCCCGTTGAGAAAGCGACAATGGACTGGAAAATACTTTCCGCTCGTTCGGGAAACAGCAGTGTGAGTATGATGAATGTGGCCGAGGCCAGTGCCGATACCATAAAGACGCGGTTGTGGATATCGAAGCCGATGGGGCCAAACTGCCCCTTAATATTGTCCTGGCCGACGACGTAGTCGGTTTGCATGTCATCTGCAACCGAGTGCGGCTCCGACTCATTGGGAGTGCTCATAACCAATTATTCCTCATTGGAGCATGCTAACTAAAACCCCATCATGAGGTTACGCAGCGTTGAATCCCAGCCTGTTGGCGAAAAAAGTTGGCTGCTGTTTACCTTCTCAGCGGCTCTGCGCAACGGTTTCTTTATCTAAGCGCTTGATCTGACGCCACAGGTCTTGGCGTAGATCAGCCAGCCTGGGTTGCTCCTCGGCCGTGAAAGGTATCGGGCGGCAAAGGCGCTGGGCACGTAGTCCTAAGCGAGCACTCAGCAGCCCGGTGGCGAGCCCTTGCCCTGCACGGGCAGAAAGGCGGCCGGCTAAATCGAGCGAAAGCATATCCATGCTGGCCTCGGTGGCCAATTCACTAGCACCGGCGAAGGCCATATTGTGTAGTACGTTGCGAAACAGCCGCAGGCGGCTGGCATAGCCTAGTTCAAGCCCGTAAAGACGGCATAATCGATCGACCATCGCTAAGCTGCGCCAGGCCACTAGCGCCATATCAACAAGTGTTAGCGGGCTGATCGCCACCATAATCGCGGTTTCACCCGACATGCGGGTAATCAGTCGCTGGGCCTCACGATCACGCGGTGCCAGAAGGTGATAGCGCAGCAGTGTTTGAATTTCTTCCCCACTATGATGAGGCTGGCTGGCGCGTTGAAAAGCCAGCCAGTGGGGATCATCATCGGCGAGCTTGAGCTGGCGTTTAAGCTGCTCAGCCATGGCGAGCGCTTGGCGGGGGGAGCGTAAGGGCAGCTCAGTAAGATCACCGCGCAGTTTGTCGTGGCGTTTTAAGCGACGCAAACGGCCCAGTTCTTTGAGCAGTGAAAGGCTGCCTAAACCAATCAGGCTAATGCCAAATAGCTGCCACGCAATGGCGAGCCACTGAGACTGGGCCAGCGCGTCTGGAATGCCGGTGACCAGCTCTGCCGTACCCAGTCCAGCACTGCCTACTAAGGCAAAAAGCATCCCCCAGCGGCGCTTGCGCGGAGCGCCTAGGCTGGCGGCAGGCAGTGCTTTCTCTTCCGCAACCGGTGCCAGCGGATGATGCTCACTGGTGCCCGCAAAGGCTTCGCGCTGACGCAGAGCGGGGTCTACTTCCGGGGTGTTATCTGGCCTGTCATCCAGCGTGAAGTGACGGCGTGGCTGAGGGGTGGTCATGTCAATTTGTCTCCAATCAGCCAGTCGATGGCGGCGTCCATGCGAATATGATCTAGCGCTTCTGAGTGGCTCTGCATTGGGCGAAAACCTGGAAAATCAAAGCCCTGCTGTTGCCAGAAATCAGCGGTGGGTAGTCTAGCGGGCACATCGCCGGGATAAACCAGCACGTCTTCGCCTTCAAGCGTCGTGCCGCGAAGTGCAGGCGATCGCTTACCTTCGTGAGTCACTTCACGTGCTTCTGTGGCGCGTATCGACGCTAGCGAAAGTGCTTTGACAGGCACGTTGGCGAAGCGCAGATCTTTCAGCGGCTCTGCCAAAAGGGCTTCAAGCAGCTGTATCACGTGACCATGTTGGTCGGGTGTGACGTGATCGGCCTTGGTCGCCGCAATCGCTAGGCGATCAATTCTTGGTGCGAATAGGCGCGTGAGCAGGCTACGCTTGCCGTAATCAAAACTGTGCATTAGTTGGCGCAGCGCGCGGGAAAGGTCTTCAAACCGTTCAGGCCCCGCGTTGAGCGCACCGAGCACATCCACCAGTACAATTTGACGATCAAAGCGGCGAAAGTGATCGCGGTAAAAGGGCTTTACTACCTGCTGTTGATAGTAGCGAAAACGCGCGGCCAGCGTGGCGTAGAGGCTGTTAGCCGGCAATGCTTCTAGCGCCTCTTTGGAAGCGCTTAGCTGCGGCAGAGGGAAAAATTGCAGCACCGGGGCGCCTTCTAGCTCACCCGGCAGCAAAAAGCGGCCTGGCTGAAGATCAGAAAAGCCGGCCTGCTTGGCACGGCGTAATCCTTGCGCGTATTCCTCGGCTAGCGCGGCGAGCTGGGCTTCATCGGCTTCGCTGGCCGGGTCGAGCGATGCCACGGCTGTCAGCCACTCGCTAAATAGGCCGCGGCGTTGTTCGCCCTCATGCATTGCCTGCGCTTGGCTCCAGCTGTAAAAGTCGTGCTGTAATAACGGTAGGTCGAGCAGCCATTCGCCGGGGTAGTCAAAAAGATCCAGGGTAAGGTGAGCAATCTCAGGCGTAAGCCAGCCGCTGCGGGCAGGGCGGTAGCGCAGCTGTAAGCGTAATTCACTGATGCCACGGGTGGGTTCTGGCCAGCGTGGTGGCGTATCGCGCAGTGCGGCCATGCCCGGGTCATAGGGAAAGCGGGGCACGCCCAAATCGGGCTGATTAAGCCGCTGTGCGCCGAGTAGACGGCCTTCGCGGGCGGCAGGTAGCAAGTCAAGCCGTGCTTCGATGCCGGCATGGCGTAGCTGATTGACCAGCGAGGTCAAAAAAGCAGTTTTGCCCGCTTGAGAGAGGCCCGTGACCGCTAAGCGCAGCTGGCGATCGCGCCCTCGCTCTAGCAAATTGCTTAGTTCGCGACTTAACGGTTGGCGCATCCTATCGATCCCTTTTATGTTGCTTTCCTACGTTGGCTCTGCCACTCATCGTCAAAGCCGCTATCTATTGTGGCATTCACTAGTCGCAGTATGCGCTATGTGGTCAATCATAGCGCTGGCACAGATTAGCCATGTGTAGAGTAGCCCTGTCTAGATTGACGATGTCTAGATTAACGGTGTCTAGGTTAATAGCGTCGAGATTAACAGCGTATAGCGTAGCAACACATTGATGAACGGACGATTAACCGCGGCTCAAGGTGGTGCCTAGCAGGTGCTGGGCAGCGGGCACGAGCCAAACAGGGTCCAGGCGCGTATTGGCGGCTTCGACACAGATAAAATGACGTGCTGCCTCGGCGGGGGTATCGCTAGGGAGGTCGTTGTTGGGATGCCATACTACGGTTGAGTCGCTCGACTGCTTGCTGATGCGCAGGCTGCGCTCGCCGTCGCTTAGCAGCACTGCTGCGTTGGTATGATAGATGCGGTCTACCGCCCCCTGAACCGCCAGCGTGCCTTGCTGTTCGCTTTCGGCAAAGTCGCGCAGCTTGTCGAGATAGCGCGCTCCGGAAAGGCCTTCCAGACGGCACTGATGGACATCGGCAACGGCTAGGTAAGTGTGCAGTGCGGCGCTCGTTTTGACCGGCGTTTCGCCAATATTCTCACTAATGAGCTCAACGTTGAGCCGCTGAGCATTCGCTTGAACGACCAGCCGCGCAGTCAACTGAGTATGCAGGCGCTGCTCTGGAGAAAGATGCACTTCAATGCCTTCGGCATGTTCGTCAACGGCGTCTAAGCGCCAGCCGGCGTGGCGTGCGAGGCCATGAAAAGGGCCATCATGATTAGGGCTTTCATCGGCATAGCGTTCGTCGGCAAACCACGGCCAGCAGACCGGAATGCCGCCCCGTATAGCGCCTGGTAACGCCTGCGGCGTGGGCGTCAACCATAGCCAATCAGTGTCTCCCATGGGGCGAAAATGCAGTACATGAGCCCCCTGTAGGCTGATCACCAATTCGCCCCAAGGCATATTGAAAAGTACCACGTCGCGGCCTTCCCACTGGGCCGTTTGTTGGCCCTGTGTGCTGTTAAGCAGCTGTTTGAGCGAGTCGGGGATCATGAATTTTCCTTTAAAAGTTGCCAAGCATCTATACTGACTAGGCGCAGAACAGTAGCGCTGTGTGCTATGGTAGAACAAGCGCGACGGCTAGGTAAAACGCGTAACTAAAACCTGTAATTGAAATAGTAAGGAGACTATATGGGCTTTATTGCATGGTTAATCATTGGTGGTTTAGCTGGTTGGATTGCTGGCAACATCATGCGTGGTGGCGGCTTTGGCATCCTCGGTAACATTGGTGTGGGTATTGTTGGCGCGGTCATTGGCGGTTTTCTGTTTAGCCTGATAGGCCTTTCCTCAGGTGGCTTCATCGGTTCACTGGTTACCGCAATAGTTGGTGCCGTGGTGCTACTGTGGGTCATTAGTAAGGTCAGAAAAGCGTAGCCATTTAACGGCTCGCTGCATGACAACCGCCTGGCCCTGTGCCGGGCGGTGTTGTTTTACGCCTACCTCTACCCGCGGGCGCCTCTGACTCTCGGTGTTTGCGCCACTTTCCGTTACACTAAGCGGCTTTATTCCAGCTCCTTGCTGGCGACATTGTGTTTTCTCGAGGTGCCTCTTGACCGACGCGTTAAATGCCTGGTGGGCCCAGCAGCTTTTGCTGTGCGATTGGGCGGTTACTTCTCATCCGCTGGCGGTCGACGCAGGAGCGGCGGAGCAGCGCCTGCTGCAATTAGGGATTACCGGCCGTGGAGAGCTGGCCGAACAGCTGTTTCACGGCCTAGGTGCCCCTGCAGGTCGGGCTGACCGTTTACTTGGCGGCCTGGAATGGGCCGCCCTAGCCGGCGCCGCGGGCTGGCTTGAGCCCAGCCAAGCGCAAGCCTGGGCGCATCATTTAACACGTCGTATTACCAGTGACTACAGCGATTTACGTGCGTGGCTGGCCGACCTGCGTCGTTCGCTAGGTGCACGAGGCTGGGAGTTTGGCGCCGACGATCGCTTTATGGATGCCTGCCAGACATTGGCGAACCTTGAAACTAACGGCGAAGGTATTACGTGGGGCTCGCTTGAACGTGCTTTAAATCAATGCTCGGCTCCGTCGCCGCTGTGGCCCCAGCAGCCTCAGGCGCAAAGCTGGCGGCTATGCGCGCTATTTCGGCCGATTATTGCCTATCCTGCTAGTCAAGCGGACTGGCCTGATGCCACCGAGTGGCTGGCCCACGTGTGGGATGTGCGTGATCGTGACGCACTGCTCGGTGCGATGCTTTGGCTCGGCGCGCAGGGTGAGCGTCAGCGCTGGGATATCGAAGCGCGTGAGTTATTGGGTATGGATAATGCGCAGCGCATGGAATGGCAGCGCAGCGTGGTAGAAGAGTCACCCTATGCGCCGGTGTTGAATCAGTTTGTTACCCAAGCCGAGCCATTAGAGTGGGCGGCCTGGGACTGGATGCGTTTGGTGGAGCTCGCCTGGGCGGGCGCCTGCTGTGGCTGGCTTAGTCAGGATGAAGCCGATGACCTAGCGGGCCACGCCGCCGATTTAATTAGCGTCCGCTACCCTGACTGGCAGGCGCTTGTTGATGCTTACGGGCGAGGGCAGAGCCTGTTTGATGGGATTGATAGACGCGATAAAACGCCCAGCGAACGGCATCAGCTGCTGCTTCATAGCGGCCATAGTCCGTGGCAGACGGCACCCAACAAATTGTTAGATGAAACGACGCGCAAGGCCTCGCAAGCTCGTATTCGTCAGTGGCGTAATACCTCTCATCACTGGCTTTTAGCGCTGGCAGGCGTTCGCGAACCCGATGTCATGCTGCGTCAGATAGATCCTTCCGCCGCGCTTGCCGAAGAGCAGCGCGCCGATGCGGCGCTGTATTTGCAGGAGTCTTTAGATCTTTATGCCGATGAGGGGGCCGGTGCGTTAGCGCGTTACTGGCTACCGGCGCAGGCGCATCACCTCAATCAGCTAGCCGCCGATGCCGTCCACGGCGTGCTGCCACCGTCGCAAAGCTGGTTTGGGCAGCCGACCCCTGAAGAGCTTAAGCAGCGCAATGCGGTTAAGGGTGTCAGCCGCCATGCGGCGACTATTCACATGGCCGAGAAATTCGCTTTCTACCTGCACATGTCGCTGGATAGCGGGCTGTTAGAGCGTGAGCCATTAATGGCGTACGCCAGCGAATTACGCAGCTGCCTGTGTCGTTTTTATCCCAATGCAAAGCGCCTGCTAGAGGCATGGTTTGCCTGGGAAAGCTGCCTGCCAGAGCCTGAGCATGCCTCGCTAATCAATGAAATTATTTGGCACATTGAAGACCCCGGCAGCCTGTTTCACTGGCTGGACTGGCGCCATGATGCATGGTGCGAGCCGGGCAGCCGGCCCACCTTAAGTCACTTCACTGCAATGTCGCTGGTAGGGCCGTTGAATAGCGCTGTATGGAGCGAGCCTCAGCCTGAAAGCGTGCGCGAGTGCGCTGAAATCCGGGAGTGGGTGGACAGCCATTACCATTTGAACAGCGCTGACGATATGCAAGAGTTCCTGGCCTATATGCTGGAGTCTGGCGATCGTCAGGAATATCAGATTAACTACGCGCCCTACACGCTGAACCCCGAGCGGTTGGATGCCGAAATCGCCATTTTGGAATCCGGCGACTGCGCTGAAGATGAGCGCCATCATTTGCTGCGCTTACGCCGCGTTCGCGACAATGAAGATAGCTGTAATGATGTCGATATGGCGGCGTGGGACATTGCCCAGCTGGTTGACTTGGCGATTGCCGCCCGGCAGCTTGGTTGGTTAGACGGCCAAGCCTTTGCGACGGTGCTGGACAGCGCCTACCCGCTGGCCGCGAACCATTACGCGGGCTGGCAGGAATATGCGAAGGGGATGTACGCAGGTTTCTCGTTTTTTATGGGCGAAACCCCTGAACGCGAAAGCTTTTTAGCCGGTTTTCGTCAGGCGTTAGTGGCCTGGGTTTGCGGTGCGCCCGTTTTGGCAGGGCCGTGGGTGAGCCTGGATTTTCCAGGTAATAAACCGCGCCATTTTGCACCCTTACATATCGATACGTTGCCGGGCGATCAACGTACCTTACATTGATGCTCGCCAAACACATGATAACTAGCTTATAGTCGTGCGTTGAAAAAATTAGTTTTGTCATATCATACTCCTATACATGTCTTGAGGTTAATCGCATGGTTGCGTTGCCACGCCCCGCTGTGACCGCTGTCCGTGTTGCAAGTGTCTGTTTTTTAGTTACATTGGTGGCTGGCTGTGCGGGGTCTTCTCGACAGAGCAACATGCAAGCGCCTGAGAACTACTTCTCTATGTCGTTGCCGGGAATAGGGGCCAATCCGCAAATGTCGCCGATTGATCCCATCAATGCTCAACTGCTTAGTCAGCAAGTTCCGCCACCAACGGTTGTTCGCGAGGCACTTCTGGCACAGCACCAGCGATGGGCAGGAACGCCCTACCGCATTGGCGGCACGTCGGAAAGAGGCATTGACTGCTCTGCCCTGGTTCGCAATGTTTACCGAGATACTTTCAATTTAGAGTTGCCGCGCTCCACCCGTGGTCAAGTACACGAGGGACGCTCGATCGACCGCCAAGAGTTACAGGCGGGCGATCTGGTGTTCTTCAGTCCCCCGGGCCGCTATAACCACGTGGGCATTTACGTAGGCGATGGCTATTTTCTCCATGCCTCAACGTCAAAAGGGGTAATTATTTCCAGCTTGGATAATAGTTACTGGCAGCGCTACTACTGGCAGGCACGCCGGGCGCTGGAGCCAACCCATTTGGCTCAGTTAGGCAGTAATTTCTAGTAGCCAAACGCCGCTTACTTTAGGAATGGCATGATTGAAGCCAAAACGCGCGCCTGGTGGCGCGCTACCTTGGCGCTTTGCCTGGGTTCTTTTCTCGTTTTTATCAATTTATACGCTCCCCAACCGCTGTTGCCAGGGCTAAAAGAGACCTACGATGTCTCTACCCTCTGCGTTAGTCTACTCATGTCGGTCTCGACGCTTTCTCTTGCCTTGGCACTACTGGTCTTTGGGCCGCTTTCAGATGCTATTGGCCGCGAAAGCATTATGCGTATTACCCTGCTGCTGGCAGGCGGCTGCTCTCTTGCTTTGGCCTTCGCGCCTACTTTTGAAAGCTTGTTACTGCTGCGCTTAGTGCAGGGGTTTGTGCTGGGCGGGCTGCCGGCCGTCGCGATTGCCTGGATGGGTGATGAGTTTGAAAAGCCCGCGCTGCTAAGTGCCGTGGGGCTTTATATCGGCGCTAATTCGCTCGGCGGTATTAGCGGGCGAATTGTGGGCGGTGCCGCCGCCGAGATAGGCGGCCCTACCGCTGCTTTTTTAGCCGTAGGCATCATTACCCTGGTTGGCTGCGTGGTGTTTTGGCGCCTGCTGCCTAACAGCCGCGCGTTTGTACCTCAGCGTTTTGAGCTGCGTAAAGCGGCCAGTGATCTACTGGGGCATTTGCGTAGTCCGATACTGCTCGCCGCCTACTGCTTGGGTGGCATCAACTTTTTAATCTTTATTAATCAATACAGCTATATCACCTTCCGGCTGGCCGACGAGCCCTACACGCTGGCGGCCAGCGGCCTGGGGCTGATTTTCTTGACCTATCTGGGAGGCACCTTTGGTTCCATGATGTCAGGACGTTTAGCCGGACGTTTTTCACCCGCGACGTGCATGATGGTAGGGGTGATGATCTTGATGCTGGGTACTGCCATCACGTTGTCGGAATCGCTGGTGCTGATTATCGTTGGACTAAGCGTTAACGCCTTTGGCTTTTTCTTAACCCACTCACTGGCCTCTAGCTGGGTGGGGCGTTATGCCCAGGGAGCCCGCGGCAGTGCTTCAGCGCTGTATCTGGTGTTCTATTATACGGGGGCAAGCCTTGGGGGATTCTGGCTAGAGCCATTCTGGCGCTGGGCCGGTTGGTCAGGCGTTGCCGTAGGGTCATGGCTATTGCTGAGCATTACGCTGACGATTGCTTTTGGACTATGGCGTTTCGAACGCCGTCAGGCCGCTAGCTGATAGGCGTAAGCTGAGCATTGCTTAAGTGATAGCGCTGTGTGCATAGCCGTTTCAGTAGCGCAGTATCGTGGCTAATCACTAGCACACCAAGGCGGCGTTGTTCCGCCTCCTGCTTTAAAGCCTGCCAAAGCTCAACCTGAGTGATGGGGTCGAGCATAGTCGAGATTTCATCGGCAACCAAAAAACGCACCCCTGGTGCCAGGGCGCGTAGCACGCAAACCCGCTGTAACTCGCCTCCCGAAAGCGCGTGGGGAAATCGCGATAGCCAGTGGGGCTGCACGCCAAACGCTTGGCACTGCGCCTCAGAGGGCGTCCAGGCTTCACGTAATATTTTAGCCACCCGCCAGCGCGGATTAACCGCAAGCTCCGGCGACTGCGGTAGCCACTGCACGGGCTGCACGCCGCTTGTGGGAAGTGTCGCATCGTCCAGAATGACATTGCCCTTGTGCGGGGTTAAATAGCCTGCCAGCAGTTTTCCTAGCGTTGATTTTCCCGCCCCAGAGTCGCCGCTTAGCCCTACCCACTGCCCAGCCTCTATCGCTAGGGAAACGTTCTGCAGCAGCGGCACCCCGGCTGTAAATTGAAAACTAAACTGATGCGCATTAAGCAATGCTGATCTCCTGTTGTGCCTTGATGGCGGCGGCTTTATCGGCGATAGATGCTGCGCAAGGTTGGGGGAGCGTAAACGCATTGTCGGGTAGCGCTAGCCACAGTGCCTGGGAATAGGCGTTGGTGAGCGAGCGGCCGGTGCCCTGAAAGGCGCGAGCCGGAGCGGTTTCAATCAGCTTGCCGCTGCGCATAATAGTGACGCGGTCGGCAATCGGTAGAGCGTGGCGAAGATCATGCGTGATTAAAATGACGGTTTTGCCTTGGTCTGCCAAGTCTCTTAGCGCTGCCAGCACGCGCTGGCGCTGATGTGGATCAAGGCCCACGGTAGGCTCATCGGCAATCACTAGCTGCGCCTGGCTAACGTGCGCCATGGCTGTTAGAACGCGGCGTGCCATGCCACCTGAAAGCTCATGAGCGTAGGCCTGCTGAGCGCGAGTATCTAGCTGGTAGTGGCCCAGCGCTTGCCGAGCGGATTGCCGGGCGCTTCCCGAAGACTGGCCTGCGCGCTCGGCTGCCCAGGCCACTTGACGCTGGGTGCGTACCAGCGGGTCCAGAGCGTTCAGCGATTGCGGGATAAGCGCTAGTTCACGGCCACGCAGCGTTTGCTGGCTTCGTTTGTCGAGAAGTTGCCCTTGATAGCAAAGCTGGCCGTTGAGCCGTACCGATGCTGGCAGCAGCCCCATGATGGCATATGCCAGCAAGCTCTTTCCGGCGCCCGAGGCGCCTACCACTGCATGTACCTCGCCTGTCAAAAAGTGCAGCGATAGGCTATCTAAGCAGGTCGCCCAGCTACGCTTCCACCAGGCGGCATACCCCGTTCCGTAGTGGGGAATGCGTAGCGATAGCTGTTCAATGGTTAACATGGCAAGCCTCTTGTCAGCCGTTGTTTTAAAAGCGCTATAGCGCTCGCCGTAGATTGCTGCCCAGGCGCTCAAAACACAGCACCATGATGAGTAGACCTAACCCAGGAAATACCCCAAGCCACCAATAGCCGCCCGTTAGGTAACGCATGGCTTCAGCCAGCAGTACGCCAACAGCGGGTTGGCTAGGGCTTAGGCCAAAGCCTAAAAACGTTAACGCCGCTTCGTGCAAGATTGCGTGAGGAAATAGCAGCAAAGCGCCGATCAGACAGTGGGGAAGCAGGTGAGGTAGTAAATGGCTATGCAGTACAAACCAGCGTGACTTGCCTAGCGCACGAGAAATGCGCACGTAGGGCGCCCGGCGTAAGTGCAGTAGCTCAGCGCGCAGCACGCGGGCTAAGCTCGGCCAGTGGGTGGCGGCAACTGCGATAATCACTGCCTGAGTGCCTCCGCCAAGGGCAAAGGCGATGAGCATTAATAGAATAAGATGCGGCACGCTAAGCAGCGTATCTATCAGCAGGCTGACCAGCGCATCGAGACGCCGAGACAGCGTGGCCAATGCCGCCAGGCTTAATGCAATCAGCGTGCTCAGCAGCGCTGCTAGGCAGCCTACCCAAAAGCTAATGGAAAGCCCCGCCAGAGTGCGCGCCCACAGCTCTCGCCCTAGCGCATCGGTACCAAACCAATGAGCAAGGCTCGGCGGTGCTAGCCGTGCATCAAACTGCATCTGCTGAGGAGTGTCTCCCAGCAGCCACTGGCTGGCGATGAGCCCCATAATGAGCAGTAGGGTGATGCCCGCGCTGAGCAGGGCGCGCAGGCGCGGCTGATGGCGGATCATAGGTCACCCAGCTTGATGCGCGGGTCAATAATGCCGTAAAGGCTATCGGCCATTAGATTGCCAATGCTGACAAATAGAGCGGTAAACAGCGCAATGCCCAGTAGGAGCGGGATGTCGCTGCGCAGGCCAGCGGCCACCGTGGCCTGACCCAGGCCAGGATAGGCGAATACTTGCTCAATTAAGATAGAGCCGCCAAACAGCTCGCCCAGGGATGCAAACGCTAGCGTAATTGCCGGTAAGCATGCATGGCGTATGCCGTGTCGCCACGCCACATCAAGTCGGCTAGCGCCTTGGGCGAAGGCATGGGTGGCCACCTCTGAGCGCATGAATTCAAGCATGCGATGGCGCGTGTGCAGCGTTATATTGGCGATGCCCAGCAGTGCCAACGTGGCGATAGGCAGCACGAGATGATGCAAGCGCTGAGCGAGCGACACCTGCTGACTCAAGATGCCTGTCGGGCCTGCGCAACAAGTGGGCGTCCAGCCCAAAAATACCGAAAACAACAGCACTGCGAGTATCGCCAGCCAAAAAGCGGGGGTAGAGGCGGTGATATAGGCGTAAGTGCTGATGATCTTATCCAGCGTTGAGCCCTCCTTGGCGCCAGCCACAACGCCCAGGCTAAAGCCTAGCAGTGCTGACAATAGCCAGGCGCCGCCGAGCAGGGCAATGGAGCGCTGAAAGCGCTGGCCGATGACCTCGCTGACCGGCTGGTTATACACATGGCTCCAGCCTAGGTCGCCGCTTACTAATTGGCGCAGCCAGTGGCTAAACTGCACGACAGGCGGCGCGTCAAACCCCCAGCGCTGGGCAATTAGCTCGCGCTGTTCAGGGCTAACCTGAGCCATTTGGGGGCCTAAGTAGGCATCAATGGGATCAATTGGCGAAGCCATCATCAGTCCAAATGACACCAATGCCACGCAGAGTAATACCAGCGTTAGGCGTGCTAAACGCTTGGCTAATCCCTGCGCTAATTCCTGCGTTATGAAATTAATCAGTCGCACGTCCAGCGCCATTCAAGCAGATTGCTAGTGATCGGCCAGCCGTGCCCATGCGGGGCGATGCCTAGCTCACCCACATCCAAGCAGGTGTTGGTAAAGTAGACATGTTCAAGGTTGACTAGCCACGCCCAGCTAGCATCACCGCGAACGCCGTAGCCTGTTGTGCCGTCCCACTGGGCTGCGCGCCAGTGCTCGTTGGCTTGTGCAACGCTCTCGGCCGCTTGGGCGGCGTCAAGATTGGCATCAACCTCAGCATTGGCGTAGAAACCGCTGTTATAGAAACCGTTGCCCGCATGCTGACTGTGAAAAAGGTAGTAAATCTCTTGAGGGCTGTGGCTGCCAAAGCCAAGCATGATGGCATCCCGGTGCAGCGCCTCACGCTTGATTTCATCCCAGTGACGGCCGATGGGCTGCATGTCTATGCCCAAAGCGCGAACCATCTCAGCGCTTACTTCCGAAAGTAGCTGCCGGGTGGTATCACTTGAAGGGTAGGTGAGCCTGAAACGTGCAGGCAGGCCATCCTTATGGCGCACGCCGTCATCACCCAGCTCCCAGCCTGCGTCGTCGAGAATCTCAGCGGCGAGGGTGAGGTCTGGTGCTGCTATTTGCTCTTCTTCCGCGCTCCAAGGCAGGCCGTCGGCTGGGCCAAACGCCGGCCGACCAAACCCATGAAGCGCCACGTCGACCAATGTGTCGCGGTCAACGGCTAAATTGATCGCCTGGCGAATGGCAATATCAGCGGTTACGTCATTGCCAATGGGTGCCCCAGAGGCCGCTTGCTCGCCACTCGCTGGCTGCATGGGAAAAAGAATGCCGCGGTTATCGACGCTTTGCATGATGGTTCGATTCATATGCGCCGGCAGGTTGGAGGCCAGTGCGGCAGGGGCGGAGGCGATATCTACCTGGCCCGCATGGGCGGTGCTTAGCGTGGTATCCTCACCGGTAAATAGAAATACCAGTCGTTCAAAGGTGGGTTCGGGGCCGTAGAAATAAGGATTGCGTTCAACAATCAGCTGCTCGCCTTCCTGCCATTCAACCAGTTGATAAGGTCCAGAGCCGATAGGATGCCGACCATAGCGCTCGCTGTATCCGTTGTCGCGCTCGGCACTGGGCACAATGCCGAGTGTCAGCAGCTGGTCGATAAACGTTATACGCGGAGCCTGCAGGCGTAGCGTCACGGTATGGTCGTCAAGCGCCGTGGCTACTTCAAGGGCGCTGAGGTCAGCCCGGCCACCTGCGCGTGCCGCTGTGTTGAAGGTATAGGCAACGTCTTCAGCGGTGAGCGGCGTGCCGTCAGAAAAGCGGGCATCGTCGCGCAGTATGAGTGTCCAGGTCAGTCGATCGTCTGAAAGTGACCACTCGGTGGCAAGCTCCGCCTGTGGCGATAGATCCTTGCCGCGCGAGAGTAGCGTTGACTGAAACAGTGGATTGCCGTACTGGCCCCAACCCAGCAGCGGGTCGAAGCCTTGCTCGGGCTCTCCACCAATCGCCAGGATTAACTGCTCTTTTGCCTGTACGCCACTGGCGACAGCTAAACAACTTAGCGTAATGCCCAGTAAGATAGGCCTAAATGGTTTAGCCATCGCTTGATCCTTTATGTCGTCAGTATGATGTTTTTACAATAACATCATACTGGCGACACCGTCAGGATGTGAACAGCCAATCAGCAAAGGGGGCGTGAATGCAGCGTGTAACGGTAACGCTTGACCAGGAGCTTCTCGCAGAAGTGGATACGCTAATGCATGAGCGTGGTTACCAGAACCGCTCTGAAGCGATTCGCGACTTAACGCGCAGCGGTTTAAAGCAGGTGAGGGAAGAGGCTGCGCCCGACGCGCCTTGTATGGGTGCGCTGGTGTATGTTTATGACCATGCAGCCCGGGAGCTGTCTAAGCGTTTAACGCGTCATTCTCACGACCATCATCACCTGATGCTTTCAACGTTGCATGTGCATATTAACCATGACAGCTGCCTCGAAGTTGCTCTGCTCAAGGGCCAGGGGAGCGCGTTAAAACAGTTTGCGGCCGAAGTGATTTCATCAAGAAGCGTTCGTCACGGGCAGCTAATGCTGATCCCCAGTGATGAAGACGCTTAATCGGGGGTTGCTTAATCATAGGCATAAAAAAAGGTGACCCGAGGGTCACCTTTTTTCTGATCGGTATCGCGAGGCACTTAGTGCTCAACGCCACCTTCACCGTGCACGTGGCCGTGCTCAACTTCATCAGCGCTTGCATCGCGGACTTCAGCGATTTCAACGTCAAAGTTGAGATTCTGCCCAGCCAGTGGGTGATTGCCATCAACAACCACCGTATCGCCTTCAATTTTCTTGACGGTAACCATTAGTGGTCCGCCTTGAGTCTGGGCTTGGAACTGCATGCCCGGCTCAATGCTCTCAACGCCTTGGAAGGCATCGCGAGGTACTTCTTGCATCAGCTCTTCTTGCAGCTCGCCGTAGCCTTCGGCTGGAGATACTGCAACATTAAGTTTCTCGCCCGCTGCACGACCTTCCAGCTCCTTCTCAAGGCCCGGAATGATGTTGCCAGCGCCATGGAGGTAGGTTAGCGGCTCACGGCCTTCGGAACTGTCAAGCACTTCACCTGCATCGTTGGTCAGTGTGTAGTGGAACGCGACAACCGAGTTTTGTGCAATTTGCATGGAATAACCTTTAGCTGAGTGCATGTCCCAATATGGTAACGCGTGTGTGCTGGCTTGTCAGGGGGTAAGGGTGCTTTTTCCTATCCAAGCCTTTAGGCGGTGTTGCGCGTTAGGGTGACCAGGGATACCCTACGACCATCACTTTTTCCTTTGCCCTATTATTTTGGAGCACTCAATGACGATTTTTTTTATTTGGCTTATCGCGTTTTGCCTGATTGCATATTTTGTCAATCAGCGCTGGAGCAACGGCGTTAGCCAGGGGCTAGATAAGGTACTGCCCGGCTTTTTGAAAAGTGACGGTGATAACCGTTACCTGTGGGTAATCACGCTAGCGGTGCTGGGCGCAACGACCCTGGTGCAGCCAGTTGAAATGCTGCTGGTGGCGATACTGCTATGTCTTATCGGCTGGGGCGTCTCGGCGCTAGTAAGCTGGGCCGGCAACAAGGCTAACTTTTAAGCATCGCTTGGTAGCACTCGATAAAAAAGCCCGGCCATCATTGATGGCCGGGCTTTTTGCTAACGTTTAACTGCTAGTGAAAAATCGCCTTCAATAGCCGTCACTATTCGTTAGTAGGGCGCAACTAGTTAGTAGGGCGCAACGCTCATGCTGCCGCCATTACCAATCAAACGTACACGCTGCCCCGCTTGGAAAGGATGATCCGCGCGCTGTACAACGACAACGTCAGTGCCATCGTCGCGGCGAATTTCCATTTCTAACGCGGCTACGCGGTTAGCACCGCCTTCCGCTGCAGTACCTGCTACTGAGCCACCCAGTGCGCCGGCAACGGTGGCTAGCTGGCGTCCTGAACCGCCACCAATTTGGCTGCCCAGAAGGCCACCGATGATAGCGCCACCACCTGTGCCCAGCAGCCCGCCCGCACGGCTTTCAGCCTGAATCTGTACCTGACGAACCGCCGAGATCGTGCCGTAAGTCACGTTTTGGCCCGTTTGCGCTTGGCTTCCGCGATAGACATCGCCAGAATAACCAGACGTATTGGCACAGCCCGCTAGCGTAAGAATGCTCATTGCGGCAACAGGAAGAAGAAGACGTTTCATTAAAACCTCCAAGGTATATCTATTTGAATAACTATTTTGAATGACTATCTTGAATAGCTGTCTTGAGTAACTGTCGCCCGTATAGCTGCTACCAACAGGTAGGCAAAAGGTGGATTGCAGTTATAGAACAGTGTTCGTTAAAGATAGCCGATACTACCACCTTTGACCAGCTATCATCTAAAAAGATCAATGCGTAAAAATAATAGCCCCTAAATAGCTTAGTCAAGAGTGTAACAGCGTATTAAGAAAGCAGTGTGCAAATACTACACGATAACTATAACAGGAGACCACAAGGCCTCCTGTTATAAGCTCCGATAAGCGTATGAATGCATCAAACGTCTATATTAGCCAAACTGATTCATGGTGTTGTCTTTGCCACCGGCTTTGAGCGCGGCATCGCCGTGGAAAAACTCTTTGTGATCATCGCCAATGTTGGAGCCGGCCATATCCTGATGGCGAACCGTGGCAATGCCTTGGCGGATTTCTTGACGCTGCACGCCCTTTACGTATGCCAGCATGCCTTCATCACCGAAGTAACCTTTTGCCAGATTGTCAGTCGACAGGGCGGCGGTGTGGTAGGTGGGCAGCGTGATTAAGTGGTGGAAAATACCCGCATCGCGAGAAGAGTCACGCTGGAAATTGCGGGTCCATTCATCGGCTAGTTGGCCAAGCTCGGTGTCGTCGTACTCGGCGCTCATCAGTTTTTCACGCTGATACGCCGCTACGTTTTTACCTTCCTCTTGCCAAGCATCAAACACCTGCTGGCGGAAGTTGAGCGTCCAATTAAACGAAGGTGAGTTGTTGTAAACCAACTTGGCATCCGGCACGACATCACGGATACGATTCACCATGCTAGCAATTTGCCCAACGTGGGGCTTTTCGGTTTCGATCCACAGCAGGTCCGCACCATTTTGCAGGCTGGTGATGCAGTCCAGAATAACGCGATCCTCGCCAGAGCCTGGCTTGAACTGATAGAGGCCTGAGGCGAGCCGCTTAGGTTTAACCAGCTTGCCGTTCTGTTTGATGACGACATCGCCGTTGTTGATGTCGGCAGCATTTTCAATCACATCACCGTCTATGAAGCAGTTGTACTGGTCGCCGAGATCACCGGGTTCACGCGTAACGGCAATTTTTTGTGTCAAACCGGCGCCCAGTGAGTCGGTGCGCGCCACGATCACGCCGTCGTCGATACCCAGCTCTAAAAAGGCGTAACGCACGGCGTTTATTTTGGCTAGGAAGTCTTCATGGGGGACGGTGACTTTGCCGTCCTGATGACCACACTGCTTCTCATCAGAGACCTGGTTTTCTAGCTGGATACAGCAGGCGCCCGCTTGGATGAATTTTTTGGCCAGCAGATAGGTGGCTTCCGCATTGCCAAAGCCTGCATCGATATCGGCGATGATCGGCACGATATGCGTTTCATAATTGTCGATTTTGCTGATCAGGCGCTGTTCTTCCTCACGACTGCCCGCGTCTTTAGCATCGCCCAAGGCGCGAAAAAGATGGTTCAGTTCCCAGGCATCGGCTTGTTTCAAGAACGTATAAAGTTCTGCAATGAGATCTGCGACCGAGGTCTTTTCGTGCATCGACTGATCAGGCAGTGGGCCGAACTCGGAGCGCAGTGCGGCGACCATCCAACCAGAAAGGTAGAGGTAGCTACGTTTAGTGGTACCAAAGTGTTTTTTGATCGAAATAAGCTTCTGCTGGCCAATAAAGCCGTGCCAGCAGCCAAGCGATTGAGTGTACTGCGCAGTGTCCGCGTCATAGGCGGCCATATCCTCACGCATGATTTTAGCGGTGTAGCGAGCAATGTCGATGCCGGTATGAAAGCGGTTTTGAGCCCGCATTCGGGCGGCGTACTCAGGTTTAATGGCTTCCCATTTGCCGCCCTGTGCTTCGCGTAGTTGGGCCATGGCTTTGATATCGTCGAGTAGTCCTGACATGAGCATACCCTCTTTAATGATGGCTTGAGTCGTAATGGTCTTGCGCAAATTAGCAACGCATTGCCTTAACGCTGCAGTGCAACAACTATCGGTGAGTATGCTCAATTCAACAATTGACACTTGGGTGCACAGGGCGTTGTAACCCGACAACAGGGGGGTAGCGGAAGGGAGGGTTTGTGGCGGGTTTAGGTAGTTGTTTTTCGCCAAACAGGCATAAAAAAGCACTGCCGAGGCAGTGCTAAAGATTGATTACGGCGGCTTGTTACGTCAGTGAGAGCGTCATATCGAGATGTGGGATGCCCGCATCCATATACTCATCACCGTGAGCGACGAAACCTAGCCGCTCATAAAACGCCAGCGCATGAACCTGGGCACTAAGCGCTACCTGAGAGTGGCCCGCATGGCGTGCCGCCTCAATCGCCGCCTTCATCAGCAGTACGCCAATGCCGGTGCCTCGGGCGTTAGCGAGCACGGCAACGCGACCAATATGCGCATCTGGCAGCAGCCGGGCAGTGCCTGCTGGCTGCCCGTCAAGCATGGCTAGAAAGTGCCGGCACTCAGGGTCAAGGCCGTCCCATTCCTCTTCCTGTGGCACGCTTTGCTCGTCAATAAAGACTCGGCGGCGGATCTCACTGGCAGCCGGGCCGAGTGTTTCCCAATCGCCAGAGTTAACGTGGGCAATCGCCATTAATACTCCTCGTCGTCGCCTTCATCGCTCATAAAGCCGAGGCTGCCGGTGTTTACCAGCTGTGTAATCAGCGCTGCTGCAGCGTCAATTTCAAGGTCTTCGGCGTAGATCGGGGTTGCGTCAGCTAAGCGCTGGGCTAGCTCAGCAGAACACGCGTGGCTGTCGCCATCGACAAACAGCGTGGTGCCGCCTGCTTCGCTGCGCCAAGCAAAGCGCGAGCCGGGCATGTGATAAAGCGGTTCGCCGTCTTGTAGTTGAGCAACAAGCGCCGCCTCGGTCAGCGGTGTTTCAAGCGGTACAACTTGATCAACATATTTTGGCTGGGTCATGACGCGGCCAAACCATTGCGCTAACTGCACCGGGTTATCGAGTGTCGACACAATCAGCTGACGCATACGCTCAATGGCTGCATCGTCTAGCTCGCCGGTCAAATTTGCAGGCGCCATGCCCGCATCGCTATAGCGCTGGGATGCGGGAAGCTGTTCGCCCAAAAAATCCGCATAAGAAGTGATGGCTTCGTCGGCAGAGGGCGCGCGAAAGCCGAGCGAAATAGTCATGCAGTCATCGCTTTGGCTGACACCGTGGTGCGCCCAGCCGGGGGGAAGGTACAGCATGTCGCCCGGTTCAAGCACCCAGTCTGAGTCGGGCTCGATGGTGAATTCTTGCAGGATGCGCAGATCAATACCGGCGATGATCGGGGCATCTTCGGTTAATTTGCCACCTAGCTGCCAACGACGGTGCCCGCTGGCCTGAAGCAAAAAGACATCGTATTGGTCAATATGCGCGCCCACGTTGCCGCCAGGAGGTGCATAGCTGATCATGACGTCATCAAGGCGCCAGCGCGGTAAAAAATCAAACTCATCCATTAGCGCTGCAACGGCGGGCACGTAGTGGTCAACCGCTTGAACCAGCAGGCTCCAGTTAGTTTCCGGCAGCCGTGCAAAGGTGGCTTCATCAAAGGGGCCGTGAGATACCTGCCAAGGGCCGTCCGGACCTTCTTCCTCGACTAGGCGAGCCTCTACGCCAGGCTCACAGGCAAGCCCTGCCAGTTCGTCGGCCTCGATGGGGCTGATAAAGTCTGGCATGGCGCCACGAATCAGCAGCGGTTTTTGCTGCCAATAATTGGCTAAGAAATCTGCGGCGGTAAGATCGCCCAGAAGGGTTAGCGGCTTATCGTGATGGTTCATGGCGTATCCTGTCGTGCTGGAGAAAGAGGTGGTCGCAGCAAAGGGTGTTACAAGCAACCGAGCTGTTTTGTCAGCGCTTCGGCCTGTGCCTGAGCGTTGCCAATGTAGCTTGCCGGTGACAGCGCTTTCAGTTCGGTTTTGACATCATCAGGTAGCTCAAGGGAGTCAATGAATGCGGCAAAACCGGCCTGGTCGATGCGTTTGCCACGCGTTAACTGCTTAAGTTTTTCATAGGGCTTTTCGATGCCGTAGCGGCGCATGACTGTTTGGATCGGTTCTGCGAGCACTTCCCAGCTGTTATCCAGGTCAGTGTCTAGGCGCTCCGGGTTGGCTTCAAGCTTGCTGATGCCTTTTAGGCTGGCGTGATAAGCAATTAAACCATACGCCAGACCCACGCCCAGGTTACGCAGTACGGTGGAGTCCGTCAGGTCGCGCTGCCAGCGAGAAATAGGCAGTTTTTGAGAAAGGTGGCCAAGTATCGCATTGGCGAGACCCAGGTTGCCTTCAGAGTTTTCAAAATCAATCGGGTTAACTTTATGCGGCATGGTGGAAGAGCCAATTTCGCCTTCAACCGTGCGCTGCTTAAAGTAGCCCAGTGAGATATAGCCCCATACGTCGCGATCAAAGTCGATCAGGATCGTGTTGAAGCGGCAGATGGCATCAAACAGCTCGGCAATGTAGTCGTGTGGCTCGATCTGAGTGGTGTAGGGATTGAACGTCAGTCCTAAACCTTCCACAAAGGTGCGCGCGTTGGCTTCCCAGTCGACTTCAGGATAGGTCGTCAGGTGGGCGTTATAGTTACCCACGGCACCGTTGATCTTACCCAGCATTTCCACTGCTTCAATCTGCTTTAGCTGGCGCTTAAGACGGTACGCCACGTTCGCCATTTCTTTACCCAGCGTTGTGGGCGTAGCGGTTTGACCATGGGTGCGCGACAGCATCGGCTGGGCGGCATGGGCAATGGCCAATTTGGCAATGTCGTCAGCCACTTCATGCATGGTGGGTAGCATGGCCTTAAGGCCGTCGCTGAGCATCACGCCGTAGGAAAGGTTATTGATGTCTTCGCTGGTGCAGGCGAAGTGGATGAACTCGGTAACCGCATGCAGCTCGGCCTGATCCGCAATCTTCTCTTTAAGGAAGTACTCAACCGCTTTGACGTCGTGATTGGTGGTGCGCTCGATTTCTTTGATGCGCTCGGCATCCAGGAGCGAGAATTCGGTAATCAGTTGCTCAAGAAACGCCGTCGCATCAGTGGAAAGAGGCGGCACTTCAGTGATTTGAGCTTGCTCGGCCAGGCGCTGTAGCCAGCGAACTTCCACAATCACACGGGCGCGGATCAGGCCGAATTCGCTGAAGTGTTCGCGCAGTGCGGCAGCTTTAGAAGCGTAGCGGCCGTCAACGGGGGAGAGAGCGGTCAAAGCGGAGAGTTGCATGGCATCGTTTCCAGGTGGTTCGAGAGCAGGTTATTCAAAAACGAACAGTTCAAAAACAAACGGTTCAAAAACAGGTTAGCTAATGGCATCAGCAGCCTAGCTGAGACTGTCCAACGCGCGGCGCAGCGCCTTGCGTTGGAACACAAGCTTCCAGCGCCGCCCGCCTTGCTGATGCCATAATAGCCCAAAACGGATGCCGCCCATTAAGCAGGCGCGTACGCGTTCGGGCATCATGCGGCTTTGCAGCAGCGACGGGTCGCCCTGCACCACAATGCGGGTTTTAAAGGTCGAGAGCGTCTCTTGATACGCTTCGCCTAGGCTGGCAACGACGTTTTCATGGGTAGAGCCGAAGTGCTCGGCCTGCCCCTGAATGCGCGTTAATTTTTGGCCGAGCGAATCCATCATCGCGTTATTGGTGCGCAGCTTATTCATCAGCATTAGCAGTGAAAAACCGTAGCGCAGCACCACAGGGTTGGCCTGTTTGCGGCCCACCAAGGCTTCTAAGGTTTCCAGGCCACGGCGAAGATTGTTGGGATGCCCGCCATAAATGGCTTCGAAGCTCGGTGGGTTAGTATCCACAGTGGCTTCAATGAGCGTGTCCCAGGCGCGCGTGTCGACCTGGCCGGTGCGAGCAAGTTCGTCCACCAGGCTGGCGGCTTGAAATACGCCCGCCAGGGCTAGCGCTTGGCGCACGGCGGGAGAGTCGGGCGCACGATGAATCGGCGTAGTGGAATTCATGCCGCAACCTCCGCGTCTTTTTTCCAGATAGCGCAAATAACGCCACCGCCTAAACAGATATCGCCATCATAAAGCACCAGGGACTGGCCTGGCGTTACCGCCCATTGCGGGTCATCGAAGGTAACCTCGACGCCGCCGCTGGGTAGAACGCGCATTTCACAGCCACAGTCACTTTGCCGATAGCGCGTTTTGGCGGTAAAACGGCCTTGTTGAACCGGCGGCTCGCCCGCCACCCAGTCCATGGCCTCGGTAGCTAGCGAATCAGAGGAGAGCAAAGAATGATGCTTGCCCTGCACCGCGATCAGTACGTTGCGCTCCAAATCTTTAGCCGCCACGTACCAGGGTTCTTCCGAGTAGTTGGCAAGCCCGCCAATACCTAGCCCCTGGCGCTGACCAAGGGTGTAGTACATCAGCCCCATGTGCTCGCCAATCACATCACCTTCCGGCGTTTCTATGCGACCGGGCTGCGCGGGAAGATACTGCTGCAGAAAATCGCGAAAGCGACGCTCGCCGATAAAGCAGATGCCGGTGGAGTCTTTTTTCTTGGCGGTAATCAGGCCGTGCTGTTCAGCGATAGCGCGCACTGCGGGCTTTTCAAGTTCCCCAACGGGAAACAGCGTGCGCGCAATGGCGGCTTCTGGCACCGCATGTAGAAAGTAGCTTTGATCTTTGTTGCCATCCAGGCCTTTTAGCAAGCGAGGACGGCCGTTGCGCTGCGCTTCGCGCACATAGTGGCCGGTGGCGATTTTGTCGGCCCCCAGCATTTCGGCGTACTCAAGAAACACCTTAAACTTGATTTCTCGGTTGCACAGAATGTCAGGATTGGGCGTGCGGCCTGCTTTGTACTCGGCTAAAAAGTGCTCAAATACGTTATCCCAGTACTCGGCCGCAAAATTCGCGGTATGCAGCTTAATACCCAGCTTTTCGCACACCGCCTCAGCGTCAGCAAGATCCTCTTTAGCCGTGCAGTAATCGGTGCCGTCGTCCTCATCCCAGTTTTTCATAAACAAGCCTTCCACCTCATAGCCTTGCTGCATGAGGAGAACGGCCGAAACAGAAGAGTCGACGCCGCCGGACATGCCAACAATGACTTTGCCGCGAGTGGCTGGCTCAGACTCGGGCAGCGCCGACGCTGTGGAATCAGTGGATGACCCGGTTTTAAATGACATAGGTATCCTTCAGGAGCAGTGGTGTGCAACAAAAATAGGCGTAGGTAAATAATGAGCTGCAATTGGGCGGCGATTATACACGATGGGGAAGGGCTTTGAGTGCTTCACTCACGAATCACTGCCAGCGGATAACAGCACCCGCTTAAAGCGTCCTCAATACGCTGCAGCACTAGCGGGCTACGCAGTCGTTGCTGCTGGTCTAGCGCACGTATTTGCTCAAGCGTCAGCCAGTGAGCGGCGATAATGTCAGGGTCTAGGGCGAGGTCGAGCTTATCAAGTGGCTCGGCCGTAAAGCCGTGGCTGTGAAACGTTTGCCCGCCATCGGCATGAAAAACGTAGAGCCCCAGGTAGCCGGTGAGCGATACCTGCCAGGCCGTCTCTTCCTGCACTTCTCGCAAAATAGCCGCGATGGGGCCTTCGCCGGCTTCGATATGCCCAGCAGGCTGATTAAAAACGCTGGCGGGGCCGCCACGCTGTTCTTCCACCATCAAGAAATGCTCGCCGCGCTGAATCACGCAGGCCGCTGTACTGTGAATTGCACTCACGTTGGTTTTCGACGCTTTGCAGCGGGCTGTACGCGTTTTCGCTGAGGCGAATTGGCTGGGCGGGGCGCGTGTAGCGTTTCTTTACGCCACTCGCCGGGGGCAAGGTCGCCTAGCCGCCAGGGGCCAATCGCCGAGCGAATTAGGCGCAGCGTCGGAAAGCCGACGTGAGCGGTCATGCGCCGCACTTGGCGGTTACGGCCTTCGCTAATGATGAGTTCCAGCCAACTGGTCGACGGATGGCGTTTGGGGTCAATGGCCGGCTGGCGAGGCGTGGTCGTTGGGGGCTCAATACGGCGTGCCTTGGCAGGCTGAGTAGGGCCATCTTTAAGCGTGATGCCCTGACGTAGCGCTTTAAGAGCAGCATCGTCTATTTGCCCCTCAACCTGAGCCCAGTAAGTTTTAGGCTGTTTGTGGCGCGGGTGCGAGATGCGGTGGATGAGTTCGCCATCGCTGCTGAGCAGCAGCAATCCTTCGGAGTCGTAATCCAGCCGCCCAGCCGGGTAAATGTCTTTCACATCAATATATTGTGCCAATGTTTGGCGTCCTTCGCGGTCGCTAAACTGGCTCAATACTTGAAAAGGCTTGTGCAATAAATAGAGGTTGCTCATGACATCTCTTTATCCATTTCTTGATTCGCTGCCCTGGCGTCTTGGTGTATCACTCATGCGTAAAAAGTGCAGCGCTGGTATACTCCGGCTACTTGCTGGGGCGCCCATCATTAAGCGCGCGCTCCGCTCAAGATTTCTTGCAATCGTAGTGACAAGAGAGGTTAACGCAAAAATGACCAAAACGCCGAAGATCATCTACACGCTCACCGACGAAGCCCCAGCGCTTGCGACTCACTCCCTGCTGCCGATTATCGATGCTTTTACCGATTCTGCGGGCATCAAAGTAGAGACGCGCGATATCTCCCTGGCCGCGCGGATTATCTCTCAGTTTCCTGATTACCTGAGTGACGAGCAGCAGATCGACGATCATCTGGCGGAACTTGGCGAGCTGACCAAGACCCCTGAAGCTAACATTATTAAACTGCCTAACATCAGCGCGTCTTTGCCGCAGTTGAAGGCCGTTATCAAAGAGCTACAGCAGCAGGGCTATAAGCTTCCTGATTACCCGGAAGCGCCGCAGAGTGATGAAGACAAAGATATTCAAACGCGTTACGACAAAACCAAAGGTAGCGCCGTTAACCCCGTGCTGCGTGAAGGTAACTCTGATCGCCGTGCGCCGCTGTCAGTTAAAAACTATGCCCGTAAATACCCGCACCGCATGGGTGAGTGGAGCAGCGACTCTAAGTCCCACGTTTCTCACATGCGTGATGGCGACTTTTATGGCAGCGAAAAGTCAGCGCTAATTGAGCAAGCCAGCGATCTTAAGATCGAGCTAGTGGCAAAAGATGGCACCACGACGGTACTCAAGCAGAAAACAGCCGTGCTTGCCGGTGAAGTTGTTGACGGTGCCGTCATGAGCCGCAACGCGCTGCGTCGCTTTGTGGCCGAAGAAGTCGCGGACGCAAAAGCGAAAGATGTGCTGTTCTCGCTACACCTTAAAGCGACCATGATGAAGGTCTCTGATCCCATCATGTTCGGCATGGTGGTAACTGAGTTCTATCAGGACGTGCTGAGCAAGCACGCGGACGTTCTCAAACAGGCCGGTTTTGATCCCAATAACGGTATCGGCGACCTGTATTCAGCAATTAAAACGCTGCCTGAAGAGCGTCAGACGCAAATTCAGGATGAGATCCAGGCGCTTTATGCCGAGCGTCCACGCTTGGCCATGGTGAACTCGCATAAAGGTATCACCAACCTGCACGTGCCTAGCGATGTGATTATCGATGCGTCGATGCCTGCGATGATTCGCGACTCCGGTAAAATGTGGGGCGCCGATGACCAGCTTCACGACGTGAAAGCGGTGATTCCTGATCGCTGCTATGCCGGTATCTATCAGAGCGTGATTGAAGACTGCAAGCAGCATGGCGCGTTTGACCCGACCACTATGGGTAGCGTGCCTAACGTAGGTCTGATGGCGCAAAAAGCCGAAGAGTACGGTTCTCACGATAAAACGTTCCAAATCGCCGTAGACGGCACGGTGCGTGTCACCGATTCCAGCGGCAACGTAGTGCTTGAGCACAGCGTTGAGCAGGGCGATATCTGGCGTATGTGCCAAACCAAAGATGCGCCTGTGCGCGATTGGGTCAAACTGGCCGTTAACCGCGCCCGCGAAAGCGGCACGCCCGCTATTTTCTGGCTGGATGCCCAGCGTGCCCACGATGCTCAGTTGATCAAGAAAGTAGAAAGCTACTTGAAAGATCATGATACCGATGGCCTGGACATTCGTATCATGACGCCGGAAGAGGCGATGAGCTTCTCTCTGGCGCGCATCCGTAAAGGCGAAGACACTATCTCCGTCACCGGTAACGTATTGCGTGACTACCTGACCGACCTGTTCCCGATTATGGAGCTGGGCACCAGCGCGAAGATGCTTTCGATCGTACCGCTAATGAACGGCGGCGGCTTGTTTGAGACAGGCGCGGGTGGTTCTGCACCTAAGCATGTGCAGCAGCTTCTCGAAGAAAACCATTTGCGCTGGGATTCACTGGGCGAGTTCTTGGCCTTGGCCGCGTCTTTGGAACATCTGGGCAGCACCTTCGATAACGCTCGTGCAACCGTATTGGCGAAAGCGCTTGATCAAGCTAACGGTCAATTCCTGGACAGCAATAAATCGCCTTCACGTAAGGTGGGTGAGCTCGACAACCGTGGCAGTCACTTCTACCTGGCGCTTTATTGGGCACAGGCGCTGGCTGAGCAGAATGACGACGCTGAGCTAAAAGAGCTCTTTGGCCGTTTGGCAGCAGCACTGACGTCTAAAGAAACTGCTATTTTGGATGAGCTGAACAGTGTTCAGGGCCAGCCTGCCGATATCCGTGGCTACTACCACCCTGACCACGCATTGACTGAGCAAGTGATGCGCCCCAGCAAAACGCTAAATGAAGCGTTAGCCATGGTCGCTAAGGGCTAATTTTACGCTTTAATTTAGCCTGTGAACCCCCGTCCGCTTGGCGGACGGGGGTTTTTGCATTGCACCCTCTGTTACACCCTGTGATATTTTAATTTTTCATGAACCCTTGCTGGTCGGCAGCGTCTGAGAAGTATTATTAATATTCCTCAGGTTCTTCCATCGGTCAGCGTCGAGACAACTCATTGTGCTGCTTATGTCCAACTTAGAAAGCCCATGCTTGGCCTCTTTCTCCGTGAAAGCGGGCGCATCGCGGCCAAATATGCCTGATGAAGACGGTGATATAGCGGTTCAGTCAGCGGAACCCGCGCTGGCGCAGCCGCCGCTTTATAAAGTGGTGCTTCATAACGACGACTACACACCGATGGAGTTCGTTATTGAAGTGCTGCAAGATTTTTTCAACATGGATAGCGAGACGGCCGTTCAAGTCATGCTCGCGGTACATACCCAAGGAAAGGGCACCTGTGGCGTGTTTACTCGTGATATAGCTGAAACCAAAAGCTATCAGGTAAACGAGTACGCCCGGGAGTGTGAGCACCCGTTGATAAGTGATATTGAGGCCGCCAGTTAAAAAGCGTGAGAAAAAATTGGCGGTGAGGCTTGCAACCGTGCCATTTGTACCCGATGTTGAGAGTACTGGTCGATTACACTGATCCGACGCAAGCCCTAGGTGGCGACATACCCTAGGAAGTAGCGAAAAGGGGACTGCCATGCTGAGCAAAGAACTTGAAATGACCCTGAACACGGCCTTTACCGTGGCGCGCTCTAAACGCCATGAGTTTATGACCGTTGAGCACCTGCTGCTCGCGTTGCTGGATAATGCCTCCGCGGTTGACGTACTGAAGGCTTGCGGAGCTAATCTCGACAAGCTGCGCTCCGATCTGCAGGATTTTATTAACTCGACCACGCCGCTTATTCCTGAAGGGCAGGGTGATCGCGAAACCCAGCCTACGCTCGGTTTCCAACGTGTTTTACAGCGCTCCGTTTTCCATGTTCAGTCATCGGGTAAAAGCGAAGTGACGGGCGCTAACGTGCTGGTAGCGATCTTCTCTGAGCAAGAAAGTCAGGCGGTATACTTCCTTAAGCAGCAAAGCGTTGCTCGTGTCGATGCGGTGAATTACATCGCGCACGGAATTTCAAAAGTTGCTGGCCACGGCCCTTCGCCTTCTCCTTCTTCGGAAAACGATGATGTGGAAGAGGGCGGTAGCGAAGGTGCGTCACACCCACTCCATGGCTATGCCACCAACCTTAACGAACAGGCGCGGCTAGGCAAAATTGACCCGCTGATTGGTCGTGACCATGAGCTTGAGCGCGTCGTGCAGATTTTGGCGCGCCGGCGTAAGAATAACCCGCTGCTGGTAGGCGAGGCGGGCGTGGGGAAAACGGCGATCGCAGAAGGCTTGGCGAAGCGTATCGTTGAAGAAGACGTGCCCGATGTTATTGCCGATGCCGTTGTTTACTCATTGGACATGGGCGCTCTGCTCGCGGGCACCAAATACCGCGGCGATTTTGAGAAACGTCTCAAAAGTCTGCTGAGCGAGCTTCGCAAGCAACCCAACGCCGTGCTGTTCATTGATGAGATTCACACGGTTATCGGTGCTGGCGCTGCCTCCGGTGGCGTGATGGATGCATCGAACCTGCTCAAGCCGCTGCTTTCTTCCGGCGAGCTGCGCTGCATTGGCTCGACGACGTTCCAAGAATTCCGTGGCATCTTTGAGAAAGATCGTGCTCTGGCGCGGCGCTTCCAAAAAGTGGATGTAATGGCGCCATCGGTAGATGACACTATCAAAATCCTTAAAGGGCTACGGTCGCGCTTTGAAGAACACCATGAATTGAAGTACACCGACGCGGCGCTGGAAAGTGCGGCGCGCCTGGCAGACCGCTATATCAACGATCGCTACCTGCCTGATAAAGCGATTGATGTTATTGATGAGGCGGGTGCTCATCAGCGGCTGCTGCCGCCAGAAGTGCGTGCTAAAACGATCGACGTTGAGCAAGTGGAAGCCGTGGTTGCTTCAATTGCGCGCATTCCGCCGAAGAGTGTTTCAAGCTCAGACCGCAAGCAGCTTGAAAAGCTGGATCGTGATTTGAAAATGTTGGTTTTCGGCCAGGATGAGGCGATTGATAGCCTTTCTGCGGCCATTAAGCTCTCGCGAGCCGGTTTAAAATCACCTGACAAGCCCGTGGGTAGCTTCCTGTTTGCAGGGCCGACAGGCGTTGGTAAGACCGAAGTGGCCAAACAGCTTGCACATATTATGGGCATTGAGCTGGTGCGCTTTGATATGTCCGAGTACATGGAGCGCCATACCGTATCGCGGTTGATTGGTGCGCCTCCTGGTTATGTGGGCTATGACCAAGGCGGTTTGTTAACCGAAGCCGTGACCAAGCAGCCGCACTGCGTACTGCTGTTAGATGAGATTGAGAAAGCGCACCCGGAAGTCTTTAATCTGTTGCTGCAGGTTATGGATCATGGCCGCTTGACCGATAACAACGGACGTCAGGCTGACTTCCGCCACGTTATTCTGATCATGACGTCTAACGCAGGGGCCGAGCAGGCCTCGCGTCGTTCGATTGGTTTCCAGCATCAGGATCACTCGACCGATGCCATGGAAGTTATTCGGCGCACGTTCTCTCCCGAGTTCCGCAATCGTTTAGATGGCATTATCCAGTTCCATGCGCTGCCCGTTTCCGTGGTGCGTAACGTGGTCGATAAGTTCTTGATCGAACTGCAGGCACAGTTGGATGAGAAGCGCGTGCAGATGGATGTGGACGACACGGCGAGGGATTGGTTGGCGGATAAAGGCTACGATCCTGATATGGGCGCACGCCCGATGGCGCGTCTCATTCAAGAGAAGCTGAAGAAACCATTAGCCGAGATGATTCTGTTTGGCGAGTTGGCAGAGAGCGGCGGAATTGTTCACGTCAGCTTGGAAGATGGCGAATTGCATATTTCCACCGAGATTGAAATGGCTGATGCGCCCTGAAAAGGGCGCTAAGTCCGCCTAGCCAATCATCAATGTGTATGCGTAAAAGCACAGCGCCCTGTCACTGACGGGGCGTTGTCGTTTACAGTGAACGGCGCAGGAATCGTTACCGCCGAACGCGGTCAGCTATCAAACGCTAGCGACAGCGACTTAGCGCGAACGGTAAACGATACGGCCTTTGGAGAGATCGTAAGGCGTTAGCTCTACTTTTACTTTATCGCCGGTCAAAATGCGGATGTAGTTTTTGCGCATTTTTCCAGAGATGTGAGCAGTAACAACGTGACCGTTTTCCAGCTCAACACGAAACATGGTGTTCGGAAGGGTATCGACGATAACGCCTTCCATTTCAATATGATCTTCGCGTGCCATATAGGCATTTCCCCACTTATGAGTTAGTAATGTACAGGTTCTTCATGTACGAATTAATCAGGTAACAATACATCAGCACTTGAGTGCTTCTGTGTGAGCACTCAAGAATCAGCGCTATATTGTGCCGCAAGCCCGCCGCCAAGGCAAAAAAGCTGACGTGTTTAACGAATTAACTGTCGCCAATGGCGCCCGTCGAGCATTTCTAGCGGTGCAAAAGCCTGCTTGTAGCGCATCTTACGGCACTCTTCGATCCAATACCCTAAATACAGGTGCGGCAGCGCTTTTTCTCGGCTGAGTTCAATTAGCTGAAGAATAGCGAATGTTCCCAGCGAGCGCTTGTCTAGCGTATCGCTAACGGCAAAGAAGGTATAAATCGCTGAGAGGCCGTGCTCTAACTGATCAAATGCCGCCACGCCGACCAGCTCTTTGCCCAGATACATCTCCATAAGATGGGCGTAGGGCTCCTCAAGCGTTAAAAAGGTGCGGTACTGCTCACGACTGGGCGGATACATATCGCCGTCAGCGTGGCGCTGACGAATGTAGTCAGCGTAAAGCGTGTAATGTTGAGCCGAATAGCGGGCCGGTGCCACGCGCACGCTAATGTCGGCATTGCGATGCCAGATCTTGCGCTGAGTGCGATTGGCGGCAAACTGCTCAATGGGAATGCGCACCGAGCGACATGCGTTACATCCTTCGCAGTGGGGGCGGTAGAGGTGGCGCCCGCTGCGCCGAAAACCTAGCAGCGCCAGCGAGTCATATACACCCGGTACCGGTGACTCCTGCGGGTCGAGAAATAGCGTGGTCGCTTCTTTGCCCGGTAGGTAGCTACAGGCATGAGGCACGGTAAGGAAGAAGCGCAAATCCCGCACCGGGCGGGGCGGAGTGTTACTGCTCACGGTTTGCCTCCTTTTCGAAAATAAATCGTTGAAACAGTATGAGTTCGTCAATATGCGTTATTCTCGGCGCCAAGTGCGTGAAGCCAAGGTGATGATGGAACTATCGGTGCTTCAGCGGAGGATGATGCTTGCGTAAACGCGTCATCGGGCAGCCAGTTTTTAAGATAGTTGATGAATGACGCGCGAGCGACTGTAATAGCGCCCAGGCTTGCCAAGTGGGGTGTGTGCATTTGGCAATCGATTAGGCGTCCGCCGTGGTCGCGCATCGCTTTAGCCAAATGTGCCAGAGCCACTTTTGAGGCATCGGGGGCGCGGGAAAACATCGACTCGCCAAAAAAGACGGGGCCCATAGCAATGCCGTATAGGCCACCGACGAGTTTTTCGTCTTGATGGACTTCAATGCTATGTGCAATGCCTTGAAAATGAAGCAAGTTATAGGCGTCGCGCATTTCGTCCGTGATCCAAGTGCCGGCCTCTTCATCGCGTGGGGCCGCGCAGGCTTGAATAACTTGCTCAAAGTGTTGATCCACGGTGACATGAAAGCCACCATGGCGTAATCGTTTAGTAAGACTTCGGCGCTGCTTAAATTGCTCCGGTAGGAGTATCATGCGCGGGTCTGGGCTCCACCATAGAATAGGATCGTCGTCGCTGAACCACGGAAAAATGCCGCGTCGATAGGCTTCTATGAGCCAAGCAGGGGAGAGTTCACCCCCGGCCGCCAGCAGGCCGTTGGGGGAGTCCAACGCTGTATCAGTAGATGGAAATGTAGGAAGTGGCGAGGAAAGCCAGGGTAGCATTACTTGCTCCTGTTACAACGCGCTTGAGCGGCGTATTTGTACTGGGCGCTTAGTTTGACTGATCGCTTAGTTTTTACTGGTCGCATAGCTAGCGCCTCTGTGACGGGGGAAGGATGCTCGGTATGATGCAAACTCGCAAGTGGATTAAAGACGCCATTGAGGTGTAAAGGGAGAGTCGCTTGAAAGTGAATAAAGCAGCAAGCAAGCGAACGCAGCGTAACGCGCGTCAAACGCCATCGTCAGCTTCTTCTGCGCGTGTTAATGCCGCGAAAGATAAAGCTCGACGTTTTGGGCTGCGCCTACAGGGCTCAGTGCGCGAATGCGTGGTGGTAGTACTGCTTGCGCTATGTGTTTTCTTATTATTAGCACTGTTTAGTTATCAGCCGTCTGACCCTGGCTGGTCGTATCAGGGGCCAGAAACGGATATTCGTAACTGGATGGGACAAGTCGGTGCGTGGTTAGCCGATGTGCTCTACTCGCTGCTGGGCGCTAGTGCGCTGTGGTGGCCGGGTATGTTTGGTTTTGCCGCCTGGTGGTTGATTCGCTCACGTCAGGTACGCTTTGAACTCGACCCGGTGGCTATTGCGGTGCATGCGGGCGGCTTGGTCCTGCTGATGTTTGGCACCACCATGCTGGGAGCGCTGCATTTTTATCATCCTAATAGCATGTTGCCCTACGCCTCAGGCGGTATTTTAGGTGAAGGCTTTGTGGCTGCACTGAAACCGCTGGTGGGCAGTGGTGGCGTTGGTTTAATTGCCGCAGCGCTGATTTTAAGCGGTTTTCCGCTGTTTAGTGGCATGTCATGGCTGCAGGTTGCCGATGAGCTTGGTAAGCGAATCTGCCGCTTGGGCGGCTGGTTCTCGGCCCGTCGACAGGCGCGGCGTATGCGCGCAGCTCAGCGCGCGGCGGCTAAACCGGCCCCCGCGCCCAAGCCTCAAGCGCGTACAGAGACACCACCGCCTGCCGAGGTAGAAGCAGTGGCTACCAAGCCCGCGGTAAAAGCACCTGCTGGCCGTGAGCGGCGCGAGCCGGGCTTCTCGACCGCCTTCTCGGCGTATGAGCCAACGGCTGATGAGACACCTGGTGCCAGCCCCTCCATCGGGAATACCACCGATACCTCGATTCCTTGGGAAGCCGCTTCTTTATCGAGCAATAAACATGTGCCTGTTCAATCAAGTGCTCCAGCGCCTGCAGAACCCATGGCTGACGCCACGACGCCGAGTGCGCCGCGCGAAAATGCTTTCGCACCTGTGAAACCCCGTGCTGCAGAACCTACGTTCCAGATATCTGATAGTGATGAGCCTTCAGCCGCTGAACCTGTGGTCGATGAGCCAGCAGTAGAAGAGCCAGAGATAGATAAACCAGCAGTAGACGAGCCTTCGAACACAGCCGCCGCCTTCCCGCTGCGGGCGTCGCGTCAAGACGCGTCATCGATGCCTGCGACGACCAGCTACTTTGTGAATGATGAAGCGCCCGTCGAAAAGCAGCCAATCGAGACTCCGCGTGTTGAGCCGAGCCGCGCTTCGGTGGAACCGCCTGTCAGCGAGCCTGAACAGCGTGTGTCAGTATCAGAACCCACGCCCGCCCCTGAGCGTGCTGCTGCCATCGTGCCCGAGCGGACGCCTGCTTTTGAGCGTGTTGCTGAGGTCGTGCCTGAGCCTGTTTGGGACGATGAAGATATGGATGATGAGCTGGAAGAGGCGCCAATGCCGCTCACACCGCCCGCTGCCTCTATGCAGCCTGCATCATCTACGTCAGCAGTGCCGCCGGTACAGCCTGTACAACCCCAGCCCCCCACTATGCGTCGGGAGCCCACCTTTGCTCCTGAAGAAAGTGCGCCGGAGACGGATGAAGGCCCCACGCTATGGACTGTGGAGCATTTGCAAAGTCAGCGTCCGGCGTTTGAAACCATGGACGAGCCAGAGGGCGATGTGCCCAGTTTCCAGCTGCTCACGCCGGCAGAGCCTCACCAGCCCAACTATACCGAAGAGCAATTAACCGATATGGCGGAGCTGCTTGAAGTACGGCTGCGTGAGTATGGGGTTAAGGCTGAAGTCGTTGATACGTGGCCGGGGCCGGTCATCACACGCTTTGAAATTAAGCCTGCGGCCGGCGTGAAAGTGTCGAAAATCAGTAACCTTGCCAAAGATTTGGCGCGCTCGCTGATGGTGAAAAGCGTACGCGTTGTCGAGGTTATACCGGGGCGCCCGACGGTGGGTATTGAAATACCCAACCCCAATCGCGCCATGATTCGGCTGCGAGAAGTTATTGACTCAGACCGTTACCAGCAAGAGACCTCGCCGCTGACAATGGCATTAGGCCAAGATATTGGCGGCAGCCCGGTGGTCGCTAACCTTGGCAAGATGCCGCACTTACTGGTTGCCGGTACCACAGGCTCGGGTAAGTCAGTGGGTGTCAATGCCATGCTGATCTCGATGCTGCTGAAAGCTAAACCCAGCGAGCTAAAGCTGATCATGGTTGACCCCAAAATGCTCGAACTGTCGGTATATGACGGCATTCCTCATTTGCTGGCGCCGGTCGTTACGGACATGAAAGAAGCTGCCAACAGCCTGCGCTGGTGTGTCGCTGAAATGGAACGCCGCTATAAGCTTATGGCGGCCATGGGCGTGCGTAATATCGCCGGCTTTAACGGTCGTTTAGATGAAGCTGAACGTGCCGGAGCCCAGGTTGCAGACCCGCTGTGGGAACCGCAGCCGTGGGAGATTCATCAGCCGCATCCCGTGTTAGAGAAACTGCCCTACATCGTCGTGGTGATCGACGAATTTGCCGATATGTTTATGATCGTCGGTAAAAAGGTCGAAGAGCTGATTGCACGGCTTGCGCAAAAAGCGCGTGCCGCCGGTATCCATTTGATTTTGGCGACTCAGCGCCCCTCGGTTGACGTGGTCACCGGCCTGATTAAAGCCAACATTCCCTCACGGATGGCTTTTCAGGTTTCATCAAGAATTGATTCGCGCACCATTCTTGACCAGGGCGGTGCTGAAAGCCTGCTGGGTCACGGCGATATGCTTTATTTACCCGCCGGGTCAGGGCCGCCTAATCGCATTCATGGTGCCTTCGTTGATGATGATGAAGTGCACCGTGTCGTGGATGACTGGAAGCGCCGTGGCGCGCCTCAATATATCGAGGAAATTCTCTCGGGCGGCGTCACGGCGGATGCGTTAACTGGCCTTGAAGCCGATGGCGTAGACGGTGACGATGCGGAGCAGGATGCGCTTTATGATGAGGCCGTGCAGTTTGTTACCGAAACGCGCAAGGCATCTATTTCTGCCGTTCAGCGTCGCTTTAAAATTGGCTATAACCGGGCTGCTCGTTTGGTTGATGCGATGGAAAGCGCAGGTGTGGTAACGGCGATGGGGTCTAACGGTGCACGCGATGTTCTCGCACCGCCGCCGGTAGGTCACTAATCGTTTGGTGTTATTCATCATTATGCAATAAGCGTGAAAATTGCGTCGCTGGTGAAACCCGGCGGCGTTTTTCACGTCTTAATCACACACGGGCAATTAAGTCAGCCTTACGAACTATTATTTGGCAACGAAGATCCGGCAACGGTTGCCTAGGGAGATCATATGCGCGATACCCAAACACGACGACATTCATCGCTGGCATTTGCGGCTAGCGCCTTGGGTTTAACGTTCGCTGCGCCAGTATTGGCGGACGATGCAGCAGAGCGCCTGACCGAGCGCCTAGAGCCGCTAGAAAGCTATCAAGCCTCTTTTGAACAGCAGATTTTAGATGGTAGCGGTGACCGCCTGCAGAGCGCGCGCGGTGAGATGTGGCTTTCTCGTCCAGGTTTGCTGCGTTGGGAAGTGGATGCGCCATACTCTCAGATCGTTGTTTCAGACGGTGATGATGTGTATTTGTATGATCCTGACCTTGAGCAGGTGACGATTCAGGCGATGGATGATCGCGTCACGCACACGCCTGCTTTACTGTTATCGGGCAGCGTCAGCGACCTAACTGAAAGCTATGAAGTATTTTACGAGCAGGACGACGGCGACGATGTGTTTACCCTTGTGCCGATTTCTGCCGATACGCTGTTTGAAGAACTAAGCATGGTGTTCGATGCCGATACGTTAACCGAGCTGTGGATGATGGATAGCACCGGGCAGCGCACCTCGATTACCTTTAGCGATATCACCAATAATGGCAATATCGATCGGAGCCAGTTCGACTTTGATATTCCTGAAGGCACCGACGTCATTCGTGAGGAGCTATAAGTTAGTAGCAGACCAGTTAGCAGTAGATGAGTTAGCAGTAGAATAGATCCCACCGACAAGGCGCCCTAGGGCGCCTTGTCGGCTTCTTGGTCAAGGCTTTCACGCCATGCCATTATCTCGCCAAAACGTTTCTCCTGACCCAGTAAACTAGGTTTAAAGAAGGTTGCTTTAGGCAGCTCTGCGGGCCAGCAGCTGTGCGCGGTGCCCGCCGGGTAGCCGTCGGGCTCATTGTGCGCGTAACGGTATCCTTCACCATGGCCCAGCTGCTCCATCAGCTTGGTCGGGGCGTTGCGCAAATACGTGGGTACCTCAACCTGCGGCTGTTGGCGCACATACTGCTTGGCCTCATTCCAGGCGCGGTCGATGCGGTTACTTTTAGGGGCGACTGCCAGGTGAATCGCCGCATGGGCAATCGCCCGCTGGCCCTCATAATCACCCAGGCGCAGGTAAGCATCCCAGGCGGCAATCACGAGCGGCAGGGCGCGTGGGTCGGCATTGCCGACATCCTCGGACGCAATGGCAGTCAGCCGGCGTACCACGTCGAGCGGGTCGCCGCCGCCCTGCATGAAGCGCGCCATATACAGCAGTGCGGCATCGGGGCGTGAAGAGCGGATCGATTTATGAATCGCTGACAGCAGATCATAATAGGCGTCGCCCTGCTTATCGAACGCGCTTGCCTGATGGCCAATGACATCGGCGAGTACGTCTTTGTGCAGTACCTCTGCCCCCGCTTCTAGACGGGTGAAATCGCAGGCCGTTTCTAATAGTCCCAATGCTCTGCGTGCATCACCGGCGCTTGCGTGTGCGAGGGCGATGAGAACATCGTCATTGACCTGAATAGTGCGCTTTCCAAGGCCGCGCTCAGCGTCGTTAAGCGCCTGGTGCATCACCGTGATCAGCTCTTCTTGAGTCAGTGATTTGAGCACATAAACCCGCGCGCGCGAGAGCAGCGCAGAATTGACTTCAAACGATGGGTTTTCGGTAGTCGCACCAATCAGTGTCAACAGGCCCGACTCGACGTGAGGCAGCAGGGCGTCTTGTTGGCTCTTGTTGAGACGATGAATCTCATCTAAAAAAAGAATCACCGTCGAAGACATTTGCTGGGCGCGATCAACGACCGCACGAATCTCTTTGACTCCCGCCATTACCGCGCTGAGATGCTCAAGATGGGCTTGGGAGGCTCTGGCCAACAGTTCAGCAAGCGTCGTTTTGCCAACGCCTGGCGGGCCCCAGAGAATCATCGAGCGCACTATGCCTGACTCCGCCATGCGGCGTAAGGGTTTGCCTGGCCCTACCAGCGCTGGCTGGCCAACGTAATCATCCAAATGACGTGGACGCATACGAAAGGCCAGCGGAGCATCCTCGGCAGGCGCGGCGTGGGCGCTATTAAACAGATCCATGTCAATGTCCGTTGTTTATGTAGGCAGAGAATCGAGGCGTTGAATAACAAAGTGCCAGCGAATGTCGATGGTAAACCACGGCTTAGCAGGCTACCTTTGGCATATTCTACTCGCAATATACACTTGCTAGGATAGCGCCTGAAGGGCATTGTGGTTGATAGTCGTTATTGATAATAATTGGTGATAGCCCTCGCAAGTTGTTATGTGTCCGCATTAGGGGCTATGTGTTTTAGTAGCTTTACGTTTAATAATGGCGCGCTGGTGAAGGCGCGCTCATGATCGCATGTCGTCACCCCGCAAGGTGCGATGGCAGGCATGACTCAATAAAGGAGACAGTTCGATGTTAAACCAACTGCGTCTAGATCATGCCAACATGGCGAGATTGCTCCACGTGCTGCAGCTCAAGCAAAAAACGCTAGCACTGGGTGAGCGCCCCAACTTCAAGTTAATGCGCGAAGTCGTTGATTACATTTTATCTTACATGGATGGCTTTGCCGCCCCGCTTGAGCGCGTCTGCGTTGAACGGCTTCAGACGCAAGCCCCAGAGCATCTTGCGCTTACCGAACAAATGGCGATTGATTATCGAGAGTTAAAGCCACGTTTACAGCGTCTATCCAACGATATCGATATGATTCTGATGGACAATGTGCTCCCCATGGATCGCTTTGCCGAGGATCTAAAGGACTATTTAGAAGCGCATCGTGCCTATCTGCGCCATGAGCGCGAGGGGTTATTCCCGTTGATTGACGAACACTTCAGCCCAGAAGATATGGAAGAGCTGCGACAAGCATTGCCCGAAGGCGCTGAGCAGGAGCTTGAGCGGTTGCAGGAAGCCTATCCTGAACTTTACGCAGAGTTGCGCGGTGCCGACGTGCCCGAAGTATAGCCCAGCGATTACTCTTTTCTTCTTAACGCCAGCCGATAATCTCACTCGCGGGGCATGCTAAACTAGCGGCCCCGTTTTTATGCTGCGCAAGACTCAGCGATAACTTTTCTCGGCGCTGAAAAAAAATCAGCGTCAGCAGAGCTATGCAAAGAGCGCCATGAGTAAAACGTCATGCAGAGAGAGTCATGCAAGCCCCTGTATTAATTTTTGATTCCGGCGTCGGCGGCCTGTCAGTGGCGCAGTCGCTACGCCAACACTATCCTGATGTCGCTATGTGCTATGCCTGTGACAATGCGTGGCTACCCTATGGCTTGCGCGATGACGTTGCGCTGGCTGAGCGCATTGTGGCGGTGTGCCAGGCCGCCGTTGGCGCCTGCCAGCCCAGCGTGCTGGTGGTAGCTTGCAATACTGCAAGCACCTTAGCGTTGGAGACTTTGCGCGAGCAGCTGACCATCCCCGTGGTGGGAACGGTGCCCGCCATTAAGCCTGCCGCCGCGATGAGTCAGACACGCCATATTGGGCTGCTAGCCACTAAAGCAACGGTGGGGCGCCCCTACACCCAGCGCTTGATTGATAGTTTTGCCAGCGATTGTGTTATTACGCGGGTTGCTGCCGACGCGCTGGTGATCGAAGCAGAAGCGTACTTGGCCGGTGGGGCGCCCAGCGTTGCTCGTATGCAGGCGGCGCTGGCCCCGCTGTGGCAGGCCGTGTTGCCTACGCCTTCAACGCAGCCGGCGCTAGACACCGTGGTGCTGGGGTGCACCCATTTTCCGCTACTGAAGCCGTGGCTGACGCAGCTTGCCCCGATGCCGCTGTATTGGATTGACTCCGGCGATGCTATTGCTCGGCGGGTCGCGCAAGTCGTTGATCCGCTCACGAGCAGGCATCACGATGGCCGCTGCTTTACCACCGCACCCGCCGCTAACCTGACCGCGGGTTTTGCGCGCTATGGGTTTAAAGCGCCCCAACTGCTAAAAGGCATGGCTGATTAAGACTAATGCCGAACGACGCTAACCCCCATCACTGTTATTGAACTGATTAAATCCATGAGGAGCAGCCTTGGCTATCCCCGTTGTAGAACCTGAACGTTATGCTGAGCAGCTAGCCGCTAAACGCGACTATCTGGAAACTACGTTTGCCGCTTTCCAGCCGCCAGCGTTAGAAGTATTTGAGTCACCGCCTGGCTGCTATCGCCAGCGCTGTGAGTTTCGTATTTGGCATGAAGATGACGATCTTTTTTACGCCATGTTTGAGGTGGATGCTGCAAATCCAAAAAATAAGCGTGTCGTTCGGCTTGACCAATATGCCGTTGCCAGTACGCGCATCAACCAGCTCATGCCACAGCTGCGTGAAGCATGCCTTCAATCAGATGAGCTGCGTCGTCGCCTTTTTCAGGTCGAGTTTTTAACCACCTTGTCGGGCGAGGCGCTGGTAACGCTGGTTTACCATCGGCCGCTAGGGGACGAGTGGGAGCAAGAGGCGCGCGCCTTAGAAGCAGCGCTGGGCATCATGATTATTGGCCGCTCACGTAAGCAGCGTATTGTCTTAACGCGCGACCATGTCTGGGAGCGTCTGGAGGTAGATGGCCGCACGTTGCACTATCAGCAGGTCGAAAATAGCTTCACCCAACCCAATGCACATATTTGCCAGAAAATGCTCAGCTGGGCGCGAGAAGTGACAGGCAAACAGCAGGAAGGCGCCCAGAACGATTTAGTGGAGCTTTACTGCGGTAACGGCAATTTTACTATTGCCTTGGCGGATAACTTTCGGCGGGTGCTGGCCACCGAAATTTCCCGCACGTCGGTGGCTAGTGCCAACGTCAATTTAGATGCCAACGGCGTGACCAACGCTCATATTGCGCGGATGTCAGCGGAGGAGTTTTCACTGGCGCTTAAAGGCGAGAAAGCCGGACGGCGCGTGGCGGAAATGGCCCTGGAGGACTACGATTTTTCCACCGTTCTGGTCGACCCACCGCGTGCAGGCTTAGATGAGCAAAGCTGTGAACAGCTCAGTGAATATGCTCAGATCGTCTATATTTCATGTAACCCCGCTACGTTGGCGGAAAACTTGACCATACTGACCAAAACCCATCGGATTGAGCGCTTTGCGCTGTTTGATCAATTCCCTTTTACATATCACTGTGAATGCGGGGTATTGCTGCAGCGGCGCGACGGCTAGGTTGTACCCATAGCCTAATGCATAAGTGGCATGTGCCATGATTAACCTGTCAGGTGATTAGTGAGGTGGCCACAGGTAGCGTAAGCTAGACGATATGTTGGCCTAAAGGCCTATTGTCCTTCGTTTTTTGGCCGAAAAAAGGCCTAAGCAGTCGAGGTGATGGATGCACTACGTTGCGATTGAAGAGAGCCGGCAAGATCTTTTGAAACAGCTGCAAGAACGACTAAGTGCGCGGTTAGAGCCTGCCCGTGCGGCAACTGTGGATGCCTTCGCTCGACACTTTTATGCCACCGTGCCGGTGGAAGACCTAGTGGATCGTCGCCTAGACGACCTGTATGGCGCCACGCTATCGATCTGGCAGTTCTTGCAGCACCACGACCCGCAAAGCCCCAAGGTGCGGGTGTTTAATCCCGACTTTGAAGAGCACGGCTGGCAGTCAACACATACCTTTGTGGCCGTTCTGCATGAGGATATGCCGTTCCTGGTTGACTCGGTGCGTATCGAGCTCAACCGTCGTGGTTTGACGGTGCATGCTATTCAAAACGCCGTGCTGGCAGTGGCGCGTGATGAGCGCCATCAGCTGCAGTCGCTGACGTCGCCACGCGATGAGAACGCGCCTGAAGCGCGTGAATCGCTGATCGTGATTGAGGTCGATCGCCACACCGACATGGCGCTGCTGGAAAAAATTGAACGTAATTTGCACGAAGTGCTGCGCGATGTACGTACCGCCGTGGGCGATTACGACGCTATGTGCTCGCAAATTACCGAGTCGATTCAAGAGCTAGAAAAAAACTGTCCGCCGCAAATTGATCCCGATGACCACGAAGAGGCGATCGCCTTTTTAGAGTGGCTGCTCAAGGATAACTTTACCTTCCTGGGCTACGATGAATATCGCTTGGAAGACGGCGAGCTAGGTGATCAATTACAGCGCGATAACGAGAGCGTGCTGGGCGTTTTCCGCCTAGATCAGCCGCGCTACTGTGAGCGTATTCGCACCGAAGAGGGTGTGGATGAGCACAATGGCTACGTGCTGGTGCCCCAGTTGCTTTCTTTCGCGAAAAGCGCGCACCATTCGCGGATACATCGTCCTACTTATCCCGATTACATCACCGTTGACCGCTATGACGATGACGGTAACGTTATTGGTGAGCGGCGTTTCTTCGGTTTATTCACCTCGACGGTTTATAACGAATCACCGCGAAATATTCCGCTGCTGCGCCGTCGGTTGAAAGCAGTGATGGATATCGCCGGCTTCAATCCCCAGGGGCATAACGGTAAGCAGCTGCTGCAGGTATTGGAAGTCTATCCCCGTGATGACCTGTTCCAGATTGACACCGAGTCGCTTGCCAGCACCTCGCTTGGCATTCTGAACATTCGTGAGCGCCGTCAGGTACGGCTGTTTATCCGCGCCGATATCAGTGGCAAGTTCTACTCCTGCCTGGTTTTTGTGCCCCGCGATGTGTTCACGACGGACCTGCGTCAGCGAATTCAAAACGTGCTGTGCGATGAGTTAGACGCCCACTTTGGCGATTTCAATACCTATCTCTCCGAGTCGGTACTGGCGCGTATTCAGCTGATTCTACGCTTTAACGGCGATGCGCCGAGCGACTACGATCTTAAGCGTCTTGAAAGCAAAGTGGCGCGGCTGGCACGCAGCTGGCGGGATGAGCTGCAAAGCGCGATGATTGAAGGGTTTGGTGAAGAGCACGCGAATCATCTGATGGATCAGTTCCGCGAGGCGTTTTCAGCCAGCTATCGCGAAGACTTCTCGGCCCGTACGGCCGTGTTTGATGTTCAGCATCTGTTAACGCTGGACAACGGCGATGACCTATCGCTGTCGCTTTATCGCCCGCTGGAAGAGCAGGGCGGCGGTGTGAACCTGAAGTTGTTCCACCGCGAATCGCAAATTCCGCTCTCAGACGTACTGCCGATGATGGAAAATCTCGGCCTGCGGGTAATCGGTGAGCGCCCCTACGACATTAACGCCCCCGACCAGCGCTACTGGATTCACGATTTCGAGCTTGAACACAGCGGTACGGATGTCAATCTAAGCGATATGCGCGATGTGTTTAGTGAAGCCTTCAAGCGCATATGGGCCGGCGAAGCTGATAACGATGCCTTCAACCGCCTGATTATTGGCGCGGGGCTCGACTGGCGTGAAGTAGCGATGCTGCGAGGCTACGCGCGCTATCTCAAGCAAATCCGTTTTGGTATGTCTCAGGATTACATTGCCGCTACGTTGGCGAATTATCCGGCTATCACCAAAGAGTTGGTGGCGTTATTTGGCCTACGCTTTGATCCTGAGCAGCAGAGCCATGCAACCGATGAGTCCATTGCGCGTTTGAACGAGCACTTGGAGAGCGTTGCTAGCCTTAACGATGACCAGCTGTTACGCCGCTTTATGGAGCTGATTCTCGCCACGCTGCGGACCAACTATTATCAGTTGACCGAAGATGGCCGCTTTAAAGACTATATCGCCTATAAGCTTGAGCCCTCTAAAGTTACCGGCATGCCTAAGCCGCGGCCGATGTTTGAGATTTTTGTCTGCTCGCCCCGGGTTGAGGGCGTGCATCTGCGCGGCGGTAAAGTGGCGCGCGGCGGTCTGCGCTGGTCTGATCGTTTTGAAGACTACCGCACCGAAGTATTAGGGCTAGTGAAAGCGCAGCAGGTGAAGAATGCGGTGATCGTACCGGTAGGCGCCAAGGGCGGCTTCGTTTGCAAGCGCATGCCCGAGAATGCCAGCCGTGAAGTGGTGCAAAAAGAAGGTATTGCCTGCTATCAGATCTTTATTCGCGCGCTGTTGGACATCACTGATAACTTAGTCGGCAGCGACGTTGTGCCGCCTTTAAATGTTGTCCGCCATGATGAAGACGATGCGTACTTGGTCGTCGCTGCAGATAAAGGCACCGCGACGTTCTCTGATATCGCTAACGCCATTTCTATTGAGTACGGCCATTGGCTGGGCGATGCGTTTGCATCGGGCGGCGAAAATGGTTACGACCATAAGAAAATGGCGATTACCGCACGCGGTGCTTGGGAATCCGTGAAGCGGCACTTCAAAAACCTGGATTTGGATACCCAGCGCGAGCTGTTCAGCGTGGTCGGGATCGGCGACATGGCCGGTGATGTGTTCGGCAACGGCATGCTGCTTTCCGACAAAATTCAGCTGGTGGGTGCGTTTAACCATCTGCATATCTTTGTTGATCCCAATCCGGATGCCGACGCCGCTTTTGCTGAGCGCAAACGGTTGTTTACATTGCCGCGATCCAGTTGGGAAGACTACAGCCAGGAGCTGATATCTGCCGGTGGCGGTATCTTTAGCCGCAGCGCTAAGTCGATCAGCATCACGCCTGAAATGCAGCAGGTATTTGGCATTGAAGAGGAGCGCCTGTCGCCTAATGAACTGATTCGCGCCATGCTCAAATCCCAGGTGGATTTGATCTGGAACGGCGGTATCGGCACCTATGTGAAAAGCTCCGACGAAACCGATGCCGATGTGGGTGACAAAGCCAACGACACCCTAAGGATCAACGGCGTTGAGCTGAACTGCCGCGTGGTCGGTGAAGGCGGTAACCTCGGGTTGACCCAGCGCGGGCGTATGGAAGCCGCCGCCAAAGGAATCCGTGTTTACACTGACTTCATTGATAACGCAGGCGGTGTGAACTGTTCCGACCACGAGGTCAATATCAAAATCTTGATTGATGAAGTGGTCAAGCGTGGCGATATGACTGAAAAACAGCGCAATCAGCTGTTAGCGGAAATGACAGGCGAAGTGGCCGACCTGGTCATCCTGGATAACTATCGCCAAAGTCAGGCGCTAGACCTATCGGCGATTCTTTCCAATCAATCACTGGGGCCCTATCGCCGCTTTATCAGCGAGCTGGAGGCCGCAGGGCAGATTGACCGCGAGCTTGAGTTCCTACCCACCGATGAAGCGTTAAAAGAGCGCGCCAGCAATGCGCAAGGTATGCGCTTACCGGAACTCTCGGTACTGATTTCTTATGCCAAGAGCACGCTGAAGGGCGATTTGATCACGTCCGATGTGCCTGACGACAGCTATATTCATCGCCATCTTGAGCGGCTGTTCCCAGCGGTGCTGGTTGAGCGCTTTAAAGACGAAATGTATGAGCACCGTCTTAAGCGTGAAATCGTGGCGACCCAAGTTGCCAATGACTTGGTGGATCACATGGGCATCGTGTTTGTGCGCCGCCTTATTGATTCAACCGGGGCGGGCCGTGCCGATGTTGCGCGCGCCTACGTGGTAGCGCGCGATAGCTTCAACTTGGCCGGGCTGTGGGCGCAAATTGAGGCCTTGGATAATCAGGTGCCTAACCGCATCCAGTATTCAATGATGCTCGATTTAATGCGTTTAATCCGCCGCGCTACGCGCTGGTTCGTGCGCCAGCACTTGGGGCTTTCCACTCAAGATACTATTGAGTATTTCGCTCCGCGCCTGGCGCAGCTGCAAGAAGGCATCGGCGAGCTGCTGAGTGGTGAGGAGCTCAGCGGCTGGAGTGCGCGCCGTGACGAGCTTTTAGACGCTGGTGTGCCTGAAACCTTGGCTTCTACCGTTGCGGCGTCATCGAGCTTGTACGCCGGGCTAGGCATTATCCAAGCCGCTCGGATAACCAATGAAAAACCCCAGCGAGTGGCCGAGGTGCTTTACGAGGTCGGTAGCCGGTTAGAACTGCCTTGGATGATTCAGCAGGTGAACCAACTGGAAGTGCGCGATGCCTGGCAGGCGCAGGCACGGGAAACCTTCCGTGATGACATAGAGCGTCAACAGCTTGCGCTTACCACCAGCGTGCTGAAGCTGGATGCGGGTAGTCGCGATATCGAAGAGCGAGTGGCACAGTGGTTGGATCAGCACGCTGATCTGCATCGTCGCTGGTGTCGTCTTATCGAAGAAGTGCGCAGCGGGAATGAAGGTGGCTTTGCGCTCTTTGCCGTGGCGGTGCGCGAACTGGTGGATTTGGCCGAGAGCGATAACGAAGCCTAAAATCGTAGCTTTTATTTTTGGTAATGTGTTCTTGGTAGGTTAAAGCGCGCCCTGGTTCTCCACCAGGGCGCGCTTTATTGCGTTATACTGGCGCCCGTTTTGATTCGCTTCAAGAGACTCGCCATGTACGCGCTTGCCCGCTCGCTGTTCTTTCGCATCGATCCAGAAACCTCCCACGGGATGGCGCTAAGTGCGCTCGAGTCACTGCATCGTATCGGTGGCGTAGCACGATTGTTTGGTCAGCCGGTCAATGATCCTATCGAGTTGATGGGGCTAAGGTTTGCTAATCGGGTTGGCTTGGCCGCAGGGCTGGACAAAAACGCAGACCATCTTGATGCACTGGGGTCGCTGGGGTTTGGATTTGTCGAGGTCGGGACGGTCACTCCACAGCCACAGCCAGGCAACCCCAAGCCACGGCTATTTCGCTTGGCGCAGCATGACGCGATCATCAACCGCTTTGGTTTTAATAACAAAGGGGTTGAGCATCTGATTCAGCAGGTTAAAAAACGCCACTATGGCGGCATTGTGGGCATAAATATTGGTAAAAACCTAACCACCGCGGTAGAGCACGCACTGGACGATTACCTGTTGTGCCTAGATGCCGTGCATTCTTGTGCGGATTACATTGCCGTTAATGTCTCCTCGCCGAATACGCCTGGCCTGCGCAGCCTACAGTTTGGTGAACAGCTAGATGCACTGTTGGGGCCCATTCGCGCACGCGCCACAGCGTTAAATACGCAAGCGGGTCGCCACGTACCTCTGCTGATCAAAATAGCTCCGGACATGAGCGAAGAAGAAGTCGCGCTAATGGCGGGAAGCATTGAGCGCAATGCGTTGGATGGCGTCATCGCTACCAACACCACTGTTTCCCGCGAGGCAGTGCAGGGCGACCCTCAGGCCGAGGAGGCCGGCGGGCTGTCAGGACGGCCGGTCTTTGAGGCGTCTAATCGTGTGATTCGACAGCTGCGTGAGCACTTGCCAACGCTGCCCATTATAGGCGTCGGGGGGATCGACAGTGCTGCCGCCGCTGAGGCAAAAATGGCCGCTGGAGCGGATTTAGTGCAGCTTTATTCAGGCTTGATTTATCAAGGCCCCAGGCTCGTGGGCGAGTGTGCCAAGGCATTGAAGACGTCAGGCACTAAAAAAGCCCACTGAGTAGGGTGGGCTTATTAAAAACATTTCGTTTAAACGTTAGAAAATATAAAACGCTAGGTCATGACCAGAGGGTTTTTGTGGATGCCGGAAACGCCGGTCATCCCGTCCCACTGGTCGCCGCGACCTTCACGCCAACCGCTCATCCAGTATTCGCGTAAATTGATATCTTGACTGGGACAATCATCGCGAGAGCGACCCGATACACCTGCTTTATAGCCGTGGACATATGCCCGCTGGAAGCGATCACGCTTTTGTCGTTTCATTGGCTAACCTCTTTTCACGAAAGCCTTTAAGAAGAAATAGGATGTTATCGAAGCTATCCATAAAATATGCCCGACAGCATCTGCTATTCCGAGAGCTTGCTTCAAGAGCGAGCTGCCGCATCAACTCAACTGCCTAGCCCTCACGAGCTGAACGGGTCGAGCGGCGAACTCTTATCCATCATAGGCCTCTTTCAAACTACCTTCTTAAGAGATCCTGACAGGTAACGCATGCGTTTTTCAGTAGCTACTCTCTTATTGTTAGACCATGATGGGGTCATCTGTCGACTATAAATTGTCACAAAACGTAAACTCATTTGCTATATATAGGAATATCGCGCCTTTCCGCGCAGCTATTATCATGACCAATATCATGACTGAGCCGAGTCAAAACGCCCCCTTAAGTCTGCTAGCCACCTGCCCGAAAGGCATTGAAGGCCTGCTGCACGATGAACTCATGGCGCTAGGCGCCACGCCGGGTAAAACAACGGTGGCAGGTGTTTATTTTACTGCCAGCCAAGCGATTGCCTATCGCGTATGCCTATGGTCGAGATTAGCTAACCGCGTCATTTTAACGCTGGTGCGCGAGCCGATGATCGATACCGCCGAACAGGTGCGCGATGTGGTTGCACGCATTGCCTGGACAAACCACTTGGCGCCTGGAAACACGCTGGCGGTGGATTTTCATGGTCGCAGTGAACATATACGGCATACCCGCTTTGGCGCACAAACGGTTAAAGACGGCGTGGTCGATGCGCTGCAGCTGGCAGGGCAGGAGCGCCCTAACGTCGATATCAAAACGCCGCATCTGCGTATTTATGCTCACCTGCACCGGATGAACTTGACTATTGGCCTCGATCTTTCAGGTGAAAGTTTGCACCGCCGTGGCTATCGACGCGACGTTGGGCATGCACCGCTGAAAGAAAATTTAGCCGCCGCATTGTTGGTGCGTGCAGGGTGGCCTGAGCGCCTTAAAGCCGGTGAGCCGCTGATTGACCCACTATGTGGCGCGGGAACGCTGCTTATCGAAGCCGCTATGATGGCCGCCGATCAAGCGCCTAACCTCAATCGCGAGCGGTTTGGTTTTCACGGCTGGGCGGGTCACGATGATTCCGTATGGCGTGAGCAAAAGCGTGAAGCCGAAGCGCGTGCATCGATTGGCCGTAAACGTTGCAAAGCCCAGCTGATAGGTTTTGATCAGAGCCCAGCGGCCCTAACGGCTGCGAAAGCCAACGCTATGCGGGCCGGTATCCCCGCGTTAATGACGCTGCATGGGCAGGGTCTTGCCCAGCTTACCAGGCCCGATACGCTGACCGCGCAAAGCGGCCTGTTGATTACTAATCCGCCTTATGGCGAGCGTCTGGGTGAGCTGCCCGAGCTTGTGCGCCTATACGCGCAGCTGGGCGAGAAAGCCAAAGCACTGTTCCCTGGCTGGACGCTGGCAGTCTTTACCGGCAACCCTGATTTGGGCCATCGGCTAGGAATGCGGGCGCACAAACAGTACGCGCTTAAAAACGGTGCCCTGGATGCCAAGCTGCTGCTGATGGATGTGGGTGGGGCGGCGCATGGCACTGATGCCGAGAGCGCGGCTCCCGCGGGTAATGGCGAGGTAGTGTCAGCGGCTAGCGCAGAACGTCGTGAGGCCACGAGTGAAGCCTCGGCTGGCTTTGATACGCAAGCGGTTCCAAACGATTCACCTGCGCCAAAAGCTCAAGACAATGCGCAGATGTTTGCCAACCGCCTAATCAAAAATCAAAAGCGCCTGAAGAAGTGGCTGAAACAGAGCGGCGAAACGAGCTACCGCGTATACGACGCCGATATGCCCGAGTATGCCCTTGCGGTGGATCGTTACGGTGATCGAGTGCATGTGCAGGAATATGCAGCGCCCAGCTCAATCAATCCTTCTCAGGCGCAAAAGCGCTTGTACGACGCCTTGGAAGTAATGCCAGAGGCGCTGAACGTTGACGCCAGTAAGATCTATATTAAACGCCGCGAGCGGCAGGCTGGCAGCGCCCAGTATCAAAAGCGTGGCGCGAGCGGTGAGCGTTTTGAAGTGCAGGAAGGTAGCGCGCGGCTATGGGTGAACCTGCGTGACTATCTCGACACCGGGTTATTTCTGGATCATCGTCCGGTGCGTCGCATGCTAGGTGAGATGGCCAGCGGCAAGCGCTTCTTAAACTTGTTCTGTTATACCGCTACGGCAACGGTGCAAGCGGCATTAGGCGGTGCTAGTGACAGCGTCAGTGTGGATATGTCTAACACCTATCTTGAATGGGCTAAAGACAACTTCGCGCTGAATAAGCTTGATACGCGCCTACACCGGGTCGTACGCGATGACTGTTTCCGCTGGTTAGAAACCGCGAGTACCGAGTTTGATCTGATCTTCATGGATCCGCCGACGTTTTCTAACTCGAAGAAGATGCGCGACACGCTAGATGTGCAGCGTGACCATCCGCGTCTTGTGGATCTCGCTATGGCGCGATTAGCACCCGGCGGCACGCTAGTGTTTTCTAATAACCAGCGGCGATTTAAGTTGGATGAAACCCTCAGCGAACGTTACGCGGTAGAAGACATCACCGGGCGTAGCTTTGACCCCGACTTCCAACGGCGTACTAATTTGCACCATGTGTTTCTACTCCGTCATCCAGCGGCTCACTAAGCCTGCCAGAGGAGAGCATTGGAATGATCCGGCTATCGCTTTATACAACCCAGGGCTGCCATCTATGCACTCAGCTAGAGACATTGGTAGCCACGCTGGCGAATCAAAGAGTGTGGCTGCATCATATTGAGATTATTGATGATGCTGAGCTGGTTGAGCGCTACGGTACGCGCATACCGGTGCTGGTGGATAGCCAAGGGGAGGAGCTGGAGCGTGGCTTCGAATTAGCGCGCTTGAGCGCTTGGCTACGCGAACACGGCTGGTTGAATGAAACGGCGCTGGCGGCGCTTGCAACGCCTCCAGATGCCGCGGCACCTACCGGTGTTCATGAGCGTAGCGGGCGGCGCTTTTTAGGCTAGCGAATGAGCTGCTTAAATCAAATCCAGTAGTGAGAGCTGACGCATGGCCTCCTGGCCTTCAGGCGTATGGTCGGCCACTTCCAGTATCTTACGAAAACCCCGTGAGGACTGAATCGTGGCCTCGTCCTCAAGCCACATCTGGGCTTGGTCCAAGGTGTCGGCTAGCTGATGTTTCAGGCCACCAAACTGAGTGCCGATTTGGCCCCAGGCGCGACTGAAAATCCAATCACCAAACATATCCTGGTGAATATGAACCAACACATAGTCATGGTTGGTTTCCCAGCGTACGATCACAACACTCTCCTTAAATGCCCTTTAAACACGCCTGCACATCAAACTTTCGCGGGCGTATTGTAAAGCCCGGATACCCAAACGCCTATGAAACTTATAATCGACGCCAATATCCCCGCTGCTGATGCCTGCTTTGGCTCGTTTGGTGCCATCAACCGCGTGCCCGGCCGTGAAATAACGGCCGCTCACCTGCACGATGCCGATGCGCTGATTGTGCGCTCTATTACGCAGGTTAACGGTAAGTTGCTTACTGACAGCCCCGTGCGCTTTATTGGCACCTGCACGATCGGCACCGATCATATCGATCATGCTGCGCTAGCGCAGCGCAATATCACTTTTGCTAGCGCTCCGGGCTGCAATGCTGAGGCGGTGGTCGATTACGTGTTGAGCAGTTTATTGACGCTAGCCGAGCGCGATGGCTGGCTGCTTAGCGAACGCAGTGTCGGCATTGTGGGGGTGGGGAATGTGGGCCGGCGGCTGGAAGCACGATTAACGGCCATGGGCGTGGCTACGCTTGCCTGTGACCCGCCCAGAGCAGAGGCTGAGGGTGCGCAAGGGTTTCACTCGCTAGATGCTGTTATCAAGCACTGTGACGTGATTTGCCTGCATACGCCGCTGACTCGTGACGGCCCGCATGCCAGCTATCATCTGCTCAATGCTCAGCGTGTCGATGAAATCGCGCCGGGTAGCGTGTTGCTTAATGCCGGGCGGGGTGACTGTGTGGATGGCTTGGCACTGCGTAGTCGTTTAGCCAGTCAGGGTGATATCCGCGTGGTGCTCGATGTATGGGAAGACGAGCCGGCAATCGACGCTGGCTTGCGTGATTTGGTCTCACTAGCGACACCGCATATTGCCGGGCATAGCCTGGATGGCAAACTGCGGGGTACCTGGATGATTCAGCAGGCGCTAGCTCGTCACTGCGAAAAGCCTAGTGGACCCTCGTTTGTCGATATCTGCCCGCCGCCTGCGCTTGCATCGCTGCATATACAGCATCCGCTGGCGCCAGAAGACGCCCTGCGTCTATGCATGCGAGCCGTTTATGACGTGCGCCGCGATCACGATACGTTTCAGCGCCAAGCGCTGCTCCAGGGAGGGGCAAAAGGTTTTGATGATTGTCGTGCTAACTACCCATTGCGGCGTGAGTTCGCCACGCTCAATGTGCAGCTGTCAGGGGATGCGGTGGCGCTAGAGGGCATGCTGCGCGGGGCGGGATTCGGTGTAACGCTGACGGTGTAGCGGAGGATGGAAGCAGCGGTAGTTGAAACAACAAAAGCTGAAACAACAAAAGTTGAAACAATGAGGCCCGCATCTGCGGGCCTTAAGTGTGTAGGACTAGTGCCCATACTTACTGACGATAGGCGGCTTCTTTCAGTGCGCGAATGCGTTCATCTAACGGCGGGTGGCTGGCAAACATCTTCTCAAGTAATGAGCGTGTTTGGCCTTTGGTGATCGCCATGGCGCGCAGCGTATCGGGCATTTGGTCGGGCATTTCGGTTTCGGTCTTCAAGCGCGCGAGGGCGCTGACCATTGCATTAGTGCCTGCCAAGCGCGCACCGGCTTCATCGGCGCGATATTCACGATAACGCGAGAACCAGGCAACGATGGCGGAGGCCAAAATACCAAACACGATCTCTGCCACAATCACTACGGCAAAGTAGCCCATAAAGCCTAAACCGCCTTCACCACCGCTGCGGCTTTTCAGGAAGTTATCGACTAAGTGCGCTACCACGCGGGCAAAAAACATGACGAAGGTATTCACTACCCCTTGGATCAGCGCCAGCGTGACCATGTCGCCGTTGGCCACGTGGCCAATTTCGTGGGCCAAAACCGCGCGGACTTCTTCAGGGCGCATGCGATTCATTAAGCCCGCCGATACCGCGACGAGCGCATCGTTTTTATTCCAGCCAGTTGCAAAGGCGTTGGACTGTTGGGCCGGGAATATGCCCACTTCGGGCGTTTTGATGCCGGCCTCGCGGGAAAGCTCCGCGACGGTGTCCAGCAACCACTGTTCGGTGGCATTGGAGGGCGTTTCAATAATCACCGTGCCCGTGCTGCGCTTAGCCATCCATTTGGAAATGAATAGCGAGATGATGGAGCCTGCCATGCCGAATATGAAGCAGAAAATTAGCAGGCTGGTAAAGTTGATGCCTTGACCACGTAAATAGCCTTCAACGCCTAGTAGGCGCAAGGTAATGCTGGCGACCAGCAACACCGCTATGTTGGTGCCTAGAAACAGCAGAATTCGCATCATTATGCAGGTCCTCCCTTAGCGTTTATGGAAACGGTTTATACACACAGCCAATAACATGAGTCGTGATCTAGAGACTTAACTACGTGCTCTTCATGGCAGTTTCAAGTCAAAGCAACGTCAGCGTATGCCGGTGCCCGATGACGGTGCTATGCCATCGCTAGCGACTCGCCCGGCTTCACTGCCGATAGCGGGATAAGAAGTTGGCAAAACGATCCAAAGCATCGCCTAGCTGGTCTGCCCAAGGCAGCGTCACAATGCGGACATGGTCAGGCTCGGGCCAGTTAAAGGCTGTGCCTTGCACCAGCAATATTTTTTCCTGCAGCAGCAGATCCAGTACCAACTGCTGGTCATCTTTGATATTGAATACCTTAGGATCGAGCCGCGGAAACGCGTAGAGCGCACCTTTTGGCATCACGCAGGAGACGCCGGGGATGGCATTTAGCTTCTCAATAGTAATGTCACGCTGCGCCAGCAGCCGCCCGCCAGGCAGGATTAAATCATTAATTGATTGATAGCCCCCTAACGCGGTTTGAATCGCATGTTGTGCTGGCACGTTGGCACATAGCCGCATAGAGGCCAGCATATTGAGCCCCTGGATATAATCTTTGGCGTTTAATTTAGCCAGGGTGCCGGAGAGAATCATCCATCCCGATCGAAAGCCTGCACAGCGGTAGCTTTTAGATAGCCCATTCATGGTAATGACCAGCTGATCATCGTCGGCCAGCGCACCGGTGGCGGTATGCTCTACGCCGTCATACAGAATTTTGTCGTAGATCTCGTCGGAGAACACCACCAGGTTGTGCTGTTTAGCAATCGCCAACACGTCTTTAACCACCTCCGGCGGATATACCGCGCCGGTAGGGTTGTTGGGGTTAATCAGAACAATGGCGCGGGTTTGGCTGGTGATCTTGGCGCGAATGTCTGCCATGTCGGGCGTCCAGTCGGCCTGTTCATCGCATAGGTAATGCACTGCGTGGCCGCCTGAAAGGTGTGCGGCGGCTGTCCAAAGCGGGTAGTCAGGCGCGGGAATCAATACTTCATCGCCGTCATTAAGCAGCGCCTGCATCGCCATCACAATCAGCTCAGAGACGCCGTTGCCGATGAATATGTCCTCAATGCCCACTCCGGGAATCTGATTGCGCTGGCACTCCTGCATAATCGCTTTGCGTGCGGAGTAAAGTCCTTTGGAGTCGCAGTAGCCCTGTGCCGTAGGCAAGTTGCTCATCACATCCTGAAGAATTTCTTCCGGTGCTTCAAAGCCAAAAGGCGCAGGGTTTCCGATGTTCAGCTTAAGTATTCGATGGCCTTCTTCCTCCAGGCGTTTGGCGTGGTCGAGTACCGGGCCGCGAATGTCATAGCAGACATTATGCAGCTTATGAGATTTTTTCAGCGGTTGTGTTTCATGCGACTGCGGAGTAGTCATGAGATGTCTGTCCAAAAGTGGCTAGAGGCCCAAAAGTGTCCAAAAGCATGTGTATCTAAAAACATGAGTTTAAAACAGTGCCCGCAAGCTGCCGTTAGCTATGGGGCTATTGGCCATTATGCGTCGGAAAGCACTTGATTGTCTTCGTCGTTTTGCACCGGTGGCGGTGGAATATCCGCAGGTGTCTCCAGCGTCATTCGCCCTAACTTACCGTCGCGCAGTTCGTGGAGCAGAACTTCCGCGCCACGGTGCAGATCGACTGCGCCACCGGCACGCAGCCCGCCGCGCCGGGCGGCGATGTCTTTTAAAATGGCATGACCATCGAAGCCTGCAATAGCAAGGAAATCGGGTTTTTTCGGGCCGTCGGCATCAATGTCGTGGGGAATGTCTGGCGCGGCGTAAGGCGGCAGCTCTTTGAGCTTATAGCGCGCAGTCAGCGCCTCAGGATAGCGTTTGGCAAGCTCTGCACTAGCGACAATTCCTACATCGATGTACTCAATGGCCGTATCGCGGATAGCGCCGGTGGCCGCGAGGCGATAGGCGCTGGCCTGATCTTCTATTTTGGGCCACAGCACTCCCGGCGTGTCGGTAAGCGCTACACGCCCATCAATGCGCACCTTTTGCTGGCGCTTAGTCACGGCAGGTTCGTTGCCCGTTTTAGCAATTTTACGCCCGGCCAGGCCGTTAATCAGCGTGGATTTGCCCACGTTGGGAATGCCCATCACCATCACGCGAACATCTCGGTCGGCGCGTACCGCACCGGCCAACTCATGGCAAAGTTTGGGGATTTGCTTTAGCTCACGGGTGTTGGTGGTGGTGACCGCGAAGGCGCGCATGTTCTCTTGGGCATCGAAAAAAGCGACCCATTCGGCGGTCTTCTCTGGGTCGGCAAGGTCGGCGCGGGAAAGAATTTTTAGCACCGGCTTATGGCGCGTCAGCTCGGCCAGCATTGGGTTGGCGCTGGAGTAGGGCAGACGTGCATCAAGTACTTCAATGACGACGTCGATTTCAGGCAGCACCTCTTTGATCTGGCGGCGGGCCTTGTTCATATGTCCGGGGAACCAGCCGAGCATGAGTCTCTCCTACAAGCACAAAAAAGCGGGCTGCCATTCTAGCAGATGGCGCCCGCCTTGCTGGGTTTCCTTTTAGCCGCGATTACTCGTCGGGGTGAAATTCCAGCGACACTGAGTTAATGCAGTAGCGTAAACCGGTCGTTTCTGGCGGGCCGTCTGGAAAAACGTGGCCTAGGTGGGCATCGCAGTGTGAACAAACGACCTCCGTGCGCTGCATGCCATGGGTGCCATCTTGATGCTCTTCCACACAGCGGGTACCTAACGGCCGATCAAAGCTAGGCCAACCGCACCCGGCATCAAATTTATGCTCGTTCTCAAACAGCGGTGCATTGCAGCACACACAGTGATAAATGCCCTGGGCATCCACTACCTGATAATCGCCGCTGAACGGGCGTTCTGTGCCTTTTTCACGCGCTACGCGGTACTGTTCTGGCGTCAGCTGTTTTTGCCACTCTTCGGGCTTTTTTTCAATTTTAGCCATGCTGTTTACTCTCCCTTATGTAGTGCTTGGACTAAAAACCGTCAAAGCTTTCTAACCTAGTGACAGCGCTTAGTCACCTTGAGTTTCAGCATGGGCGATTATGCCGCGCTCTGCCAGCGGCAGGCTGAATATCAATGTGACAGGCTTGCGGCGCCGTCAAGTGCACTATCCCCCAGTAAGTGCGTTATACACGGGTGCTGCTACGGTAGAATGCTTGACAGCTAAGTAAGGTCTGAGTAATATACGCGCCACCTCAACGAGGTAATGAAACGTCCCATTCGTCTAGTGGTCTAGGACACCGCCCTTTCACGGCGGTAACAGGGGTTCGAACCCCCTATGGGACGCCATTTACGTCGTAAGGTTTATCGGAATGCGGGAATAGCTCAGTGGTAGAGCATCGCCTTGCCAAGGCGAGGGTCGGGAGTTCGAATCTCCTTTCCCGCTCCAAGCATTTGTAGTGCTTACAGTGTCCCATTCGTCTAGTGGTCTAGGACACCGCCCTTTCACGGCGGTAACAGGGGTTCGAACCCCCTATGGGACGCCATCTCCGGTAGCAAGAATTCTATTAAGCGGGAATAGCTCAGTGGTAGAGCATCGCCTTGCCAAGGCGAGGGTCGGGAGTTCGAATCTCCTTTCCCGCTCCAAGTTTTTGAAGTGCATACAGTGTCCCATTCGTCTAGTGGCCTAGGACACCGCCCTTTCACGGCGGTAACAGGGGTTCGAACCCCCTATGGGACGCCATCTTGCGCTTATGTGCAGTTTTTTGCGTTGCGGGAATAGCTCAGTGGTAGAGCATCGCCTTGCCAAGGCGAGGGTCGGGAGTTCGAATCTCCTTTCCCGCTCCAAGCGCATTTAGTGTTATTTCCCCTATTTCTATGATGCATCAGCTATCTGCTGAGCGTCATTTTTTGTGTGTCTGGCGCTTGGTGAGTGGTCTCTCGCCTTGAAAAATTAGTTTGCGCCCTAATCATTTACTTTATCTTCTTATATTTGCTGACAGGACATTTTCATGGCCGAACCGGCATTGTCGATCCGTGGCCTTACCAAAGTGTACGCCAACGGCTTTCAAGCGCTTAAAGGTATTGATCTCGACGTCCAGCAGGGCGATTTTTTTGCGCTTTTGGGTCCCAATGGGGCCGGAAAATCCACTACTCTTGGTGTGGTTTGCTCACTGGTGCAAAAAACGGCGGGCAGCGTTTCTATCTTTGGCATCGATATTGATAAAGATTTTGCCAAAGCCAAGTATCAGCTAGGCGTTGTGCCCCAAGAGTTCAACTTTAATCAGTTTGAGAAGGTGCTCGATATCGTACTGGCTCAGGCAGGCTATTACGGCATGAGCACTCGCGAGGCATTGCCACGTGCCCAGCAGCTTCTTACAGATTTGGGCCTTTGGGAGAAGCGCGACGGCAACGCACGCATGCTCTCAGGTGGGATGAAGCGACGGCTAATGATTGCCCGGGCGCTAATGCATCGCCCCCGGCTGCTGATTTTGGATGAGCCCACTGCCGGTGTCGATATCGAGCTGCGGCGCAGTATGTGGGAATACATGCGGCGCATTAACCAAGATGAAGGCACGACGATCATCCTGACAACGCACTATCTGGAAGAGGCTGAGAGCCTGTGTCGCAATGTCGCTATTATCAATGATGGCGACATTGTGCGTAATACCAGCGTGCGTCAGCTGCTGGCTGAGCTTGATACAGAGACCTTCCTCATTGATTTAGCTGAGCCGGTCGCAGAGACACCGCATGTTGAGGGCTTTGAACTTCATCAGCTAGAGCCCACCCAGCTTTCCCTGTTGGTGCATCGCGGCCAGCGTTTGAATGATGTATTCAATGCGCTAAGTGAGCAGGGTGTGCAGGTGGTGTCTATGCGTAACCGGGCTAATCGCTTAGAGGAGATGTTCGTGTCAATGGTAAAAGGCAGCAACCAGGGGGCGATAGATCAGCGTGCTGACGCTTCTAGCGGTGAGAGTTCTGATGTCGAAAACAGGGAGTCTCGCTTATGAATGCAAGCCAAACATTGATTGCTCTATGGACCTTGGTGCTGAAAGAAATTAAGCGTTTTACGCGCATTTGGCCGCAAACGCTGCTGCCGCCCTCTATCACGATGGCGATGTATTTCATTATTTTTGGCAATCTAATCGGCTCGCGAATTGGCGACATGGACGGCTTCAGCTACATGGACTTTATTGTTCCAGGGTTGATCATGATGTCCGTGATTACCAACAGCTATTCCAACGTGGCATCGAGTTTCTTTTCGAACAAATTTCAGCGTTCGATTGAAGAAATGATGGTGTCGCCGATGCCTAACTGGGTGATTTTGTCCGGCTTTATTTTAGGCGGTATGGCCCGTGGCCTCGGTGTGGGGGTCATTGTGACCGTGGTTTCGCTGTTCTTTACCCGCTTAACCATGGAGCATCCGCTGCTCACGATATTAGTGGTTGTGCTTACGTCTGCACTGTTTTCCATTGGCGGTTTTATCAACGCCTTGCTGGCCAACAAGTTTGACGATATTTCCATTGTACCGACCTTCATACTGACGCCGCTGACTTACTTGGGCGGTGTCTTTTACTCTATTTCGATGCTGCCAGACTTCTGGCAGAGCGTTTCCATGCTCAATCCTATCTTGTACATGGTTAACGTGTTTCGTTATGGATTCTTAGGCGTCTCGGATATTCCCGTTGGCTGGGCGCTCGCTGCGATTTTGGCCTTTATTATCGTGCTATTCAGCGTTGCGCTGGTGATGCTGGAGCGCGGTAAAGGCATTCGTAGTTAATTGCATTGCATGACGGCATTAAGCAGAGAGTGACAGATAATGACACATCGCCCAGATACCTTAGAACACGCGCCGCTAGGGCGCGATTCCACTTACCCCGAAAAGTATGACGCGGCGCTGCTTTATCCCATTGTTCGTGCGGCCAACCGAGTGCCGCTAGGGATTGAAGAGGGGGCTTTACCGTTTGTGGGTGAAGACGAATGGCATGCGTTTGAAGTGTCCTGGCTGAATTCCCGCGGCAAGCCCGTGGTGGCCGTGGCACGTTTTCGCCTGCCCGCCAGCTCGCCCAATTTGATTGAGTCTAAGTCGTGGAAGCTCTATCTCAATAGCTTTAATCAAACTCGCTTCTACAGTCGTGAAGACGTGATGCAAACGCTTGCCAATGACCTCGCTATCGCAGCGGGTGCCGAGGTGAGCGTTGAGTTATTTGATGTGGATGCCCCTGAGCTTACAGTGCAGTGCTTGCCGGGCGAATGTTTGGACGACTTAGATATCGCAGTAAGCGATTACACGCCTAGCAGCGCTCATTTAACGGTAAGCGATGAGGTCGTCGAAGAGACGCTGTATTCCCACTTGCTCAAATCTAACTGCCCCGTAACCGGCCAGCCGGACTGGGGCAGCGTGTTGATTCGCTATAAAGGGCCAAAGATTGATCGCGAAGGGCTGTTACGCTATCTGATCGGGTTTCGACAGCATCAGGATTTTCACGAGCATTGCGTTGAACATGTCTTCACCGACCTAATGACGTATGCGCAGCCCAGCCAGCTGCTAGTGCTTGCCCGCTACGTGCGTCGTGGCGGGTTGGATATTAGTCCTTGGCGCGCAACACCTGGACTGATGCCGCCTACGCCGCTGAGGCTGGCAAGGCAGTAAACGGCAGTGTTATAAATGGCGATGCTACCGTAGTCACATACGATTGAACCTGGACTGGAGTCATTAATGGACGCATTCACGCTTCTTCACGAACGCAGCTCAATGGGCAAGCTGGCTGAGCCGGCGCCCAGTGCCGAACAGCTCAGTATTATTTATCAGGCAGCACTGCGCGCACCCGACCATAAAGAGCTGCGCCCTTGGCGCTTCATTGAATTCAGTGGGGAGGGGCGTGAGCGTCTAGGCGAGCTATTTGCCGAAGCAGAGTTCCAGGAAGACCCGCATGCCGATGACGATACGCTGAATTCGGCGCGTAAAAAGCCGTTGCGTGCGCCGATGGTGATCGCCGTTATCGCAAAGGTTACGCCAGAGCTCGATAAAGTGCCCAAAATGGAGCAGGTAATTTCCGCAGGCTGCGCTGCCCACGGTATCTTGCTGGCCGCCCACGCACAGGGCTTAGGCGCTATGTGGCGCAGTGGGAAGTACGCGTTCGATTCGGTGGTACGTAAAGGCTTGAGCCTGAGTGAAGATGACGAGGTTGTCGCATTCATCTATTTAGGCGCGCTAGGCGGTCGCCATAAGCCAGTGGCGGAGCATAGCGTTGCTGACTTTGTTGAACGCTGGGATTAGGCAGGCGAACCTATGAAGCTATCTCGTAAACCGGGCGTGCCGCATCCACGTCTGCCGCTGCCCAATGGCCAGCAGGAAGATCTCGCTGCTTTTCAGCAGTGGCTAGGTGAGGCGATTCCTATGGTGGGCACGCTAGGCATTAGCGAAATGGTGCGCGAAGGTGATGCGCTCACCTGGCAATTAGCGCTAGAGCCCAACCTTAACGATAAAGGCACGGGCTTTGGTGGCGCACTGACGGCGCAAACCACTCTGCAAGGCTGGTGTTGGGTCACGCTATGGCTGCGCGAGCAAGGCTTGGCACGCGATGTGGTAGTTGCAGAGGCTAGTCAGCGCTTTCTTGCCCCGGTTGTGGGCAACTACCGTTTAATATGCACACCGCTTGAACCTGCGGGGCCCGCTCAGCTTGCCAATATGCTCGCCGAACGTGGTAAAGGGCGTATTGCACTGAATCATCAGCTCTACTGTGGAGAAACACTCTGCCTGGAAGCCCGCGGCAGCTACGCCGTGTTGCCGCAACGCTAGCCGATAGGCGCGAAAAGCCTGAAAAGGCTTGCTATTTCGCAGCTTAGACCATAGTATGTGCGCCGTTCTGTTGCGAAAGGTTCATCCTTTGAACAGAGCCAAAATGTGGAGAGGTGTCCGAGTGGTCGAAGGAGCACGCCTGGAAAGTGTGTAAGTCGTAAGGCTTCGAGGGTTCGAATCCCTCCCTCTCCGCCAAGAATTTAAAAAGCCCGCTGATTTTTCAGCGGGCTTTTTTATGGCTCGCTATTAAAACGGTAAGCGACCGCTGAAACCAACGCCTAGTACGGCAACGAGAACAACAACGATAACGACGATAGTGGTAGTAGACATATTCTCTTCCTTTGAGTGGTGAGCGTTGCTACAGCGTAGTCATAATCGCACTATTTCGCACGCTGGCGAAAGGGGCTGAGCAGCTTTTCCATATTAGCAGTCATGAGCTGCAAAAACGCCCGGCAGCGGGACTGTCGGGCGTTGCTACAGTAGCAGAAAACATTAAGGGGAAGGATTATTTCCCGCACTGGCAGTCGTGACCACAGTCTTGCGAGCCATCGGCGTGGCCGGTGGCGCAGGACTCGCAGCAGTATAATTTTCCCTCTTTCTCAACGGGTTTGCTATCGACAGAGCAAGTACATTTCGGGCATGCGCACGCTTGTTCAGACATAATGATTCTCCTCGGTGGACGATATAAGCGTAGACCATTCCGTCGATATATCACCACGCATTATGCTAACTCTCAGGGCGTACTTTAAGTGCTAAGTGCATTGCCCAGCCTGCCAAAATATTCGCCGAATGCGGTATTAATGCGAACCCGCTGTTCTCCCTGAGGATAAAGCCCTTTGTCTGCGTCCGGCGAGGCTTTTGTGCCTTTGACTAAGAAGTGATTGGTGATGGCTGCGTCCTGTATAAAAGCCTCAAAAGCACGCGCACAGAGTTCCTCGGGCTTACTGTAATAGAGCTGGCCAAGTTGTTTGTCCATGCGCACCGAGCGTTTAAACAGTGCGCTTGGCTGGTCGCCTTCTGGTTGCAAAAGTACCGCCTTGAAGCAGCGCATTAGCAGCTGATTAAGCGAGTGAGGGACTGGCGTGGCTTCGGCTAACCAGGCAGTAGAGGCGAACATGTGGGCGGGCGCGCCGCGAAAACATTTCTGGGCAATGTAGTGGTCGAAAGCATGAAACCACTCGTGAGCAATGCTGCCGGGACCGGCATTTTTAGCGAGTGCAAAGCTGCGTTGGTGGGGGTCGTAATGCGCAGCAACCCCGGGCCGGCCGCCACAGCCATACTGTAAGGCTATGGAGCCGCGCAGCGAAATCAGTGTTTCTGGGCCTTGTAGAATCAACATAAGATCGCACAAGGCATCGTGAAACAGCTCGGAGGCACGGTCGCGCTCAGCGCTTGTGACCCAGCGGCCAATCTCAATGGAGCGGAAATCGAACTGGCGCCGGATTAAGGCAAAGTTAGTTGCTTTGCCCCGACGATGATTAGGCCCGTTGCGATAAAAGTCTCGTGCCTCAATGCTCACTGTTTCTCACTGCTGGCAGCGGTATATGTGCCCCGTCTAGCAGGGCTTCTGATAGGTTAGAGCGATGGACGATTAGAGGTCCATCTCGCGTGCTTGGATAAAGTACTCGCGCAGCTGGGTCAGTTGGCTCTCGTTCCAACCGGGCGGCTCCGAAAGGGCCGCCCACGCACTAATGTAATCTTCAGCGGCTATTTCGTGACCAAAGCCTGGCGGTGAGCTACCCGTTGCAAGGTCGGCTAGCAGCTGCAGCATAGTGACGACAGGATACCAGCGTAGGTCGGGTGAAACATCGGGGCCACGTGGTTCGCGCATCCAATCAGGTTCGCGCCAAAAGGCGGCGGGTTCAAAAAAGGTAATTGGATCGCTGGCATACTGTAAGTAGGCAATACGGAAGTCACCCCACTGCGTATCAGAGCTTTGCAGCCCTTGATGTTGATTCATAAAGCGCACCACGGAGCCGCCTCGAAACGTTGGCAGCCAGGCGGGTGTGCCCGTATCGCGATCACTGGTAACGGTGCGCCAGGTTTCACTACGAAAAGGGGGGCCACTCCACAGTGCGCCATGAAACGGGTCTTCAATAATGTCGTAAAGATCAAACGAGAGATCTGAATTCAGCGCGCCTAGGCTCAGCCCAAATAGATATAAGCGCGGCCGTTCATCGCGGGGCAAGGTTGTCCAATAATCATAAACCGTGGTGAACAGCGCTCGCGCACTTTCGACGCCGTATTCGCCCTCAGCAATCAGTGAGAGGTGGCTGGGTAAGTAGGAGTATTGGGCAGCAACGGTGGCAATATCGCCACGGTGCAGATACTCCACGGTATCTTGCGCTGCCGGATCAACCCAGCCGCGCCCTGTAGGCGTGGCGATAACCAGCACTGAGCGCTCGAAACCATCCACACGAATGAGCTCTGCGAGGGCGAGCTCTGCGCGTTCCTGCGCTGTTTCAGCGGCATTTAAGCCAACGTAGACGCGTATGGGGTCGGGCGTTTCTTCATCGAGATAGCGGCCTATTTGCTCGCCGCTAGGGCCTTGCGTCACAAAGCGGCGTCCTCGACTGCCTAGTGCTTCCCAACTGATGAGGGATTCTGCACTGCCGGGCCTCATTGGATTGTCAGGGGGCGAAAGGTCGTCCTGAATTAGCTCGTCCACCTGCTGATAAGAGCGGTCGGCTATTTGTAACGCAAGCGAATAAATGACCCCCTCAAGCACCGACCAAAAGAGCGCCACGGCGGCTATTGTGCCGAGCACATAGGAAACACGGCGGGGGACAATGTGGGCCATTTTGCGTGATAGCAGCCGAAAGGTACGCTTGAATAGATAGGCTATCAGCAGCATGAAAACAAAGACGGCTAGCGCGATCAGCGCAATAGAAAACGGTCGAGTGCCGCTTGCTGGCGCCATGCCCATCAATGTGCGGATACTATTTTGCCACTCCGACGCTTGCCATAAAAATACTCCCGCGACGAGCGTGCAGATCGCCGCTGCGACCCACTTTATTTTTCGCTCTATGCGCAGGTTAGGTTCTGGAATATGCAGGTATGCCCATGCCCAATGGCTGGCGACGCCGAGGGCGTAGCCAGCGGTAAAGCTCAGGCCGGAAACGATGCCCTGTGGCATCAGTGGGCGAGGAAGCAAACTTGGCGTCAGCGAGAAGGCAAACAGTAGTGTGCCCAGCACCAGCCCGACGCCAGATAAGCGGCTAAATAAAGGGGCAAGCCGCTGTCTTCCTGTACTAGTGACCATCTGTTACCTTTCAGCGAGACGTATTCAAACAGGCCGACTCAACGATATTTTGTCATCGTGAGTCGCGTGGGCCTGTTAAAAATTATAATTGAGGGATACGCCGGTCACCGTTTGCCAATCGCTGCCTAGCTCATCCACGATAGGGCTGTCCGATGCGTTGCCCGTTAGGTAGCTTGTCCCCACGAAACCTGTTGCTGACCATTCTGGCGTTAGCGCGTAAGTCAGGCTGCTGCTTACGCCTAGCCGCCAGTATCCGCCGTCAGGATTGTATTGGGCAATCCCTCTACGCAGGCTGTCGCGTGCTGAAACGCCGAACATTGACTCTGTCCACTTTTCGTTTGAGTAATGAGCGCTTGGCGATAAAGAGAAAAATAAACGCTCACTAAGCGGTGTACGCCAGGCCGCTGCTACTTCAAACTCTGCGCCATCCACATCGCCGGTTACCGGCGTGCTAGCCGCCACGCTGTAGAGCCACTCTCTTTGCTCGTAGCCAACGCGTAGCCCTAGCGTTGCACCGCCATCTACTTCTTCGAAGGCGCTTATATCACCTTTGTTGTCACGCCCAAAGGTGTAGCCAATAAAGGGCGATACGGTCCAGCCGCCATCACGAATAGCGTGCCATTCAATGCCAGAGCGCGGATTGATGGTGAAGGTCTCGCCATAGGTGAGATTTATCGATGGCCATAGTTTTGTATCGTAGTCGTCGCTGCCTAAGTAATCGGGCGCGTAGAGCACGCCAGCGCCAATACTTCCTTCCCAGCTATCTGCCGAGGCAATCGGCGAAATAGCCAAACCAATCACGGCGGCAGACCACCAAGTATATTGAGTCACGTGTGTCATCCTTGTGGGTAGCGAAACGTGCATGATTGTATGTTTTTGTTTGGAAAGTTGGCAAGTTGCTTGTTTCAATTTTAAATCGTTCAAACGCTATTTATTTGCGACTGCATATCACAGGTTAGATAAATCCATGGATATAAGGCGCATTGTGCCCTTCAAGCACAGGGAAGTGGTAACAGGGAAGGCAAAGCTAGGAATGCTTTAAGTACTCAGGGAAGCACGAACAGGACGTTTGTGAAGAAGCATCATGGAAGGTTTAATAAAGCCCCAGCCAAGGAATGGCCGGGGCTTCTTTTTGCGTGCAATCTTAAACTACTTTATTTGCTAAGACGGCATAGGAAGCAGTAATGGCATAATAAAGTAAACAAATAGCGTGATGATAATGGCGCTAACAATATTCATCGCAAAGCCTGCTTTTGCCATCTCCTTAATTGAGATTCGCCCGCTGGAGAAAACGGCAGCGTTAGGTGGCGTGGAAATAGGCATCATGAAAGCGCAGGTAGTTGCCAGGGCAACGGCCACCATTAGGCCCAGCGGATTACCTGTCGTAATCGCGGCAGCCATTCCCGCCGTAATAGGCAGTGCCATATTGGCCGTTGCGGTGTTAGAGATAATCTCGGTTAGGAACAGCATCAGCAGCACCATAAAGAGAATTAGCACAAAGTAATTAACGCCGTCTAAGAGCTGCAGCTGCTGGCTGATCCAGCCCGTTAAGTCGCTCGCACTGAAGGCTGCGGCGAGCGTCATGCCGCCGCCCCAAAGTATAAACAGCCCCCACGGCAGGCGTGCCATATCATCCCACACTAACAGGCTACGTTTTTCGCTGTGAGCTGGGATAATAAATAGTGCCACCGCCGCAATAACCGCAATTAATGTATCGTTTAGCGGTAGATCAAAGAAGGGTGCTAACCAACCCCTTAACGCCCATGCGAGTGCGGTAGTGACAAACACTATCAGTACGCGCTTTTCTTCGGGCCCCATAGGGCCAAGTGCTTTCAACTCTTCGGCAACGAAGTTAACTTCTAGGCGGGTGTTGGGCACCTTGACATAAATATGGGTGAGATAGACGTACAAGATGACGAGCATGATAAGAGTGAGAGGAAGTGCAAACATCATCCAATCTAAAAAGCTAATTTCAACCCCGTCAAAAAATTGCGGAATCATAGCCACCACTATGGCATTGGGCACCGAGCCAATAATCGTAGCCAAGCCACCAATGGAAGCTGAGTAAGCAACAGTGAGTAGCAGCACGCGTGCAAACGCATCGCGCTGCTTACCATCGAACTGGTCACGCTCATCCAGCTCTCCGAGCAGGGCAATGGCTATGGGTAGCATCATCAGCGCCGTGGCGGCATTTGAAATCCACATGGAAAGAAAGGCTGAGGCGATCATCACGCCAAGCACAATGCTGCGTAGGCTATTGCCGATACGGCTAACAATATTCAGTGCAATGCGGCGATGTAAGTTCCAACGCTCAATGGCAATGGCCAGTATAAAACCGCCCATATACATATAAATAACCGGGTTTGCGTAGCCGACCACGGTGTCATCTAGTGTCATTACGCCGCTTAGCGGCAAAATAATCATGGGTAAAAACGAGGTGACTGGAATGGGTACGGGTTCGGTTACCCACCACACGGCCATCCAGGCGGTTAGGCCAAGAACCAGGCGCGGCGCAGGGTCGATCAGAGTGGCGGGCATGAGAAGCTGTACAAGTATGCACAGCAGCGGCCCGGCCAGCAGGGGCGTCCAATGGCGCCATCCTTGCGATGAAACTCCCATTTATTAACTCCATTGATAAGCAATAACGTGTAAGTACTAGCTAATTAACGGGAGGGATCCTACCACTTTCGTTTATTGAACGTTGGTTGTATAGATGCAACTTTAGTAGTGGTGGAAGGGGCGAGGGAAAGGTTTCGTATTGATAAGGAGGGAGGCGAGCTGAATCAAACATGGCCCGCTAGAAGCTATCTAGCGGGCCATTTACAAGGGATGTAAAAAAGCACTTAGCGTGGGCGCTGTTTACGCAGGCTTAATCTCTGCGCTTTCATCACCTTCACTGGCAGGCTTATCACTACCCTGATGAGTTAGCGGGCTTGCTTGATCTAAACGCGGATGGTTATCCAGGAATTCACGTTCAAGATTGGGTAGTTTGTCCAGTGCTTGCAGAGTATGAGTAAGCGCGTAGATGGCGGCTAGCACGTCTTGGGTATGGCCGGTTTCTGAAATTGTATGCATATTGCGAGTCGGAAAGCCGATTGAGGTAGCGGCGCTGTCAATCGATGCCAATACCCCTGCCATGCCATCGGTGCCGGTATCCACGCCGACAATGTCGCGCTGCATGGGTATATCCTGCTCTTTCGCCGCGGTAGCAATAATGCGGTTGAGCTGTTCGCTGGCAATCGAACCCACTGCCATGGTGAAGCCTTTACCCATTTCTAGCGGCTGCATGCGTTTGTCACCAATACCTGGGGCCGCGACATAGTCGTGATTAACATCTACGCCAATCAGCGCATCGGGCTTCATTTCACCGGCCATGACGCGGCTACCAAAGCGGCCAATTTCCTCGTAGCTGGCAATGGCAAATAGCACGCGAATATTTTTTGTGCCGCCTGCTTCGGCGATAAGACGAGCCACTTCGGCAGCCACAAAACAGCCAAGGCCGTTATCTAAATAAGCACCATAGAAGGTATTGGGACTAAAGCCGGGGCGAATGGGGCGGTCGAAAATGATCGAATCGCCGGGACGTACGCCGAGGTTTAATACTTGCTGTTTTTTGTTGTCACCGTGAATCTGCAAATCTAGATAAATCTGCTCTTTTTTGAGCCCTTTGTCGCCTGTGCGCATGCTTGGGTCTGAAAAGTGAATGGCGCCAAGTGCTTCAACCGTGCCGCCTTCAATGCTGCGATAGCTACCGGGGGCTTCCGGGTCTTCGCTAAATAGCTTTACCTCATGGCCGACTAATACGGTCGGCAGGAATGAATCGGTATTGATCCAGATTTTGCCGTCTTCACCAATTGAGCGTACTTGCATGCGAATTTTATCTGCATGGCCGATAATCATGACCTTAAACATGTCGTCACGATCAGGATGGGTGTCCAGAACAACGCCCGCATTGCCCTTGAACTGATGCAGATGCCAGCCTTTAGGCGCAAAACTTTCAAAATGGGGCTTGAGTACGCCGTACGTCATTGCGGCTTCCAGGCCCACTGGGCTTGGCGCGGCAAGAATATCGCGCATTAATTTAAACTGCGCCTCGGGCATCGGTTGCGTCCAGGGTTTTGCCGTATCGCTCATCGTTTTCGCTCACTCATGAAGGTGGGTGTTTATCGCCTCTAGTCTGCCAGATTCCGGCCCGGCGTGTAGAAAAAGCCGAGGTGAACGACCGAAGTGACGCCGCCGGTTCGTGCTCAGCCCGCTAGGCGTCATGACGTGCTGCCCGGTACGCTTTACTATGTTTATGAATATATGTTTATGAATATATGTTTATGAATGCATGCATGCTAATTAAGACAACAATAGTAACGTTGTTTCAGGAGCCGTTCGATGACTGTAGTAACGCTAAGTTCCCGGCGCTTTAAAGTGCTGCTGGCAGGCGTTTGTAGCCAGATATTGTGCATGGGAATAGCGCGCTTTGCCTATACGCCTTTATTGCCGGTGATGCAGCAGCAGAGTTGGATGGGGGATGCTGATGGTGGCTGGCTAGCGGCGATCAACTACGCAGGCTATATGCTCGGGGCCGTGCTGGCAGCGTCCGTGCGCAGTATTTATACCAAGGATACGTTGTACCGGATTGGGCTGGTGCTGGCCGTGCTGACCACCGCGGGTATGGCCTTGACCGACCACTTTTGGCTCTGGGCAGGATTACGCTTTCTATCAGGACTTTCCACCAGTAGTTCGATGCTATTAGCTTCGGGTCTGATTTTGCATTGGTTGATTCAGCATCGTCAGCGCGGCGAGTTAGGCATTCATTTTGCCGGAGCGGGACTGGGAATTGTAGTGGCCGCCTTAGCGGTGGAATACATGCTGTCACTGTCACTTGGCTGGCGGGCCCAGTGGTGGTGCTTTGGTTTGCTAGGCGCAATACTGTTAGTACCCGCATGGCATTGGCTACCGCGCCCGGTGAAATCGCTACCTGGTGCAAGCGAAGCAAGTGCGCCCCCCGTTATGCCCCCTTCGCGCACGTTTATGCGCTTAATGTTGCCTGCCTATTTCTGTGCAGGCTATGGCTATGTCATCAGCGCCACGTTCATTGTCACGATTGTGGAACGCGAGCCGCTTCTGGTGGGGGCGGGCAACTGGGCGTTTGCCCTGGTGGGCTTGGCGGCAGCCCCGGCGGTGATGCTTTGGGATTTGATCGCCCGGCGGATTGGCTATTTGGGTGCTTTGATTGTCGCGATGCTGATACAAGCCGTCGGCATCGTGCTGCCCGCTATAACATCAAGCCTAGCCGGCGTACTCCTGAGCGCCGTGCTTTATGGCGGTACCTTCCTAGGCTGTGTCAGCCTTGTGTTGACCATGGCAGGCAGGCTGTATCCATCAAGCCCTGCACGCTTAATGGGCCAGATGACGCTGGCTTATGGCGCGGCACAAATTTGTGCGCCGGCGCTAACTGGCATGCTGGCAGAGGCTTCAGGGCATTATAGCGTTGGACTTTGGCTGGCCGGTGGTTTTGTGATAATTGGCGCGGTGCTGTTGGTCTGGTTGCGCCAAGTGGATCAAACCGCTCAGCGTTTGGATGCCGCGGCCAAAGCCTCCGTGTATGCCTGATGAATGAAATCGATCGCTTGAAGTGGATTGAGAGACCGGTGTTTGCAGTAGATCTGCGTTAAGTCCGGCAGGCTGCTAGAATAGGCGCCTTTTTATGACAGGGTAAATGCGCTAATGACCTCTTCTGGGCAACCTCGCACTCAGTGGCTAGGCCGCTGGGGGTTTATGTTGGCAGCAACCGGCTCGGCGGTTGGGCTAGGCAATATCTGGAAATTCCCTTATATCACCGGGGAATTTGGTGGCGGTGCGTTCGTCTTGGTTTATCTAGTGTGCATCTTTGCCGTTGGTGTGCCGGTAATGATGGCGGAGATTGCCTTTGGGCGCCGCGGGCGCGGCAGCCCCGTGGACGCTATTCGTCGCGTCGTCAATGAGTCTGGCCGCTCCTCGGCCTGGTCATTGATTGGCTGGATGGCGATGCTCTGCGGTTTTATGGTGCTATCGTTTTATGTGGTCGTGGCCGGTTGGTCATTTGCCTATTTGTGGAAGATGCTAACTGGCGGGCTTGCAGCCAGCAGTGTTGATGATATGGCGGCGGTGTTCGGCGCTAATAATGCGAACCCGCTCAACCTTGGTTTCTGGAGCACCTTTGTCACGCTGATCACGATGCTCATTGTGGGCAAAGGCGTGCAGCGAGGCATTGAAAAAAGCGTCAGTTGGATGATGCCAGGATTGGTTGTCATGCTGGTTGTGCTGATTGGCTTTGGTATGTTTTCCGGTGGCTTTGGTGCGGCGGTGAGCTTTCTATTCTCATTCAATGCCGGCAGCCTCTCTAGTGAGGGCTTGTTGGCAGCGCTCGGCCACGCCTTTTTCACACTCTCACTTGCCTCTGGCGCGATTCTGACCTACGGCAGCTACCTGCCTAAAGACGCTTCAATTGGCCGTACCACGGTGAGCGTTGCCGTTGCCGATACGGTCGTTGCCTTGATGGCGGGTCTGGCGATTTTTCCGGTGATTTTTGCCAACGGCATGAATCCTGGTGAAGGCCCAGGGTTGATCTTTATGAGCCTGCCGTTGGCCTTCCAGGCGATGCCCCTGGGCACGTTATTTGGCATCTTATTCTTCTTAATGCTTTCTATGGCGGCGTTGACCTCCGCTATTTCCATGGTTGAAGCCACGGTCTCTTGGCTATGCGATAACAAAGGATTGTCGCGCCCGACCGCTGCTTGGGTAACGGGTATTGTGCTGTGGTTGATCAGCACCCTGGCAATGCTGTCGTTTAATCTGGGCGCTGACTGGACGCTGGCGGGAAAAACCTTTTTCGACTGGCTGGACTACCTGACGTCACGCTGGATGATGCCGCTGGGTGGATTGGGCATGGTGGTGCTGGCAGGCTATGTATTAAAAAGCGAGACTTTCCGCGATGAGCTGGGGCTGGCGCCGCTGCCCTATGCGCTTTGGCTGACCATGGTGCGCTACGTGAGCCCGCTCGGTATTGTGGTGATTTTCGTCGATGCCTTGGGCGTTTATCAGGTTTCGTTTGCCGCGCACTGGCCGTGGCTCCTGGCGATCTTGGTCGCTATGGCGATATTCGGTGAAACCCTCAGCCCGCGGCTACGTCACGCCCTCAAGTCCGTTTAATCCGTTACGGCACCTCGCCTGATAATAAACGCTGCTGCTGGGCCTTCACATCAGTCTCTAGCAGCGGCGTTTGACACGTCGCAAAGACTTCTTTTAAAAATCGTTTCCTTGAGCCACGGTAAGTGCCACTGAGCAGTGCCGTCTGGGTAAGTGCGCTGAGCAGCGTATGCCGTGGCGGGTTCGTTAGCTGCGCGTAGTCGTGAAGCGTCGTAGGCCAATCAACGTCAATAGCTTGTGGTTTGTCGGGCAGGCTATCTAGCAGGCGAGCCAGAAGCAGCACTAAATTCGGGTGTGGGTGCTGATTGCGCATAATGAGCTCACCCACTCCTTGTGCCACTAAGCGGCGAGTCGGAGCGTCGCTGTCAGCTAGCGTTGCCATTAACTGCTTCACTAGCGCTGGTCCGCGGGCCTGTAAATAGGCTTCTTGAATAATGCGTGCAGCAATCCAGGCGTTCCAAACAGCATACAGGGGCCCTGTTAAAACGGGCAGAAAACCGCGCAGCGTCAGGCGGCCTAATAAGCGGCGTAGCAGTAAACGAAGCAGGAAGCTGCTTAAGCTGATTTTTAAGCGATAAAGCAGGGCTCTAGCGGTTATTCTCCAGCCACCCAGGTAGGCATGTGGGTCAACGCCATAGATAAGATTACCCGGACTCGGGTACTCCAAGGCTACGCGTGAAACGCCGTGCACCGTCAGTTGAATATCCGGCTCTAGTGGTTCGGTTTGGCCATAGTGCAAGCCTGCCAAGCGCGTAATGCTCGCGACGCCGCGTAGCGCATTCCAGTACAAGAAGCCAATCTCTAGCGCGGTAATGCTGCCTGCTACGGCCATATAGCCGGCCCAGTAGGGAAGCTGCTCGCGAAGACTCAGCGCATTCCAGTTGTCGGTGGCAAATTCCCGCATCCACCATTCTGCTCCGCCAATCAGCGTACCAGAAATCATTCCGGCAACCGCCGCCCAAGTGATAATCCAGCGTCGTGCGCGTTGCAGCGCCTGTGGGTTGGGGGCTGCCATTGCCGGATGGCGGCGAAAGTAGCCTTGTATATAGCGGTTTGCCCACCGTTGCGCTAGGCCAGGGGCTGGAGCGTACTCTTGATCGGGACGAGTGAGAGACATGAAGGCAACGTTATTCGGGCAAAGGATGCCCTAGGGTAGCGGTTACGTCCGTGAAGTACACGCATCGATAGCGCCAGGATGAGTGCCTGCCTGCATTAATTCATCCCAGCGCGTAGTGAAACGAGGAGAGCGATGGGCGCAGCGCAGTTGCCAGGCGGCCGGCGCATTGGTCATGCCAAAACTAATCGTTCCTTGCCCCATTTGCTGATTGATCTGGTCCACCGTTGCCATCAGCAATGGGTGATGATGGTGAGGCGTTGGCCCTAATAATGACAGCTGGTGTCGCTCGGCATCGACTAAGTCGAGGAGCATTACACCCGCTTTCATAAAGTGGTGGTGAGGGCGGTACATTTGCTCCAGCCCCTGGCGAACCGTATCAAGGATAACGCGGGTATCGTCGCTGGGTGAGGGCAGCGCGATTAGCGCTTGCGGGAAGCATTGCGGCTGATCGCGGCGGTGGCGGTTGGTATTAAGAAATACCATTACGGCGCGGGCTAAACTACGCTGCTCGCGCAGTTTTTCAGCGCTACGCTGGGCGTGTCGGCGTAGAGCGTTATGCACCTGCGTAAAGTCGCCTGTCGGTTGGCCAAACGAACGTGATGTCATAATGCGCTGGCGCGGTAGATCCAATGCGTTCATTGTTAAGCATGGCGTGCCGCGTAGCTCAAGCGCCGTGCGCGCGAGCACTACTGAGAAACGCTTACGCAGCTGTTTTTCATCGCTTTCTCTTAATTCCCAGGCGGTCCTCACGCCGCCAATGGCTAAGCGCTCGGCCAGCCGATGCCCGACGCCCCACACGCGGCTTGCCGGTGTGCGTTTGAGCAGCGCCTCTGTCGTGTGATCCTGCCCACCAAGTAGGCAAACGCCTTGGTAGTAAGGGTCTTGCTTGGCAACGTGGTTAGCCAGCTTGGCGAGTGTGTGCGTGGGGGCCAGCCCAACGCACACCGGCAGGCCTAAATGACGCCGAATGCGCTGACGCAGCTTCCGCCCTAGAGCCTCACACTGCTCTGTGGTGAAACCTTCTAAATAGACGAACATTTCATCGATTGAGTAGGGGGCAACGTCCGGGCAGGCATTGCGCAGTAGCTGGGTCAGCCGTGCCGACATATCGCCGTAAAGTTCGTAGTTAGACGACAATAGGTGGATGTCGCCACGCTGACGCAGCTCTTCAAGTTTAAACGCCGGCGTCCCCATGGGAATATCCAGCGCTTTAAGCTCGGCTGAGCGGGCGATAATGCACCCATCGTTATTCGACATAACACCGACAGGCCTGCCTTCAAGCTTAGGTTGAAAGATACGCTCGCAGCTGACATAGAAATTATTGGCATCGACCAAGCCAATCATCTTAAGCCCTCATTTCATCGCAAATATTCATGCACGACGGCGCGCACCACGCCCCATAGCTGGCAGTCGGTGCCTTCAAGCGGCAGGGGCGGGTAGTGCGGATGGGCAGAGCAAAGGTGCGGTGTGCCTTGATAGAGCGCGTAACGTTTAATCAATACTTCGCCGTCAAACATCGCCACCAATATATGTCCTAAGCGAGGTTTTACGCCGCGGTCGACAATCAGTAAATCGCTGTCAAAAATACCCCAGCCCTCCATGCTGTCGCCTGCGGCAGTGATATAAAACGTCTCGGTAGGATTTTTTATCAATCGTGTATTGAGGTCTAGCGTGCGTGGCTCGTAATCCTGCGCAGGCGAAGGAAAACCGCTAAACCCCGCTCGGCCTGTCAGCGTGAGATAAGGCTGCGGCTGCGATATTAACGGCAAGGCGGGGGTAAGTGGAGTGTGCTGACCCGGCATTGTCGACACCCTGGCTGATATGGTGCATGTATGGACATACAGTATTCGGTCTTGGCGACGAAAATGCAAGTCAGCAGGGATGAGGTGGATAGCAACCTAAAGATTCGCGAGCTAAAGCGGTATCTCACAAATACTGCTACCAAGCCTTAAAGATGAATGCTGTGCATTAACAACCTGATGCGGATGCGATGAAAGTCGTGTCAGGCTGCGTTATGATAGCGCCCTCGCTTCTTCCATGATGACTCTTTCTCGTTACGAGGTGCCTGCCGATGTTCAGCCGCGATATGACAATTGCCGGATTTGATGATGTGCTTTTTGATGCCATGCAGAAAGAAGTAGCCCGCCAAGAAGCCCACATCGAGCTGATTGCTTCTGAAAACTACGCCAGCCCCCGCGTACTGGAAGCACAAGGTAGTCAGCTAACCAATAAATACGCCGAAGGCTATCCCGGTAAGCGCTACTACGGTGGCTGTGAATTCGTCGATATTGCTGAAACTCTGGCCATTGATTACGCCAAAGAACTGTTTGGCGCAACCTATGTCAACGTTCAGCCGCATTCTGGCTCCCAGGCCAATAGCGCCGTCTTTTTAGCGCTCGTTAAGCCTGGCGATACCATTCTAGGGATGAGCTTGGATGCAGGCGGCCACCTGACCCACGGTGCCAAGCCAAGCTTTTCGGGCAGGCACTTCAATGCCATTCAGTACGGTTTGAATGAGCAGGGCTTGATCGACTACGATCAAGTGGCCGCGCTTGCTCGCGAGCACAAGCCGAAGATGATCATCGCCGGTTTTTCCGCGTATTCTCAGATCGTTGATTGGGCCAAGTTCCGCGAAATCGCCGATGAAGTGGGCGCTTACCTGTTGGTGGATATGGCCCACGTGGCAGGTCTTGTCGCGGCGGGTGTCTATCCAAGCCCTTTGCCTCATGCCCACGTCGTGACGTCTACCACCCATAAAACGCTACGTGGCCCGCGCAGCGGTGTGATTCTCTCGGCGGAAAACGACGCTGATATTGAGAAAAAGCTGCAGTCAGCGGTATTCCCGGGTGGCCAGGGCGGTCCTTTGATGCACGTGATTGCGGCAAAAGCGATCTGCTTCAAAGAAGCCATGGAGCCTGCGTTCAAAACGTATCAACAGCAGGTGGTCAAAAATGCTCAGGCAATGGCCAGCGTATTCATTGACCGCGGCTACGATATCGTTTCTGGCGGCACCGAAGACCACTTATTTCTGCTGTCGCTGATCAAGCAAGGCGTTACCGGTAAAGACGCGGACGCCGCTTTGGGCCGCGCCCACATTACCGTTAATAAAAATGCCGTACCTAACGACCCGCAAAGCCCGTTTGTAACCTCAGGTTTGCGTATTGGTACGCCTGCGGTGACCACACGCGGTTTCGGTGAGCAAGAGTGCAGCACGTTGGCCGGTTGGATCTGCGACATTCTGGATGTATTAGCCAACGGCGAAGACACCAGCGCTATTGAAGCGCAGGTGTTGGACAAAGTAGCTGGGGTTTGCGCGCGACTGCCTGTTTATAAGTAAACGTCACGTTAGTGCATATGTGAAAAGAGGCCCTGTTAATTCAGGGCCTTTTGCTTAGATACTTATGGTTCTTCTTGGCGGACAATACTCACTTTTTGTTGCTCTTTGGTCCACTTTCCCGCTGCTTTATCGATGTACTGAAAGTGCTCGTTAGTAAAGCTGCCTTGATTGCAGGCATGGCGGTAAGAAACCGTGGGCACCTCTTGTATGTTTAGCAATTGATTGAACACGCCTGGCCCGGTTAGCTCAAATACGTTAGTGAGCTGATTGTCTTTAATATTGTTATTAACCTGATTGATTAATTTTTCGAGATTCGGGTTTTGAGGCTTGCTGGCAATAAAGTAATTACTGAAATCCCCGCGCCGCGTGACGACGTACAGCTCCTCCGTATTCCTGGCTAACGTATCGCTTAACGGCCAAATAGCATGGGCATCGATATCTAAATAAACGCCGCCATATTCTTGTAGCACCAGCAGCCGCCAGAAATCAGCCTGTGCAGCACCTATCTGTAATTTCAAATAGTTTTGAGTGATTTCACTGTCATAGTGATCCGCAATAAATAGGTGCCTTGCTTCCGTCACCATAAAACGATATTCAAAACGTGGGGCCATCAGGCGATTAAATAAATAGTTTAGATAGACAGGCAGCGTCACTTTGTCCGTGAAGTTGGTCTGCCAAATAATCCGCGGGATTGCCACTTTCTTGGCGGAGGGCTGAAGCAACGGTGGCGCATAGGCTGGCAGGGTAAAGCGCTTGTTAGGAAAGGCGGCGTGGAAAGGATAGCAAAGCACTTTGGTGATATTGGCGGTCAGTTTGATGACGCGGCTAGCAATAACAATAATATGTTGCTTAACAGTCTGTCGTTGACGACCCATAGGAAACCTTTACATATTTGACGATTGGGATAGATGGCTTTACCAGCCCCCTTTGCCCTCTAACACGCTGCGAGCGTGCTATTTAGATCAAAGGCCTGAAATCACCAATTACGCTGGCCGTTGGCTAGCGCCTGGTGGGAAAGGGCTCACTCTGCGGTCATTTCTTCGATGAGTATGCTAGCGCGCATTTTGCTTTAATGCATCACTTTAGAAAGGTTTAGCCTACACGCAGCGGACAGGGTATTAGCACCACTGTGCATCAGCCACACAGCCGTTGGAAGACAGCAGCGTGCGCCGATTGTTTTATGCGCCTTTTGGGTGCGCTATCAACGCTGCTTTTTGGTGCTGCCATTGGCTTGAGCGCAATGCCACTACACAAGTGATATGTAACTCACTGCGAAACCAGCATTTATCGTTTTTGGCGCATTATTTGCCTTATAAGCTTGGTAATCCAGACACGACGTCTTAACTGTGCGTTAAGACTGAAACGAGGTAGTGCCATGCTTGAAGCCAATCGTCTCTCGGCGCCAATCTTTTCCATAGATCCTGCTTTGCAGCCTCGCTTAGTCGTCACCGACTTAGATGGCTCGCTATTAGACCACCATAGCTATGACTTCAGTCCCGCTGCGCCGTGGCTTGCCCGATTAAAACAGATGGGAGTGCCGGTAATCCCCGTCACCAGTAAAACCCGTGCCGAGCTAATCCCTTTACGCGAAGCGCTGGGTCTTACCGCAACGCCTTTTATTGCTGAAAATGGCGCGGTCATTGGCCTGCCGCCTGGCTGGTGTCATGCACGTTTAGATCGCCCGGGCAGTGGGCGCGACGGTGTGGTGATCAAGCATCCGGGGATCGATATTGGCTTTATTCGTGCTCGTCTCAAGGTGTGGCGAGAACGGCTAAAATGCCGCTTTACGCGTATGAGTGAGATGAGCGTCTTAGAGGTAGTGAAACTCACCGGGCTTGACGAAGCGCGTGCCCGGGATGCACGTCAGCGAGAAGGCAGCGAGCCACTGTTATGGCAAGACAATGCGGCTGCCTTGGATACCTTCCGCGCTGCCTTGGAAGGCGATGGATTGGCGTTGACTCAAGGCGGACGTTTTTGGCATGTCATGGGACGCACTGCCGATAAAGGTAGCGCGGTGGAGTGGTTAATTAGGCGGTTTACCACCTTAAGAGGGCGTACGCCGCTTTCACTTGGCCTGGGGGACGGGCCCAACGATGTCACGATGCTGGAAGCCGTCGATCAAGCTGTGGTTATTCGTGGCTGTCATGATTTGATCGTTGAGCCCAATAGCCTGTCGTTATATCGCACGCAAGCAGCAGGGCCGGCTGGCTGGGCTGAGGGGGTGGCCCATTTTTGGGGGCGAGACGAACGCCGTTTAGTCGCGGCAACAACATGTGATGCCGTTATTTAACCTACTCAGGAAGGCAAACATATGAGCGACTTTCATCAAAACGGCATTATTACTGATTTTCACAACCTCACTCGACGCCCAGTAGAGGCGTTAGAGCAGGAGCTATGCCAATTTTCACGTCGACGCCCAATGGGATTAATCCTGCCTTCGTTATTTTCGGAATTGGAAGGAACCGCATTGTCGGCGATTGTTGATGAGTTAGTGAAAGTGCCTTATCTCAATGAGATTGTAATCGGCCTGGATCGGGCTGATCGTGAGCAGTTTTTACATGCCAAGGAGTTTTTCTCTCGCCTGCCTCAACATACGCGTATTTTGTGGAATGATGGCCCACGATTACGTGCCTTGGATGCGGAGCTAGAAGAGCATGGGTTGGGTGCGTTAGAACCAGGCAAAGGGCGCAATGTGTGGTACTGCGCAGGCTATGTATTGGCGTCTGGGCGGTCATCGGTGGTCGGGCTACACGATTGCGATATTTTGACCTACGAGCGGAGTTTGCTGGCGCGTTTAATGTATCCGGTCGCTCATCCGAATTTTAACTATCGTTTTTGTAAAGGCTACTATCCGCGTATTGCAGAGGGGAAATTGAATGGCCGCGTCTCACGGCTATTAGTGACGCCGCTGTTGCGGGCGTTAAAAATCGTCTGTGGGCCGCTGCCTTACCTGGACTATTTGGATAGCTTTCGCTACCCGCTCTCGGGTGAGTTCGCTATGCGTAGTGACGTGTTGGAAGGCATTCGTATACCTGCAGACTGGGGACTGGAAATCGGCGTTTTGTCTGAGTTACAGCGCAACTACTCCCTGCGTCAACTATGCCAAGTGGATATTGCTGATGCCTATGATCACAAGCATCAGCCGATCAGCGAAGATGATCCTGATGGCGGTTTAAATCGCATGAGCCTGGATATTTCAAAAGCGCTTTATCGCAAATTGGCGACCCAGGGCATTACCTTTAGCAGTGAAGACTTTCGTACCCTCAAAGCAACCTATTACCGGTTCGCATTAGATTTAATTGAGGCCTACGATCACGATGCGACGATGAATGGCTTAAGCCTAGATCGGCATACTGAAGAGCAGGCCGTTGAGCTGTTCGCCAGCAATCTACTCGAAGCGGGCAATCTGTTTATGGATAACCCGCGTGAGCGACCTTTTATTCCTAGCTGGAACCGTGTTCAGGCGGCTGTGCCTAGCCTGCTGGCGCGCATGCACGAAGCGGTAGAGCTGGATAATCAGGGGGAAGTATAGTCTCTGGCCAAGTGCCACGCTCATCATGAACGTGGTACTTAAGGCGTTTCGCTGCCCATCATGTCGACCAGCTGTTCATCGTTAGGCAGGCCTTGAATGCGGTCAATGCGAACGGTGCCGTTTTCCGTTTCACGCTGGAAGGCACTGGTTGGCGTTGCGTATAATCCTAGCTCTTCAAACAGCTGATTATTGGCATATACCTGTTCTTCGATATCCCGTGGCTGGGCGCTTGCTTCAACGCTTTGCTGACCACTTTCATGTGCCTTCAGCGTGGCAGCGGGATCGTCGGCACCTAAAATAGCGGCGGCTTTACCCGGGCTGTCAGGGGCTAAAATGCCCACCATGATATGGCGCAACTGCACATCGCCGGCTTCTACCCAGGGGCGAGCGTTTTGCCAGAACTGGCGGCAGTAGGGGCAGTTGGCATCGGTGAAAACGTAAATCACGCGGGGGGCGTTAGTGTCACCGTCTTGAATCCAGTGGCTCTGTGCTAATAACTGCCAAGTTTGTGCTTCTAGCGGTGCGCGTACATGTTCATCCAGCTGCGCATCAGTGAGGTCATTGCCTTCACTATCCATTAGCGTGCCGACAATGACGTGTTCCCCGTCAGGGGTTAAGTAGGCAGCCATTTCCTGGCCCTGCCTCGTCACGCCATAGCCGCGTAAATCGCCCGGCGAATCAAACTGCCCGTGGATCTCGAAGCCTTGGTCAGCGAGAGACTGTATCGGTGCAGGAAGGTCGTCGGCATAGCCAATAGCTGTGCTTCCAAGCCCTGCAAGTAATAACATGCCACTGATGATGGGTTGGTAATGTAAGCGCACGTTTGGTTATATCCTTAGTTGTAGGCTACTAGCCAGCGTACCGCATAAGGAGAAAGAGCGCCCTCAACATTCCAGGGATTATCGAGATCAAGTGCTTGCCAAGTATGCCTACCTAGCGCCTGTATGATGGCATCACCGCCATTTTCTAGCGCAAACGGCGTATCGGTCACGTTATACAGCGCTAGCAGGCGCCGCCCATCCGCAAGCGGGCCACGTTCCACGGCGAGCAGCTCAGGCGCGGATGCCAAGGTTCGCTGTGCGGCAGTAGGGTGAAAGCAGGGCTCTTGGCGGCGCTGACCCAGCAGCCGACTTAAGGCGTGAAAAACATCGTGGGTGGGCGTGGAGGGGCTGTCTAGCAGTAGATCAAGTTCGCTACGCTGCCAGCGGCGACGGTTAATCGAGCGCAAGCGGCCGCTGCGTTCCACGCCTTCTACATCGTTGAGCGTGCCCGTTAGTGTGTGGATATACAGCGCAGGAATCCCTTGTAAGCTCAGCATAATCGCTTGGCTGCATATAAACCGGGCTATCTGCCAAGGGTCAGGGCCACGGCGGGTGCCGCGCATGGCTTCGAACCAGGTAATATTAATCTCATAGGGCGTATCGCTGCCATCAGGATTGCTGCGCATGCTGACAAAGCCACCAAAACGATGCATGAGTTCCAACAGTGCATCACGTTCATGATCAGGCAGTAGCCCTTCCAGCGGACGTACGCCAATGCCGTCGTGGCTAGCGGTAAAGTTCAGGTAAGTGCAGTGATCGGGGAGGATGGGTAGGCTCGTTAGCCATGTTTGCAGCGTATGGGTCTCGCCCCGAGTTAAGGTGTGTAGCAATAACGGCGGTAACGCAAACTGGTAAACCATATGCGCCTCATCGGGCTCGCCTTCGGGGAGTCGTTCCAGCCCGAAATAGCTGATGTTCTCCTGATGAGGAACGTTGGTTTCGGTAACGAGTAGCGTGCCGGGGGCGACGTGATCCACTATGGCCCGTAGTAGGCGCACCACGGTATGCGTTTCTGGCAAATGAATACACGCGGTACCCAGCCGCTTCCATAAGAAGGCCACCGCATCCAAGCGCACAATCCGCGTGCCTTGCTCCAGGTAGAACAGCAAAATACCCACGAATTCTAACAGCACGTCCGGGTTTTCAAAATTCAGATCAAGCTGGTCTTCGGAAAATGTTGCCCACAGATAGCGCGTGCCGCGACGGGTTGATATTGGCACTAGCAGAGGGCTGCTACGGGGGCGCACTACCTGAGACACATCGGTACTGGGATCAACGTCAATAAAGTAGTCGCGGCCGGGCAGGCTACCGCTAAGATAATCTACGCACCACAGCGATTCTCGCGAGACGTGATTGAGCACTAAATCGGCCATCAAATCATAATGGCTGGCGAGCTCGCGAATATGTGACCAGTCGCCCAGGTCAGTATTGACTTCCCGGTAGTGGATGACGGAGAAGCCGTCGTCACTGCTCCACGGGAAAAAAGGCAGTACGTGCACTCCGCTGATACGCTCGCCTAACCGCGCCTGGAGAAAGTCGCTGAGCACGGCCAACGGTGGCAGGTCTTCCTCAATAATAGAGTCGCCATAGCTGATCACCCACTGATCTTTCTCGCTCCAAGATGGTGCATTCTTAGGTTTAATGTCGATGCCCGTAAACGAAAATGGGGCAAGTGACAGGAAGTGGGTAATATGCTGGTTTAAACGACGCTGGACCTCGCAAGCTCTAGGGCCGTAAAGATGGCTGAGGTAGTCGTGGACGGTCTGCTCAAAGGGGGGCATGACGGACTCCTGATAAACAATCTGCTACAAACGCTGCAGCTTGTGTGCCAAATCGCTACAATGCGAGGTAGATACCGCGTTTAAACGCTAACTCGTGGGCCCGCTGACACGAGCTGACAATAGGTTGACCGCCATGCATTGCCCTTTTTGTGGTGCAAACGATACTCGAGTGACCGATTCGCGGTTAGTAGCCGATGGCGACCAAGTACGCCGTCGGCGCCAGTGTGCGAGTTGCCAAGAGCGATTTACCACCTACGAAACGGCTGAACTCGTTATGCCGCGGGTAGTGAAATCCGACGGTTCGCGAGAAAGCTTTAATGAGGCCAAACTGCGGGCCGGTATACTGCGTGCGCTAGAGAAGCGTCCGGTCAGCGCAGAAGCCATTGAAGCGGCGGTGGAGCGCATTCGTCAAACCCTGCGCGCGCGGGGTGATCGCGAAGTCAACGCCCGCGATATCGGTGAGTCAGTCATGCTGGCGCTGAAAACGCTGGATCATGTGGCCTATATCCGTTTCGCCTCGGTATACCGTAAGTTTCAAGATTTGGACGAGTTTCGCGCGGAGATTGATCGGTTGTCTCAAGAGCCATCTCAAGAGCCATCCTCTAAGCCCAGCGACGGCAGCGAGCCGTTGAAATGAGTGCCGTTTTTAGTCAAGCCGATCACCGCTATATGGCGCGGGCGCTACAGCTGGCAAATAAAGGGCTTTACACGACCGATCCTAATCCGCGGGTTGGCTGTGTGATCGTTAAAGATGGACAGGTCGTTGGCGAAGGTTTTCATCTGCGTGCCGGAGAACCCCACGCGGAAATCCATGCCTTAAACGCCGCAGGTAAACGTGCCCAAGGCGCGACGGCATATGTGACGTTGGAGCCCTGTTCGCACACCGGTCGCACAGGACCCTGCGCCCAGGCGCTCGTGGTGGCCAACGTGGCCCGCGTCGTTGTTGCGATGGTCGATCCCAACCCTCAGGTCAGTGGCCAAGGTCTACAGCGGTTAGAAGCGGCAGGCATTGACGTCGCGGTGGGTTTGCTAGAGAGCGAAGCGCGCGCGTTGAATCCTGGTTTTATTGCCCGAATGACAGCTCAGCGGCCCTTTGTGCGCTTGAAGATGGCGATGAGTTTAGATGGCCGTACGGCGATGGGGTCGGGGGAGTCGCAGTGGATTACCGGGCCAGAGGCGCGCTGCCAAGTGCAGCGACTGCGCGCGCGGTCTAGCGCGATATTGAGCGGCGTTGAGTCGATGATTATGGACGACCCGCGACTTACGCTTCGCGCTGAACAGCTCCAGCTCGATAATGCTGACGACGTGGTTCGTCGGCAGCCTCTGCGGGTTATTTTAGACACTCGACTGCGCTTGCCATTAGCCGCAGCCTGTTTGAACGAACCCGGGCGCACCCTGGTGATCACCACGCCAGAGCACCTGGCTGAAAAGCGCGAACGGCTAACTCAGGCGGGCGCTGAGGTCCACGTATTGCCAGCCGGTAGCGACGGCCGTATCGACCTCGCTTTAATGCTGCAGTGGCTAGCTGAAAATGAACAGATTAATGAACTGCTGGTAGAAACTGGCGCGACGCTCGCGGGGGCCATGCTTGATGCTGAGCTGGTCGACGAGCTGCAGCTGTTTGTGGCGCCGACCCTGTTAGGAGGTGAAGCGCGGCCACTGTTTGCGCTGCCCGGGCTCTCCCGTATGGCCGATCAGCGGCGTTTAACCATTCATGATATGCGGGCGGTGGGGCGCGACTGGCGCATTATCGCTTCCCCTCAGCCGACTAGCGCCAGTGACGATACCAAGGTACCCTGACGCGCGAAATCGCAGCAAACGCGAGTACCTTTCGCGACAACATTTTTTGGAGATTCCATGGCGCACTCCTCCTCTAGGGGGCTATCCCCTATCGCTGAGCTGGTGGACGATATCCGCCAAGGCAAAATGGTGATTCTCATGGACGATGAGGATCGCGAAAACGAAGGTGATATCATTATGGCCGCCGAAAAGGTGCAGGCCGAGCATATCAACTTCATGGCCCGTTTTGCCTGCGGTCTTATCTGTATGCCAATGACACGAGCCCGCTGCGAGCAACTTAATTTGCCGCTAATGGTGCGCGATAACGGCTCTGGTTTTGGCACCAAGTTTACGCTTTCGATTGAAGCGACTGAAGGCGTCACTACCGGCATTTCCGCTGCCGATCGTGCGCGTACCGTACAGGCCGCCGTGGCCACGCATGCCAAACCGTCCGATATTGTTCAGCCGGGGCATATTTTCCCGCTGATGGCCGAACCGGGAGGCGTGCTGCGTCGTGCAGGGCACACAGAAGCCGCCTGTGACTTAGCGGCGCTGGCGGGGTTTGACCCCAGCGGCGTCATCTGTGAAATCATGAATGATGACGGCAGTATGGCGCGCCGCCCAGAGCTTGAAGCGTTTGCTGAGAAACACGATATTAAAATCGGTACGATTGCAGACTTGATCCATTATCGTATCGTCAATGAGCAGACCGTCGATCATATTGAAGCGTCTTCTGTGACGACTTCTCACGGTGAGCTTGAGTTGCATGTATTCCGTGATCGCATTCAGGGCGCTCATCATTTGGCGCTAGTGAATGGCCAGCCTAGCGCCGAGGAGGTCACCACGGTTCGCGTGCATCTGACCGATACGCTACGCGATGTGATGGGATTGATGAAAGGTGAGCAGTGCCGCTGGGATGCGCACGGCGCACTGGAAGAGATTGCCGGCTCAGCCCCCGGCGTATTTGTGTTGATCGATGACGGAAGGCCGCATCAGGATTTGAAGGATCAGTTGGATATTTTCCTTGATCGCGTTCGCCAGCCGCGTACCAGCGACTCCGACGGCGCCGGCAATTACTTAACTATCGGCACTGGCTCGCAAATACTGCGCTATTTAGGCGTGGGTAAAATGCGATTACTTAGTTCACCGTGGAAGTTTTCCGCGCTTTCCGGCTTTGATCTCGAAGTCGTTGAGCGTCTTGGCCCTAATGACACGGCGTATGAGCCAACTTCTCAGCAGGAATAAATTGATGCACTCCCTCTCTCAAGTTGAAGGTACTTTTGTTGATGTCGATGGCCGTTACGTCATCGTGGTCGGCCGTTTTAACCACCATATCGTCGATAGCTTGGTAGAAGGTGCTATCGATAGCTTGACGCGTCATGGCGTCGACGCTGAGCATATTCACATTGTTCACGTGCCGGGCGCTTGGGAACTGCCGCTGGCGGTTAAGCGCGTGCTGACAGTGATGAAGCCTGATGCGGTGATTGCGCTAGGGGCGGTGATTCGCGGTGGAACGCCTCACTTCGAATACGTAGCAGGCGGTTGCAACACCGCGATTAACCACCTTCAGCTTGAATTTGATACCCCGATTGCCAACGGCGTGCTAACCGTTGAAAGCATCGAGCAAGCGATTGAACGCGCGGGTACGAAAGCGGGCAATAAAGGTACTGAGGCGGCGATGGCGGCAATGGAAATGGTCTCTTTGCTACGGGCGCTTTCGCCAGGAGATTCTAAATGAGCGAGCGCAAACCGTCTGCCGCTCAGCAGAGTCGTCATGCCGCGCGTGAGTTAACCGTGCAAGGGCTTTATCAGTGGCACATGACGGGTAAGTCCATCACCACCATTGAAGCCGAGTTTCGAAGCCAGGTTGCCGATGATGACTTGGAAGATCACGAAAACTGGGTGAAAGTGATGGAAATCGCCGACAAGGCGCTGTTCCATGACCTGCTTCACAACACGGTGCGTTTTAAAGCAGAGCTGGACCGTGATATTTCGCCGCTGTTAGATCGCCGCCTGGAAGATCTGGATGCGGTGGAACTTGCGATTTTAAGGCTGGGGGCTTACGAGTTATCCCGGCGTATGGAAGTGCCTTATCGTGTCGTGATTAATGAAGGCGTTGAGCTGGCTAAGTCATTTGGCGCCACCGATGGCCATAAATACGTGAACGGCATTCTGGACAAGCTGGCAATTCGCTTGCGCAGTGCCGAAGTCAGCGCTCGTCGTCTCTGAACGTGAGCGGTATGACAATGCGTTTAAGGGGCCTTTGTGCTTGCCGAATTTGATTTGATTCAACGCTACTTCATGCCGTCGCAGGAGGCTTCGGTGTCTGATGGCGTCGCACTAGGATGTGGCGACGATGCCACGCTACTGGTGCCGCAAGCAGGCCAGCGGTTGGCCGTTAGCGTTGATACCTCGGTCGTGGACGTACACTTTCCCCGCGAAGCGCCGGCATTTGCGGTGGGCCATCGTGCATTGGCCGTAGCGCTTAGCGACCTGGCGGCCATGGGCGCAACGTCGCGCTGGTGCTTAATGGCATTGAGCTTTGATCAGCGTTCGTTTGCTGACGACGACGCGACCCAGACATGGCTAGCCGACTATGCGCGCGGCTTTCACGCGCTTAGCGAGCAACATGCCACGACGCTGGTCGGAGGCGATGTCACGTCAGGCGCTCTGGCTATTGGCGTTACCGTGATGGGCGAAGTGCCAGTAGGTCAGGCGCTCACTCGTGGCGGTGCTCAGGCGGGCGATTTAATTGCGGTGACCGGTGCGCTAGGCGGCGGAGCAGGCGGCCTGGCACTCTGGAAACAGGGTGAGCGTGATCTAATGCATCCGCTGTTAAAGCGTTACTTATTGCCCGAACCGCGCTTGAGCGCAGGCATTGCACTGCGTGGTTTGGCTACCGCAGCTCTGGATGTTTCCGACGGGCTGCTGGCCGATTTAGCGCACTTGCGCGCGGCCTCTCACGTCGGGGCAGTGATCGATATACATGCCTTACCGCTAGCGGAAGGCCTGAAAAACGCGCTAGGCCGGAAGGCCGCGCTGCAGTCGGCGCTCTGCGGTGGTGACGACTATGAGCTGCTAGTGACATTAAGTAGTGACAATATTGCTAAAGCGCAGCAGCGCTTGGCGCCATTGGGGTTGACGCTCACCGTCATAGGCCGCTGTCAGGAAGCGCTAGGTATTAGTGCGGCTGATCAGACAGATATCAGTGGCTATGCTGGTTGGCAGCATTTTAGTGGGGAAGCGCCATGAATCGTGCACCGAAAAGTGTCTGGCGTCGCCCAACGCATTTTTTTGCCTTTGGCTTAGGCAGCGGCACAGTGCCTTGGGCACCCGGTACGTTTGGCACCCTAGCCGCGATTCCTTTTTATTGGATGATGGCGGATTTACCCCTAGGGTGGTATTTAGGTATCTGCTTTGTCGCTTTTATTGTGGGCGTTTGGCTATGCGATAAAACATCGCATGATTTAGGCGTGCATGACCATTCAGGCATTGTGTGGGATGAATTTGTCGGCTATTGGTTGACCATGGCAGCGGTGCCTTTTTCGTGGGAGGCTGCGCTATGGGGATTTGTGGTGTTCCGCATCTTTGATGTGTTCAAGCCTTGGCCAATTCGCTGGGCAGACCGCCGCGTCGCCGGTGGTTTTGGCATTATGATCGATGATGTTATGGCGGGGGTTTACGCCTGGAGTACGATGCACCTTTGGTTCTGGCTGCACTAAGCAAGATGCTTAGTCAGCGGTTAGTAAAGGTAGGCAAGGCGTCGTCAGAAGTACAAACTCTGTAGATCGGTTTTTCGGGTGCATTGGCTTCAGCTATTGGCTTCAGCTACGTTTGCGTCGAGTGCGTTGGTTTCAAGGAGAGAGTATGCGCAAGGAACGTCTGATTGTCCCCACGCTGGCGGTGATCGCCGTGGTATGGGTGGCAGCGCAGCTCCTCTCAAGCATCCTTTTTGAACGCAGCCTGCATCAAGCCTTGGAGGATCTAGAGGCTCGTGGCGAGTGGCGTGTTAGCCGCACAGAGAGCCGCCAAGGCTGGCTAAGCTCCCATGGTAGGCTCATTCTCTCACCGCTTTTAGGCCGCCCTTGGCGGCTTGAGCTTAACTACAATGCCCGCCACGGCATTTTAAGTACTGACGTTGAAGGTTCCCTTTTACCCCGCTTAGATACCGTGCTGCAGCAAGCCGTGGGTGAAGTGACCGCGCCTTCTGTACCACGCTGGCAAGGCCGTTATCATACCTTGAGCGGCCACAGCGAGCTGCGCCTTGCACTGGCCCCCTTCGTCATTCAGCAAAATGGCCGCGAATTATCCGTTCGCGGCGCCCGGCTGCGCTTAGAAGGCGTGTTTGGCGACTGGCGCTTGCGTGCGATGTTAGATCAGCTCACGTTGACCGATGGCATGTCTCAGCTGGCGGTTGGCCCCACCGTCCTTGAAAGTCGTTATACCTACACCGATGGCGCCTACCACTTTTCGCAGCGCGATCATTTAAATATTGAAACGCTGCAGTTGAGCTACCCCGCGTTTGTTATGCAGCTTTCGCCCTTAGATTTGCGTAGCCATATGGTATTGGATGAAGGCGAGCTGCGTATTAAGGGTGAGCTAGAGGTGGGTGATGTACTGGTGCCTTCAGAGGCGCCTGATACGCCGCTAATGAATGGCCGAATCGAGATGGAGCTTTCTCGCTTGAACGCTGACGCGGTGCGCCATGGCATTCGTCGTTTACGCCAGGAAGCCGCTTGGGGAGACTCAAGCCTGCCGATGGCAGAGGGTTTGTTAGCCCGCCTTGAACCAGATTTGCGCAACATGCTCAGCGACTCACCGCGTCTGGATGTCATGACCGTCGCCATAGACAGCCCCTTATTGGGCATTCGCTTAGACGCGGACGGCGCGCTCTTTTTCGATGCCCGCAAGTTAGATGAGCTAAGTGTCGTCGATTTGGACAAAGACAAAGAGCGGGCTAATTGGTTTGAACGCATTGATGGCGATTTCACCTGGCACGAAGCCCCCACCGTAGCCGCGCTATGGCTAGGCCTGCCGCTAGGCACCCGTGAACTGCAGTTTGATGTTATACGTGGCGTATGGCGGGTTAACGGTCGCCCAATGCCTGAACTTTGGCCGTAATCATTGATGAGTGCTTAGCTTAACGCATGATATAAACACTCGGTTGTAGGCGTGAAGGGTTGAAGTTTCGGCTATGTGCCCGCATTCCATTGGCAACGTTAGGCGGTTCTCACCGCCGATATCGGTTCATTGGAGGACGCATGAGCGACCAAGATTACGACCGCGATGATGAGCACCTTAACTGGCAAGTAGACGACGAGTCTTTTTCAGCCACTGATAAAGCTTCTCATCAGGGCCATGACGAACGCCCTCAGAAAGCGAATGAAGAGCAGGGCAGCCAAGACTACCGCTCAGACGGTGAACGGGTAAATTCTCTAGTGCCTGCCAGTGAAATGCTGCCAGAGCGCATCTACCTCCTTCCTATCCATAATCGTCCTTTTTTCCCGGCCCAGGTTCAGCCTTTAGTGGTTAATCGTGAACGCTGGGAAGAGACTATGCGCCGTGTAGGCAATACGCCTCATCACATGATTGGCGTTGCGTTTGTCGGTGAACAGGGCGTTAGCTCCATTGACCACAAGAGTTTTCCCGAGATCGGGACTGCCGTCAAAGTCCATAAGCTAAAGAGTGAAGATGAGCAGATTCAGTTTATTGCTCAGGGTCTGCAGCGCTTTAAAATTACTCGCTGGCTCTCCAAAGAGCCGCCGTATTTGGTTGAAGTCACTTATCCAAAAGAGCCGGTTGACGCGGAGAATGAAGAAACCCGCGCCTACGCCATGGCGATTATCAACGGGATTAAAGAGCTGCTGCCCATAAACCCACTGTATGGCGAAGAGCTTAAGCATTACCTCAACCGCTTTAGCCCCCATCAGCCAGGCCCGTTGACCGATTTTGCAGCGGCGATTACCTCTGCCAAAGGCCCCGAACTGCAGGATGTGCTGGCAACACTTTCGGTAGAAGAGCGGATGCAGAAAGTGCTGCCGCTGCTGCGGAAAGAGATCGACGTGGCTCTGCTACAGGGTGAGATCAGCGAGCAGGTAAACGCGCAGATGCAGGATCGTCAGCGCGAGTTTTTCCTGCGTGAACAGCTTAAAGTGATCCAGCGCGAGCTGGGTATTTCCAAAGATGATCGTGAAAACGATGTGGATACTTTCAGGGCGCGCTTGGATGCGCTAGTGGTGCCTGAACGCGTTCAAACCCGAATTGATGATGAGCTTACCAAGCTCAGCGTCCTGGAAACCGGGTCGCCAGAGTATGGCACCACGCGTAACTATCTCGACTGGCTAACCTCACTGCCTTGGGGCGTGACCAGCCAAGATCAGTTGGATCTTCCGCATGCCCGTCAAGTGCTGAATCGGGATCACGACGGCCTCAGCGACGTTAAAGAACGCATTATCGAATTCCTGGCCGAAGGTACTTTCAAGGGCGATGTTGGCGGTTCGATTGTACTGCTAGTCGGCCCGCCAGGGGTGGGTAAAACATCGATCGGGCGATCGATCGCTGAGACGCTAGGCCGTCAGTTTTACCGGTTTTCGGTCGGCGGGATGCGCGATGAGGCGGAAATCAAAGGCCATCGGCGTACCTATGTAGGCGCTATGCCCGGCAAGCTCGTGCAGGCCTTTAAAGAGGTAGAGGTCGAAAACCCCGTCATCATGCTGGACGAAATTGACAAGCTGGGGCAGTCCTTCCAGGGGGACCCCGCTTCGGCGCTGCTGGAAGTGCTTGATCCCGAGCAGAACGTCGATTTCCTCGACCACTATCTTGATGTCCGGATGGACCTTTCTAAAGTGTTGTTTATTTGCACGGCTAACACCTTGGATTCGATCCCTGGGCCATTACTTGATCGCATGGAGCAAATTCGCCTTTCTGGCTATATCGCGGAAGAAAAACTGGCGATTGCCAAGAATCATCTGTGGCCGAAATTGCTTAAACGCGACAATTTACCTAAAAAGCGCATTAATTTGACCGATGCGGCTTTAAAACAGGTTATTGAAGGCTACGCTCGTGAAGCCGGGGTAAGGCAGCTGGAAAAACAGCTCCACCGTATTGTGCGTAAATCAGCCGTGAAACTGCTGGAAGACGATATTGAAACGGTCAAGGTTTCGGTTAAGAACTTAGAAGAGTTTCTGGGTGCGCCGATCTTCCGTAAGGAAAAAGTGTTAACCGGTGAAGGCGTTGTAACCGGGCTTGCGTGGACGTCCATGGGCGGCGCAACGCTGCCGATTGAGGCAGGCAAAGTGCATTCATTGGATCGCGGTTTCAAACTCACCGGAAAGCTGGGAGAGGTGATGCAGGAGTCGGCTAATATCGCCTACAGCTATACGCTTGGTCACCTGCAAGAATACGGTGCCGATGCCGATTTCTTTGACTCAGCGTTTGTGCACCTTCACGTGCCGGAAGGGGCGACGCCAAAAGATGGCCCTTCGGCGGGTGTCACGATGACGACGGCGCTAATGTCTCTTGCCAAGCACCACGCCATTGATAGGCCGCTGGCAATGACCGGTGAGCTGACGTTAACCGGTCAGGTGCTGCCGGTAGGGGGTATTCGCGAGAAAGTGATTGCCGCCCGGCGTAGCGATATATTCGAGCTCATTCTTCCCGATGCTAATCGCCGTGATTACGAAGAATTGCCGGACTATCTGAAAGAGGGCATGACGGTGCACTTCGCCAAGCGCTATCGCGACGTCGCTGATGTCGTATTTGGCCGTGACTAAGATTAAGCTAAGTTTAAACTACGCTTAGAGATTAAAGCGATGCCAATAACCCGGCCCGCTTCTTGCGAGACTGCTGTACTCGTATTGATAGAAAAGTACTGGTAGAGCAGTATTGATAAAACAGTATTGATAGAACAAACCGGGTAATAAATCGCAATAATACATGTGAAGGAATGCAATGAAGGCGACCATTAACGTTGGACTGGTTGGCTTCGGTTTCGCTAGCCAAACCTTCCACGCACCGCTGATCCAGGCCGCAGAAGGCCTGGATTTGGTGGCTGTATCATCCAGTGACGCTGCCAAGGTGCGGGGAGCATTACCTAACGTCGAGGTGGAGAGTCAGGCGCTAGCGCTATGTCAGCGTAGCGATATTGACCTCATCGTTATCCCTACACCCAACGATACGCACTTTTCTCTTGCTAAAGCGGCGCTCTCTGCGGGTAAGCACGTGGTGGTCGATAAACCGTTCACTGTCACGGTGTCAGAGGGCAAACTGCTCAAAAAACTAGCCGATGATAAGGCGCGGCTACTCTCGGTATTTCACAATCGCCGCTGGGACAGCGATTTTCTAACCGTAAAAGCGTTGCTAGAAGCGGGCACGTTAGGACGCGTTGTCAGCATCGAATCACGCTTTGATCGCTTTCGCCCACAAGTAATTGACCGCTGGCGTGAGAAGGCCGCGCCAGGAGGCGGTATTTGGTACGACCTGGGGCCGCATCTGCTAGACCAAGCCTGCGAGCTGTTTGGCATGCCGCACGCCATTTTGCTGGAAGTAAGCGCTCGGCGTGATGGTGCAAAGGCTGATGATGACTTCCTTGCCGTGCTGGATTATGAAAGCTTTCGCGTTACCCTGGCGGCGAGCACGCTAGCGGCCGATCCTACGCCACGCTTTCGAATTCACGGTACAGATGGCAGCTATGTAAAGTATGGTTTAGATCCGCAGGAAGAGCGTTTGAAAGCCGGTGAGGTGCCCGGAGCACACTGGGGGAATGATACTCAGCACGGTACGCTAACGTTACGCGAAGGCAAGGGTGAAAGCACGCCGCTAATACAACGCGAACATGCCACCTTGCCCGGTGATTATCTTGCCTATTATCAAGGAATTGCTGCCGCTATTCGCGAGCAGGCGCCGCTGCCGGTTAGCGTAGATGACGCACTGCGCTCAATGACGTTGTTAGAAGCAGGGCTAGATAGCCACCGTCAACGGCGCTGGATTTCTTTGAAGCATCATTTCTGAAGCATCACGTCTGAAGTCAACGCAGCGTTGGGTAAACGCCAACGCTGCTCTCATTCATTTGTGATTAGAGTAAATCAGTGGCGTTGTGACGCTTTTCTTCCCGCATTTTATCCCTGGCGATATAAAGAGCGGCAATGGTGCGCCCTTCATGGAAGTCATCGCGCATTAAGAGCGCCGGCAGCTCTTCTAAGGCATGCGTTTCCACAATCAGCGGTTCGGGTTCATCTCCCGGCAGCCGCTTGGGATAAAGGTCGGTGGCGAGCAGCACCTGCATGCGATGACGCATGTAGTTGGGGGCCAACGAAAGCTCGACCAGCGGTTCAATGCAGTGCGCACCAAAGCCACACTCTTCCATCAGCTCACGGTTGGCCGCGGTGACGATGTCTTCACCGGGGTCGACCAGCCCTTTCGGTAGCGTAAGTACGTAATCTTCAAATCCCGCTGCGTATTCTCGGATTAGCAATACGTGATCAGGGTCTGGCATTGCCACAATCATCACTGCCCCGCGATCAGCGCCGGTTAAACGCTCGAACTGACGCTCTTCGCCGTTAGAAAAACGCAGTGCTAATGACTCCACTTGAAATAAGCGACTTTGCGCCACACATTCGCGCGATAAAATTTGCGGTTTGCGCAGGTAATCAGTACTGCTGCGGGTGTCGGGATCATGAGGGGCTGTGGGGGAGTTGGGCATAAAGGAGTCGGACATAAAAGCGTGCCTCCATGGCTGGTAAAAGGCGGTTAAGCTACAATAGCACGCTTACTCCTTACGCGACCGGAGCGACAATGATTGATTGGCGCGAGATAGACACCGTCCTTCTCGATATGGACGGTACGCTGCTAGATTTACATTTCGATAGCCATTTTTGGCTTGAGCATTTGCCGCGGCGCTACCGTGAATTGCACCAGCTAGATGAAGCCTCTCAAGAGGCGCTAAAGGCTCGCATTATTGGTGAGCAGGGCACTCTGAACTGGTACAGCCTAGCGTACTGGAGCCGCGAGCTAGGGGTCGATATTGTTGCCTTGAAGCGCGAAGTGCAGCACTTAATCGGCCTACGCAGCGGCGCGCTGGATTTTCTTAAATGGTTAAAACAGGCGCATCCTCGCGTTATCCTGGCCACTAATGCCGATCGTGCGAGCCTTGCCTTGAAACTGCCGCTGACTGGTTTGGAAAGCTACCTTGATGCAATCGTTTCTTCTGAAGACGTGGGCGCTGCCAAAGAAGAGCAGGCGTTTTGGTTCGCGCTACAGGAAATCGAAGCCTTTGACCCTGCCCGTACGCTATTTATCGATGACAACGCCAGCGTGTTAGAAAGTGCCCGTGAGTTTGGCATCAAGCATTTATTGGGCATTAAACAGCCGGATAGTCAGCGGCCTGAAAAAGAGCTGCAGGAATTTATTGCTCTGGATCGATTTGCCCAGTTGCTGCCCGAACAGCTGCCGATGTCGTCGTAACGACAAGGAGAGCATGCATGAGTGAAAGCGTACGCTTAGATAAATGGCTGTGGGCTGCGCGTTTTTTTAAAACCCGTGCGCTTGCCAAAAAAGCGATTGAAGGTGGCAAAGTGCATTACGATGGCGCCCGGGTTAAGACCAGTAAAAACGTCGAAGTGGGGGCCAATATTCGCGTGCCGCAAGGATGGGAAGTTCTTGAGGTAGAGGTGATATCGCTTTCAAACCAGCGCCGCGGTGCGCCTGAAGCACGCATGCTCTATGCCGAGACCGACGACAGTATCCAGCGCCGTGCGCGGGAAGCCGAGGCTCGGCGACTCACCAATGAAGCGATGCAGCATCCGCTCAAGCGTCCCGATAAAAAGCAGCGCCGCGATATCCAGCGCTTCCAGCGTCATCAGGGAGAGTAATGCCCACGCTTTGAGTCACCACCGTTAAACATCAGCTGCACTTTAAACAGTAGGTAGTTAAATCATGTCCGATCAAATTCAACGCTTTATATTCGATCAAACCAATGTACGCGGTGAAATCGTCACCCTGTCTGCCGCCTATCACGAAGTGTTGGATCGCCACGCTTATCCGACCGCTGTTAATGAGCTGCTGGGTGAGCTGCTGGCGGCGGTGGCGCTGCTTACTGATACGGTTAAACTGGATGGCACGCTGAGTATTGAAGTGCGCGGGCGAGGCGTGCTGGCATTATTAATGGCTGAGTCCAACCCCGGCGGTGAGCTGCGCGCGATTGCCCGTATCGCAGAAGATGCCGCGCTGCCGAGTGAGCATGCAAGCTTTCGCGAACTGGTGGGCGAAGGCCAAATTGTGATCACTCTCGACCCTCGTGAAGGCAATCGTTATCAAGGTATTGTGGCGCTAGACCAAGACACGCTGAGCGGCTGCCTGGAGGCCTATTTCAGCCAGTCCGAGCAGTTGCCGACTCGCCTATGGCTGGCAGCGAATGAGGAGCGCGCTGGTGGTTTACTGTTGCAGCGCCTGCCGGAAGCATCGCAAAACCAAGATGTCGATGCCTGGAGTCGTAGCGTGCAGCTGGCCGATACTATCAAAACAGAAGAGCTGCTGGGGCTTGAGCAGCGTGAAGTGCTGTACCGTCTTTATCATGAAGAAACGGTGCGCGTCTTCGATCCGAAAGATTTACGCTTTGGCTGCACGTGCTCTCGCGAGCGAATGACGTCCGCGCTGTACTCATTAGGCCAAGACGAGCTGCGCGATATTCTTCAAGAACAGGGCGCAATCGACACGCAATGCCACTTTTGTCACACGAAATATCACTACACGGCAGCGGATATTGAAACTTTGTTGGATGACCCTGAGGCGCCATCACCGACAATTCACTGATTGTGTAGTCAAATGCAGCCATCAGCGGGTCTGCCCGTCGTCGCGGGAGGGTCAATGGATTCAATGAATACGACGCTTTTGGCAAACGGTCGTTTTATTAATTACTGCGTTGCAACACAAAATGTAGTGTCTATGTAGTAGTTTAACTACACGATATTTGATCTTCGCCCCCGTTTCCCGGGGGCTTTCTTTTTGCCATAATGCGCCCGACTTCAGCGCACCCAGCCGGTTTAGCCATGGTTGGGATGAACTTTAAGGCGATGGTAATGAAGATGCTTGCACGTTAGACACGTCACGTCTTTGTAAGCAACTCCTTTCGCCCGGTAAACGAGACATAACGGCCTTAAGGCCAGGAATCGACATGACCACGACTCAAGCTGCTCCCCAAGCCCACGTCAACCTCAGCAGCGCCGAACTGATCGAGCGCGCAGTGGCAAGTGGTGAAGGCCGCCTGTCGGCCAACGGTGCTCTGGTAGTAAATACGGGCCTGCGTACCGGTCGTTCTCCGAAAGATCGTTTTATCGTCGATGAGCCCTCTACGCGCAGTCAAATCGATTGGGGCGGTGTCAACCTGCCTTTCAATGCCGACAAATTCAACGCCTTGTGGAACCGGGTTGATGAGTATCTGACTAGCCAAGAACATTTCGTGACTGAACTGCACGTCGGCAGTGATTCCGCCCACTACCTGCCGGTTCGCGTCACCACCCAAACCGCTTGGCAAAATCTGTTTGGCCGCACCATGTTTGTACGTCCTCAGGCCTATAATCAAGCCGCTAAAGACGAATGGGCAATCCTTAATGCCGCAGGCTTTGAGTGTGATCCTTCGCGCGACGGCACTAACTCTGATGGTTGTGTGATCATCAACTTCGCTGAGAAGAAAGTGCTAATCGCCGGTATGCGTTACGCCGGTGAAATGAAAAAAGCCATGTTCTCCGTGCAAAACTTTCTGCTCCCGGCTGCCGACGTGCTGCCCATGCACTGCTCGGCTAACGTCGGTGAAGATGGCGAAACGTGCCTGTTCTTCGGTCTTTCTGGCACCGGTAAAACCACGCTTTCCGCTGACCAAACGCGCTTTTTGATTGGCGATGACGAGCATGCTTGGGGCGACGGCATCGTCTTCAATATGGAAGGCGGCTGCTACGCCAAGTGCATCGATCTTTCTGAAAAGAACGAGCCGGTTATCTGGAACGCCATTAAATTCGGCACCGTGCTTGAGAACGTTGTGTTGGATGACCGCCGTGAGCCCGATTACGCTGACGACAGCCTGACTCAGAACTCACGTGCCGCCTACCCGCTAGAGCACGTCGAGAAGCGCGTACCGGAAAATCTCGCGGGCGAGCCGAACGCGATCGTGTTTCTGACTTGCGATATGTCTGGCGTGCTGCCGCCGGTGTCCGTGCTGTCTAAGGAAGCGGCGGCTTATCACTTTCTGTCAGGCTACACTGCCAAAGTGGGCTCAACCGAAATGGGCTCGTCTGAAGGCTTGGCCGCGACGTTCTCTACCTGCTTCGGCGCGCCGTTCTTCCCGCGGCCTGCGCGTGAATACGCTGACCTTTTGATCAAGCGTGTCGACAAAAAAGACGCTCAGGTGTACTTGGTCAATACTGGCTGGACCGGCGGCGCTTACGGTGAAGGCGGCTCACGCTTCTCCATCCCGACGACTCGCGCCATCATCAGTGCGATTCAGTCAGGTGTGCTGCGCGACATCGAAACCAAGCATATTGATGGTCTTAATTTGCAGGTGCCTGTTTCCGTACCGGGCGTTGACTCTAGCCTGCTTGATCCGCGTGAAACCTGGCAAGACCGTGAAGCATACGATCGTCACCTGAAAGAACTGGCGACGAAGTTTGTTAATAACTTCAAGAAATTCGAAGGCGTCAGCGACGCAATCGTCAAAGCGGGCCCGCAGGTGAGCTGAAAATAGGCTTGCCCGTAAGTGTCATAAAAATGGGACAGTGCTTCGGCACTGTCCCATTTTTTTATGGGTAGCTGCGGATTGCTGTGATGTCGTCTGATCATGGCTTTTGTTTATGGTCGGTGATGAAACGCCGAAAATGGGGCCATTCCGGTTACGCTGCAAGTCATGCCAGCCGTGGTAGGTTTGTGGTACCTTGGCAACATATCAAATGCTGCATGAGTTAGTTGTAATTTATGGATGTCAATCAGCGTATTATTTTGCGCTTAGCCACTGAGTTAAGCGTACGTCCCGAACAAGTCTCTGCCACGGTGGAACTGCTGGATGGCGGCGCCACCGTGCCGTTTATTGCCCGTTATCGTAAAGAAGTCACCGGCGCCCTAGACGATATTCAGCTACGTCAGTTAGATGAGCGCCTGCGCTACCTGCGCGAACTTGAAGAACGCCGTGCCGCAGTGCTAGCCGCCATTGATGAGCAGGGCAAGCTCGACGGCCCGCTAAAGGCAAGCATTGATGCCGCTGAGACCAAGCAGCGGCTGGAAGATCTATACCTGCCCTTTAAGAAAAAGCGCCGTACCAAAGCACAAATTGCCCGCGAAGCAGGGCTTGAGCCATTGGCGGATGCACTGCTGGCTGATCCTACGCTAAGCCCTGAAAGCGAAGCCGCTCACTATTTGCGCTCGGCGGAAGGCGATATTCCCGCCATCGAAGATGCCAAGGCTGCGCTAGATGGCGCCAAGCAGATTTTGATGGAGCGCTTTGCCGAAGATCCCGAGCTGATAGGCCAATTACGCGAACGGCTGTGGCAAGAAGGCGAACTCAGTGCCCGTGTGCTTGAGGGCAAGCAGCAGGAGGGCGCTAAGTTCTCCGACTACTTTGAGCACGACGAGAAGCTGGCCAAAGCGCCTTCGCACCGCGCGTTGGCAATGTTCCGCGCGCGCAACGAAGGTATCTTAAGCCTGTCGATTCGTTTGCCTGGTGAAGACGATGCCCCGGTTCATCCTGCCCAGGTGACGATTGCCAAGCAGTTCGGCATTGGTGATCAAGGCCGTGCGGCGGATAAGTGGCTCGCTGAAGTTGTCCGCTGGACTTGGCGCGTAAAGCTTTATACCGCACTGGAAACAGAGCTGCTGGGCCGCCTACGCGAAGCCGCTGAATTAACGGCTATCGAGGTGTTTGCAGCCAACCTGAAAGACCTGCTGCTAGCGGCACCGGCGGGCCAGAAAATTACCCTCGCGATTGATCCAGGCCAGCGGACGGGCTGTAAAATTGCGGTGATTGATGCCACCGGCCAGTTTATTGATCAGGCGACTATTTACCCTCACGCGCCGCAGAACCGCTGGGATGAGTCGTTAGGCGTGCTAACCAAGCTGATTAAACAGCATGGCGTTGAGCTGATTGCTGTTGGTAACGGCACCGCTAGTCGTGAAACCGACAAGCTGGCAGGCGAGCTGGTCAAGGCGCTGGCGCCCGCGCAACGGTTAAGCAAGGTGATGGTCTCAGAAGCCGGCGCCTCGGTGTATTCTGCCTCTGAATACGCCTCTCGTGAGCTGCCTGATTTAGACGTCACTATCCGTGGCGCGGTGTCCATTGGCCGTCGCCTGCAGGACCCGCTCGCCGAGCTGGTCAAAATCGAGCCCAAGTCGATTGGCGTGGGGCAATATCAGCACGATGTTTCTCAGGTACAGCTGTCGCGTAGCCTGGAAGTCGTGATCGAGGACTGCGTTAACGCGGTCGGTGTCGATCTCAATACCGCCTCTAGCGCGCTCCTTTCACGGGTTGCTGGGCTGAGTGCGGCGCTGGCTGAAAATATTGTTGCCCAACGCAATGCAAAGGGCGCTTTTAAAAGTCGTAAAGAGCTATTAGAGGTGAGCCGCTTAGGCGCGAAAACCTTTGAGCAGTGCGCCGGCTTTCTGCGTATTCATAATGCGAATAATCCGTTGGATGCTAGTGCCGTTCACCCTGAGGCCTATTCTTTGGTGGAGCGTATCGCCAAGCAGGGTGGTCGTGAGGTGAAAGGCTTGATTGGCGATAGCGCGGCGCTAAAAGCGTTCAAGCCTGCCGACTTTGCCGATGAGCGTTTTGGTGTGCCTACGGTCAGCGATATTCTTAAAGAGCTAGATAAACCTGGCCGTGACCCGCGCCCTGAGTTTAAAGCTGCAGAGTTTCGTGAAGGGGTTGAAACACTGAAAGATCTCAAGCTCGCCATGGTGCTGGAAGGTACCGTTACCAACGTCACGCACTTTGGTGCGTTTGTTGATATTGGCGTCCATCAGGATGGCCTGGTGCACATCTCTGCGTTATCCGACCGGTTTATCGACGACCCGCGCAGCGTTGTAAAGGCAGGGGATATCGTGACGGTTAAAGTAATGAGCGTTGATATTGCGCGTAAGCGAGTAGGGCTTTCCATGCGCTTGGATGATCAGCCTGAGGCTGAAAACGATGTTAAGAACGGCGCTGATCAGCAGAACGCCCAGCGAAAGCCTACGCGGGGGCAGCGTAGTGCTTCGAAGCCCTCTGAGCAGGCGGCACCCATGGGTGCGCTTGGCGCCGCTTTGTTAAAAGCGCGTGGCGGAAAATAGTCATAGGCAGCGGTAACGTATCGCGCGCCTTGAAAAAGCGATGTCTTGATAAGCGATGCCTTGAAAAAAAACATGGTTGCCGCCATATCCTGCCTTTTACTGCGCTAAGCAGAGATGCTGACGATGCCATCTGATTTCACCAAGGCCCGCCGTCGGCGGGCTTTACTGACAAGGAGTGTTCACCTTGACTGAACCACTCACTGTGCCATCCGCGCTGACTGCGCAAGTTGAACGCCTGCTTCCCAGTGCGCGCCTTGGCCGGTTGGGCCGCCTGCGTCGTGGGCTTGAAAAAGAAGGATTGCGAGTTGACGCCAATGGCCATATTGCGCAAACCCCACACCCGCACGCACTGGGCTCTAAGTTAACCCATCCGCATATCACCACCGATTACTCCGAGTCGCTGCTTGAGTACATTACGCCGGTTTACTCACAGCCGGGTGAGGCGCTGTGCTTTTTATCTGACCTGCATACGTTTACCTATCATCATTTAGAAAATGAGTGGATTTGGCCTGGCAGCATGCCGTCTAGGCTGTCTGGCAACGACAGTGTGCCGATTGCCGACTACGGCAGTTCCAATGTTGGCACCATGAAGCATGTTTACCGCAAAGGGTTAGACATGCGCTATGGGCGCATCATGCAGGCGATTGCGGGCGTTCATTACAATGTTTCGTTGCCGGATGATATGTGGCACGCGCTGCGTGAAATGGAAAAAGCCACCAATATCCCCTTCAACGATTATCGCTCCACCCGCTATTTCGGCATGATTCGTCATTTCCGCCGTCATAGCTGGTTATTGCTGTATTTATTTGGTGCGTCACCGGCCATCGATAAAAGCTTTCTGCCTGCAGGCAATGTGCCTGATAAGCTGCAGTCGCTCAGTGACGACACTTATTTTGCGCCTTACGCGACGACCCTGCGTATGTCGGATCTTGGGTACCAAAATAAAGTGCAGTCGCAGCTTAAAATCTGTTTTAACTCGCTGTCGAATTACGTTAATACGCTGCGTCACGCGATCTCATCGCCATGGCCCGACTATGAAGCAATGGGTGTTAACGTAGATGGCGAGTGGCGCCAGTTAAACGCTAACATTCTGCAAATTGAGAACGAATATTACAGCGATATTCGCCCCAAACGTGTCGCTAAGCACAACGAAACGCCAAGTCAGGCGCTGGAAGCCCGTGGCGTGGAATATATCGAAGTGCGCTGCTTAGATCTCAATCCCTTCGATCCGCTTGGCGTGAATGAAGTCCAAATGCGCTTTGTGGACACGTTTTTGATGTGGTGCCTGCTCAGCGACAGCCCATGGATTTCCGACGAGGAATGTGACCGCTTAGACGACAATCGTCGTTGGGTTGTCGAGCGCGGTCGTGATCCCGAGCTTAAGCTGTTTAATAATGGTAAACCCACTTCGGTGAGCGGGTGGGGCGAACAGATCTTTGCGGAAATGGGCGAAGTGGCCCGCCTGCTTGACGGAGTAGAAGAAGGTGCACCGCACGCAGAGGCATTAGCGAGCCTTGCACCTAGGCTGAGTGACCCCACACTTACGCCTTCCGCTCAGGTGCTCGAACGGCTGAAGGAAAACGGCGGCTCGTTAAGTGATTTGATGCTGAGTTTGGCCCAAGAGCAGGCGGAGCAGCTGAAGGCGGCGCCGATGCAGCGCTGTCGTGAAGCGTTATTAGCCCAGCTAATTGAAACGTCGCACCAACAGCAGCACGATATTGAAGCCGCTGACCAAGAGTCGTTTTCTGAGTTCTTACAGGTTTACTTTACTAAAGCACGCGAATCCCGCGCTTTATCGGCGCTACCTTCTGAGGCTCGCCAATGATCCTGCACTCTTTTCGCTCAATAGCCCTGGCCGGTTTAGCTTTCTGTGTATTGATGATGGCGGTCGCTCTTGGTCTTGAGCATATCGGCGGCTATGAACCCTGCCCACTGTGTATTTTTCAGCGCGTAGCGGTGATTGCGGCTGGTATTGTGTTCGCCATTGCAGCCATACATAACCCTGCAGGCCGCGTCGGCAAAGTCATTTACGGGCTGTTATCGCTGGCGGCCGTTGGAGCCGGTGTCTTTGTTGCCGGGCGCCACGTGTGGTTGCAATCACTGCCGGCTGACGAGGTTCCTTCATGCGGGCCTGGGCTTGAATACATGATGGATATCCTGCCCATGCGGGACGTCGTGTCCATGGTGTTAAACAGCTCGGGTGAGTGTGCCAATATCGATTTCTCGTTGCTAGGCCTCTCACTGCCTGCCTGGACGTTGATCGGTTTTGCCATCTTGGCGATCGCCGTGCTGCGTATGCTAGTGCTAGCCGTGCGTCAACGTTAAGGCTATGTGACAAGGAGTACGGCGTGCTTTACAAACACTTTGCCTGCCAAGAAGAGATCGATCGTGCCTACGACCCGATGCTGGGTCGTGACCCGATGGTGTTGGTAAATGATTGGCGGCAGCGCAGCGAGGCATCGCGGGAAAACCATCGCGTCACCTTGGATCTTGCTTATGGCCCTTCGCTTGCTGAACGTATGGATATCTTCCATGCCGATGGGCCTAAAGCGCCCGTGCATGTGTTCTTTCACGGCGGCTACTGGCGCTCACTTAGTCATCGTGAATTTAGCTTTATCGTCGATGACCTCGTTAAATCCGGTATCACGGTGGCGGTGGTTAACTATGCGCTGTGCCCTCAGGTGCGCTTTAGCGAGCTGGTGCGGCAGACTCAGGCGGCGGTGGCTTACGTGTCTCGTCATGCCGCCGAGCTGGGCATTGATGCGGGTGAGCTGAGTATTTCAGGGCACTCAGCGGGCGGGCACCTGTGTGCCATGCTGATGTCGACCGACTGGCAGGGCACGTTTGGCTTGCCGAACGAACTGATTCGTGGCGCGCTGTGCGTGAGCGGCTTATACGATCTACGGCCATTTCCGTGGTCGTGGCTGCAGCCTAAGCTTCAGCTGACGGGTCGTGATGTACACGAACTCAGCCCGTTAGGGCTAGCGTGTCGGGTGCCTGCGCCTATGCATCTCGTGGCAGGTGAGCTGGAGCTGGATGGATTTCAAGACCAAATGAGCGCCTATAGCGAGCATGTGAGCCAGCACGGGCAGCACGTTACCCAGCAGCTAATCCCCAACGTGGATCACTTCTCGATACTAGAACACTATCTTAACGATGGGTGCTTTGTGGGATGGATTAAAGCGTTTCACGGCTTAAGCTAGCGCCCCGCTAGGGGCGCTGTTTATGGCTGTGAGGCGAAAATTAGGCGGAAGGTATTACCGCCGTCGCTTCGATCTCTACTTTAGCCTGGTCTTCGACAAGCCCCGCCACCTGCACCATCGTCATCGCTGGAAAATGCTTGCCGAGCACTTCGCGATAGGCGGCGCCTACGTCTTTAAGGCGGGCTAAATACTCCTTCTTGTCCGTCACGTACCAGGTTAAACGTACCAGGTGCTCTGGGCCTGCTCCCGCCTCTTGTAGTACGGCCACAATGTTTTGCAGCGCTTGGTTAACCTGCACAGCAAAGTCGTCGCTTTCAAAGACATGCTCGGCATTCCAGCCAATCTGCCCGCCGACAAAAACAGTCTGGCCGGAGGCAAGCACGCCATTGGCATAGCCTACGGCTGCCTTCCAGTGAGAAGGATGAAGAAGCTGATGAAAGGTGGCGTCACTCATTAGGGCTATCCTTATAGGTTATCAACGGTAATGTGCTGGCGTATCGCGTCGGTCCATGGCATAGACTTACCGCTCGTTAAATCCATAAATACTAGAGTAGAATAACTTGTTAGGCGTTTTTGTTCGCCGCAGTAAGCAACGATTTTAAGGTCCAGACTACTGCGTCCAACGGCCTGAACGGTTAATTCAAAGTTAAGCAGTTCGCCGAGCCGGCTAGGCGCGTGAAACTGTGTGTCGATAGCGGCGGTGGGCACTCCGGTGCCGCTTTCAATATGCAGTTGATTAAAATCGTGCTGCACAACTTCCTCAAACCAATCTTCGACGACCGAGTTGATCAGCTCAAAATAGCGAGGATAAAAAACGATTCCCGCCGGATCACAGTGCTGAAAGCGGACTTTTCGCTGGCTTGTAAACGTCATGGCGCTTTCCCCTGTTGTTATTCTCAATGACATGTCCAGATTCTCAACGACGTGTCTGGAATCTCAACTACACGCCCAGATAGCGGTCGCGCACCGCGCTGTCCAATGCCGCCGGCTTGCCATCCCAGACAGTGCTGCCTTTTTCAAGAATGGTGCAGCGGTCAGCGATGGGTAGAATCTCACTTAATGATTTATCCACGAGCAGCGTTGCCTGGCCTTGTTCTTTGAGCAGACGAATCGCCCGCCATATTTCCTGACGAATTACCGGAGCCAGGCCTTCTGTGGCTTCATCCAACACCAGCAGGCGCGGGTTAGTCATCAGCGCGCGCCCAATCGCCAGCATTTGCTGCTCACCGCCAGAAAGCGTTTTGGCCATTTGTGTCCGGCGCTCTTCCAAGCGCGGAAATAATGTTTCCACCCGCTCTAATGTCCACTCGCCCGGGCGGGCGGTGACCAGCAGGTTTTCGCGTACGGAAAGATTGGGAAAGCAGCGGCGCCCCTCTGGCACTAAGCCCAAACCCGCTTTGGCGATTCGATAGGCGGGCAGGCGGCGTAGATTCTGAGATTCAAACTCTATCGTGCCGCGGCTGGCTGGCGTGAGGCCGAATATAGAGCGAATGGTGGTGGTTTTTCCCATTCCATTGCGCCCCATCAATGCGACCATCTCACCCGCATTGACTTCGAGATTAACGCCAAACAGCGCCTGGGAAGGGCCATAAAAGGTTTCAATATCTGCAATCTTAAGCATCTGAATCTCCCAGGTACGCTTCACGGACGCGTGGGTCCTGTTTAATCGCCTCGCTGTCGCCATGGGCAATGACGCTTCCGGAGACCAGCACTGAAATGCGATCAGCAAGGCGAAACACTGCTTCCATATCGTGTTCAATCAGCAGAATCGGGACTTCAAGTTTCAGCGCTTCAAGCAGCTCAGTGAGCTTGGCAGAGCCCTCTGGGCCTAAACCTGCCATGGGTTCGTCCAACAGCAGGGCGCGCGGCTTCAGTGCCAGAGCGCAGGCCACTTCTACTTGGCGGCGCTCGCCGTGAGAAAGCTCAAATACCGGCGTCCAGGCACGGTGGCTTAACTGCATGCGCTCCAGCGCCTCATAAGCGGGTTCAAGCAGGCGCTGGTCGCTGGCAACCGGGCGCCAGAAACGAAAGCTGTGACTTTGTAGCGCTTGAACGCCCATCATCACGTTACGCATTACCGATAGCGGCTCAGCCAGTGAAGACACCTGAAAGCTACGTCCTAGCCCTAGACGAGCGCGCTGGGCAATGCTCATGCCGGTAATCTCGGTATCGGCTAAATAAACGTGTCCTTCATCCGGGCGTATATTGCCGGCAATTTGCCCAATCAGCGTTGATTTTCCCGCGCCGTTAGGGCCAATCAGCGCATGAATTTCCCCACGCTTAAGCTCCAGCGAGACATCGTTCGTCGCCTGCAGAGCGCCAAAGCGTTTATGCAGATTTTGCAGTGAAAGGACGCTATCACTCATTGCGTTCTCTCCCTGCCAGCCAGCCCATGATCCCGTGCTTGGCAAATAGCACGACGCCCAGTAGCACGAGCCCTAGAAAGAGCTGCCAGTACTGCGTGATACCGCCCAGGAAGGTTTCCATCATTACAAACAAAATCGCCCCGGCTAGGGGGCCGTAAAGACGCCCTACGCCGCCTAAAATCACAATTACCATCAGCTCTCCCGAGAAATGCCAGCTCAGCACTGACGGGCTAACAAAACCATTAAGATCTGCATAGAGTGCGCCCGCCAGCCCGGTAATGGCGGCAGAAATTACAAACGCCATCAGGCGAATCGGGTAGGGGCTGACGCCTGCAGTAGCTAGGCGCACGTCGTTTAAGCGCGCCATGGTGAGCGCCGCGCCAAAGCGCGACTTCATCAGCCGGGAGGTAATCGCCATTGCCATGACCAGGCCACCAAAGCAGATCAGAAAATAGGTCAACGCATTGGTGGTATCGACCAGTGGCAGGCTATTGCGTATGTAGATGGGCAGGCCGTCTTCACCACCGTAGGTGGGCCAGGAGTTAGCAAAGTAATAAATCATCTGAGCAAAGGCGAGGGTGATCATAATGAAGTACACCCCGGTCGTACGCAGCGATATAGCGCCGATCGCCAGTGCCAGCAGTGCGCATAGCAGGGCAGCGGCTAGCCACACTACTAGTAAGCTGTCGCTGCCCGGAATGCTCATAGGCCAGGTCATAAACGGCGTGAAATCAAACGCATGATAAGCGCTGATGCCTGCCACGTAGCCCCCCAGGCCGAAATACGCCGCATGGCCAAAGCTGACCATGCCACCATAGCCAATGGCCAGATTAAGTCCGACCGCCGCCATGGCAATAATGGTGATGCGCGAGGCTAAATTAACGTAGTAGAGGTGGCCAAAAAAATACGCCGCCACGGGCAATAACAACAGCAGCCCAAGCAACGCAATTTGCACCAGCCCTTTGCGGCCAAAGTGGCTGTCTGCCTGATTAGCTGGCGCAGCGCCTGAGCCGCCTGAGGAGTGCTTCGGAATAAAAGCGCGATCGCTGTTAGAGGTAGACGATACGTCAGAGGTAGGAATGTTATTAGTCATGGGCGGCAAACAGTCCTTTTGGCTTAAAGGCGAGTATCACGGCCATGAGGATATAAATCAGCATTGCCGCCAGCGCCGCGCCAACCCCGCTGGCCTCAGAAGGAGGCATGAACGCACGGAAGAAAATCGGCAAATAGACGCGCCCAAGCGTATCCACAAGCCCGACTAGCAGCGCACCGAGTAGCGCGCCTTTTATCGAGCCAATACCGCCAATCACGATGACCACAAAGGCCAGAATAAGCACCGGCTCACCCATGCCCACCTGCACCGACTGCAGCGCGCCCACCAGGGCGCCGGCTAACCCCGCTAGCGCGGCGCCTAAGGCAAACACGACGGTATACAGCTTTGAAATATTCACGCCGAGTGCGCCAATCATTTCGCGGTCGCTTTCACCGGCTCGAATGCGCATGCCTAAGCGTGTTTTAGAGATCAGGAAGTAAAGCGCGATTGAAATAACAATGCCGACGCCAATCAGCATTAGCCGATAAAGCGGGTAGCGGGTGTCGCCCGGCAGGGTGACGAATCCGGTTAGCCAAGATGGCGGGCTTAGTCGCATGGGCGACGAGCCAAAAATCCAACGTGTCCCTTCCGAAAAAATCAAAATAAGCGCAAACGTTGCCAATACCTGGTCGAGGTGAGGGCGATGATAAAGCCTGCGTATGACCAACAGTTCAACCAGCGCACCGACCAAGGCTGCTGCCGTCATGCCCGCTGCCAGCCCCATCAGAAAAGAGCCCGTTGACGCCGTCACCGCCGCAGTGGCGTAGGCGCCCACCATGTAAAAAGAACCGTGGGCGAGATTGATCAGCCCCATCACCCCGAATACCAGAGTGAGGCCGCTGGCCATCAGAAACAGCATCGTGCCAAGCTGTACGCCGTTGAGTATTTGCTCGATTAGCAGTGTCACGGACACGTTAGTTAACCTTTGCGAAGGAAGAGAGTAAAGGCTGGGTGATAGCACCCAGCCGCGGCGATATTACATCTGGCACTCTTCAAAGTAGACGTCTTGAATATCTTCAATGGCGATACCCAGCAAGCGATTGGTGGGCTGGCCATCGTCACCTTCTACGACTTCGCGAACGTAAATGTCTTGGATCGGGTGTTGGTTAGGGCCAAAGCGGAAATCTCCGCGCACGCTGTCAAAGTCTGCTGCGCGCAGCGCTTCGCGGAAGGCGTCTTTATCATCAGGATGAGCGACCTCAAGCGCGCTAAGGATTAAATTAGCCGTGTCATACCCTTGAGCGGCATAGAGCGTTGGCGTGCGGTCATAGGCTTCTCGGAAGCCTTCGACAAAGCGCTCATTGGCGTCATTCTCTAAGTCGTAAGCCCACAGTGACGTGTTGCGTGCACCAATCGCCGCACTGCCTACCGCTTTGATTAGGATTTCATCAAACGAGAACGCCGCGCCAAAGATCGGCATGTCGACCCCAGATCCTTCCCATTGCTTCATGAACGAAATGCCCATTCCGCCGGGTAAGAAGAAGAACAGGCTATCGGCATCGCTGGCACGAATTTGGGCAATTTCAGCGGCGTAGTCGGTTTGGCCCATCTGGGTGTAAAGCTCGTCAACAACCTCGCCTTCATAAAGGTGTTTAAAGCCCGCTAAGGCATCGGTGCCTGCCGGGTAGTTAGGCGCCATGATGATTGGCCGCTCATAGCCTTGTTCGCGCATGTAAGCGCCCATGGCGCCGTGCAGGTTGTCATTCTGATACGCGACGTTGAAGTAGTTCTCGTGGCACATGCGGCCCGCTAAATCGGAAGGCCCTGCGTTGGGAGAAAGATAGAAGGTGCCCTGGCGCACGACGGCAGGCACCACGGCCATTGCCAAATTAGACCAGATGATGCCGGTCAGAATGTCGACTTCATCACGCTGCATAAACTCATTGGCTAAGCTGCGCGCGAGGTCCGGGCGATTAGCATCGTCTTGAATTAAGACCTCAACATCGTCACGGCCCGACTGTTCAAGCGCCAGCATAAAGCCATCGCGAACATCTACACCTAAGTGCGAGCCGCCCCCTGACAGGGTCGTGATCATGCCAATTTTGACGTCATCAGCGTGCGCTGTCGCCAAGCTTGAAGAGAGCAGTAAGCCAAGGCCCAAGCGAGTTATCTGTTTCATAGCAATTCCCTCATTATTAAATCGTTTTGTTGCTTGTGTTAGTGCCAGGAGAGTCAGCGCTGGGGTAGTGCTCTTGGCTCAAGCGAAAACGCTGAACCTTTCCCGTTGTTGTTTTTGGCAGAGCTTCAATGAAACGTATGGAACGAGGATACTTATACGGTGCAATGGTCTGCTTTACGAAGTCTTGTAGCATTTGCTGACAAGCTTCATCTTGCTGAAATCCATCGTTTAAAACCACAAAAGCTTCGACAATTTGGCCGCGGGCCTGGTTAGGCGCCCCGATCACCGCACATTCTTTCACCGCGGGATGGGCGAGCAATGCCGCTTCGACCTCTGGGCCGGCAATGTTATAGCCTGCCGAGATGATCATGTCGTCGTTGCGAGCGGCGAAATGGAAGTAGCCATCTTCATCCTGATAAAACGCATCGCCGGTGATATTCCAACCATCAGTGACATACCTGCGCTGGCGCTGGTCGGCTAAATAGCGGCAGCCGGTCGGGCCGCGTACCGCCAGTTTGCCGACCGTGCCGCGGGGTACATCGTGCATTGCATCATCCACGATGCGTGCCTCGTAGCCAGTTACCGGTTTGCCCGTGCAGTTAGGGCGGTGGTCGTCCAGCCGATTAGAGATGAAGATATGCAGCATTTCCGTCGCCCCGATACCGTCAAGAATCGGTGTGCCCGTTTGCTTTATCCAGTCATGATAAATCGGTGCAGGCAGCGTTTCGCCCGCCGAAATAGCCACCCGCAGGCTGCTTAGGTCCGCTTGAGTAGTGGGTGCCGAGAGCATTGCCCGGTAAGCCGTTGGCGCTGTAAATACCACCGTGGCCCGATACTCGCGGATAATATCCATCATATTAGGCGGCGAGGCGTGTTCAAGTAACACGGCCGTAGCGCCAAAGCGGAGTGGGAATATTGCCAGCCCACCCAGGCCGAAAGTGAAGGCCAGCGGAGGAGAGCCGACGAAGACATCCTCTGGCGTGACCTGCAGGACTTCTTTGGCGTAACCGTCAGCAACCGCCAGCAGGTCGCGATGAAAATGCATGGTGGCTTTTGGTGGGCCGGTGGTGCCGGAAGTAAAGCCTAGCAGCGCGACGTCGTCGGCTGCGGTATCTACCGCGTCAAACGTGGCGGGTTTGCCTAGTGCTAAACGGTCAAGTTCCGCATCATGATTGGCGGTGCCATCAAAGCCCACGATGCGTTTCAGAACCGGGCACTGTTGCTGGCATTCCAGCAGTTCGTCGAGCAGGCGTGTATCGCATAAGGCCAGGCTAATATCTGCCTTATCAATCACCTGGCTCAGCTCTTTCGTGCGCAGCATGGGCATAGTGTTAACCACTACGGCACCGGCCTTGGTGGCGGCTAGCCAGCAGGCGACCATGGCCGGGTTATTCGCTGAGCGAATCAGCACTCGCTGGCCGGGCATGATGCCTAAGTCTTCTACCAATACGTGCGCCAGCCGGTTGGTCCATTCGGTGAGCTCGCGATAGGTGCGGCGACGGCCGTTGCCCGCTAAGGCAATGTGTTCACCAAAGCCTTGGGATAGCAGCCGGTCGCAGAGTTCCACGCCGGCATTGAGCCGTTGAGGATAATCGCAGCCTGCGAGCAAAAACGCGGGTTGGCAATCAATGGGTGGCAGGTTATCCCGCGCAAAAGTATCAGCATGGGCTGACTGGATGTACATGACCAACCTCCGTATTCGGTGTCGTTGTTTATTCCTGCCCACGTCCTGGCTCTGTCTTAAATACGTCTTAAATACGTCTTAAGTGCGCCGTGGGCAGGGATACGGTGTCTGGCGTAATGTTTTATTGTTTTGGATAAAACTTACTCAAGCGGTGTGGCTTCTGGCTGTTTATTTGTCTGCTTATTCCTCGGCGAGCATGCTGCGGGCGATCACTATTTTTTGTACGTCGGACGCGCCTTCATAAATACGCAGCGCGCGGATTTCCCGGTAGAGGCTTTCGATGATATGGCCTTTACGTACGCCGTCACCGCCATGCAGCTGAACGGCCTGATCAATCACGAGCTGTGCTTGATCGGTGGCAAAAAGCTTGGCCATCGCCGCTTCACGGGTAACACGTTCAGCGCCTTGGTCTTTGGTCCAGGCGGCGCGATACACCAATAGGGCGGCGGCATCGACGTTCAGTGCCATATCGGCTAAGTGGCCCTGCACCATCTGCAGATCAGAAAGCGTGGCGCCGAATAGCTCGCGAGAGCGGCTGCGAGACAACGACTCATCGAGCGCCCTGCGTGCGAAACCGAGGGCCGCGGCACCTACCGTTGAGCGGAAGACATCCAGTACCGACATGGCAATGCGAAAACCTTGCCCGGCTTGGCCGATCAGCGCGCTGGCCGGCAGCAGCATATCGTTAAAGCCCAGCCGCGCTAACGGATGAGGCGCTACAGACTCCAGGCGCTCACGAATTTCCAGCCCTGGGGTATCGGCGGGCACTAGAAAGGCGGAAAGCCCTTTGGCGCCTGGGCCTTCACCGGTGCGAGCGAATACCGTGTAAATATCAGCAATGCCGCCGTTGGAAATCCAGGTTTTTTCGCCATTGATACGGTAGCTGTCGCCGTCGCGCTCAGCCGTGGTGTCCAGCTGGGCCACGTCTGAGCCAGAGCGAGGCTCGCTGAGAGCAAACGCCGAAAGCGCTTCGCCGCGGCGGGTTTTATCCAGCCACTTTTTCTGTTCATCGCTGCCGTATTGATTGATTGCGCCGGTGCCCAGCCCCTGCATGGCAAAGGCAAAGTCGGCCAATCCATCGTGGCGAGCCAGCGTTTCGCGAATCAGGCACAGGCTGCGCACGTCGATATGCTCGCCCGAGGTACCTTGTAAGAAGCCCGCCGCGCCCAGGTCGTGCACAAGCTGCACGCAGGTCGCATCCACATCGCTATGGTCGCGGGGCAGCTGTGCTTGGCACCACGCTTCAAGCTGCTCAGAAAGCTCGCGGTGCTTAGCCTCAAAGAAGGGCCATGCTAGGAAGCTCTTGTCGCTCATCAGTCCCCCTTGAACTCAGGTTTTTGTTTGGCTACAAAGGCGTGGTAGGCGCGTTCAAAGTCATTGGTTTGCATGCAGATAGCCTGCGCCTGCGCTTCTGATTCAATGGCCTGCTCTAGGCTCATCGACCACTCCTGGTTAAGCTGTGTTTTGGTAATGCTGTGGCCGAAGGTAGGCCCTTGAGCCAGGCGGGTGGCGTAAGCAAGGGCGTCGTCAATGAGCGACTCAGGGGCCACTACGCGGTTATAAAAGCCCCACTGCAGGCCTTCCTCGGCGCTCATGCTGCGCCCGCTGTAGAGCAAATCCGCCGCTCGGCCTTGGCCGATAATGCGCGGTAGTATCGCGCAGGCGCCCATGTCGCAACCCGCCAGCCCCACGCGAGTAAACAGAAATGCGGTGCTGGCGCGGGGGGTGGCAAAGCGGATATCCGAGGCCATGGCGATAATCGCCCCGGCACCGACGCAAATGCCGTCGACGGCGGCGATAATCGGTTTGCCGCAATTCAGCATCGCTTTGACCAAGTCGCCGGTCATACGGGTGAATTCGAGCAGCCCTTTCATGTCGCGGCCTACCAGAGGGCCGATAATTTCATGCACATCGCCGCCCGAGCAGAAGTTATCGCCGTTAGCGGTGAACACCACCGCGTGAACATCCGAAGCGTAGGCAAGGTCGCGAAAGGTATCGCGAAGCTCAGCGTAGCTTTCGAAGGTCAGCGGGTTTTTACGTTCCGGGCGATTCAGCCGAATAACCGCGACGTCACCTTTCATTTCCCAGATAAAGTGCTCGGGGACTAATTCCTTCATGCTTTTCATTTTATTGTTCTCGTATCGGTAGGTAAGCGGTGAAGCAGCTCGCCTATATGATGGGCATCCGCTTCGGTGACTTCTTCAAACAGTGCATTCACCCAGCGCTCATGGGCAGCGGCCATGCCGTTAAAGCTTTCCTGGCCTGTCTCGGTAAGGCACACGCGGGTGGCACGACGGTCGCCTTCAATCGCAATGCGCTGCACGAAGCCATCTTCCACCAAACGATCAATAATGCCGGTGACGTTGCCGTTGGAAACCCGCAGGCGGCGAGATAGCTCATTCATTTTCAGGCCTTCTGCATTGGCAGATAAAGCGGCCATGACGTCAAAGCGCGGCAGCGTAGAGTCATATTCCGTGCGCAGGCGCTCACGCAGCGCGGACTCCACCTGGCGGGTAACGCGCAGCATGCGCAGCCACAAGCGCAGGCGCTCTTTGGTTAAACGTTCGTCCGTCATACTTCACCGCCCGAAATAGAGATTGCCTGCCCGGTTATCGCGCTGCTGTTGGGGCCACATAGCCAAAGGGCCGTAGCACTGACTTCCGCCGGTGTGACCAATCGCCCGGTCGGGTTAGTCGATGCAAAGTGCGAGGTTGCCTGCTCGGCTGACTGGCCTGTTTTAGCCACAATGGTGTCAACGCTGGCAGCCAATAACGGCGTGTCGGTAAAGCCGGGGCACAGTGCATTTACGGTAATGTTGCGCGTGGCGGTTTCGATAGCCAAGGCACGTACCAGGCCGACCACGCCATGCTTTGCCGCGCAGTAAGCGCCTACATAGGCATAGCCTTTAAGGCCTGCAGTTGACGCGACGGCAATCAGGCGGCCGCCGTCGTTCAACTGCTTCAGGCCTTCGCGTAGCGTGAGAAACACGCCGCTAAGATTAACGTTGAGCATGCGCTGCCACTGTTCAAACGATGTTTTTGCGAAGGATGCGCTTTCTGCCGCACCCGCGTTTGCAACCACAATGTCGACCCTGCCAAGCTGTGCAAAAAAAGCCACCATGGCTGCTTCGTCGGTGACATCAACGACTGCTAAATGAATACCACGATGCTGGTCAGCGACGGCTTTAAGAGCCGCTTCGCGACGCCCGATAATCGTCACCTCAGCCCCTGCATTCGCAAAAGCCAGCGCCATGTCGGCGCCGATACCGCTACCGCCGCCGGTAATTACCGCTCGCTTGCCGGTCAGGCTCATACCCAGCCCTCGCCACGTTCTGCCAAACGCTGTAGCTGATCGGCACCTGCTCGGTAGGGCGCGGGCCACTCAACGTCGCTGTCGCCTAGCCCTGCCGCTACGTGAAGAAGCCAGTAAGGGTCAGCAAGATGAGGGCGGGCGATACAGACTAGATCGGCGCGACCGGCCATCAGAATCGAGTTCACGTGGTCGGCTTGGTAAATATTGCCCACGGCCATAGTGGCAATCGGTGTCTCGTTGCGTATGCGGTCAGAAAACGGCGTTTGGAACATGCGCCCATACACCGGCTTAGCCTGTGGCGACGTTTGCCCGGCTGAAACATCGATGATATCGACCTGGGCATCGCGCAGACGCTTGGCAATCTCAACGGCATCATCGGGAGTAATGCCTTCTTCGCCGCACCAGTCGTTGGCGGAAATACGCACCGACAGCGGCTTATGGGCCGGCCAAACGCTGCGCACGGCGTTAATTACTTCCAGCGGGTAGCGGAGTCGGTTATCAAGGCTACCGCCGTACTCATCGTCGCGGTGGTTGGTCAGCGGGGTAATAAATGAAGAGAGCAAATAGCCGTGTGCCGCATGAATCTCAATCATGTCAAAGCCCGCACGATCAGCCATCTGCGCGGCGCTGACAAACGCATCGCGCACGCGGTCCATATCGTCGCGGTCCATCGCTTTGGGTACTTGGTTACGCGCGGCCCACGGCACAGCAGAGGCTGAAAGCAGCGGCCAGTTGCCGTCGGCAAGCGGGGCATCCATCTCTTCCCAGCCCAGCTGAGTGGAGCCTTTAGCCCCGGAGTGGCCCAGCTGCGCGCACAGTTTGGCCTTGGTTTCTGCGTGTACAAAATCACACAGCCTGCGCCACGCCGCCTCGTGTTCGGGGGCGTACAGCCCCGGGCAACCTGGGGTAATCCGGCCGGTGGGGCTAACACAGGTCATTTCGGTATACACCAAGCCTGCGCCGCCTTTAGCGCGCTCAGCGTAATGGCTAAAATGCCAATCGGTAGGGCAGCCATCAATGGCCTTATACTGCGCCATGGGTGAGACCACGACGCGATTGGTCAGCGTCATATCACGCAGCTGGTAAGGCGCGAACATCGGCGCACGAGCGCTGCCAGGGTTGCCTGCTTGGGTTTGAAACCAGCGCTCAGCGCTTTCTAACCATTGCGGGTCGCGCACGCGCAGATTTTCATGGCTAATGCGCTGGGAGCGCGTCAATAGCGAATAGTTGAACTGCACCGGGTCGAGATCTAAATAGCGCTCTACTTCTTCAAACCATTCGGTAGAGTTGCGGGCGGCTGACTGTAAGCGCAGTACCTCGAAACGACGATCTTCTTCATAGCGGGCAACCGCCGTGGCGATGCTGCTCTCACTGTGCAGGCAGTTAGCCAGGGCAATGGCGCTTTCTAGCGCGAGCTTGGAGCCCGAACCAATCGAGAAATGCGCCGTCGCGGCGGCATCGCCCATGAGCACGACGTTTTCATAGCGCCACTGTTCACACAGCACGCGCGGGAAGTTGATCCACGCCGAACCGCGCACATGGTGGGCATTGGTCATCAGCGGGTGCCCACCTAAGTGCTTGGCAAAAATGCGTTCGCAGACGTCAATAGATGCCTGCTGGCTCAGCTCGCCGAAGCCAAACGCCTGCCAGGTGGCTTCACTGCATTCGACGATAAAGGTCGCTGTGTCGTTATCAAACTGATAGGCGTGCGCCCAGACCCAGCCATGTTCGGTCTTTTCGAAGATAAAGGTGAAGGCATCGTTAAAGGTTTGGTGCGTTCCTAGCCAGACAAACTTGCACGCCCGGACATCGATGTCCGGTTTGAAATGTTCCGCGTAGGTTTGGCGAGTACGAGAGTTAAGGCCATCGGCGGCCAGTACCAAATCGTACTCGTGCCGATAACGGTCGATGCTGGCTTGCGTGGCATCGGTTTCAAAGCACATCTCAACGCCCAGTTCACGAGCGCGTGCCTGTAATAGAATCAATAGCTGACGCCGACCAATGCCACAAAAGCCGTGGCCGGTGGAAACGGTTTTAACGCCTTTATGGACGACCGCCACATCATCCCAATAAGCGAAATGTTCGCGAATACGCGCTGCACTCACTGGGTCATTGGCTGCAAGGTTATCTAAGGTTTCGTCTGATAAAACCACGCCCCAGCCGAACGTATCGTCTGCACGGTTGCGCTCGATGACTACGATGTCATGGGAAGGGTCCTGCAGTTTCATGCTGATGGCAAAATAAAGGCCGGCTGGCCCTCCACCGAGGCAGGCGATTCTCATTTTTGTTCTCCACAGGGAAACACACTCTTTTCTGAAGATAGAAAAAGAAGCAATAAAATTCAAGCATAAAATGTTTAGGTTTAAAATATATTTTCAAAAGACCTGCTACTACGTGCTTTGCTCGCAAAAGACACCGGAAGGTGAGAGCATAAAAAAGTTAAAACCACGCCACGGCCTGCTGCTTGGGGGCGCTTGCCATCGGCCATAGAAGAAAGTGTTATGGTGGTTGAGTCTTTAGTGCTATGGAAACCGTACTGGCTGGGATTGACAGGGGTGGAGAGAGAAGTGAATCTAAGCCTATTCAATGCTAATCGCGGTTAAACGAGCCGTTAAGTAAATACTTACGTATAGGATTATGCAGAGCGTCACGCGTAATTATAAAGAGTTATGCACCGTTAAGGAGAGAGCTCCATGCTCGAAGATTGCAAAAATGCCCTGGAGCGCTGGGGGGGCGTGCACACCTTGATCGACCGCTGGCTAGATCAGCGTCGCCAGCTGTTAATAAGCTTCATTGAGCTAAAAGAGGCGTGTGATGCTGAGCTAGAAGCGGTGAGCAAAGCGCCTATCGATACCTTCAGTGAGCAGTTGATGGACTACATCAGCGCCGGTCATTTTGAAATTTACCCTCAGCTTTCGGAAGAGGCGCAGGCGTTTGGCGATGAGGCAGCGTTAGTCATCGCGGCTAAATTACTGGAGCGCTTAGAGATGTCGACCGAAATGGTGCTGGAGTTTGATGCTGACTTTGGCTCTACGCTCAGCTGCGAGCAGAATATTGCCCGTTTGCCCGCCTGGATTGACCGTTTGGCCCGAGGCCTGACGGAGCGCTTCGCGCTCGAAGACCAGTTGATTGCGCGCTTGCATGCCGCTAACAGCCCGCAGAACGCCAAAGCACCTGCTTAATTTCACTTATATAAGCTAACGCAGACAATCTAATAGGCGCCGCCATGCGGCGCTTTTGTCGTCGTGGCGTTTTGTTGCTCCCTTGCTTATCGTTCGCTGCTGGCTACTCGTGATTCACGACGCAATTTGCCGCCAATCACCAGCATACAAGGGGTGAGCAGTAGCGTGAGCGCGGTGGCGAAGGTGAGGCCACCCGCAATCGCGCTGGACATCTGTGTCCACCACTGAGCAGAAGGCGCATTAAAGCCGAGCGCAGGGGTAAATAGGTCGACGTTGATACCCAGTACCATCGGCATCAGCCCCAGCACCGTGGTGATCGCCGTTAGCAGTACCGGGCGTAAGCGCAAGCAGCCAGCTTCCAGGGCCGCCTCGCTCGGCGCCATGCCTTCGCCACGCAGCTCGTTATAGGTGTCAATCAAGACAATATTGTTGTTGACGACGATGCCTGCCAGGGCAATGACGCCCATGCCCACCATCACAATGCCAAACGCCTGACCGGTTATGAGCAGGCCCATCAGTACACCGGCGGTTGAGAAAACGATCGCTGACAGTACCAGACCCGCCTGATAGAAACTGTTGAACTGGGTCACCAAAATAATCGCCATCAGGCCGATAGCGATTAAGAATGCGCTGACCAGAAACTGCATCGACTCCTGCTGATCTTCCTGCTCGCCAGCAACGTTCACCATTAGCCCATCGGGTAGGCTGTCGCGGCTGGCGTCGAGCAGGGCGCGCAGGCGTTCGTCGGCGAGGTAGCCCGGGGCTAGGTCAGCGTCAACCGTAATGGCGCGGCGGCCATCAATACGGCTAAGCGTGCCCACTTTAGGCGCGGGCTCTAGCGTCACGAAATGCGAGATCGGCACCTGTCCACGCTGAGTGTTGATGGTCAGGCGCTCTAGCTGATCCAACGAGCGCCAGTGTTGCGGTAGGCGCACGCGAATATCGACCTCATCGCTGACTTCCGGCGGCCGGTAGCTCGCTACCTGAAGGCCAGTGGTGAGCAGTTGCACCGCGCTACCAATCGTGGTGATGTCGGTGCCCATGCGCGCGGCGGCCTCGCGGTCCACGTTCACCTGCCATTCGACCCCCGGCAAGCTGCGATTGTCCTGAATATCGACAAAGCCACCCAGCTCGCGCATTAGCTGGGTGAGCTGGCCAACCCCTGCGTCGGCGACATCGGGGTTGGTGGCACTTACTTCTAGCACAATCGGCTTACCGCCGCCGGGGCCCGATTCTTGTTCCTGAAATTCAAGCGTAATGCCAGGAATGTCGCGGGCGCGATCGGCCATGTCGGCTAAAATAGCCCGGGCAGGGCGGCGCTCATGCCAGTCTATAAACTGGAATTGGAGCATGCCAATTACATCATTGCCTATCTGCTCGTTGGGTAGCGCAAAGGAGCGCGCATAGAGTGCTCTCACTTCGCTCAGGCCCGAGAGCCTGGCTTCCACTCGCTGGACAATGGCGTCGGTCTCTTCTGCGGAGAAATCACCGCGGGCGCGGATAAGCACCTGGGCACTGTCAGGCTCAACGTTAGGGAAAAAATCGACGCCGTGATTAAAGCGTGCATAGCCGGTATACAGCAGCACCATCAGCAACACGGTGACCAGCAGCACCCACGCCGGATGCTTGAGTAAGCGGGCGAGCACATGCCGGTAGCCGCGGCCTAATGAGGTGGCGGCGGGCTCAAGGCTAGCATCTGTTTGATTCGCAGCGGAGCGGGTAAACAATCGGCCCAGCGTAGGTAAAAATATCAACGCCATGGCCAGCGATGCCAGTAGGCACAAAATCACCGTAGCGGGCAGGTACTTCATAAATTGACCCACCACGCCTGGCCAGAACAGTAAGGGGATAAATACTGCGAGCGTGGTAGCGGTAGAGGCGATCACCGGCCAGCTCATGCGTGACGCGGCGTTGAGCCACGCTTGGTGAGGTGTTTGGCCATCCCGTAAGTAGCGGTCGGCAAGCTCGCTCACCACGATCGCGCCGTCCACCAGCATGCCGGCCACCAAAATCAGCGCGAACAGCACCACAATGTTGAGCGTAAAGCCAAACGCCCACACCAGCAGTATGCCGGTTAAAAAGGCACCTGGTATCGTCAGGCCGACTAGCAGCGCCATGCGCCATCCCATCACCGCGACCACCACAATCAGCACCAGCACGACGGCGGTCAGTACGTTGTTTAATAGCTCGGAGAGCATATTGGCAACGGTGGTCGACTCATCCAAAATAGTGGTGAAGCTCAGTTGTTCGGGCAGTAAATCACCGGCTTGAGCCAAACGCTCACGCACCGCGCTAATCGTTGCGATGATGTTCGCCCCGGCGCGCTTGGAAACTTCTAGCACCACCGCTGGCTGGCCATCTATACGGGCAAAGCCCTCGGGGGATTTATAGGTAGGCTGAATCCATGCCACGTCGCCAAAAGTGACGACCTGGTCATTCTCGACCTTGACCGGCATATTCATGACGTCTTCAAGGGACTCAATGATGCCCGGCACTTTGAGCGCTAAGCGCCCGGCGCCGGTATCAATACTACCTGCAGCGACCAAGCGATTATTACGCGACACCTGATTAAACAGAGCATCAAAATCGACGCCGTAGCTTTCGAGCACTAGCGGATCAACGACTATTTCCAGCAGGTCTTCACGGTCGCCGGCAATATCGACTTCTAGCACATCGGCGATGCCTTCAATTTCCTCTTGCAAGCGCCTGGCAACGGTAATGCGTTCGCGGGTATCCAACTGCCCGGAAAGCCCAATCGTTAACACCGGGAATTCTGAAACGTTGACCTCCATTACCCGCGGTTCATCGGCTTCTGAAGGTAGTTCGCTACGGGCAATATCTACCCGGTCGCGAACGTCAGTCAGCGCGGTGTCTGGGTCAAAGCCAGGATCAAACTCCAGAGTGATGGAGCCATGCCCTTCGCTGGATTGAGCGGTGAACTTGCGTAGCCCCTCAATGCCGCGAAGCTCTTGCTCCATGGGCCGAATGAGCAGCCGTTCTCCGTCTTCTGGGCTAACGCCTTCCAGCGACAGAGAGACATAAATCATCGGGATCGTAACGTCAGGGTTGGCTTCTTTAGGAATCATCTGCCAAGCGACGGTACCCGCCAAAAGCAGGCTCACCAATAACAGTAGCGTGGTGCGGGTGTGCTCTAGCGCCGCATTAATCAACTGGCGCATGAACGCTATCCTGCCCGACTTGCGGTTGCGAAATAATGGGGTCTTCAGCAGGTACCGGCGTCACTGTTTCGCCGATGTCCACCATGCCAGCGCCAAGCGTAATCAGGCGCAGCGGATCAGGTAAGCCCGCAACGTAAGCACGCTGTATGTCGGCGCTGACCAACTGCACAGCGGTTTGCTGCACTTGGTCGTTAGCATCTAAATGTTTAACGGCCAGTTGGCCTTCGCCGTTTAGGCTAAGTAGCGCAGGCGAGAGCGTGTGAACTTGGCGAGGCGGCAGAATAATCGTGAGCTCCGCACTGGCGCCTGCTAGGCGCTTACCGGCCGGGTTATCCAACGTGGCCTCAATGTAAAAGCTGCGTGTGGCTTCTTCGGCACGGTGACTTATAAAGGTCAGCTCGCCTTCTAGGTGGTCGCCATTCAGCAGCCGTGCGGTGACCGGCAAACCCTCGGTCAAATCGCCTACCTGCTGTTGAGATACCCAGGCTGCGCCCTTCAAACGGCGGTCATCCACTAGCTGGGCCCACTCTTCACCGGGCTGCAATAGATCACCCACCTCTACCTGCACGCGATCCAGTACACCATCAAACGGCGCAGTGGGGCGACTATCATTGAGTTGTTTCTGTAGCTGTGCCACCGACGCGGCGCTGGCGCTGAGCGCACTCTGTAAGCGCAACAGTTCCGGCTGTGAGATTAACTCTCGCTGGCGCAGGTTGCGCGCACCGCTGTATTCCGCTTCGGCCACTGCCAGTTCGTCGCGAGCTTGCTGCAACTGCTCGGGTAGAGCATCGTTATCCAGCACTAGCAAGGTGTCACCCGCCTGGACACGACTGCCTTGAGTCACCGGCTTCTCCGCCACAAAGCCCGCTAAGTTGGCACGCAGAGTGGTTTCACGTTCGGCGGTTAGCTGGCCTTGGATGATCTGCTGCGGAATAAACGGTGTGCTTTGCTGTTCTATCACTTCAACGCGCGGGCCTGTTTGGCTGCGCGCGGGGGCATCTGGCGGCGTTGTTTGGAAACGCTGGAAATTACCAAACGCGAGCCATATCACCAGCGCCAGCACCAGTAGGCTAGCCAGGGCATAAGAAAAGGGGATTCTTCGCATGGGGGCGTCCATGTCCTTAATAAAAAGCTTAACAAACAACGTAACAAAAAAAGCTTAGCAACAAGCAGGTAGGGCGTTAAGACGATGACACCATAACGCAACTCGGTGTTTTCAGCGAGTAGCAAGCCGAGGGGGAACGGTGCGTTGGTTAAATAGGTCGTAGTCGCATGTCTGATTGAGTTTTTGCCCGGCTGGGCATACCATCTTGGCGTCTTGAGTTCTGTTGAACCACTCCTCAGGCGAGAACCATCCCTAGGCGAACCAATCAAGGAGCAATGATGAAAGATCCAGTACGTATTGCGATTACCGGCGGTGCCGGCCAGATCAGCTACTCTCTTATTTTCCGCATCGCCGCTGGCGACATGCTGGGGCCGGATCAGCCTGTCATTCTCCAGCTTCTGGAAATTCCTCAGGCAATGGACGCTCTGAACGGCGTGGTTATGGAAGTTAACGACTGTGCCTTTCCGCTGGTGAAAGACATCGTCGCGACCGATGACCCGAACGTCGCGTTTAAAGACGCCGACTTCGCTCTGCTGGTTGGCGCACGTCCGCGTGGCCCGGGCATGGAACGTAAAGACCTGCTGGAAGCTAATGCAGCGATCTTCTCTGTCCAGGGTAAAGCACTGAACGACCACGCTAGCCGTGACGTTAAAGTACTAGTGGTGGGTAACCCCGCCAACACTAACGCGCTGATTGCTTCTTGCAACGCGCCGGATCTCAAGGCCGGTCAGTTCACCGCGATGACGCGTTTGGATCACAACCGCGCTCTGGCCCAGCTGGCACAGAAAACCGGCAAGCACGTGACAGATGTTGAAAACATGATCATCTGGGGCAACCACAGTGCCACCCAATACCCCGACATTGCCCAGTGCAAGGTTGACGGTAAAGCGGCATCTGATTTGGTTGAGCGCGACTGGTACGAAAACGACTTTATCCCTACCGTGCAACAGCGCGGCGCGGCGATCATCAAAGCACGTGGCGCCTCTTCTGCCGCCTCTGCCGCTTCTTCAGCCATCGACCATATGCACGACTGGGCGCTGGGTTCTAAAGGTATCGTCAGCATGGCGATTCCGTCTGACGGCAGCTACGGCATCGAAGAAGGTATCATCTACTCCTACCCAGTGCGTTGCCAGGGTGGCAAGTATGAAATCGTTCAAGGCTTTGAGCTGAACGAATTCAGCCAAGAGAAGATGAAAGCGAGCGAGAAAGAACTGCGCGAAGAACGTGCAGCGGTTGAGCACCTGCTCGGCTAAACCCGTTAGCTGCCGCTTATATATGGGCGCAAGTTACGCGAACCCCACAGGCCATGCTTGTGGGGTTTTTTATTAGTATTTGCTACTGAGCAACGCTTGCTAATGACCACGCTTGTTAATGACTACTCGTCACTACCGGCTGCTGATATTAGTCCCGCAAACTCATAATCCGCCATTGGCGTTCTTCTGCCACTTGGCGCAGGGTGTCGTCGGGGTCTACCGCGACAGGGTGATCTACTTTCTCAAGCAGAGGCAGGTCATTGTGCGAGTCGCTGTAAAACCAAGCGCCGTCCATCGAAAGATCCTGCTGTTCAAGCCACTGATTCAAGCGAGTCACTTTGCCTTCACGAAAGCTGGGAATGCCGGAAACACGCCCTGTGTAGCGGCCCTCTTTTACTTCAGGGTTCACGGCGATCAAGTTATCCACACCCAGTCGCTCGGCGATTGGCGCAGTAATAAAGCGGTTGGTGGCGGTAATGATCAACAGCGTGTCGCCTTGGGTGCGGTGACGCGCCAGCAGCTCCTCTGCTTTGGGTAAAATATGTGGCTCAATTTTGCTAGCCATAAACTGCTGATGCCAAGCAGAAAGCTGTTCGGGCAAATTATCGGCCAGCGGTTTAAGTGCCACTTCCAAAAAGGCCGCCATATCCAGCTTGCCCGCATTGTAGTCGGCCATAAAGCGTTCATTGGCTTCGTGGTAAGCAATGGGGTCAACGGCGCCTTGTTCGAGTAAAAACTCACCCCACGCATGATCGCTGTCGGTGGATAGCAGCGTATTATCCAAATCGAAAATGGCCAGACTCACGATGCTCACCCTTTTTAATCAGTGGTTATAAGTGCTTGGTATTGGTCTGTAAAGGGGCGAATTATCGCAGAGTCGCCCAGGCTTTCCCACCCGCGCAGCATAAGCATTCACCGCATGGCGTTATAATGTATTGATACGCTTGTCACCCTTGTGGAAAAATGGGGGTAACTGAAAATTTATAAGGTGATGTCCGTGATCGACGCTGACGGCTTTCGCCCCAATGTTGGCATTATCATTGCCAATAGCCAGGGGCAGCTGCTTTGGGCACGTCGGGTAGGACAGAATGCGTGGCAATTTCCCCAGGGGGGCATCAATGCAAGCGAGACACCACAACAAGCGCTTTTTCGTGAGCTTTTTGAGGAAATCGGTTTAACCGCCGACGATGTTGACATTGTTGCTTGCACCCGGGGCTGGCTACGCTACCGTCTGCCACGACGTATGATTCGCACACATTCGCGTCCGGTCTGTATAGGCCAGAAGCAGAAGTGGTTTTTACTTAAAATTCGTTGCCAGGAAAGCCAAATATGCATGACGGCTACCCCAACGCCCGAATTTGATGGTTGGCGCTGGGTCAGCTATTGGTATCCGCTAGGGCAAGTGGTGCCTTTTAAGCGAGAGGTCTATCGGCGTGCGCTGAGGGAGCTATCTCCCCGCGTTCAGCGCCTGGCACAGGATGAAGAATGGGGCGACTGCTGGCTGCCACACTAGGGCGGCGCGAGTCTGCCAAGAAATTCCTCAGCGAGGCAAATAACAGTGAAAGGTAAAACGTCCATGCTTGAGGTGCTGCGCCGTGTTATTCAGGAAGTGAATGGCGCGCGTACCCTTGATGCCGCGTTGTCTACGATGGTACGTCGAATCCGTAAAGCGATGCAGACCGATGTGTGCTCCTTCTACCTTTATGATAAAGCGCTGGATTCACTGGTATTGATGGAAACTATTGGCCTGCGCACTCAGGCAGTGGGGCGCGTCGTATTGCCGTTAGGTGAAGGCCTGGTTGGTTTAGTGGCCAAGCGCAGCGAGCCGCTTAATCTTGAAGATGCCCATGCTCACCCGCAGTTTCGCTATTTTGAGTCCACAGGTGAAGAGCGCTATTCAAGTTTCTTAGGCGTGCCGATCATTCACCAGCGTCATATGCTGGGCGTATTGGTCGTTCAGCAGGCTGAAAAACGTAGTTATGATGATGAAGATGAAGCCTTTCTGGTCACGATGGCCGCCCAGTTGGCCGGCGTGCTGGCGCATGCCTTGGCAACCGGTAATCTAATGCGCCCGGCGCTTGCGGGTGGCCAGGCAATGTTTAAAGGCGTTGCGGCATCGCCAGGCATGGCCATGGGTGAAGCGGTGGTCATTACTCCGCCAGCTGATCTGAATAGCGTGCCGGATCTCGTCCCTAGCGATCAGGATTACGAAGTCGCTCGCCTGAAAGAGGCCATTGGCAAAACCCGGAGCGAAATTCGCGCGGCGGCCGAGCGTTTAGCAAGCCGCATATCGGTTCAAGAATTGGCGCTATTTGATGTTTATCAGCAGATGCTTGGCGAAGCAGCGCTAGCCGATGAAGTTGAAAAGCGTATTCGTGAAGGGCAGTGGGCGCCCGGTGCTCTGGCCGATGTAGTGCGTCGTCACGTGCAGTATTTAGAGCGAGTTGACGATAACTACCTGCGTGAGCGCGCGGCAGATATTCGTGACCTAGGCCGCCGCGTGCTTGCACATCTGCAGGAAGATACGCCCTCTACGCCGGAAACCTATCCCGATAACGCCATTTTAGTGGGCGATGAAATTAGCGTTGCTATGCTGGGTGAAGTCCCTCGCGATAAGCTTAAAGGGTTGGTGTCAGTGCGTGGCTCCAGCACCTCTCATGTGGCAATTGTCGCCCGTGCGATGGGTATCCCGACCGTGCTAGGTATGGTGGATTTGCCGCTGCCGCGTCTAGGCGGAGCGCCCGTAGTGCTAGATGGCCATCGCGGCCGCTTGTTTGTACGCCCAGCGCCCGAGCTGACCGCGCGCTACGCAAGCCTGATTGCTGAAGAGAAAGCGCTTAGCGAGTTTCTGGAACATGAGCAGGATTTGCCCAGCGTAACGCCCGACGGCTATACCATGCCGCTAATGGTCAATACCGGGCTTGCGGTAGATGCCACCGCGCTGCTGAAAAGTCGCATAGGCGGCGTAGGCCTTTATCGTACCGAAGTGCCTTTTATGATTACCGAGCGCTTCCCCGGCGAAAAAGAACAGACTCGCCTTTACCGCGATCAGTTAGAAGGCTTTGCGCCGCTGCCAGTCGTTATGCGTACGCTGGATATCGGTGGCGATAAAGATTTGCCCTACTTCCCGATTGAAGAGGCTAATCCGTTTCTTGGCTGGCGCGGTATGCGCGTCACGCTGGATCACCCGGAAGTGCTGATGGTGCAGCTGCGCGCCATGCTAAAAGCATCGGTCGATCTGGATAATCTCTACGTTCTGTTTCCGATGATCACCAACGTAGAAGAAGTGGATGAGGCGTTGCGCCTGCTGGACCGCGCTATTTTGGAGCTAGGCGAGGAAGGTATCAGCGTCATCCGGCCTCAAGTGGGGGTAATGATCGAAGTGCCTGCGACCATTTATCAAATGGACGCCTTGGCCAAGCGTATCGACTTCTTCTCCGTGGGTAGCAACGACCTTACTCAGTATTTGCTGGCGGTGGACCGCAATAATCCACGAGTATCCAGCCTTTACGATGCGCTGCATCCAGCGCTGCTGGGCGCCTTGCAGGAGCTTTCCCACGATGCTCAGCGGCTCAATAAACCTATTTCGCTATGCGGTGAGTTGGCCGGGGACCCGGCCGGGGCGCTGCTGCTGATGGCGATGGGCTTTACTAGTCTTTCAATGAATGCGCCCAGCCTGCCTAAAGTGCGCGCAGCCATCCGTCGAGTGCCGCTGTCGGATGCCCAGCAGTTGCTCAAAGAAGTCATGACGTTGGATACGCCTGCCTTGGTGCATGCGCATCTTGAGAGCCGTCTAGACGAATGGCAGTTGTCGCACCTGATGCCGCCGCGAGACTAGACAGGGCTTCATCACACGCTGCTGCGTAGTGCTAGGGAGGTTTTACCTTCATTGCGCCCCAGCGGCCCAAAGCGCTGCTCAGTGATGTCGATATTGCCTTGGGCATCAAGCGTGAGCCACGATGTGGCGCGTGTGCCGTAGCGCTCGCCAACAATAAACGCCGCGGAGAGTTGGCGTTCTAGTGCAAGGCCTATCCCCGTATCGGGCAGTTCTTCGTTAGCGGCTTCCTGCGGATTTTGCATCGCTTGTTGAACGGCGATGGGCCAATCTTCAGAGGAACCGTTTTCAAGTGCATTTTCAAATGCGCTTTCAAGTGCGCTTTCAAGTGCGCTGCGTACATGCAATAGCTTAGGCCACGGTGAGTTAAGGTTGGCGTTGGATAAGCCGTGCACGCCAGGGGGCACTTCATTGAGCGTAAGGTGCTCTTGGCTACGATGCAGGAGCCAAAGGCGCTGCGGTGTTGCTACGAGCAAATTAAATCCCGCATAGCGTAAAGCATCGCCTTGGCTGAGCACTGTTAGCCACTCGTCAATATCATTACATTTCAGGGCATCCGCTACTAACTCACCTCTACTTGGTGCGCCGGGCGGTACGACGAGCTGAGGGTCGCGGACATTGGTCAGTGCGGCCACGACACCGCCTCGCTTGGCCGCCAGCCACGAGCCGCCAGCCTCTAAATCGCGCCCGCCTACAACGTCAGCGCTTGCTTCCCAGTAGCCAAGCGGTGCGGTGGGTCGCGCGTGGAGCTCATCGCGATTGCCGATGAGACGTAACGGCATGGAGGTGCTGGGTTGCCAGGCGAACGTAATTAAGCACATAGCGTAAACTCACAGATCAGAAAGTAAAAAGCGTTCAGTCAACGGCCTGCATGACAGTAACGAAGTGTAGACGTACACTTAGGCCGGTATCATTATCACAGGCCGTATGGCCATCAGGAAGGCGAGATGACGCAACGCTATCAAAGGGAGCATTTTTGGGAAGCCATTATATGGCCGTTCCTTTGGCCACTGTTGTTTTTACAAGCAGCGCTAATATTCCTGTGCCTCGCCGTGGCGTCGATGGTGTGGTGGATGTCGCCAAGCTACGTGTCATGGAGCACTATGCTCTGGCTGGCATTGGCAATGCTGATCGGCAGTAGTTTGAATGTCGGTGCTTTCCTGATGCTGATTAAAACCCGTGCACGGCGTAAAGATAGCCGCTTTATGCAAGAGCTTGCTGAACTTGAGCGGCACAGTCAGGCGCTATTAGCTACGGCGTCACGTTCGCTGCCAGAACATCGGCGCGCGCCACTTAAGGCTGCCGACGAGTCTCAACTCCCGCTTCAGCGCTTGGCCAGCGTTAATGTGGTATTAGCCGAGATTGAACCCTGTATTGTCTGCTCACAAACCGCCAGTGCCGCCGCTCAACAGGCACAGCAAGAGCATGAGCAGTCGCTATTGGACGATATTCAGCATCAGCAGCGCCAGTTGAAGCATCTAATGACAGGACGTGAGCGGGCGCGCGAAGAATCGCGGTTAAAGTCTGGCTACTTAGCGCTGCTGCAGAATGAGACTGATAAGCTATTCGAGTATCTGAATACGACCGCTGAGCAGGATTTGACGAATGGCTGCCGACAGTGGGTGTTTGATGTGGGTGAGCGCCTTTCAGATATTCGGTCACTGCTCGCTAGTCTGGCGCTTCAAAATGCTGACAATGATAAAAGTGGCCAGCAGGGTAGTCAGCCTATGCTTGATACTGATGCGCCGCAGCGACATTTGCGCGTGCTAGTTGTCGATGATGGGCCGGTTAATTTGATGTTGGCGAGTCAAATGCTGGAGGCCCAAGGGTTGCAGGTGGAAGGCGTAAGCAGTGGGGAAGAGGCGCTTGAGCGCCAGCAAAGCACTATGTTTGATTTAGTATTTATGGATATTTTTATGCCTACGCTAGATGGGCTCGAAACGAGCCAGCTCTGGCGCGATTATGAGCGTACACATGAGTACGGTAGAAGTGTGCTGGTAGCGCTAACGGCTAATGCCGACAATGCAGGGCGCGAAGCCTGCCTAGCAGCCGGTATGGATGACCTGCTAGCCAAGCCGTACCAGCCAGAAACACTGCTCAATATGATCGTGCACTGGTTTCCTGGCACGATAAAAGTGGATGCTTCTACATGAGCCCTGGCTGCCGGTTTCACTGGGGTAGCCGTGCTGCCCTGTCTGGTATATGAACGGCCCTCAATAATTGATCCTTTTAGTCAGCTTAGAGAGTGTAAATGATTAACTACCCGACGATTGACCCAGTGGCTATCTCCTTGGGCCCACTGCAAGTCCATTGGTATGGCTTGATGTATGTAGTAGGTTTTGTAGCGGCCTGGTGGCTTGGCTGCCGGCGCGCATCACGCTTAGGTCTCAATAATGATGATATCGGCGACTTGCTTTTCTATTGTGCGATAGGTGTCGTCGCGGGTGGACGTTTGGGCTACGCGTTATTTTATGGATTGGGGCAGTGGTCAGCCGATCTTCTGTGGATTTTCCGCGTGTGGGATGGCGGGATGAGTTTTCACGGCGGGCTGCTCGGCGTATTGCTCGCGGCCTGGATATTCGCAAGACGAAAAAAAATGGCATTTCTAACGCTGACAGACTTTATCGCGCCGCTAGTGCCGATTGGTTTAGGTGCGGGGCGTATCGGTAATTTTATTAATCATGAGCTGCCTGGGCGTTTAACGTCGCTGCCCTGGGGCATGCCATTTCCAGGTATGGGGCCTGAACCGCGTCACCCCTCTGCGCTTTATGAGGCGCTACTGGAAGGAGCGGTGCTCTTCGCCATTTTGTGGTGGATTTCTGCCAAGCCAACCGCACGCGGATTTATCTCAGGCATGTTCTTAGTCTGCTACGGCGTTTTCCGCTTTATGGTCGAGTTTGTTCGCCTGCCGGATGCCCATATTGGGTTTATTGCTTTCGATTGGGTCACGATGGGCATGCTGTTAACGCTGCCGATGATGGCGTTAGGCCTATTAATTATCGCCTGGTCACGCTCTCAGCCAGTTGATGTTCAACTACAAAGTACCAATGGGTAAGTATTAGTAGGTTGAGTGCAGGCGGGGGGCGATCTACACATTGCCCCCTATGACCTCTCCGCCTAAAATGAACCGCTACATCGCCTGTTAATTTGGAAATTCTGTGACTGCTACAACGCCCGCGCTAGAGCAACCCTATTTAGACTTGATGCAGACCGTTTTAGAGCATGGCGTTGACCGCCATGACCGCACCGGCGTGGGCACTCGCTCCGTGTTTGGCCATCAGATGCGCTTTGATTTGTCGCGTGGCTTTCCGCTGCTGACGACTAAAAAGCTGCACCTGCGCTCTATTATCCATGAGCTGCTGTGGTTCTTGAAAGGTGACACTAATATCGCTTATCTAAAAGATCACGGCGTGCGGATATGGGACGACTGGGCAGATGAAAACGGTGATCTGGGCCCCGTTTACGGCTATCAATGGCGTAGCTGGCCTGACCCTAAGGGCGGTAGCGTTGACCAAATCGCTAAGGTGCTGGAACAAATCCGCACGACGCCTCAGTCGCGCAGGTTGATTGTGTCTGCCTGGAACCCTGCTCAGGTAGATGAAATGCAGCTGCCGCCGTGCCACTGTCTTTTCCAATTTTATGTGGCTAACGGAAAACTGTCGTGCCAGCTCTATCAGCGCAGCGCCGATATTTTCTTAGGTGTTCCGTTCAATATCGCCAGCTATGCGCTGCTGCTAACGATGGTGGCTCAGGTGGCTGGCCTTCAGCCTGGTGAGTTTATTCATACGCTGGGCGACGCTCACCTGTACAGTAATCATATGGAGCAGGCACAAGAACAGCTGGCCCGCACGCCGAAGGCAGCGCCGCAGCTGGTGCTTAATCCAGAGATAAACGACTTGTTTGCGTTCCGGTTTGAAGATATCCAAATTGACGCATACGAGGCGCACCCTCACATCAAAGCGAAGGTGGCGGTATGAGCAATAACGTCGACCCATTAGTGCCGGTGGCTATGATTGTCGCTATGGCGCGAAATAGGGTCATTGGCGTAGAGGGGAAACTGCCATGGTATTTGCCTGAAGATTTAAAATTCTTCAAACGTATGACACAGGCAAAGCCGTTGGTGATGGGACGCAAAACGTTTACATCGATTGGCAAAGCGCTGCCGAATCGGCTCAATGTTGTGGTAACACGTAATGCTGAGTTTGTTCACGAAGGCGTGCGTGTTTGTCATGATCTTCCAGCAGCACTTGCACTAGCCGACCAGCATGCCACCATTGAGGCAGCAGAAGAGATTATGGTGATGGGGGGCGGCGAGATTTATCGCCAGGCGTTACCCTTTGCTCAGAGGCTCTATATAACAGAAGTGGATTGTGACGTAGAGGGTGATGCCACGTTTCCGGAAATTGATGGCCGGGTGTGGCGCGAAGTACAGCGCGTAGCGGGGCAGCCAGCGGAAGGGCAACCAAATTACGATTTCGTCGTCTACGAGCGCACTGCCGACTGATAAGGTCAAAGGAGAAGGCTATGGCCGCCAGCTTAATAACTATGCTAGATGATTTAGAACAGCGTCTTGAGAGCACCCAAGCTGAGCTACAGGCCCTGCGTGAGGAAAATCAGCGCTTAAAGCAGTTAGTAGGCAACAATGTGCTACCGCAGGGCGAGCCAAGTGCGGCAACGTCCCAGAACTCTCCTGCAGCCGAAGCAGTCGCTGCCACCGAAGGCAGTGCGATAATTGAAGAAGCTGAAGCTGAAGCTGAAGAAGTTGAAAATCCCGCTGAAGCGTCATCTAGTGATTCGTCTGAAGAGCGAGTAAGCAGTGAAGGCCCAGATGAAACGCACAAAAATGAATCATTGGCACTGCAGCCTGCTGTCGTAGCGCCGCAAGCACCTTCTCCACACGCGCTACTTAATGAATGGTACGAGCGCTACCCGAAAGCGTTCTTCAAAGGCCATACTAAGCCTCTGAAAGTGGGGATTCATCAAGATTTAGCTGAGCGCGAAGCATGGCCGAGCAAGCTTGTACGGCGTGCCCTGGCTAACTATGTTAATCTGCCGCGCTATATCAAAGCAGTCCGAGCTGGCGCTGAACGGGTTGATTTAGATGGGCAACCTGCGGGAAATGTGGATAAACAAGCAGCATTGCATGCATCAGAAAAACGCGGTGAGCCGCAAGGTAGTGCGTCGCAAGATGGTAAGCCGAAAGTAAGTAAGTCGCCAAAGCAAGCTCAAGCTAAAAAGCCCTCTCTGGCAGCTGAAGAAAGCCGCCAGAAGGTGGCTAAGCAGCCTGATGTGGAAAACAATGAGTCCCGTAGCTCGCTTAGCATGGAAGACAAATTGCTAGGTTTACAGCAGAAGTTCAAGGGCGGCTGAGACCGGGTGACGGTGTAGGGGTTCCATAAAAAAGTGCAAATAGTAAAGAAACACTGTTTTTTTCTATTGCGTTCATAGGAATCCCGGTATAGAGTTTGTCCTGCGAGCATTGGACTATAACAAGGCTTAGTTGAGGACATGCCGCATACCTCCGGGAAAAACCGGCGGATGGGAAAAGAGCATGGCCCGCAAAAGCCACCTGCCGGCTTATTAAGAGCCGAGCAGCAACGATCGAAACAGTATACGAGTTAAGGAACTTACATCATGAAAAAAACACTTTTAGCGACTGCTATCGTTGGTGCCTTGGGTGCCTCTGCTGCAGCACAAGCAGCAACTGTATACGACCAAGACGGTACTAAACTGGATATCTACGGCCGCATCGCCATGGGTATCGCTGGTGGCGGCCCTGAATTCAACAGCGCTGGTCAGCGTATTGATGATGGCGCTGAATTCGTAGACGTTTTCTCTCGTCTTGGTCTACGCATGAGCCACGAAGTTTCTCGTGACCTGACTGCTTTCGGTCGTCTTGAGTGGCGTTTCCGTGCTGATGAGTCTGGTAACCGCAACGGTAACAACTTCGATGCATTCTCGGAAACTCGTCAAGCGTACCTAGGTTTGCAAAGTGACCAGTTCGGTACTTTCCAAGCGGGTAACTTTGACAGCTTCTACAACCAGTTCGTTTCTCTGCCGTTCGATGTTTACATCGACCGTGGCCTAGAATTTGCTGGTCATCCGAAACAGTCACGTGGCGACTCTATCGGTTACTACACGCCTGACCTGAGCGGTTTCACTGCCTTCTTGCAGCTGAAACACTACAGCGAGCGCGGCCTGCTTGAAAACCAAGTAGTAGACGGCGTACAGATCGGTGAAGTTTCTGACGAAGGTTCAGTAGTTGCACCACAAGGTGGTGTTCGCTACGCACAAGGTCCTGTGACTGTTGGTCTAGGCTTCGTTGAAGATGTGAAGCGTGGCGGCGGTAACGGCGAAATGCTGTACGGCCTGATCGGCTCTTACGACTTCACTGACCAGTTCTCTGCACGTCTTGGTTATGAAACTCGTGAAAACAACAGCGGTTACGATCTTCGTGGCGCTAGCGACGAAAATGGCTACGACAAAGTTGGCCTAGGTGGTACTTTCACCACCGGTCCTTGGGCATTCACTGGTGATTTCTACAACGTCGAGCGTGACGGTGAAGAAACCAGCAAATCCTGGGCACTGGGTAGCTATTACAACGTTTCTAGCAGCTTCGACGTATTCCTAGAAGTCGCTGATGCTGATGCATCTAACCGCATCAACAGCAACACCAATCTAGGTGACGTAGTTGGCGACCTGACTGACGACGTATACTGGCTGACAGGCGCTCGTTACCACTTCTAAGCTTGGTTTAACCACCTTGCTTTAAGGGTAGCTGCCTAGCAGAACCAATAGAACCGGCCTCTTATGAGGCCGGTTTTTTTGTATATATGAAAGGCTGTAAAGTAGATGTTAGTGATGGTCGGAAATCTATAGCATCTTTCTGTATTTTAAGAAATAATATAACATTGCTTTTATGCAAAAATATTAAAAAATGCTCATAAAATAAAGGTAAGGGATAGTGATAATGAAAAAGAGGCTGTTAGCCGTTGTAGTCAGCGGCAGTTTTTGGATCTCGGCAGCTCAAGCCACACCACTTTATAATCAAGACGGTACACAGCTAGATATCTATGGTCGTATTGCCATGGGGATTGCAGGTGGCGGCCCTGAGTTTGATCTTGCAGGTAACAAGATAAATAACGGCATTGAATTTGTGGACGTCTATTCACGCCTAGGGTTTCGAATGAGCCATGCGGTGACATCGGATCTAACTGCTTTCGGGCGTCTAGAGTGGCGGTTCTCGGGCGATGAGCGCGATAGCGGTTTTAAGGAGACTCGTCAGAGCTATATTGGATTAGCAAGCAAACGTTATGGAACCCTGCAGGCTGGTAACTTCGATAGCCTCTACTACCAATTTGTGTCGGCGCCCTTTGACGTATATCTAGACCGGGGCTTGCTCTTTAACTCAACTGGCCTGCAATCAAGGGGGGACGCCATAGGTTATAACACGCCAGAGTTGAGCGGCTTCACTGGCTTCCTACAATTGAAGCACTACAGTGAGCGAGGTCTGGTGAGCGCAGAGCAGCGCAGTGAGGGTGACGTCGTTGCTGCACAGGGCGGTGTTCGCTATCAGCATGGCCCGTTTAAAGTCGGGCTGGGTGCGGTAGAAAATGCCGTGCGCGGCGGTGGTAATGGTGAAATGCTCTATGGCTTAATAGGGGCCTATGACATCACTGATCAGTTGTCTGCACGCCTTGGGGTGGAAACGCAAGCGGATAGTGACACCTACGGAGGAGGGTTCGACACTGCAGGCGTTGGCGCCACTTATACCGTCGGCCCTTGGGCATTTGCAGCAGACTACTACAACGTAGACAGGGATAAAGGTAAAGAAAGCAATGCCTGGGCAGCAGGTGCGTACTATAAGGTGTCTAGCGCGTTTGATGTGTTTGTAGAGCTGGCTGATAGCGATGCACCTAGCATACGGCACCAAAGCCTGCCTGATAGAACGTATTGGCTGGCAGGAGCGCGTTATCTTTTTTGAGTAAAAATATGATGTTCGTATATAATATGTAGATCAATGAGATAGTCTGCTTAATGTAAGCTCTCGCCGTGACAGCGAGAGCTTTTTTTTCGAACCCATCTTGATACATCACGCAATAGCTAGGTATAAATTACTCGAAAATGGGTTAAGTGACGTGATGAGAAGTTACGTGTTACATGCTTCTAAACAAACAGGTATGATTCAGCCCTAAAAACATCTCCGAAATATATTATACTTAGTTTTTTAAATCTAGAAGAGAAATGTAGAATGCTTGTCAAAAAAGTCATGAAAAGCCAGCTGCTAACTACCTTTTCTGCCAGGGGTATCGCGGCTGGAGGGACTTTTTTACTCTCTTATGTCTTGGCTACATTTGTAACCGTTCAAGCATTTGGCGCATTTATGCTGTGCCTGTCTGTGATGATAGGGGGGCAAGTGTTTACCAGCCTCGGAACAGATAGAGCTACTCTTAAGTTTATGGGGATAGCAACCTCTAATGGTAATAAAGAAGAGATAAAGTGGATTTATCAGCGCTCAATGTTCGTTAATATTTTAGTAGGCTGCTTGTTTTCAATTTTACTCTGGTTTTTTTCCCCTGCGATTGCTCAAGTACTATTCTCTTCAGTTGAGAGTGGTGTTGAAAGTTTGAAAGTAACGGCTATCATATCTCCGCTTTATAGCGTTATTTATTTATGTAATTTTCTTATGAAAGGTTGGGGAAGGGCAAATATTTCATGTTTTTTTGAGATAGGCTGTATTTCAATTATACTGAGTATTCTCGTAATGCTTGGTAGCCTATTTGATTATAAATTTAATGCTCTTGAGCTTGTTTTGGCGTTAGGGTATATCTTGTTTTTTTATTTACTATTGGCTGTATGGTATGTGTTGAAAATATACAAGGACTGCCGCTTCGTATCGCTAGAAAAAGTGAGCTTTTCAAGAGGCTTTTACAAAAGTCTCCCCGATTTTTTACTTGTAGGCATCATTTTTTACTATACACAGTGGGGAGCTGGAATCGTACTAGGCTTTTTTCACGATGAACGCGATGTTGCGATATTTAGCCTAGGGCTGAGGCTGGCAATGATTATTGGTTTCATTTTAACGGTCTACGATAGTATTCTTGGGCCAAGATTTGCCAGACTGCAGCATGAGAATGATCAAAAAAATCTAAGAGAGTTAGCTCAGAAAAGTGCTTTTCAAATGACGTGTGCCGCATTCATACCTGCGGCAGTATTTCTTGTGTGGCCAGAAGCCGTGCTGGGGCTATTTGGATCGGATTACAGCGGTGCAAGTAGCGTACTAAGGATCTTGGTGGTTGCTCAATTGATAAATGTTATGACCGGGTCTATCATATTACTGCTGCTAATGGCGGGTGAACAAAAATCCGCAAGGAATATTCTCATTTGGTCTGTAGTGATTGGCGGGCTAGCATCGCTGTTGCTCATTCCCATGTATAATGCTAATGGTGCTGCGCTGTCATTACTACTATGCTTGTTGATACAAAATGTGGTGGCATTGTATGTTGTCAATAAGAAATTCGGCTTTTTAGTCATCGACTGGAGAGAGGCTGTTAAGTTTAATAGTTAACATCTTTAGTTTCTAAAATACATGCGGTGAAGAATGATGGTTAAGTTAGAAAGGGAGTTTCAACAAGAGAAGGGGGTTGATTGTAGTTTTATCAATCCTTTTTCTTTGGGAGTGGTTGCTCAGGAGTTGAGTAGCGAAGAGTGCGCAAAGATAAAGTTTTACGCGGATGGAATCGCAATTGTTATTTATGCGCGTCTCTTCAAAAATAAAAAAATAACGCGCACTAGCTTTGATGATACGTCACTTGCTCCTGTTGTGTTCAATCATGCGTTGCAGCAGAACTCCACGGTAACATTAGTGGGTGGCACTGAAGATAATATCCAGAAAGCCAAAATGCTTTTAGAAATCAAGTATCCAGGTTTGCAGGTAGTGCTAGCTCGATCAGGTTATTTTAATAGCGACGATGAATATAAATTATTTCTTAAGCAATCAAATTCTACTGATATCCTAATTGTTGGTATGGGGGCTGGTAAGCAGGAACGGGTGCTTCTTGATATGAGGGAGAGTGGCTGGAAAGGTACTGGCTTTACGTGTGGCGGTTACTTAGATCAACTTGTAGAAGCGAAGGGGCTGGATTATTACCCGGAACTTGTGAATAAGCTGCACTTAAGGTGGCTTTACAGAATATTTAAGGAGCCCCGTCGGTTATCAAAACGGTATTTTAAAGACTATCCATATTATTTAATTAAATTTGGTAACAAAATTCGGTGAGTTATGATTCCTAAAAAAATACATTTTTGTTGGTTTGGTGGGAATGAAATGACTTTCCTATACAAAGAGTGTCTGAAAAGCTGGCGAGTACATATGCCGGACTTTGAAGTGATTGAATGGAATGAGCAAAATATTGATACAAATAATACATATATTAAATACTGTATTGATAAGAAGCGATGGGCTTTCTTATCTGATTACGTACGCATGATTGTATTGCGAGACCATGGTGGTATCTATCTAGATGTCGATATGGAGGTGGTAAAGTCACTCGAGCCCCTGCTCGATAATCAATGCTTTTTGGGTTATGAAGACAAAGATAGGCTTAATACTGCTGTTGTAGGCGGTATTGCAGGGCATCATTTTTTTAATAATGCTATCGAATTGATAGAGCAGCGTCATAACGATAATAAACCCTTTCTAATAGCGCCAGAAGTAGCAAATACGTGTGTCAAGAAAAATGCAGAAGGAATTAACCAGCTGCCATGGCAGTATTTTTATCCGTATAACCCTTATGCTAAGTCGCACGATAGAAAACAGTTAATGTACTCTTATATAGAGGAGGAAACTTATCTAATTCATCATTGGGGGAAGGGGTGGGAGATGGGCTTCATCGAGAAATTAAAAAGAAGACTGTTGAAGTAATTGCTGTTGAATAACAAGTGTTGATAAATAATCGTCTATTGCGCTGGAACTGTAAATCGTGGCTAACCCAGGAAGGTTGAGATGAAAGCTTTCAATGTTATCCTAATTTTTTTAGGATGTTGGTTTTTTCTAAGCGGAGGTAATTTGGATGATAGAGTGCTAAGCTCTATCCAGCTATACTCGGCCATGTTAGTAATTCTGTTGTTTTTTGCAATATGTGTTTTCTTTAGTGGCATTAGCTTTCATATTGGAATGCTGCTTTTTCCTGCTTTTTTCTTATATATTTATTTAGTAAATCTCTTCTTTGGTGGCGGGGGCGGCAGTGTCGTAAAGGTGGTGGTTTTTACTCTTGTCGTAATGATGGCTTGTTTTATAGCTAATAAGCTTACTGTAATTGAATTTGTTGAAACACTAGTTATTGCGCTGTTCTTGTTGCTTATTGCTAACATCGTTGTTTCGTCATTTTTTCCAGGGATAGGCTTGGAGCTAGGTAAGTTTAGGGGTGATTGGAAAGGTATTTTTGATCAGAAAAATGCCTTGGGTCGGCTTTCCTCTTTGTTAATTGCGTCGTCAATACTGCTCATGCTATGCAGTAAAGATAAAAGCGTTCGAATCTATACTGGATTAGTGTTGATATCGGCTGTTATGGTGGCTATTAATGCTGGTTCTCGCACAGGCTTGGCAACAGGTGTGCTTGTGGCGCTGCTGTCGATTTTATTCTATCTCGTCTATTATGTTCTCAACGATAATTTTGTTCATAAAAAAGTTTTTGTAATGCTTCTCTTTTTAGAGATGCTGTTATGCTTTTATTTGGTTGTTTCCAACATGGAGGTTGTCGATTTATATACCAATGAGGATGGTGTAAGTATTTTTGGAAATTTCTTTTCTCTAACTGGTCGCCTGACGATTTGGGATTTTGTAATAGAGCATGCCAAGGGCGTGCATTTCTGGTTTGGTTATGGGCTTGACAATTTCTGGACTTTTGAAAGATTTTCTTTGATCGGACCTATGGAAGGCATGGGCGATTTTTATCCTGAGGATAGCCATAACGGTTATATAGATGTATTGGTTCAGGGTGGGGGTATTGGTATTGCCCTATATTTGTCTATTTTCATTCTCGTGATAAAAAGTTTATTCGGCTCTAAGTTGAGCTTTGCAGAGTATGCCACTGCGTTTACGTTTATCATGCTTTTCTTGTTTTCGAACCTGACAGAGTCTTATACGACGAAATCCACTAATATTGTTAATTTCCTTTTCGTATACTCTGTTGCTTTTCTTCTTCTGCGTTCCGCGCCCTTGCATGCGAAAGGAGTAATTACGATCCAACCATTTGCCTATGCTAAAAAGTTATATATAAGCGGAGTAGCGCGAAAATGACTTTTAAGAAGAGTTACGTCAAAAAGGGGATCATTTTTTCAGAACGATATCCTCCCCAAATAATTTTCCCTATCCTGGATATACTTACCGTTATCCTATCAGGCTCAGTTGCTTACGTTTCAAGATTTGGCACCTTTGAGCTGCACGAGCGATATGTATTAGCACTCGCCTGCATATCGTTGATGATTGTCGTGATCAATAGCTCGACCGGTAGCTATAAAAGATGGCGTGTATCGTCTACGTTTCACATTGTTAGCAAGTTGTTAATGGTTTGGTTAGTGGTAGGTGTTATTTCCGCTTCTCTGATTTATTTTGCACATGCGGCTGACCGCTATTCAAGGTTGTGGGTAGGGCTCACGCTCGTTCTTTCTTTCTTATTGGCGGCTGGTGCGCGCTCGCTCGTGCAGTATGGGCTGCGTAGAATTCGCATTAGAGGTGGTGCCCGTCGTCCCATTTTTTTGATTGGCCCCGGCAGCAATGTACTTCATGTTGCTAAAGGAATGCGTTCGGCCTCTTGGGAGGGGCATTCCATCGCCGGCGTTGAGCGCTTACACGGTATACCGACTATGGCGCAGCTTGAAAAGATAGCTGAACGAATCAGTGCTTCTAGCGCTTCTGAAGTTTGGATCTGTGCACCTTTGGAAATGGGCGAGATGGTGCATAATATCTTTTATGTGTTAAGGAATCACACCGAGGAGATACGCTTAATTCCTGACTTTAAAGATATGCGGCTGCTTAATCATCGTACCAGCGAAGTGGCTGGTCACTTGGCGATTGACTTGAGCGTTTCGCCCATTAACGGTGTGGCGCGAGTCGTCAAGCGTACGGAGGATATTCTTTTCGGTGCTGCGATTACGCTGATGATTTTACCTATCTGCTTACTTATTGTCTTGATGATAAAAGTTACCTCGCCAGGCCCCGTTCTCTTTAAGCAGTATAGAACAGGCTCAAATGGTAAGGTGTTTAAAGTCTATAAATTCAGGTCTATGAAAGTGCATCAAGAGGAGGGCGGGTCGGTTACTCAGGCTCGAAAGAGCGATGATCGTATAACGCCGATTGGTGCTTTTTTGCGAAGGACATCTCTAGATGAGCTTCCTCAGTTTTATAATGTTTTACAAGGTCGTATGTCTATTGTAGGCCCCCGGCCCCACGCGCTAGCGCACAATGAATATTATAAGGAGCTTGTTGAGTCCTATATGCGTAGACATAAAGTCAAACCTGGTATCACAGGCTGGGCGCAAGTAAATGGGTTGCGAGGTGAGACCGAGACCCTAGAAAAAATGCAGCGTCGAGTTGAATATGATCTGTGGTATATCGATAACTGGTCGCTGTGGTTTGATGTAAGAATTATTTTTATGACTGTTTTCAAAGGCTTTAAGCACTCAAATGCTTACTGACGAGCGGGTTATATGATTTTATTAACAGGCGGTACCGGTTATATCGGTTCGCACATAGCAGTAGAGCTGCTTCAGGCTGGTCATGAAGTGGTGATTTTGGACGACCTGTCTAACAGCAACGAATCTGTGATTGGTCGCATTAAGAATATCACGCAGCGCGATGTCCTTTTCTATCATGGTGATATACGTGATGTTTCTCTGTTAGATTCTATATTTCAAAATCACCTTATTGAATCAGTGATTCACTGTGCAGGATTAAAAGCAGTTGGCGAGAGTGTTAAAAACCCTTTAGCTTACTATGACGTAAATGTTTACGGCAGTATTTGTTTATGTTCCGCTATGCAGAAAGCAGGAGTTAAGCGGCTCTTATTTAGTTCTTCTGCGACTGTTTATGGTGTAGATGCTGAGCCACCTTATATCGAAACAATGGCAAGGGGCGTTTCGAGTAGCCCCTATGGCACCTCCAAGGGCATGGTGGAACAGTTGCTGGAAGATCTTTCCGCGAGTGACCCTCAGTGGTCGGTGGGCCTTTTGCGCTATTTCAATCCTATTGGGGCGCACCCTTCGGGCTATATCGGTGAGCTTCCCCAGGGCACTCCTAATAATTTAATGCCCTATATTAGCCAGGTCGCGGCGGGAACATTGCCGGAACTCTCAATCTATGGTGATGACTATGCCACTGATGATGGTACCTGTGTGCGTGACTATTTACATGTAGTCGATTTAGCCATAGGGCATAGAGTGGCTTTAAAGGTGCTAGATAGCCCAGGCGTTCATTGTTACAACCTCGGCGCGGGAAGCGGTATATCGGTTAAGCAAATGGTGGATGCCTTTGTAGCCTCAACAGGCGTTGAAGTCCCTCATCGCTACGCTCCTCGGCGAGAAGGCGATTTAGCAGCTTTTTGGGCTAGTGCCAGCAAAGTCGAGCGTGATTTAGGATGGCGACCCGTTAAAACGCTCGAGGATATGATGATCGATACGTGGCGTTGGCAGCAATTCTCAAATAAGGCATAGCAAGGCAGCTAAGTTTTGGCTGTGATTGCTTGTTGGTATGTACCGTAAGGAATTTTGATGAGAGACCATCCATGAGTGCCTCTACGATGAGTGTACAAGCGCGTTTTCCTGAGTTTTACACTAGCGTTGCCGTTTTCCTGTTCGGTGCGATCGCGCTGGTCATTCCTAGCGGTTATTCAGTGGGAGCAGTGTTGCTGCTGTTAGGCGGGCTTGGTCTGCTGTTTACCATGCGCGTTCCGCGTTTCTCAAAGGGAGATGCTTGGATAGTGGGCGCTGTTTTGGCCTATGCGCTCGTTGCGTTAGCAGAGGTTTGGTGGGATGGCCAGGGTAGTCGAGGGCTAGATAAGCCAAGTCGTTTTATTTTAGCGATACCTGCGCTTTGGTGGGTGCTGCGCTTCCCGCCTAGGCGAGCTTTTCTATGGAGTGGTCTTGCTGTTGGTGCCATTGCCGCGGGTAGCTGGGCAGGATGGCAAAAGTTATTTGAAGGCGTGGATCGGGCCCAGGGATACACGTATGTAATTCAATTTGGCAACCTTAGCATGCTGCTTGGCGTCATGTGCTTAGCAGGACTTGGGTGGGCCACTGTGCAGCGACATCGCCACGTGTGGGTGTGCTTTTTAATGCTAGGGGCGCTAGCAGGCATTCTTGGATCTTTGTTCTCAGGTAGCCGAGGCGGCTGGGTGGGTTTCCCTATTGTTTTATTAGTGCTTTACCGCGCCTATGGCAGAAATCTGTCCGTCAGGCTAAAAACGGCGGTGGTAGCGGCTGTTATTGTAGGCGCTATCGTTGTGTATGCCGTGCCGCAAATAGGTGTGCAAGGGCGTGTTCACGAAGCATTTAATGATGTCAGTCTTTATATTTCCGGTGAGAACCGCACGACATCAGTAGGCGCGCGTTTTGAAATGTGGCGTGGGGCGGCGCATCTTATCCAAGAAAAGCCGCTACTTGGTTGGGGATACAACGGCTACAAGAACGAGATGCTAGCATTATCCGACCAAGGCTTCATATCACGTGAAATAGGTGAGTATGGCCATGCACACAATGAGTTCATTGATGCTTTTGCTAAGCGTGGCCTGCTAGGGCTGGCAGTCCTGATTGCGCTTTATTTAATCCCGTTAAGGCTGTTTTCAAAAGGGCTCACTGCGAATGGTTTATCAGACCGAGCGTTAGCAACGGCGGGTGTATTATTGCCCGTAACATATATCGATTTTGGTTTGTCGCAGGTGTTTATGACCCATAATAGCGGCGTCATGATATATGCCTTTTTGTTGGCAATTTTGTGGGGTATTCATTCAGGAAGGCTAAGGCGCTTACCAATGAAAGAGAACCATTCGTAAAGAAAGCGTTCCTATTCAGCAGGCCATAGACAGCCGATCATTGAAAAATGGTCGGTTTTTCTTTCTCTGAAGGGTTAGTGTTTTCATAATTTAAATGAGTGTCAGTACAACTGCTGTCGATGTGGAGGCGGTGGCAGTAATCCTCTACAATGGTAGCCTGGTGTGAACATAGTGCACCACCCCATTCAACCGCACAGATCGAGTAGGGCAAGGGAATATGCCCGTTTCAATCCCTGGGCGGTAGCGTGCCTTTCATCTGGAATCAATTATGCCAATATCCCAACGTTCATTTGTATCGCCAGCGCGCATGCTGCTGACAGCACTGAGTGTGGTCGCTATAAGTGGCTGTGCTACAAGCTACCCTTCTGGTAGTAATCAGCAAGAAGCGCGATACGTCCTGAATAATGATGCGGCGACGTTATTAGAAAACGAAAGCCTCAATAATTTTCTCTCGCAAGCACCGGCCAGTGGAGTTCTTAACGTGGCGCGCAGCCCGTGGGGTGATAACGTCGAGATTATTGCTGATGAGTCTTACTTAGCTGCCAGCGGGCGTGAATGCCGTAAGCTTCGCGTAGTTGCAGCAGGAGGCAGTGCTAACAGCGCTCTTGTCTGTGCAACGCCCAACGGCTGGGTAAATCAACGCGTAGTGACGCAGATAGGCATGCAAACAGTTGAAGGGCGCTATTAATGTTCAAGCAAACCGCAGCAATCGTGTCTATTACTTTTTTAAGCGCGGTCATGGGCGGCGCAGCCTGGGCGCAGTCTCTTAGCCTGTCCGATACTATTTTACCGTCTGAGAGTAGTCAGCAAGGGGGGGCACAGCAGCAAGACGAAGTGAACGATACGCCTCGTGCAGATTGGCGCAGCGGTACTTATGGCCCTGTGACGTTGCCGCTGCAAGATACCGATACTTTGCCGCCATTTGGCGCTAATCTATTTACTGGCGGCTTTCGTGGCGCCATGGGCGATGGCCTTAACCCAGACTACCGCATTAAACCCGGCGACCAAGTCACCGTCCGTGCCTGGGGGGCGTTTGAGTTTGACCGCGTGCTACCGGTAGATGCTCAGGGCAATATCTTTATTCCTGGTTCTGGCCCGATAAATGTAGAAGGGCAAAGCAGCCAGGAAGTGGATAACAGCGTCCGCAGTGCTATTACCTCCGTCTATCCGGATAACGTAGAGGTCTATACAAATCTGCAAGGCGTGCAGCCAGTTGCGGTATACGTAACGGGCTATGTAGAAAATCCTGGCCGCTATGCAGGTACGCCCAACGACTCGTTGCTGTATTTCCTTGATCAGTCCGGGGGGATTGACCAAGACCTTGGTAGCTATCGCCAAGTGAGGGTGGTGCGTGATGACCGCACCGTTGCAACCGTTGACCTATATGACTTTCTAATCGATGGCATCATTGCCCGCCCGCAGTTCCAAGATGGCGACACCATTGTGGTAGAAGAGCGTGGCCCCGCGATTGCAGTAGGCGGTGACGTGCATCGTGCCCACCGTTATGAGTTGGTCGGCAATCAGCTAAGCGGTGCTGAGCTAATTAATTTGGCACGACTTAAAAGCGGCGTTTCCCACGTACTACTCCGCGGCGACCGTGAAGATGGGCCCATTGCTCAGTACTTCCCCATCGACATGTTCTACGGCCAAATGATTCGTAGTGGCGATGAAGTGCTATTCAGCGCAGACCAGCGTAGCGAGACTATCGTTGTGGAAGTGGAAGGCAGCTACTACGGGCCATCACGCTATGCACTGCCACGCAATGCGCGTTTAAGTGAGTTACTGGACGCTATAGCTGTGCCGGAAAACATGACCGCAGTAGAAAGTGTTTCTCTACAGCGTGAAAGCGTGCGCCAGCAGCAAGCCGAGGCCCTTGAAGACAGCTTACGGCGCTTAGAAACTACCTACTTGGGCGCAGAGTCGCGGACCGATGAAGAGGCGAAAATCCGCCTGCAAGAAGCCGAATTGATAGAGCGTTTTATCTCAAGGGCTCGCGACCTAGAGCCCAGCGGCCGACTGGTTGTAGCTAACAGTGACGGTATCTCTGATATACGCCTGCAGGATGGTGATGTCATTACCATTCCTGAAATAAGTGATTCCGTACTTATCAGTGGTGAAATCCTGGTGCCCCAAGCCGTTGTTTACCGTCCCGGCATGAGCGTGATCGATTACGTCCAAGGCGCTGGCGGCTTTACTGTGCGCGCTGATGAAGACCAAATTTTATTGGTCCGCCAGAACGGTGCAGTCGAGCATGCCAGCAATTCACCGCTACGGCCGGGTGATGAGATTTTGGTGATGCCTGCCGCACCCATACATAATCTGCAGCTAGCGGCTACGCTAACCCGAATACTTTTCCAAATCGCTGTGACAACTCGAGTCGCTTTAGATCTGTAAAAAAGGAAATAGTGAGGTGTGAGGGAGTCAATACCTCACACCTCACACCTCACACCTCACACCTCACACCTCACTCCTTTACAAAGTAGCGCTATGGAAAATATAAGCAGTGAGCCACGGCGTGCCCGCACACCGTGGCAAGTAACCCGTAGTGTGTGGTATGCCATGTTCGTGCGTGAAGCCCTTTCCAGAACGATGGGTGACCGCATGGGATGGTTTTGGATGATTTTTGAGCCAGTCGCATTCGTCGGTATTATGATTGCTGTACGAAGTTTTATACGTGGTGACCGGCTTGTTGTTAATGCTGAGTTTATACCCTGGCTAATTGCTGGCCTGCTTGGGTTTGGGTTGGTACGTGAGGGCATGATGCGTGGTATGGGCGCGATAGATGGCAACAAATCATTATTTGCTTATCGTCAAGTGCAGCCCATCGATCCAGTCCTGGTACGTGGCTTTCTTGAAGGGGCGTTACGAAGTTTTGTATTCCTCATTTTTATTGGCGGTGGGCTAATGTTGGGGTTGGATATGTATCCCGATAATGCCATAAGAGTCTTGGCAGCTTGGTTATCACTTTGGAGTTTAGGTTTGGGTTTGGGGCTCGTCACCTCTGTTGCAGCAACTCTAGTGCCAGAAGTGGGCAAAGTGATTCGTATGCTCTCGCTGCCGCTAATGATTTTATCTGGGGTGATTATGCCACTCAATAGTCTTCCTCACTGGCTGCTAAAATACCTCATGCTGAACCCTATTCCCCATGGTTTAGAAACTCTTCGTCTTGGTTTTTTTGAGGATTATCAAGTGGTTCACGGAACTAGCATGCTCTATTTCTGGCTGTTTACATTCACCCTTATTGCCCTGGGGCTGTTAATGCACCTGCGCTTTATTGATCGCTTAAAGGCAAAATAATCCATGCAACGTTCTATAGGTAGTTTTGTAAAAAAGTCGCCGCACTGGGCCGTGGCTGCTATCGCCATTATTTTAGTTTCGTTTTACTGGTTTGTATGGGCAGAGGAGCGTTATGTTTCGCGTGCCACGGTGGTGCTGGAAAGCCCGCAAGTGGCGGCCCCTGAAATTAGCCTGTCATCAATAATGGGAGGCGGCGCTGGTAATACTAAAGATCTCTTGTTGCTGCGTGAGCACTTATTGTCAGTGGATATGCTGCGCCTCCTAGACGAAGACCTAAACATCCGAGAGCACTACACCGAACACGGCGATATTTTCGCAAGGCTATATGATCGAGACGCGCCGATTGAAGACCTGCATAAATACTATCTACGCCGCGTAAATATAGAGCTCGATGAGTACGCAGGTGTTCTTAATATTTCTGTACAGGGTTATACACCAGAGTTTGCCCATCAAATGACCACGCTGCTACTGCAAGCTGGCGAAGACCATATGAATGAAATGGGTCATCGTCTAGCCGAAGAGCAGGTCCACTTTTTAGAGCAGCAAATGGTGCGACTCGATGAGCGCTTTAAAGAAACCCGTGCCGCCTTGCTGGCGTACCAAAATGAGTTTGGTCTAGTCTCGCCCACTGATACCGTGGCAAGTATTAATCAGGTGGTGTCAACACTTGAAGCTGACTTGGCACGCTTCCAGGCGCAGCGTAACGCACTCGCCAGTTTCCAAAGCGAACAATCACCAGAGTTGCGCCAAGTTGAGCGTAATATCACCGCGCTACGCGACCAAATTATTGAACAACGTGATCGTATAGCACAGGCATCGGGTGGCTCGCTGAACAGTGTTTCTGCTGAATATGAAACGCTAGAACTGCAAGCACAGTTTGCTCAGGAAACCTACTCCAGCGCACTTGCTGCGCTAGAAAATACTCGCTTAGAAGCCGCTCGCCAGCTTAAGCAGGTAAGCGTACTGCAAAGCCCACTGCTGCCGGAATATCCCACAGAACCAAACCGGCTCTACAACAGCAGCGTCTTCGCCATCATTGCCATCTTCCTTGCCTTTATCTTCAGTATGCTGCTCATGATTATTAAAGATCACCGAGACTAAAAAGGAGCGATCTTTCGTAGCCTCATGCTCGATATTCTTCATCATGGTGGCGCTATCGGTGTGACCGGTAGCTGCCACCAGTTAATACTGAATAACGAACACTCTCTCCTTGTTGATTGTGGTCTCTTTCAGGGAAAAGATGCCGCTAAAGATAGCTTCGAACAGCTAAAAATTGAATTCGATATCTCAACGGTTAAAGCCCTGATCATCACCCATGTGCATATTGATCATGTAGGGCGACTGCCCTATTTACTAGCGGCTGGTTTCACAGGTCCGATTATTTGCTCAGAGCCTTCTGCCACGCTATTGCCCCTTGTGATTGAAGATGCGCTAAAAATAGGCTTTACCCGCGATGCGAAACTGATCAATCGCTTTCAGGAACAGTTAAGGCAGCAGGTTGTTAGCGTGCCCTATGGCAAGTGGCACAGTGTTGCCTTTGACAATGTAGGAATAACGCGCGTAAAGCTGAAGCGGGCAGGGCACATTTTAGGCTCTTGTTACGCTGAAGTGGCTTATCAGGATGCCGTTACCGGTGAAAAAGAGCGCGTTGTATTCTCTGGTGACTTGGGTGCGCCTCATGCGCCATTGTTGCCTGCGCCACAATCGCCTTACGGTTGTGATCAGCTAGTGCTAGAAAGCACCTACGGTAACCGCACTCACCCTGATCGCCGCCAGCGCCAGGCGGTATTAAAGAATGCGATAGAAACCGCGCTCGTTAACGGCGGTACCGTGATGGTGCCAGCTTTCAGCATAGGCCGCACGCAAGAGCTTCTCTATGAGTTAGAAACCATTATTCATCATGCGCACTCATCGCGCTGGGCCTCACTAGAAATCATTGTGGACTCGCCGCTAGCTGCACGCTTTACCAAGGTATATCGTGAGCTAAAACCTTACTGGGATAAAGAAGCCCAACGCCGCCTGCGCAGTGGTCGTCACCCGCTTAACTTTGCGAATCTCTACACCGTTGATAGTCACGCAGAACATGAGCAAACTGTCGAGTACTTAGCCAAAACAGGCCGGCCAGCAGTGGTGATTGCTGCTAGTGGTATGTGTGCAGGCGGGCGCATTATGAATTACCTGAAAGCCATGCTAGGTGATGTACGCCACCAAGTGTTGTTTGTTGGATATCAAGGCACAGGTACTCCAGGGCGCGATATTCAGAAATACGGCCCGCAAGGCGGGTGGGTCGATATCGATGGGCAACGCATTGATATAAGAGCCGGCGTTGCCTCGGTCAGTGGTTACTCCGCCCATGCAGACCAAAAGAATCTGCTCGACTTCGTAAAGCGTATGCGCCGTTGGCCCCACACTATCCGCCTAGTACACGGTGAACAAACCGCCCGCGCAGCACTCAAAGAAGAGCTCGAAAGCCTCTATCAGCGAAAAGGCAGGAGTGTGACGGTGAGGTGTTAAGTGTTAGAAATGAAGGTCACTCCTAACAGGCGCAGCGTTCATCCCCTAGCCATCACTAAGAATGCAAATGATTGAAATTCGCAGTCTCTACAAGCGCTACCATAACCATCACGGTAGCGACTGGGTATTGAAAGATATCAATCTCACCATCCCACCCAAGGTCAGCGTTGGCCTGATAGGTGCAAACGGTGCAGGCAAGTCGACCTTGCTGCGCTTAATAGCAGGTATGGATAAGCCTGAAAGAGGTGAGGTGATTCGCCATACCAAAGTTTCCTGGCCAGTTGGGCTTTCAGGAGGCATGCAGCAAAACATGACTGCCAGGCAAAACGTAAAGTTTGTGGCCCGTGTTCATGGCAGCTCCAGTGAAGATGTAAAACGCGTTATCAAATATGTTGAAGACTTCGCTGAGATAGGCAAAGCCTTTGATGAGCCAGTAAGAACATTTTCATCGGGGATGCGCGCTCGTATCTCATTTGGACTATCGCTAGCGTTTGATTTTGACGTTTACATCTCAGATGAAGCCACTGCGGTGGGCGATAAAAACTTTAAAGCCAAAGCAAAAGCCGCCTTTCGAGAAAAGACCGGAAAAGCCAGTCTGATTATGGTCTCGCATAGCGAGGGAATACTTAGGGAGCTATGCCAGGCAGGCATCTTTATCAACAAGGGCGAAGCCACTTGGTTTGACAAAATCGACGATGCAATTGAAGCCTACCACCAGGCATATGGTTTGGGAGAGTCTGAAAAACTTAAGCAAACGCGACAAGACCTGCTCACCGCTAGGAAAAATTTCAGGGCAGCCAAAGCAATTTATAAAGAAGCCAGTGAAAGCAACGGCGTGCCACCCAAAGAGTTAATTGAATTAAAACGTGATGTGAATGCCAAGCTTAAAATATTACGGACACATAAGGCAGCACTTAAAGCTCTTCAAGAAGCCAACGACGACGAATGAATTTTTTACAGATGGCTATTAAACATGCTCCCAACACATAAAGACAGTATTGCGCACGCCGATGACATCGCCTCTCTACACGCTTGGAAAAACTTCACTCTCAGGTTCTGGGAAGAAAATGCGCCAACTCACAACGAAGAGCAGAGCCGTCAGCTGTTTCACAATGGGTTCTACAGAAGCCGAGCAGCCCTGTACGACTTAACGGAAAATGACCTTAACGCCTATTTAAGCGACTACCAGATACATAGACTTCAATCGATAAATAAAACATATCAAACGGTTCTGTCAAACAGAGTTTTATGTAGCCATGTAATGGCAAATTACTTTGAAGTGGAAAAGAACTACTGCCTTATCACAAAAAGTGGGGTCCAGTGGTTAGAGCCACCATGGTGGAAAGACGAAACCACATTTCCAGAGACAGTGCAGATACACTCTTTAGATCCGGGTAGCTACGGGCCCTATAGGACAGTCAAATTAAGCAAGCATAGTAGCTCTCTAGAATTTCAAAAAACATTCATTGAACAGTTAGCTAGCGAAGCGCAAGAAACTGACGAGACATTAATCATTGCTGCTGCACCTACGCAGCATCGCTGGCTAACCGCGGTAAGCCCTTACGGCTATCATTTGCTTCATGTATTACTGGTGCGCGAATCGAACGATGGCCTTCCTGAAATAGCGGCTGCCAGCTTGACGATAGGAAATAGTGAAACCCACGCCAGCTCTCCGGCGAAAGTGGAAGATGGTGCGCTTAGCGCCAGCATTACTCCTCAAACAGGGCTTATAACGGCATGCCTTACACTTGCGCAACAACATAAAGTAGAAAGCTGTTTACAACATCCCGAAACAGGCCAGTCCCTAATAGGTGAGTACTTGCCAAATTGGGAGGCTATTAAAGCAGCGCTGCTTAAATTTTTTGATGAGTCATCATACTTGCACATTTGCAGTTTAAGCTTTGTAGTAACTGAGACAGGGTTATCTTTTTTTGGAACCAACACGGATGCAATGGCGGCACATCAAATGCACCAACCACTACTTGAGCACCCCGGCATTGCCGACCATGTGAATAAGGTCAGTGGTTAGCTATGCCTGCGCAACTAATTGCAACACTATTCAAAACGCTTCAATGGCGCCTTAAAGAGAAGCTAGGCTACCAGGAGGCTAAGATTCGGGCAGAAATTGAGCAAAGCGGATACTTTCATTCAGAATGGTATCTGGCTAATTACCCTGAGCTGCTGAACGAACCAAGTGCCGTAAAGGATCCGTTAGGCTATTTCTTGGCGGCTGGTATATCGCAAATGCACAACCCTGGGCCTGGGTTTCATACTCAGTGGTACCTGGATGAGTACGACGATGTCCGGGAAGCTTCAAGTAATCCACTGCTGCATTATTTACGCTTTGGTCGCCATGAAGACCGTAGGTCGACCCCCTTTTTAGGGGGAGTACAAAGCATGCTGTACAGCCAGGGCAGTGCTCAGCACCATCGAGTTATTTACAAAACACGCAGAAGCGCAGATCTAAGCCACATTGGCCGCATTAAAAGACTGGATAACCAAAATAGCGTCGAGGCATGGCGAGAATTTAGCCTAGCCTTTAGGGCGCAGCAAGGAAAACTCATCCAGCAAGAGGCCGAGTACCTACATAATCGTGGTTTTCTACCTAGTCGAAAAAGGCTCTATAAGTTGCCTGGTACACGGGTAGATGCCTATATCAGCGATTTGCAGGTTAACCTCCTAGCCCAGACGAATGGCCCTATGCAGCCCGTGCTGGAAGACACAGAGCTCCAGTGGCAGCTTTACAACCACCGCCTACCTATGATGGCGAAACAAGAGCAACCCACAGGCGCGATACTTAAAGTCATTTTAATGCTAGACCCGGCGGGGGCCGGATTGGTACCGCTTTCAGTAGTGGCTACCAAAAAAGCCACTGCTGCTAGCGTAGGCATGGCCTTAAGCATGGAGCTATCGCCCAACAGCGGCCGTACCCGTAGCGTGGTCCGCTTTAACACCAGTGGTGTTGTTGTAGGCCCTAGCAAGCCTATTCCCTGGAAGCGATATGACTATAAAGCAGCATGGCAACAAGCCCAGAAGAACATTATTTTCCCTATTCAAAAAGAATCGCTTTACTCATTTATTCAAGTCGATATCGATATCTCTACACCGAAGCCAAGGTTGATTCGCTTAACTGCCACTCCTTCGGTAGAAGACTTTCAAGTACATGGCCCGCTAATGCAAACCCAAACAGCCATCGACTTCATGCGTGAGTTTGGAATATGAACCCTAACACCACCTTCTGGGCCCCCAAACAGTCGTCCAAGATCCTTTCTACTGATCAAGCTTCTGTAGCTACTAGTGACACAATGCTACCGAAAGACCACCACAAACGTTTGATGGAAAGCCTTAAGGAAACGGAACAGCTAGCGTTACTAAAACGCTTTACGCTTGACTTCCATGCCGACCCAGACCTGGAAAAACTAAGCCCGGAAGAAGCTCAGTTTTTTTATGAACGTGGCTTTCTACCTGAAAAAGCAAGGTTATATGGACTTAACCGCGACAATATCGACACTTACCTAAGCGATGTTCAGCGCTGGCTTACCCGCCTTGTGAATGGCCCCTATAGCGTTGTTTTTAACAACAAAATACTGTTTGACCAAGTATTTGGCCAATATTGCAATGTGCCACGTACGGTGGCGGTATGCCGACAGGGCCGGGTGATTCCTCATACGGACCTATGGCAAGAAATCGAAGCTGGTCGGGCAGGCCCGTTAATGTTAGTGGCCAAACCTTTAGGTGGTGGCGGTGGCGGCAGTGTGTACTTCATACGTATCGATAAACGCCATGCAGCAGTGGAAACGAATGATGCCATTACTCCACGCTTTAACGTTAAAACAGAAGAACTTGGCGAAGTATTTAGTCGCCAGCGGGTGCCCTTTATTATCAATGAATATGTACAGCAAGGAGACTTTTCGAAGCGGCTTTATCCACTTACTGTTAATACCGTGCGTGCGCTAGTGGTTCGTAACCCAACCAATGGGGAGCCATGTATAGTGCGTGCTGTATTGAGAGTAGGTAATAGTGAATCTTACCCCATTGATAACTTTTCACTGGGTGGGTTAAGTATAGAAATAAATAAAGATAGTGGGGAGTTAGGCCATGCGGTAGCGGCAGCCGGTCGGTTTACCGGCAGGCGGTGGACGACGCACCCTGATACTGGCGAAAAAATCACGGGCGCTCATATTCCTAATTGGCGAATACATAAAAATAAACTACTGGCCTTGTTTAATAAGTTGCCGTACTTAAAGTACTGCGGCTTTGATCTAATACTTCAAGACAAAGATTTTGTTGTGTTAGAAGGGAATAGTTATAGCCAAGTAAGACTTTTTCAGATGCACGAGCCATTGTTCAGTAACTATCAGGTTGCTGAGCTATACGCTAAATATAATATCATCCAATAGTTGTGGAGTTGATTGATATTGTCGGCTTCTGATTAAGTGTGATCTCCAATTTTATTAAAGGTGGTAGCATGAAAATTAGTAATACAGAAGTAGTCCTTTTAAAAAATAAACCGCTAAGTCGTTCCGAACGTGAGAAAAGCACACAAGAAGCACAAGAAACACAAGAAGCACAGGCACGCAAGCCAGACGATTACTCGATTTTTATAAGAATAACAGGAGAGTATGACGGAGCTCCTTTAATAGGCTTGGGTGAAGCACGGCCAACAAGAGCCAGCGGCGAATCGCTAAACAGCACACTGCGCTATGCTCGCAAAATGGCAAGACGCCTCATCGGCAAGCAGCTAGACTTTACATCCCAAGCGCCTATCGAACACGTTAATGATATCGTCCAAAATGTCATCGGCGATATTTTTGGCATTAGTGGCAATGGCGCAAGTCAGCAACGCCCAAGTCCTACTGTTTGTTTTGCAACTGAATGTGCACTGCTAGATTTGATTGCCAAAAAGCGTGGTATTAGCGTTGCACAGTTAACTAGTTCAGATAAACCGGTCGCTGTTGAGCGCAATGTATACAATGATCCTCTCAAGAATCCTGAGCGATTGATACGCTCTATCGCTAAAGGAAAACAAGTGAGTGGCTGGATTCGTCGTGGTAAGCGCATCACCGGAAAAGATGCCAGTGCTCTAGTGAACTCACTACTATTCGCTCTTTCTAATAATACTCATGATCTTAACGGCATTATTCTTAATGCTGGGCAGCGTTGGTCAACAGACGAGTGGAACAACTTCTGCGCTGAAGTAGCCCTTACTGGCTTGGCAGCTAAGCAAAATGTGAAAATTATCGTCGAAGATCCCTTCCAAGAAGCAGCCGATGCTTTTTATCAGCAAGCATTCGCCAAAATGGAAGGCACGCCAGTCAGTATTATGCTATCCAAGCCAGTATGGGGCCGTGAATCTATTAGCCGCCTCGCTCTTTACCTACCGCATGTTGAGCTTAAAATTACTCCCCAAAAAGCAGGCGGTTACCACGAAGTGCTGGAGGCCGAAAAAGAAGCAGAGCAGCATGGCTTTAAAGGTGGCATTTTCCTAGCCGGTGTTAATGGCACCACAAACCTCAATACCATCGCTATGGTATCGTTGGCGAGTGCCATGCGCTTTAATCGCTATTTCTCAACCTCGTTTAAGAAAGAGGGCAAAACGCGTTTAGTGTACCCATGCGTTACGCTTGAGAATAGCAAGCTTCAAATCCCAGAAGGGCCAGGTTTTGCAACTAACCTGTGCCGTTCAGGGGTGCGTAAGCGTTCAATCGAGCTTTTTGCGTATAGTGACAAAGGCCGCACCAGCAAGCGCGAAGTACGTAAAGCGCTGCTCGAAAGTACCTATGATGATCGGTTCATTAACCGCGATCTAGCCGAACAAGAGCGCTACAGTTACTCTGACAAAGCGCTAGAAGCCACCCTCAACTCGAATCATTAATGGTGTTGTAAATGTCGCCAGACCTCTTTTATGTTACACGCATTGAGCTAATTGCCTATGACAAGCCCTATAATGAGCCTGTTGCACATAATGTTCCGACAAATGGTGGCAAACAGATCAACTTCTACCTGAAAGTGGTCGTTACTGGTGCGGGTGAGGAGCGCGTAGCGGCTATTGAAGGGGGACTGGGGCAGCGCAACGGTAAACCGATGGCAGCCCGCTACTGGGACTATCTTGAGACCGTCGCATCGCGTTTGATGGGTAGCCAGTTAACGGCGGAAATATTACACAGCGGTAGCGTGCCCAGTGATGCAAGGAAATGGGTAGAGGCTACCGATGGCTTGATTGATAACGCTGGACTTAGTGATAAGCGCCAGTGGGGCAAAATACAGTCTGCGGTGACTGGCACTTACCACCTGTTAGAAAAGGTGTTTGAAGCGTTAGCACAACAAGAGGCGGCTGAAAAAGCTGCCTCCGATACTACACTGGTTGAGGCTCTGTTCCATAGGGCAGAAAATGTTCTCTATCTGCCCGAAGCAGAGCCGCCAACGTATACCTATCAACCCACTATCAAGGGTAAGCCTCAGACCCCTTCAGAGCCGCTATCACCCAACAGTTCTAACGACACCGTGCTTATGCTTCCGTTAGGAACGATGGACGCAAAAAGCCACTTAATGGAGCGTGAGTGCGTACGCCAGGGCTACAACATCCTGCGTACTGGTAAAGGCGTTTTTACAGCGGATAACAATGGCCAGCGATTCTATTTCAAATTAAGTCGTTCGCCGTTGGTGAGTATTGATGCTATTTCACTATGTACTCACAAAGAAGCGACGCGTGAATTTTTAGCGCCACTAGGCTTTCCGGTTCCCCGTGGGAGAATGTTCCCTGCAGGTGACTACGAGAACGCTACAAAATTTGCCAACTTGATTGGTTATCCTGTTGTTGTAAAACCAGCGACCGGGGTGCGTGGTATTGGTGTAGTACCAAACATTACTAGCGATACAGAGCTAAAAAGTGCTTTTCATGTGCTTGAGAGCAGTAAGCTAGGCCACGATGATTTTATCGTAGAAAAACATATATTCGGTGAAGATTACCGCATTATGGTGATTGGTGGCACGGTGCGTGCTGCGACACTAAGGGCGCCAGCCAACGTAACCGGCGATGGTAAGCACAATATTGCCGAATTAATACTGATCAAAAACCGTTACCGCCAAAATATCCCGCACCTGAAATCACGGCCCATTGTATTCAGTGAAGCTACCCGATATCAGCTGGATAAACAGGGGCTAACGCTACATAGCGTACCTACGGCGGGCAAGCAGGTCATACTTTCCGGCTCTTGTAACCTCTCCCAAGGGGGCGATAGCGTTAATATTCTGCATGAAATGCACCCGAGCATTATCAAGGTAGCGGAAGACGCTGTAAAAGCGGTTCCTGGGCTGGATTATTGCGGTATTGATTTCTTGATCGAAGACCACCGTAAGCCCGTTGGTGAAACCGATATAGGTATCTGTGAGCTAAATGCACACGCCGCTATTGGTACCGCCTGTTACACCATGTTTGGTGAACCGGTAAACGTGCCAAGAGATGCCATTGAAGAAGTGCTGATCAAGAATAAGTTACCGCTTACGCCATTACCTGAAGACAATATTGCCGTACAGGTGAACATCCGCGGCAAAGTAACCGGCGTTGGCTATCGTAAATGGTTTGCCCGTCATGCGCAGCGTAGCGGCCTAACAGGTTACGTGAAAAACATCGGGCCAAGGCAAGTGGAAGCGGTGCTGCAAGGATCGCTAGTGGGAATCACCGCGCTAACAACCGCGTGTATTCGAGGGCCATCTGAAGCGTTGCCAACCTCGGTTCGTACAACGCATCTCGATGTAACCCACTATGATGAATTCACTCTAATTCCCTGAAGGCTAACCCGTGATGGATGCAAGTCTCAATAACTTCACCGATCTACTTGGCAAGCTGCCCGGCATTACGCGGGAAGGGTTGCTAGTACACGCTATGCGTATGCCCAACAGCGCGCAATCACTACTGCTGCCCCGTCAGCTGGCCTATTATTACCAGCAAATACCCACGCCAGAAGCAGGGGCAGAAAACATTAAGCCAAGCGGTTATGTATGTGGTGTAAGTGGCCGTAACTTGTTGCCCGAAGTTAATTTTTGCCAGGATATTCGCGCATGGCGTGCCAGGCTAGAACGATCAGGGGTTAAGGTTGTAAAAGCTGCATCGTTTTCGGGCCGCTCAATACGTGACCATATTCGTTACGCACGAAAAATTGGCTACCCTGTTGTGCTTAAGCCTGTCATACGCAATACGTTATTTGAAGAGTACATCAAAGATATTAAAAACGATGCTGAGCTGGAATTTCTTTTCAGACAGTCTCGTGAGCTTAAAAAGCAAAAAGCCAGTGATTTGTCTGCATCGCCTTATGCCATGACACGGCTTTCAGAAGACCACATAGACGAGCACGGCCGTAAGTTCCTGCCGTTAAGCGTGCGCTATATGGTTGAAAAACAGCAGGAAGGTCAGCAGCTACGGCTTATTGTGGCGTTTGGTAAAGTTGTGGCGGCACTGACCAAGCCTGCCGGTGCCAAGCAATGGCAGCAAAGCGCTGATATCCATGAAAGCTACAAAGCAGTCGGCCGTAAGGTGGCAAAGGTACTGCAGGGAATGGACTTTTTGCGTGTTGATTTAATCGTTAACAACCACGCTGAACCTGCCAGCGATGATAATCATGTGGTCATCGCACTTTCTGAACACCTTAAATGCTACAAACTCATCGGCGATCATTTTGATACCACGCAAGCAATTTTAGAGCAGGTAGCAGAGTGCAACATGCCTGACTTATCAAAGGAAGCCACGATACACGTCGAGCTTTCAGGCGTAAGTAACGGGCAGCGGTTAAAGCAGGAGCTAACCGACGTTGCTAATGTATTAGAGCTTGCATTGAAACTTGATGAGTTAGATGAAGTGACTGGGCGAGTCCACTTCGAGCTAAGTGGGCCTACTTGGGCGCTTGCTAGTCTAACGTGGATTTATGCAAATGGCTTGGGCATAAATGAAGTGCCCACTAGTGTTACTTGCCAATAAAATTTGACGAATGGAGTTAATTTAAAATGACGAAGCCTTTCAAAATTACGTTCTGTGGCGATACTAGTCTCGGTTATTACTATCTGGAAAAAAGCAAGAATAAATATTCTGAAGCATATTCGCGCTTGCAAAATGATCCGTTCTCTTTTTTTGAAGGAGTCGCTCCCTTGTTAGAGGATAGTGACGAAGTAATTATTAATTTAGAGACTGTATTGACTAATAACCCCGGCGCGCCTATTGAGGGAAAGGAGTATCCAGGGTTTGATGATCCCGATGTTACAATTGAAGTTTTAAAAAAATTAGGCACGACAGCAGTAACACTGGCCAATAACCATGCTATGGATTTTGGTGAAGATAAACTTATTGAAATGATAGACTTGTTGCATGCTAATGGAATAGCAACAATAGGGGCTGGTCGCAATATATATGAAGCTAGAAAGCCTTATATTATCACTGTGCCTGAGTCGGGAGAGAAGGTGTATATATTTAATTGCATGCGATCAGGAAAGCGTTACCGAGAATATGGTTTTTTTGCAGAAAAAGAAAAACCAGGGATTGCTAACACTAGTCTTTCTGCAGTTAAAAAGCAGATCCAAAAAATTAAAGAAATTGATCCCAAGGCTATAGTGGTGGTATGTCCACATTGGCAAGGTGTTGATTATCAAGAGGTAGATGAAATAAAAAAACAGTGGTGTCGTGATGTAATTAATGCTGGTGCTGATACAATAGTAGCTCATGGATCTCATAAAAAAGATGAAGTTGAAGAGTGCTCTGGAAAGAAAATTTACTTCTCGATAGGTAACTTTGTTTTTAACTCACCTGGACGATACGCTTCTAAAGGCGTAAGGCCTTTTAGCTCAGTTGTTAGTGTGAATTTAAAACAAAAAAAACTAGAGTTTCTAACAAAAGATATAATGTCGGATAATCAGTTAACAAACTTTAATGTGGCAGTGGTAGAGGAGAGGGGAGGGGAAGGCGAGGAGCAAGAGTCTCATGATTATAAAGAAATATCCTTAATGTTTGAAAAGCTAATGGAGAATCCCAGTAATAAAGACCTTTCTGATAGAGTGCCTGCTATTATACAAGAAAAACTTAACAAGTCTTCGCGAGAGTTCTATCGGACACGTATTACTAGAGGGAAAATGCTAGGTACAAATCGCTATAGCAAAGATAAGGTTAACCAACTTATTTCATGTGCAAATCCGGATCATATAACTCATGGCATGTTACGGCACATCGAAAAAAGAAAAATGCTTTTGGAGAGGTCAGTATCATTCCATACCTTGATGATGCAAGGATCAGCAGAAAGACGTTTTGGGATTCCAGATTATTCTTGGGAGCTTGATGATAAGAAAAAAGCATACAGATTTGCAGATCTCATAGGTATAAAGCGACCTAATAATGATGGTCGTATGTTTTCATTTCATGAAATTGAAGAGCCGAAGAAACCTGCAGTAATAAAGCCTGCTGCTGGAACGGGCTCGCGAGGTGTTATATTCTACTATTCTTCTAGTGAAGTTGTTCTCCTTCGAGAGGATGTTAAATTTTCTTCTTGGGATGAAATGGTATCTTACGTAAACGATAAGGTTTTATACAATAAAGGCAATATTTTTGGAATAAAGGGAAAGTGGTCAATTGAAGAGTTTGTTCTTGAAGATATCGAAAATAAAACCCCCGCAAGGGATCTAAAATTTTATACTTTCTACGGTAGAGTTTTTGCTATTCTTGAAATTGTTCGAGGAAGTAATGTTAGGCATTGTTTCTGGTCACGGGATGGGCAGCATTTAAAGAATACAGGTCATTTTGAAAACGAGACTTGGGTAGGGGATGGTGTAACAGAAGAAGAAGTAAAATATGTTGAAGATATTAGTCTAAATATTCCTGCCCCTTATATGCGAATAGATATGCTAAAAGGGGAAAGTGGGATGATATTAGGAGAGTTTACACCTAGACCTGGTCAGTGGGATAAATTTAATAAGGAATATGATTTCAGGCTTGGTAAAGAATTTATAAAAGCTAGAAGACGCCTACTTGATGACCTTATCCTAGGTAAAAACTTTGAAAAGTTTAACAAACTAAGAGAGGTGCTCTAATGAATTTCTCTAGCTCAGGTGCTCTTAAGAGATTTTTGGGTGAAGGATGCTTTATCGATTTTGTTTCAAACGAAAGTATATTTGCTGTTGGATTTGATAAAGAAACCTATGATAAGTTGCCTAGAGAAAGTAAAAAGCTCGTAGTCCCGACTGGTGTTACGACTTTTTTTGACGGCAAAAGAGGTGGAGTTGAAATTTCTGATTTAGATGATAAGGAAAAGTGCGTCTTTCTTATTGATACAGATTTTGATGCTAATTTGTTAGAAGGTTTTGATAAAATTGTGGTTGATTCTGTTTTTGATTCAGTAGTAAAAATTTCTAATTACAAATCTGAGAAAGAAAAAGGGAAATTAGTAGCTATAACTGGAACTGTGGGGAAGACAACAACAAAGAGAGTTTTGGGTTCAATATTGAAGAACTTTGGCACTATTGAAGTTTCATCTGGGAATATATCATATCCTATTTTAAAAAAGATTTTTTTATCAAGTGGATATGATTATGGAGTGTTTGAAATTTCTGGACAGGCTTTGAGTGCTTCAAGATTTATCGTTAGACCTGACGTTGCTATCTTAACCTCTGTCGGGGAAGGCCACTTAGAAGAGTATGGAGACGTCAGCAGTGTTTTTGATATTAAGGCTAGAATATTCGGGAATATTAATTTGGGCGGAACTGCTATTGTAAATAGAGACATTCCTTATTTCTCTAGAGTAAAGAGTTTGGTTGGTAGTGAAGTGAAAATTGTTACTTACGGTGAGTCACCAGGCTCTGATTATAGGTTAGATAACTACGATGCTAAAACTGGAACCATCTATGCAACACTGGAGGGGAAAAAATGCACTTTTAATACTTCTCTTTTAGGTAGGCATAATGCTATTAACTTAATTGGTGCCTTGGCTGTCAGTGCGTCTCTGGGGATTGAGCTTGAAAAGTGTATTCCATTTTTAAAAAAACTTTCTCCTCCTAGAGGACGAGGGGATGAGCACATTGTTCAGTTGCCAAAGGCAGAGATTAAGATTATTAACGAAAGCTATAATGCGAATCCACTCTCAATGCGATCATCTATTGAGAGTTTTTCTTTGCGAGAAATTTCCGCTGGAAGGAAAGTTTTAGTTTTAGGAGATATGCTGGAGCTAGGAGAAAACTCGCTCTCTCGTCATAAAGATCTATCAGAAAAAATAAATTCTCTAGGTTTTGACAGAGTATACCTTGTTGGGGAGAATATGGCACACTTGTGGCCTGAGATTCAAACTGAACTTCGAGGAGCTGCTTTCACATCCTATAGACAAATCCTTCCAGTCCTGAGAAGAGATCTTGAAAATAATGATAATGTGCTTTTTAAATCTTCTAATGGAGTTGGGTTAAATAAATTAGTTAGTTTTATTGTTAAAAAATATGGAAAATAAATTATGAGTATTTATTCGATACTAAAAAAAAGAAAAGTTGCTGTGTTGATGGGCGGAATCTCTGCTGAAAGAGAAGTGTCCCTTAAAAGTGGTACCGCTATTTTAAATGCCTTGCTACGGTCAGGTGTTGACGCTTTTGGTATTGACCTGCAGAGTAATGCTGTACAGCAGCTACTAGGTGCTGAGTTTGATGTGGCGTTTGTTGCGTTGCACGGCCGTGGTGGTGAAGATGGCTGTATCCAAGGAGTTTTGGAGTGGCTTGGTAAGCCTTACACTGGTAGTGGTGTTATGGCTTCAGCTATTGGCATGGATAAATATAAGACCAAACAAGTCTGGTCAATGGGGGGCTTGTATACGCCTAAATCTACGCTTCTTCACTCAAAAGAAGAGCTGGAGAAAGTATGTGATACCTTCACTTTCCCTGTGATGGTTAAACCAATCCATGAAGGCTCTAGTATCGGTATTGTAAAAGCAAAAAATCAGAATGAGCTGCTGGAGGCTTATAATGATGCCGTGCAATACGATAAGCTTGTAATGGTGGAGGAGTTTGTTAAGGGTAATGAGTATACGGTTGCTGTTGTCTCTGGTGAGGCATTACCAGTGATAGGTATGGTGCCTTTCAATGATTTCTATGATTACGAAGCGAAATACCTGTCATCTGGTACTATTTACAACTTACCCTGTGGTCTTGATTCAACAGCAGAAGATCGTCTCAAAGTTCTATCCAGAAAAGCATACGATATGATTGGCTGTGAAGGCTGGGGTCGTGTTGATGTTATTATCGACGATTCAGGTATGCCATGGCTCATTGAAATCAATACCTGCCCAGGTATGACAGAGCGTAGTTTAGTTCCTCAAGCGGCTAATCATGCGGGCACAGATTTTGATACTTTGGTTATGTCGATTCTTGAAACTGCGAGTTTAAAGGCCCTTTAAGTATGATCCAATCAAGCGTTATTGATAGCGAAGGCCTTGAACAATTCGACTTGAGTGACTCATCAATTCGCTTTGGTCATCTTCGTTACCAAGAGGTGGCTACTGAAAACTTAGTTTGTTTGAATGATGGTGTCTGGCTACATAAACATGCTGCCTCTGCTTTTCTAGAAATGAGCAATGCTATGCATAGAGATGGCGTTGCTCCAGTTATTATTAAGATTGGCTATCGCTCTTACAAGCGTCAAACCAGAACTTTTGAATACTATCGTTTGAAAAAAGAGCTAGGTACTGTTAAAACTCTTACCAGAGTTGCTTTACCTGGCCATAGTGAACATCATACTGGCTTTGCAATTGATATTCGTTTGCCAAAGCAAATGGCGGGCGGGCGTTTATCTCGTTCAGACTCTTATAAGTGGCTTAAGAAGCATGCGCATACGTATGGTTTTTATGAGTCTTATAAAAAAGATAATATTTTTGGGGTGATTTTTGAACCATGGCACTGGTGTTTTAATGGTTGTGCTGAGAGTAGGGCGCTTTTTTCAACACGCTCTTTGCTTTTAAAAAACGTGGATCCGTCAGATCAAGTGTTGTTGGACATTATTCGCAGCAATGACCCAATGAGAAATTATTCTGATGATCTTTTTGAAAAATTTCCCAAAATATATTCCGCATTAGCAACACATTAGCTGTAAATATTTAGGGCTGGATTTTTCCCGATTATTTAGTGGTTTAATATCGGCCCTCTTTTCCCTCCTTGTTTCTATTTGCTACGGCTTTACCGATGAGTGAGCTTGTTATCCCCTCTTTTTGTGATTTTCTTCTGAAACCTGAACGATTAGCTTGGGTACAAGCTTCTCACCCTGCCCGTAAAGGTACCTTGCCTGCGCCGCCTTCATTTCGCTCTGCGATGGATGCGCTTGTGCGTCGCTACCAGCGGGAAGAGCAGCAGCCTGGTGTTAATAGTTTTGCTGTATTGGCGGGGAACCGTGCCTGGGTGGCTGGCCAAATGGATGCGTTAGGTGTGTCCACCGCGAAGATCCTTAAAGATGACTTTTCATTGCAGCACCTGCGGGATGTGCTGGAAGGCGTTGATGCGTGTGTCATTAAACCTAAAGAAGCCCATAGCTCCCGTGGAGTGCTCTCGCTAAAACGGGTGGATGAGATTACCTTTGAATGCTTGCAGCTGCGCTGCCGCTTGCGTTTGGTGGATATTCTTGAGCGGCTGTATCAGGAAATGCGCGAGCACCAGTTCCCGAATCATTGGCAGTTGGAAGAGTTATTGCTACCCCCTTCAGGGTTGCTGCGCCCGGTTGATGATTTTAAGTTTTATGCCTTCCGTGGCCGTGTGGGGTTAATCCTACAGGTAGCCCGCCAGCCGGAAGGGCAGTATTATCGCTGGTACGACCGTAATTGGCACCCTGTTGAAACAGGGAAGTATGCAGAGGCGAATGATCCCGCATTGTTACCCCCGCGCGCGCCTGAGGCGTTATTAAGTATTGCAGAGCGTGTGTCGGCGGCGTTACCTACCCCATTTTGTCGAATAGATTTATATGAAGCCCGCCAGGGGCCGGTATTAGGAGAACTCACGCCGGTGCCTGGGACTTACCATGCCTTTGGTGAGCAAGCCGATCTTTACCTCGGGGCGATGTTTGAGCTGGACGATGCTTGACCAGAACAATGTTGGGGCTGGACAACGCAATCGCTGATTAACAGCCAGCATGCCGCGCATTTAAGAGTTAGATAATGACGAATTCTGTAGTTTTGCCCAAGTGTATGGGTGATGAATCCCTAAATAGTTATACCGATGAATTAAGTGATTTAGCGCGTAACGCCCATAAAGCCCATTTACTTGGGCCTTGGTTAATTGCCCGTGTAGCGGAAAGCGAAGGTGCGGAGGTCACTTGGTTTAGCAAGGCGATGTTTATTGCTACGCTCAATGATGTTCAGGTGTTTTTTTGGGATGTGCGCTCTAACGAATCCGCTGTGGGGGGGAAAATTGCCACCCACAAGCTGTTTACACACCGTTTTTTAGACCGAGGTAACGTCTCTAAACCCCGCTATAAGGTGGTTCATTCAGCGGAAGGTGCTGCAAATTTTGCTGCAAAGCTTGCTAAGCCTGTGGTGGTGAAGCCTATCAAGGGCACTCGTGGGCGTGGCGTTAGTTTAGGCTTGAGTGATAAGACCGAGATTGTTGATGCTTATCATAAGGCGAAATCATCCATTGGCGTGTTGGTGGAAGAGCATGTGTCTGGCACTGAGTACCGCTTTTTTGTACTTGGCGGGCAAGTGCTTTCTGTGTTGGGTAAAAAACCTGCCCATGTAATAGGCGATGGTACACGGTCGGTAAGTAAGTTGGTGGAGGCGAAGAACGAGCTGCGTGCCCTAAACCCTCGTTTAATGACTAGTCTGATCCCCAAAGATGAGTGGGTGGAGCAGAACTTGTCCAAACAGTTGCTAACCTGGGAAAGCATCCCCGCTGAAGGGCAGGAGGTCGTGCTTCGCCACGAGGCGAATATATCGCTGGGAGCGGACTCATTTGATGCGACCGATAGCGTTCCAGAAATAGCGAAACAGGCGGCTGTCAAGGCCGTTACGGCTATTCCTGGCTTGGATTGGGCTGGGGTTGATGTGATGGTGGATACCTCTGATGAGTCGGAGCCGGCCGCCTACATTATTGAAGTCAATACGGGGCCTGGTATTGGTGGTCACCATTTCCCGATGCGTGGCGCGCCACGAGATTTGGCAACACCTATTTGGCGGCGCGCTTATGAAAAGCAGAAGGCGCTGGCCACTGCGTTTTCTATTACGCCCATACGTACATCTCCGCCTGTCCCTTGTCAGCGCCTGGTATCTATAGAGGGAAAGGTGCAGGGTGTGGGGTACCGTAAGTGGTTACGTCGTGAAGCGGCGGCACTGAACGTTCAAGGGTGGGTTCGAAACCGGCAAAATGGTACTGTACAGGCGGTATTTAAAGGTGATCGCGCAAAGGTTGAACAACTATTGGGTAAGCTGCATTTCGGACCCAAAGCTGCATCCGTGACTAAAGTATCCGCAACCTCTCACAGCCGCTCGCTTAAGCATTCGGGCTTTATAATACTGAAAACACGTTAGTCCATGGCGTTGTTAAGCCTCTGGCGCTTACTCGTTAGTGCTAGGGAAACCCGAGGCGATTTCAGTATGTCGCTGGATAATAGTCAATTGCCCATAGGGGCATTGTTCACCTACTGATGAGTTGTTGATTATTAGTGACCATTATTTCTTTTTTTAAAGCGCTTTATCCACTATCCAGTGCAAAAGAGCGCAGCGATATGCGTTTGTTAACACAACATGGCGAATTCGATCGGCGCTATTATCGAACCCAAATGCCTGCTTGGCAGCGGTGGCTATGGGTTAGGCCGGAGCTGCATTTCTTGCGTTTGGGCTGGCGTGCGGGGTTAACCCCTAGCCCGCGGTTTGACGCCCAGTGGTATACCTCCCGCTATGTGGACATAGGGCGGGCAAAAGTGAACCCGGTGCTGCACTTCTTACGTTATGGCATTCACGAAGGGCGTTTGCCAGCTGCTAATAGACATATTAGTGATTTTCCCGTGTTTCAAGACCAAGCTGTTTGGTTGCACCATCAGGCATGGCATGGCCACGCGGGTGTAGCTATTCCTAAATTGCAGGTACTGGCAGGCCAGGGGCAGCCGGCAGCGCTGTGGTATTTGGCCGGTTGGTATTATGGCCAATCTCGTTACGAACAAGCGCTTACTTATTTACAAACATTGGCGGAAGGCGATGCTGGTCGCTACCAGCAGTGGATTCCGCAGGCGTTGCTGAAATGTTATGTACGCTTAGGTAAGCAAGATGAGCTAGATGCGCTACGCGATCAACCGCATTTTTCTGGCAATGGGCTGGATCAGGTAATGCTGCCATTGGCGTCTGTTAATCTACCCTTAGAGCAGCGGCTAGCACCGCTTAACCAGTGGTTCGCTCGACGCAAACTGGTGCCGTTATTACCGCTAGAGTCGAAAAGTGGCTTGGGCCGGTTAAAGACACGCCGGGTGAGAACCAAGGTGAGCCGGCGTATGCCGCTGGTGTCAGTGGTGGTACCCGCTTTTAACGCAGAAAATACGATTGGTGTGGCGTTGAAGTCGTTACTGGCACAGAGCTGGTCCAATCTTGAAGTTATCGTCGTGGATGATGCCAGTACCGATGGCACGGCTAAGCGGGTAGAAAAGAGGGCGCGCTTAGAGCCTAGACTTACGTTGATTCGACATGAGAAAAACCAAGGGGCTTACAGCGCTAGAAATACCGGTGTTAGAGCGGCCAGAGGGGCATTTGTTACGGTGCATGACAGCGATGACTGGTCGCATCCGCAAAAGATTGAACGCCAAGCGTTGGCGCTTATGCAACATGCCAGTGTGATGGCGACCCAGTCGTTTTGGATACGGGTAGATGAGAGCTTACAGCCGCTGGGGCCATGGCATTTATGTGCTGATTGGTTAGAACCAAACCCTGCCTCTGTGATGGTTCGCCGAGAGGTGTTTGGTATACTGGGAATGTGGGATGAGGTGGCGGTAGCAGCAGATAATGAATTTGTAGAGCGACTTCAGAAGCATTATGGCGCTGATGCGCTGTTTAAAGTAGCGACCAACGTGCCGTTGGCATTTTCCTTAGTGCAGGCAGCTTCGCTAACCCAGCGAAAAGCGACACACGTGCGCACCATTCATTGTGGCGTGCGCCACTTGTATCACCAAGCGGCATCTTGGTGGCGGGAAAGGCAAGTAGTGCCCGTAATGTCTAACCACAGCGTCCGTCGGCTTTTTCCAACTCCGCTTGGTAACCATCCGCAGCCCTGCATGCAGTACGATATTGCTATCGTGGCAGATGTTTCTGTGCGTAACCCACGATTATTGGAGCTGTTGAATACGCTTCTACGGCTGCGTCATGAAGGCTACTACGTTGTCGTTTGCCCCTGGAGCAGGCCAGATGATTTTAATACCCGCTGGTTAGCAGACGACATGTGGGAACTTTGCCATGAAGAGGATATTGCGATTGCCCATGGGGGCTTTAGGTTACGGTGTCGCGAAGTGCGTGTACAAGCGCTAGCTGGTTCCATAGATTGGCCTGATAGCGTGCCGCAGCTTACTATCCAGGAGGGTGTGCGTGACCTTACGGGGAGACCGCTTCCTGCCGCTAAGGCGGAATCATTAACCGTGTATTTGGCTGGTGGTGGCAGAAACGTGTTATGACGTTTTTGGGGGCGTTCAGGAGCTTTTATTGGGGGCAGCACAAGAAGGGGTGGCGGCAGTATAACTGGCGCTACCCCTTTTTATTTTGGGCGGCAGCACGCTTGTTTAACAGGCAGTGGTATTTGCAGCACTATCCTGATGTGGCAGCTGCGGGGGGAAATGCCTTCGCCCATTTTCTATTGTACGGCCTTGCGGAAGGCCGAGAGCTCTCGCCACATATCAGCATAAGCGGTTATGGGTATTGTTATGGTGGCGATAGACCGTGGGAGCCTTCCTCTGTTGTTATTCATTACTGGTGGTGGGGGCGGTGGCGTGGGTTAGATCCACTGCCCTGCATTCCTGGTGATGGTGCTCAAGCAGCATTGGCTGGGCAGCCTTGCTTGGCAGTATTTGCCCATACGGTTACCCCACGTTTATATGGCGCGGAACGTAGCCTGTTGGATGCGCTGAATACTCTTGAGAAGTTGGGTATTGCAGCGGTGGTCATAGTGCCTAATGCTAGTAACCCCGCTTATTTAGCAGCGTTACAGCGCGTTAGCCGTGCACTGTACGTCTTACCCTATGGCTGGTGGCGAGAGAAAGAGGCCAGTGACGCCTCCACGATAACGTCGATGCAGACGTTGCTTGGGGCCACAAGCGCTGACGCTGTATACATGAACACACTAACGCTGCACGCGCCCTCGGTTGCGGCTAGGCGTTTGGGCTTGCCCGTAATGACGCATGTTCGTGAATTGCCGGCGCATGATCCTGGTCTTTGCCAAGCACTGAATAGTTCGGCTGAAGGCGTGGTGGCGCACGCTGTTGCCCATTCAGATTGCTTAATTGTGAACTCTCAATGTACCGCAGAGGCGTTTCAGGGTAGAGGCGTGCCGGTATGTGTGGTGCCTAATATGGTGGATATGCCTGCTTGGCAAGCGGTACCTGCTGTGCAGCTTGATGCGCAGCGGCCGCTGCGGGTGGGGCTGATGGGAAGTTTAATTCATAAAAAAGGGCTTGTAGATTTTGCAGCGCTTGCTGACGCCTTGGCATGCGAGAGCATTGAGGTTGAATGCTGTCTATACGGTGCAGCTACTCCAGATCTAGATGCTTTGCTTCAGCAGCGTTTTGAAGTGGGCAGTGCCGCGGGCAACAAAAAAACTAACTTGTTCCACCGAGGTTATGCAGAAGAACCCAGGGCCGCGATGGCGAACCTTGATGTTGTGGTGAACCTCTCTCATTTTCAGGAGTCTTTTGGCCGTACCGTATTAGAAGCGATGGCTGCCGCAAGGCCTGTGGTGGCCTATGACTGGGGGGCATTGCCTGAGCTTGTAGAGCATGGGAAAACAGGTTTTTTAGCCCCATTGGGTGATGTTCAGCGCGTAGCTCAGTGGGTTGTAATTTTAGCCAATGACCCTAAATTACTCGCTGCTATGGGGCATGCTGGCCGCCAGCGTGCTAACGCTTTATATGGTGCTGAGGCGCATCAGGCGGCAATGGCACAGGCACTTAACTACCTATTTCCTGTGGCTACGGTGGAAGCCGGTCAGATTAGTGGTGATTCGGCTAGTAACGATTTTTAGCAACGACTGGGAGTGAAGGACTATTTCAACGTCGAATACGCTGCCCCGGTTAGGTGTTGCAGCAGTTATTAAAAATGAATTGGATGCACTGCAAGAGTGGATTGCGTTCCATTTGGCTGTGGGTGTCGAGCATTTTGTTATTGTAGACAGCGGTAGCAGTGATGGCTCTTATGCTTATTTACGCGAACTTTCTCGTCTTGGCCTGGTGACATTGGTGCGTTCCTCTGGGGATGATCATGCGTCAGGAGAGCTATTCGCTTACCATTCTTTATTGGCTGCTTGCCCCAAGACGCTAGATCTTGTGGCCTTCATTGAGGTGGACGAGTTTTTATTGCCACTGGAGGAAGGCAGTACGCCAGATAGCTCAGCAAATGCGCCACCGGCAAACGAGCTGCGTACCTGGCTTGGTGGGATATTCAGTGACTCGGATGTGAGCGCTCTGGCACTGAACTCTGCCTGTTTTGGTTCTTCCGGGGAGCGCTTTCGTGGCGATGGCTTAGTGATTGAGCGTTTTACCCAGCGTTCTTCTCGTACCTTTCGCTATAATCGATTCTACAAAAGTGTCGTTAGGCCTTCGCGGGTTAGTCATTTTGATAATGAACGCCATGCGGTACTTAAAACGGGCCGCTACGTTAATAGCAGTGGTTCGCCACTGCAACTGGTTGATGGGCTCCCTGGCGCAAGCCGTCGAGTATGTTGGCAGGGGGCCCGAATTAATCACTATGCGGTTAAATCAGTGGAAGAGTTTGTGCTTGGGCAAATGCTACATTGCACTGACATCACATTGACGACCACCCATGGTGAGGCGTATTTCGCGCGCTTTGATCGAAATGCACGCGAGTGCTATGCGGCTCAGGCGTGGGCGAGTAGTGTCTACCTGCAGTCGCTATCGTTACCTAATGCAAGCGTATTTGCTGTCCCTTTTAATGCGCCGGAGCAATCATGGTGGCGTAAAGCGCTGACGTTTTCTTTATCCTGGTGGAAGCGCGCGCATTATGTGTCTGTACAATCACACACGCTACCACTGGAACCGCCCATTACTGCCTGGAAGCGGACATGGCCTCATCGATCGGGCGTGATGCTCACCCAGCGCGGTGTGTTGCTTCAGGCAAGCTTGAGTGTTGTAGGAGTATCGGTACAGAAAGAAAACGTGAAGCTCGCTTGTACCTGGCAAGCGGGTGTGGAGTGCGTGTTTCCTGCTCATCACATTGATGGCCATAAAAGTGGTTGTCTTGATGAGGTCGCTCACTTTCGTATCGAGCTGCCTGTTCGTTCAGGAAATGTGGAGCTGTCTGCCGTGGTGATTACCGACGCTGGGGAGCGTCGTATTCCGCTAGAGCGTTTAACGCTTATGCCTGATGTGTCAGTACCGGAACGCCGGGCAAGTGCACTAATTGGAAAGCAGGGCTGGCTTTTTCTTGATCAAGATACCAACGTAAGTCTTTACCAGCACCTTGGCTATATGTCGTTAGGCCAGAATGCTATCGCTCAGTGGGTTGCCTATGCTGAACAGGTGGTGGCGCTTTCTCATCAGCTGAATGCGAAAGTGATGATGGTAGTTGCCCCTAGTAAGGAGCGGGTGATGAGCGATTATCATCCTTATCCCATGGGCGCTATTTCACCGGCCGATCAGGTCGTGACAGTGTTGCCTGATGATTTTTGTTTATATCCTGAGGCATTGCTAACGCAGATGGGTGATGACGCTTACCACGTGACGGATACCCATTGGACCCAGCAAGCTGCCATGCGTGTTACCTGTGAGGTTGTGAGTCGATTAGAGCTGGCCGCGTTGAAAGATATCGAACGTTGGTTTACTGAGGATCAGTATAAAACTGTGCGATTACGCGGGGATTTGGGAAGTAAGCTGGATCCTGTGCGTATGGCCGCTTCCCCGCGCTTGAGCTCGTTTGACCACCGGGATCTAAAACGCTATGACAACGGATTGCCCAACTTCGGGCGTGTCATCGTGTGGGAAAATAGCGCTGCGTTTCTTGACCAGTGCTGCTTGGTAATGGGTGCCTCTTCAAGCTATATGATGTTTCCATTTTTAGTGCGCACTTTCCGCCGCGTGGTATTTGTACATAGCGCTGGCAATATTGATGTATCGCTAGTTGGTTCTGTCGCTGCCCAGGTAGTGCTAGTGCAGACTAACGCTCGTTTCATGGTGGAGGCACCGCAGCTAACGTGGTCGTTGCAAGATACCATTCTTGAAAAAATAGAAGGCGTAAGCATGGATGAACATACCGTCGCGCTTGCTGAGCGCAGGCCAGCCGACCAGGCGAAATTAGCGGAATGGGGATTGGGGAAGTGGAATGATTTTCTTCCTGTAGGGTGGTTTAGCGCGTGACGATCACAGCCAATATGCAAGTGGTGCTCGGCACGCTGACATTTCAGCAAGCCCTAGCACCTAAAGATAATGTTGTATGGGATGCCTATCACCATCGCTGGGAAGCGCTAGACGAGTCCATGGAGTTTACCGCTCAGGGCGGCGTCTATTTACCCGGCTGGTATATGATTGAGCTTATGGTAGACCGCTCGGTAACCTCGGTGGCCGCTAGCTTTCGTTTTGTGGCGGGTCGTAGGACCTTCAATATTGATATGCCTTTGCGGGTTGGCAAACTGAGTAAGCGCCTAGTGCATGTGCCTTGGGGAGTTAAGTCCTTTGCTTTCAGGCCAATGAATGCCAAGGGACATTTTTCATTGCCACACTTTCGCCTTGTGTGGGTCACTGCTTCGTTCGCCCGTGATCGTTTACTGCAGCGGTTGATTAACATTCATCAGGACTATCGCGATATCTCACAGCAAGAGGCTGCCAGAAAAGTTCGCCTGCGTGCGCGCGCGAGCGGTGAGTCATGGCGCCGAACAGCCATTCGAGAGTATGAGTCAACCTACATTAGCTTGTGCTCACGCCGTAATTATAGGCTTTGGGTGCGTGAGTTCGAAAGTAAACCAGATGGGGCTAAAATAAGAACGAAAATTCAAGCGCGGCAACTGGTAGGTGAATACCTTTTTTATATTCCTGTTGCAGGTATTCATGATGCTGATTCTCTTGTAAAAACGATAAAAAGCCTTCAGCTCCAATTGCTAGATAGCTGGAGAGCTGTGCTTTTACCCTCGGTAGGCTGCGCCGCGGATGTGCTCCCGTATCTTGAAAAAATGGTGGCGGAAGACCCACGCATTACGATATCAGATACAAAATCTGAGCCTCGAAAAATGACACTCTCTGCCTCCATGTGGGTGTCTGTTCTTAGCCCTGGCGATAAGCTATCAGCCCATGCGCTTTACATGTTGGCAGGTTATCCTGATGCAGAGTTGCTTTATAGCGATGAGGATCAGTTAGATGCTGAAGGCATGCGACATTCTCCGCTTTTTAAACCCCAATGGAACCCAGACTTGTTGCTTTCGCAGCCCTATATTGGATGTGCGATATGGGTACGTGGCGATAAATTCTCAGAGATAATGCCGGCCGGCGGCTTACCTTGCGCTACATCAATCGGCAGCTGGCAGGCTAAGCTGGCGCTTAACGTGTTAGCCAGTAATGTTAGAAAAATACAAAGTATTGGGCGCATTCTGCTTCATCGTGCAGTTTCGAGCCCGCTTTCGCTTGCTAACGATTATGCGGCTCTAGTGTCTCTTAGCCTCAATGAGATGGGCTGCTCTGCTCAGGTTGTTCCTGGGCGTGTGGTGAATTCAGCGCGGGTTATGTGGCCAGTCCCTTCGCCTCAGCCTCTCGTTAGTTTGTTAGTACCCACTCGTGATGGTGTTGAAATACTGAAGCCATGTGTGGATGCTATCTTGGAGAGAACCGCTTACCGGCATTTTGAATTATTGATTCTAGATAACCAGTCCAGCTGCGCTAAAACACTGGCTTATATGGAAGAAGTGGAACAACGTGATTCGCGGGTAAAAGTCATGCGCTGGAACCACGATTTTAATTATTCTGCAATTAATAATTTTGGCGCCCAGCATTCTAAAGGCGATATCATCGGTCTGATTAACAATGATGTTGAGCCTATCGATGGCGAATGGTTAACAGAAATGGTTAGCCAAGCATCCCGGCCGGAAGTGGGGTGTGTGGGTGCGAAGCTCTATTACCCAAATGGGACCATTCAGCATGGTGGGGTCATATTAGGGATAGGCGGAGTGGCGGGGCATGCGCACCGGTTTTTCCAACACAACGAAGAAGGCTATGCGGGTCGCCTACAGCTTGTTCAAAACCTAACGGCTGTAACGGCAGCATGCTTGCTACTGCGTCGTGAGGTGTTTGAGCAAGTAGGTGGCCTTAACGAACCTGATTTAGCGGTCGCTTACAACGACGTAGATTTGTGCTTAAAGGTGCATAAGCTGGGATTGCGCAATTTGTGGACACCGTTTGCTGAGCTTTACCACCATGAGTCCATTTCCCGTGGTGCTGATGATACGCCTAAAAAGCGTGCCCGTGCTTTGAAAGAAGCTCGCTATATGCGAGAGCAGTGGGGGCCGTTGCTCGATAAGGACCCTGCCTATAATCCTAATTTGACGTTGGCAAATGAGGATTTTTCGTTACGATGATTTTAGGGGGAAGGCGTCGAGAGCGGCCAGATACGCATTGGCTGGTGCTTAGCGATGGCGCAAGGCCAACTGAGGATATCTATTTTTATGAGTCGGCCGCGACTGCCATGCATCATCAGGGCGTGCGAACCGAACGTTTTCCTGCTTCTCGTGCTTTTGGCGCTGCGTGGCTGCATGGGCGTTCATTTATGCGCAACTATGCTGGGGCTAACCTGCTGCTGTGCCGTTCGCTTCCCCTTAGCTGGCTGCGCTGTTTAGAGCGTAACCGTAATGCATTTGGCTATATTGTCTATCTGGTTGATGATGACATTTCCGCTGCCGCTACTGACAACATGCTGCCCGGCAGCTACCGCAAACGCATGGCGCGTATTGCTAGCCTTCAGCCGCGCTTATTGGCATTGGCCGATGAAGTGGTGGTCTGTAGCGACCAGCTCGCTCGTTACTTTACGCCTCGCCATCCTAACGTTTCAGTACTCACACCACCGTTGCTGGCGCCGTTGCCAGGCCTCGAACATTTTGCGGGTTCTCCTTCTGCGCAATTGCCCTGGCAAATAGGCTTTCACGGTACGCGGGCGCATCTTCAAGATTTACTGCACATCATGCCAGCCTTGGAAGCACTCCAACAGCAGCGTGATGATACCCAGCTTGAGGTGATGTTGGGTCAGCATATCCCGAAACGATTGGCAGCGCTGCCGCGGGTAAGGGCACCGGCGCCGTTGCCCTGGGAAGCGTTCAAACAGTACCAACGCCAGCACCGCTTTCATATTGGTTTGGCGCCGCTATTAGAAACGCCGTTCAACCAAGGAAAATCGTTTATTAAGTTTTTGGATATTGCCGCGATGGGTGGGGTGGGTCTTTACTCCAATCGCTATCCCTATACTGAGGTGGTACGCCATGGTGAAAACGGTCTATTGGTGGAAGACTCACTCGCAGCATGGTGCGATAGCCTACAGCAGTTACTGGACAACCCAATAGCGACGGCTCGTATGGCTCAGCAGGCTGCATTAGATGCTCAGCTCATCGGTGATCCGCTCAAAACAGAGGCATTCTGGATGAGCCGCAGCCGTTCAGTGGACGGCGCTTTCGAGTGATTTATGTCTTTTCTGGGTTAGTTTTTTAGGGGCTATCAGTATGAAAATTGCCGTTGCAGGAACCGGCTATGTAGGGCTTTCCAACGCGATGCTGTTAGCACAACACCACGAGGTGGTCGCAGTGGATATTGTGCCGGAGAAAGTCGAGTTGCTGAATAATCGTCTCTCGCCGGTTGAAGACGCTGAAATATCAGATTTTTTAAGTCGCAACGATCTGCACTTTACGGCTACGTTGGATGCTGAACAGGCCTACGCGGGTGCTCAGTTCGTGATTATCGCAACCCCCACGGACTACGACGCGGACACTCATTATTTTAATACTAAAAGCGTCGAAGCTGTTATTGAGCAAGTCATGCGTATTAACCCTGAGGCAGTGATGGTGATTAAATCCACCGTGCCGGTGGGATACACCAAGGGTGCTTCGGAGCGTTTTAGTACCCAAAATCTTATTTTTTCGCCTGAGTTTTTGCGTGAAGGCAAGGCACTTTACGACAACCTTTACCCCTCGCGCATCATTGTCGGTGAGCGCTCTGAGCGGGGCGAGACTTTTGCTGGCCTTCTCAAGCAAGGGGCGCTGGCAGCAGAGGTTGAGGTGCTGCTGACTAATAGCACCGAGGCCGAGGCAATTAAGCTATTTGCGAACACGTATCTGGCAATGCGGGTGGCTTATTTCAATGAATTAGACACTTATGCGGAAACTCACGGCTTAGATGCCAAGCAGATTATTCAAGGTGTTGGTCTCGACCCGCGAATTGGTAAGCATTACAACAACCCAAGCTTTGGATATGGCGGTTATTGCTTGCCGAAGGATACTAAGCAGCTGCTCGCCAATTATGCGGATGTGCCGAGTAATATGGTACAAGCGATTGTGGATGCTAATCGCACGCGCAAAGATTTTATTGCTGAATCAGTGCTGCGCCGCAATCCGACCGTGGTAGGCGTTTATCGGCTTATCATGAAAACAGGCTCGGATAATTTTCGTGCCAGCGCTATGCAGGGTGTTATGAAGCGTATTAAGGCAAAAGGTGTAGAGGTGGTTGTTTATGAACCGGTATTGCAAGACGACAAGTTCTTCGGCTCAACCGTGATGCGTGATTTAGCCGCCTTTAAAGACAAGTGTGACGTCATCTTGACTAACCGAATGGTGGCTGAGCTTAGTGACGTAGAAGCGAAAGTATATACCCGCGACCTGTTTGGCAGTGATTGAAAAACAGGCAGCGTTGAAATGGCAGCATTAATGATGGTATGGCCCCTTGTTCAGGGGCTTTAGTTATTATGGTTCTCGTTATTATAGACTTGACACTTGTGGTCATCGCTTGCGGGTCTTGTTGTTAAAAGGAGTTTACACATGGAAGCCATTTTAAAGGCGTTTTACGAACAACGGCCCGATGCTAGCGTGGCTAAAGAGCTAGTCTCGTTTGGCACATCCGGTCACCGTGGCCGCTCACTTGAGCGAACGTTTAATGCATCACATATTTATGCGATCACCCAAGCGATCGTTGACTATCGACGTGAAGAGGGCTATCAAGGGCCGCTGTTTTTAGGCTTTGATACTCATGCGCTTTCCCGCCCGGCATGGGAGTGCGTGCTCCAGGTGCTGGCCGCTAACAAGGTGGCGGTCTTTGTGGAGAAAGCTCACGGCTACACCGCGACACCCTTAGTTAGCCACGCCATTTTGCAACATAATCGTCCTCAAGGTCAGATTGAGCCTAGTACCGCATTGGCCGATGGCTTGATCATTACCCCATCACATAATCCTCCTGAAGATGGTGGCATTAAGTACAATCCCTACCATGGCGGCCCCGCTGATACGGATGCGACGGGCTGGATAGAGCAACGCGCAAATGAATATCTGCTTCGCCAGTTAGACGATGTTCTCACCGTCTCTATCGAAGAGGCAATTGCCCACGCTCAAGAGTACGATTACACCGCGCATTATGTGACTCAGCTTGGCACCGTGGTGGATATGAGCGCGATTCAGAAGGCGAACCTAACGCTGGGTGCTGACCCGATGGGCGGCACGGCGCTGCCGGTATGGCAGGCGGTCGCGGCGCATTACCAATTGAATCTTGAGGTGGTGAATACCACCATTGATCCTGATTTTGCGTTTATGCCGCCGGATCACGACGGTAAGATCCGTATGGATTGCTCAAGCCCCGCTGCCATGGCCAATCTATTAAAGGTTAAAGACCGCTTCGATATCGCCTTTGGTAATGATCCTGATGCGGATCGTCACGGCATTGTCGATGCAAGTGGACTGATGAACCCCAACCACTTTTTAGCCGTGTGTATTGATTATCTGATCATGCATCGCCCAGAGTGGGCAGCCACCTTGAAAATAGGTAAAACGCTGGTCTCATCTTCCATGATTGATCGCGTGGTGGCTTCCCATCAGCGCGAGCTTTATGAAGTGCCGGTAGGTTTTAAGTGGTTTGTGGAAGGCCTGCATGAAGGTTGGTTGGCCTTTGGTGGCGAAGAAAGTGCTGGCGCCAGCTTGCTGACTTGCGATGGAAGTGCATGGTCTACCGATAAAGACGGCATTGTGTTGTGTCTTTTAGCGGCTGAGATCATGGCGGTAACGGGCAAGACGCCTAGTGAGTATTACCGTGCGCTCACTGAGCGTTTTGGCGAGCCTTTCTACAAGCGTGTTGACACTACTTGCTCGCCTGAAGAGAAAGCTGCGTTTAAAAAGTTAAGCGCAAAGAGCGTGAACGAAAAAAATCTGGCAGGTGATGCTATTACTGCTGTGCTAAGCGCTGCACCGGGTAACGGCGCTTCTATTGGCGGTATTAAGGTCACGACTGAAAGCGGCTGGTTTGCCGCACGCCCCAGTGGCACTGAGTCACTTTACAAAGTTTATGCAGAAAGCTTTAAAGGCGAGCAGCACTTAGATGAGCTGATTGAGAGTGCCCTGGTGTTATTGTCGAGTGTGTTGAGATCCGTTGATGAGTAAAATGTTTTTAATTACCGGCGGCGCTGGATTTATTGGTTCTGCAGTTATACGCGAGCTTATTCAGAATACAAATCACCGTGTAGTGAACGTAGACAAGCTCACTTATGCTGGTAATTTAGAATCGCTGGCGAACGTTGAGGCCAGTGGACATTATGCTTTTGTTCAGGCTGATATTTGCGATGTTAATATCATGCAGCAACTGTTTGAGCAGTATCAGCCTGATGTGGTGATGCACCTTGCCGCAGAGAGTCATGTCGATCGTTCTATTGATGGCCCGTCAGAATTTATTCAAACCAATGTGGTTGGTACCGCTGTTCTACTGGAAGCTGCGCGGAGCTACTGGAACGGCTTGCAACAACAAGATGCTGTCAAAGCTAACGCCTTCCGTTTTCATCATATCTCGACCGATGAAGTGTATGGTGATTTAGACGGTACCGATGACCTCTTCACGGAAGATACTTCCTACGCGCCGAGCTCGCCCTACTCGGCTAGCAAAGCCAGCTCCGATCATTTAGTACGTGCTTGGCAGCGCACTTACAGCCTGCCAACGTTAGTCACTAACTGCTCGAACAATTACGGCCCGTTTCATTTTCCAGAAAAGCTTATTCCTCTGATGATTCTTAACGCCTTAGCCGGTAAGCCACTGCCGATATACGGTGATGGGCAGCAGATTCGTGATTGGCTTTTTGTTGAAGACCATGCACGCGCGTTGATTAAAGTAGCTAACGAAGGTCAGGTAGGCGAAACCTATAACATTGGAGGTCACAACGAGAAAGCCAATCTTACCGTAGTGGAAACACTGTGTGACCTGCTGCAAGAGCTTGTGCCGCGCAAAAGCTCATACCGTGACTTGATCACGTTCGTCACTGACCGACCAGGCCATGATGTCCGATATGCCATTGATGCTAGTAAAGTTGAGCGTGAGCTAGGCTGGGTACCAAATGAAACGTTCGAAACCGGCCTGCGCAAAACGGTGCAATGGTATTTAGCAAATGAAACTTGGTGGAAGCGCGTCCAAGATGGCAGCTATCAAGGTCAACGACTAGGCAGCCTTTAACACTTGTATGTGGCTACCTCATGTCCTGTAGGTAAATTAACTTAGCTGCTCTGCTAGTACATTCGTGGAGAAGATACATAGCGGCTTCCCAGGAAGCTTGCTTAGCAAGACGCTCTCACATTTAGCAATAAGGTTTCTATGGCTATCTTAATAACCGGCGGCAGCGGCCAGGTCGGCTTTGAACTTCAGCGTGAGTTCTCGCTCTTCGGTCCTATTCTGGCACCGACACGACATGAGCTTGATTTAACTAATGCCCATGCAGTGGATGCCTACTTAAACGAGCACAGACCCGAGCTAATTCTTAACGCAGCTGCTTACACAGCGGTTGATAAAGCCGAAAGTGAACCTGCGCTCGCCAAATGTCTTAATGCTAAGCTACCGAAACAGCTTGCTGGATATGCTGCTAAACACGATATCCCGTTAGTGCATTACTCAACCGACTACGTCTATCCAGGGGATGGTGTTATTCCTTGGCGGGAAGATAGTTCTACCGCACCGTTAAGCGTTTATGGCCAAACCAAGCTAGAAGGTGACCAAGCGGTTAGTCAAAGTGGTGCAAGCTGCTTGATTTTTCGCACTAGCTGGGTTTACGCTGCCCGCGGTAACAATTTTATGAAAACAATGCTGCGCCTGGGTTGCGAGCGCGAGGGCCTGAGCATCGTCAATGATCAAGTCGGTGCACCGACTCCTGCGCGCCTTATTGCTCAGATAACGCGTCTTGCCTTAATTACTCACCACTCGCCACCCGTTATTGGCATCCCAACCGGCATTTACCATCTGTCTCCGCAAGGCGAGACAAGCTGGCATGGATTTGCATGCGAAATTTTTGAGCATGCTCTTTTATTAGGTAAAAAGCTGGCTATTAAGTCTGAGCGCGTAGCGAGTATAGCCACGGCAGCTTATCCTACACCAGCACAGCGCCCGCTCAATTCACGCATGGCGCTTGGTAAGCTCGAAGCTGCACTGGGCATCACCATGCCCACTTGGCAAAGCCAGCTATCGCTAACGCTGAAAGAGCTTTATGAGAAGTGAATAGTGAGCATCAGAAGCAACTTACTTCAACTTCATCAGTCCCGCTTTATCTTTCACACCTTAATACTGACGGATAATTAGCCCATGAACACCTCTCCCATTAATCATAACGCTGCATATAGGAAGGGCATTATTCTTGCGGGTGGCTCTGGTACACGGCTACATCCCATTACACGGGGTGTTTCCAAACAGCTGCTGCCAATTTATGACAAACCGATGATTTACTACCCGATATCGGTGCTGATGCTGGCTGGCATCAGAGAAATTCTGGTTATTTCCACGCCTGAAGACCTTCCTCAGTATAAAAATTTACTGGGTAGCGGTGAAGATTTTGGGTTGAGCATTGAGTATCTTGAGCAGCCTAGCCCCGATGGATTGGCCCAAGCATTTATTCTTGGTGAGGAATTTATCGGTGATAGCTCTGTTTGCTTAGTGCTTGGCGATAATATTTTTCACGGCCAGCACTTCTCTGATCAGTTAAGGCGTGCCAGTGGTCATGCGAAGGGAGCGACAGTATTTGGCTATTTGGTGAAAGATCCTGAACGCTTCGGGGTCGTTGAATTTGATGAGACGGGTAAAGCCATATCCATTGAAGAGAAGCCTCAAAAGCCAAAATCTACCTATGCTGTTACCGGGCTCTACTTTTACGATAATGACGTTGTGGAAATTGCCAAGGCCGTGAAGCCCTCCGAGCGCGGTGAACTAGAAATTACCAGTGTTAATAATGCCTATTTAAAGCAGGGCCGTCTTCGCGTAGAACGCTTAGGGCGTGGCTTTGCTTGGTTAGATACAGGCACTCATGACAGTCTTCTTGAGGCCAGCCAGTACGTTCAGACGATTGAGCATCGGCAAGGGCTTAAAATTGCATGCCTGGAAGAGATCGCTTGGCAGCAGGGCTGGATTGACGACGACCACCTAGGTTTGCTTGCAGCACCCCTTGCCAAAACCCAGTATGGTCAATATCTCCAGCGCCTTTTGAAAGGTAAAAAGCACACAGTGCCGGGCGAGAAGTAAGTCAATGGCTACCATCCCTCGACACTCATAACTCACTATTCACCATTGACGGTTTAATAATGAAGTACGAGAAGCTCGCCATCTCTGATGTGGTTCTGCTCACGCCGCAAGTTTTCGGCGACGAGCGCGGTTTCTTTATGGAAACCTTTCGCCAAAGTGAATTTGAAACTAACTGTGGCAACTATCAGTTTGTGCAAGACAATCATAGTAAATCTGTGCAGGGTATATTACGGGGTTTGCACTACCAATATCAGAAGCCCCAGGGAAAATTGGTGCGCGTTATTAGTGGCGAAGTGTTTGATGTTGCAGTCGATATGCGCACAAACTCATCTACATTTGGCCAATGGGTAGGAGTGCTGCTAAGCGCAGAAAACAAACATATGCTGTGGGTTCCTCCTGGCTTTGCGCATGGCTTCTACGTCACCAGCAATGAAGCTGAGTTTCAGTACAAGTGTACGGATTATTACGCGCCGGGTGATGAGGTATCCGTGCATTGGCAAGATGCTGACTTAGCGATTAATTGGCCGCTAGCGGATGGTAAGCTGCCAACACTATCAGGTAAGGATGCTGACGGGCTGGCATTTTCTGACGCTCCTTGCTTTTCGCATGGTTGAATAGCGTGTTATCGCTGGGTAACCCAATAAATGGTATCAGCAAGGCATTCGACTAGTTCACGAATCAAGTAACTTGTAATTTAATCAAGGAGGCTATAAATGACGCAGGTGCGTAAAGCGATTATTCCCGTGGCAGGTTTTGGTACCCGTTTATTGCCGATCAGTAAGGCAATTCCCAAAGAGATGGTGCCGGTAGTCGACCGCCCCTTGATTCAGCATGTGGTGGAAGAGGCGCTGGCGGCGGGTATTAATGAGATTATCCTGGTAACGCGATCCGGAAAGTCCGCCATTGAAGATCACTTCGATGCGCATGCCGAGCTTGAAGACTCACTGGCTAGCAAAGGTAAAGATGCGTTGCTGGAAGTATTGGCAGCCATCGCGCCACCGCAGTTAAAAATCACCAGCGTGCGTCAGCCTAATGCAAAAGGCCTTGGGCATGCGGTGTTTTGCGCAGCTCATTTATTAAGCCAGAACGAGCCTTTCGCTGTGATTCTGCCCGATGTGCTGGTCAAGCCACAGGCGGGTGATGCTCGCTGTGATCTTGGTGACATGGTGATGCGTTGGGATGCGAACAGCGCCGCGCAAATCATGGTGGAAGCCGTGCCGGAGAATGAAGTGTATCGCTACGGCATTGTGGACTGTGGCGGCAGCGAACCGAATGCTGGTGAAAGTGCTGATATGCGTGGCGTGGTTGAAAAGCCTAAGCCAGAAGAAGCGCCTTCGCGCCTGTCTGTCATTGGGCGCTACGTGTTGCCTTTCCGTGTGATGGAGCTATTGAGTGACCAGTCACCCGGTGCCGGTAACGAGATCCAACTGACCGATGCGATTGACCGTTTAATGCAGGAGGGGCATTCAGTGCAGGCTTTCCGCATGACCGGCCGCACCTTTGATTGCGGTCACATTGAGGGCTGGTTGAAAGCGAATACTGTTCTCGCTCGAGAAGCAGGTTACGACGTATAGGCCTCTTGCCACACACATTGGCGCTGCCTTTTAGGCAGCGCCAAATACTAACAGAAGATTATTGAAAGCCTTTAATTTCACTGCTCTTCGTTTAAAAAAGGTTTATTTGATTTATCCTGCGCACCAGCTTTGTGCAAAATATTATAGACTTTGGTCTTAATTTTGCGCATAAACACGTTATACCAAACCGGCATAGGGTATGCAGGAAGACGCGCCCGCAGTTAAATACGACAACGCTCTGGCCAGCCCACTGATTTTTGAAACTGCAAGGGTATGTCGCTCTATGCCTTACGTTCACGACACGCTTACTCGGCTTGCCAAAAGCAGCCCTGCCCAATCAGAATTTTATCAAGCCACAGAAGAAGTGCTTGAGTGCCTGCGGCCGCTGTTTGAACGCTCTCCGCACTATCTTGATCACAGTATTATCGAGCGAATAGTTGAGCCGGAACGCCAGGTGATGTTTCGCGTTAGCTGGTTAAACGATGCTGGTCAGGTCAAGGTTAATAAAGGCTACCGCGTCCAGTTCAACTCTGCGCTTGGGCCCTATAAAGGCGGCTTGCGCTTTCACCCTAGCGTTACTTCGGGCACCATCAAATTTTTGGGGTTTGAGCAAATCTTCAAGAACGCTCTGACGGGTTTGCCCATCGGTGGGGGAAAAGGGGGCTCCGATTTTGACCCCAAAGGTAAGTCCGATAATGAGATTATGCGGTTTTGCCAGTCTTTCATGTCGGAGCTGTATCGGCATATAGGTCCTAATAGCGATGTTCCTGCTGGTGATATCGGCGTGGGAACACGTGAGATAGGTTACCTTTTTGGCCAATACAAACGCCTGACAGGCCGTTATGAAGGCGTGCTAACGGGTAAAGGGCTTAGCTGGGGCGGCTCGCTTGGCCGCAAAGAAGCGACGGGCTATGGCGCCGTCTACTTTGCCCAGAATATGCTGGCGGCGCGAGATGAAACACTAAGTGGCAAAACCTGCTTGGTGTCTGGGGCAGGCAATGTCGCTATCTATACCATCGAGAAACTCTACGAGCTAGGCGCCAAGCCAATCACGTGCAGCGACTCTCAGGGGACTATTCATGACCCCGACGGTATTGACCTTGATTTGCTGAAGGAGCTTAAAGAAGTTAAGCGGGTTTCTTTAGAAGCGTATGTCAATGAGCGGCCTGATGCGCACTATATTTCCGTGCGTGATTATCCTAAGGGTGGTCATGCTGTATGGCATCTGCAAGGTGATGTGGCTTTCCCTTCCGCCACTCAAAATGAGCTAACGGAAATCGATGCGCGGGTAATGCTAGCCAACGGCGTGCGCTGTGTGAGTGAAGGGGCCAACATGCCCTCTACTACAGAGGCGGTAGACCTCTTCTTGGAAGCAAAGATTGACTATGGCCCGGGTAAGGCGGCTAATGCCGGGGGTGTCGCGACGAGCCAGCTGGAAATGGCGCAGAATAGCAGCATGGAGCGTTGGCCGATGGAAAAAGTCGATCAAAAGCTCAAGCAAATCATGAGTGATATTTATCAGCAGTGCGCTATTACGGCGGAAGAGTTTGGTGAGCCGACCAATTTAGTCCTAGGGGCTAATATAGCCGGCTTCCGAAAAGTCGCTGATGCCATGATTGAGCAAGGCGTCACCTAATCGCCTTTCTCATGTGAATCGCCTATACTGGTGGCAGACAGTCCTTCCCTTCTGGGGGAGGGCTGTTTTTGTTGGTAGCTTTTCATACCGTTAATTCATCTTCAAAACAAATTAAGTTTTTTGATTTTGTTGCTTTCTAAGGAGAGTAAGCATGGGGCAGCGTCCTCCTATTACCATTAACCGTCTTGATGCCGAGCGCCTTCAGCGCCTGATTGATAATGCATCTGACAAGGACTTGATGGTGGCGGAACTACTCGAAGAAGAGTTGTCTCGTGGGGAAGTTATCGATCCTCAAGAAATTCCTGACGATGTTGTCAGTATGAATAGCCAGGTGCGTTTTACCGATTTGTCTAGGGAGCGCAGCATGGTTCGCACCTTAGTGTACCCACACTTGCTGGACAGTGTGGCTGATGGAATTTCAGTGATGGCCCCCATCGGTGCAGCGTTGATTGGCCTCAAGGTCGGCAGTGTCATCGAGTGGCCATTACCTAATAACACCGAAGTGCGCCTGCGTATCGATGCTATCGTTTGGCAGCCAGAGCGCGAAAAGCAGTTTCATCGCTAGGCGACGCTAGGATTTCACCAAGTTATCCACAGGCAGTTCGATGTGCTGAGGGCGCTGCAAAACATTGAGTAAAACGATAGCGCGCTCTTCGCCTTTGCAGCGTGAGAAGATAGCTTCTAAGTCTTTAAATGGGCCGTCGGTAATGGTGACTTTCTCTCCGGCGCAGAAGTGGCTATGAATGCCTTCCTGGCGATGTGGCTGTGCACGTAACGTTTCGACCAGCGATGCGGGCACAGACACTGGCCTGTCGCCGAAAGTTAGCAACCGAAGGACACCACGGGTGGAGCGAATGGGTCGCCAGTTGCTGACTATCTGGTCTAAACAGATAAACAGGTAATAAGGAAACAGGGGCTCAACGACAGTGGTTAGCTTGCCTTGACGTTTACGTTGGGCATTCAGTACCGGGTGGAACACCTCATAACCTTGGTTAGCGAGGTGCTCCGCAGCGCGAAATGACTCGCCTCCTTTACACTGAATAACATACCAGGAGGAGACTGGTTTTTTGGAGACCAGGTTTTCAGAGCTTTCGTCGACGTCCATACGATCATCCTTAGCCTTAACATGCTGATTTATTAAGGCAGCAGCTTGGCGAGTGCATCTAGCGTTTGATCAACCTGCGACCGAGTGTGATCACACGAAAGGAAAAAACGTAGCCGTGCGCTTTTTTCAGGAACCGCCGGGTGCAAAATCGGTTGTACGTTGATGTGCTCGGCTAGTAGCCCGTGGGAAAGCCGGGCGGCGGCGGCAGAGCTGCCAATAATCACCGGTACGACCGCCGCACCGATGCTTTTACCCGTATCCAGCCCGCGTGCTTTTGCCTGTTCAAGGAAGTAGCGCGAAATGCTGTGAAGTCGCTGTACGCGTTCCGGCTCCTGCTGAAGGAGCTCCAAGGCCATCAATGAAGGCGCAGCCACCTGGGCAGGCATCCCAACGCTGTAGAGAAAACCTGGCGCGAGGTAGCGAAGCATTTCGACCAGCGGTTTGCTGCCGGCAATATAGCCTCCGCAGCCTGCCATGGATTTACTCATGGTGCCCATCCAGATATCCACGTCCCGCGAGTCGATATCAAAGTATTCGCGTAACCCCAGGCCGGTGTCCCCCATCACGCCAAAAGAATGTGCTTCATCAACCATTAGCCATGCCTGGTAGCGCTGCTTAAGCTCGATAAAACGGGGTAGCTCAGGGACATCGCCATCCATGCTATAAAGCCCTTCAATCACCACCAGAACACGTTCAAACTGATGCCGATGACGGGCTAGCAGGGCTTCCAGCGCAGCAGGGTCGTTATGGCTAAACGACATGCGTTTGGCGCCTGATAGCTGCGCACCGACTAACGAGCTGTTGTGAATATATTCATCGTGAAGTACCAGGTCTTTCGGGCCAAGCAGGTAGCCAAGCGTTGACACATTGGTCGCGTGGCCGCTAACAAAGGCAACGGCATCTTCAACGTCATACGCCTTAGCAATAGCCTGTTCCAATTCCTGATGAATGGGCCGCTCACCGGAAACCACGCGACTGGCAGAAACCGATGTGCCATAGCGTGCTACGGCATCACAGGCGGCCTGGTTAATCCGCGGATCGCCGGAGAAACCAAGGTAGTTGTAGCTGGCAAAATTAATGCAGGTTTGTCCATTGATGACGCTGGTCGCTCCTGCGGTGCCTTCATGCACTTTAAAGAACGGATCGATCAGGCCCAACTGCTCTGCAGCTTGACGCATCATGGCAATTTGCTGATAGCCAGGCTGGGCATCAAAGCGTGTGAAACGCTCGGGCACCGAGCGCTGCTCGGCTCCTTCAGATGAAGGGGCATTGCTAGCACGCGACGTGGAACGTCTGCGTGCTTGTTCTAGAAGCTGTTGTTTCAGGTCAGAGCGCTTAGCGGTCATGATGTCTCGGTTGTCGATGATGATGTCGCGGGCACAGGCTCGTCGGTCAATTCTTCACTGCCGAAACCCTCCGTGCCGTGCTGTGCAGCCAGCGAAGCAATCGCATTCTGCGAGTCGTCGTCAACGTCGTCGTGCTGGTGCATTTTTTGAATCAACACACCCGCCAATTTATCCAATGTCGATGCTTCACTGAGCACCATGACTGACACCTGGACGCCCAAACGGTTCTCAATGGCCGTCATTAGCTCAACACCCATCAGCGAGTCAAAGCCCATGTCGTAAACCGAGCGATGAATATCGAGCTTCTCTTCATCAATCAGCAAAATGCTGGCCAATTCGGTGCGCAGTAGCTCCGTTACCGTGCTGTGCAGCTCCTCAGGGGAAAGGTCGGCCAGCAGGGCACTGATGTCATCGTCTGCGTCCGCGCTGCTATCGTCGTCGCTGGCGCGGGCAATTTCGTTAAAGCGAGGCGCGTCAGCTGTTGGCAGGAAGCGAGCAAGCGCACCCCACTCAAGCTCTAGCACGCCCAGGCTTGGCCCTGGCGTTAACAGCATTTGTTCGAGCACGTTAAGCGCGTCATCTGAATGCAGCGCCGAACCGCCTAGACGTTCTTGCAGCGCGTCCCGAGTGCGGGTGTTGCGGGCCAAAAAGCCGACATCGTCAATCGCGCCCCAGCGGACACAGGTTGCTGGCAATCCAGCCGCACGGCGGTTAGCGGCAAAGCCTTCTAGCCAGTGGTTAGCAGCCACGTAGTTGGCTTGGCCCGGGTTGCCGAACAGCGTAGTGGCAGAAGAATAGAGAATGAAGAAGTCCAGCGCCGCCTCGTGAGTCAGCGCATCTAAATGACGGGCGCCGTCGATTTTGGGTGCCAATACCTTCTGGATCCGTTCGGCATCTAAGTTGCGAATCAATCCATCGTCAATCACCGTGGCGGCGTGAACAATGCCACGCAGAGGCGCGAGCTCGCTTTTCGCCCGCTCAAGTACCGCTGCCAGTGCGGAGCGGTCGGTAATGTCGCAGGCCAAGGCGAGTACCTTAATGCCTTGCTGCTCAAACGCCGCGATAGCTGCTTGAGCCTCTTCTGTGGCGGGGCCGCTGCGGCTAAGCAGAATCAGCTGCCGCGCGCCTTTTGCTACCAGCCACTGAGCCGTTTTTAAGCCAAAGCCGCCGAGTCCGCCCGTCACTAAGTAGCTGGCCTGTTCAGGGAGCCCCATTGTCGCCGTGCCTAATAAGTCGTGCTTGGGCGGTGCAATGGACTGTTCGTAAGTCACCACCACTTTGCCAATCTGACGCGCCTGCTGCATATAGCGGAAGGCATCGATCACTTGGCTGTGGCTGAACGAGGTAAACGGCAGAGGGCTCAGCGTGCCGTCATTGAACAGTGCCATCATTTCGCCAAACAGGCGCTGGGTGAGCGCAGGCTGTACCTTCATGAGCTGGTCCGAATCGATGCCGAAGTAGCTCAGGTTGTTGCGGAAAGGGCGCAGGCCAATGTGAGTATTTTCATAGAAGTCGCGCTTACCTAGTTCTAAAAAGCGACCAAACGGGCGCAGCGCGCGTAGGTTCTGATTGATTGCTTCCCCGGCTAGCGAGTTAAGCACTACGTCAACACCTTCGCCCTGGGTATCTTCGAGAATCTCTTCTGCGAAGGTGAGCGAGCGTGAATCGTAAAGCCGCTCGATGCCCATCAGACGCAGAAAATCACGTTTTTCGTCAGAGCCGACCGTGGCGTAAATTTCCGCTCCCAGCCACTGAGCGATTTGTATAGCCGCGATGCCCACACCGCCTGCTGCGCCGTGAATCAGCACTTTTTCGCCTGGCTCTACCCGGGCCAAATGCTTGAGCGCGTAATAGACCGTGAAGAAAGTGGTGGGAATGGTGGCCGCGGCGGCAAAGCTAATGCCTTCCGGTAATGGCGCAACGGCATGCTGGCTAGCGATGACGCAGTCACTGAAACTGGCCGGGCCGAAGCCCACTACGGCTTGCCCCGGTGTCACGTGCGTCACGTTGCTGCCCACGGCTTCAACCACGCCCGAAAACTCAAGGCCTAGCGTTGGCCCGGCAAAGCCGTTTTCAATCGCTTCATCAGAAAGCAGGCCCAGGGTATACATGACATCGCGAAAGTTCAGCCCAGTGGCTTTAACGCGAATTTCCACTTCGTCAGCACTGGCTGCCGGCAGAGGGCGCGGGCGCCATGCTAGCTGGCGTAGCTGGCCGGGCATAGCAAAGCCCAGCGTCATCGCCTGGCGGGGCTGCTCGCTTGAGGTTGCCGTTTCAGGCTGCGGCGCAGGTAGCGTACGTAGCCGTGTGGCAAAGCGGTGGCCTTGGCTGTCGATCAGCGCCTCGTTTTCGCTATCGGGCTGGCTGAGTAGCTTCGCCCATGTATCAAGAGCCGGCACGCTAATGGCCGCCGGTATATCCAGCAGATAAACGCTGTGCCCTACGGCTTCATTGGCAAGCGAGCGGCCAAAGCCCCATAGCACAGCATCACCGGGCGCATCGTGATCATCTGGTGTGTGGCTAGCGCTTTGCCAAAGCGAGCTAAGGCCTCGGGTGACCAGCCATAGCGAGGCCGCGAGCGACTGCTGCTCTAATGCCAGCGTCCACTGCAAGGCGTGCTCGCAGCGTGCAGTTTGCTCGGCTGTGCTGCTAGCGCCTAGCCCACGTAAGTCGATCACATTAAGCGTTAGGTCACTATGATTCGCTAACATTGGTTCGGACAGCGCATCGGCCAATAGCGCAGCAGGCACTTTTTGGCTGATGCTGAGCAGGGCAGACGCGCCCAGTTGCTGTAGTGTTTCAACCAAGCTTGCAGCTACTGTTTCGCTAGCTGAATCAGCGACCACTAAGTGGCGACGTGAGAGTGCACTGGAAATTGTTTCAACTGATTTTTCGGGATAATGCGCATGCAGAAGATAAGCACCGCTGCCGCTTTCTTCTAGTGCCATAGGCGCAGAAACGACAAAGCCTTGATCGTTTAGCCAGCCGATCAACGTATCTTGTTCCAGCGCGGTTTGATCAATATCCGGTGTGGCCAGCAGATCATCAAGCCAGCGGCTGGGAACAATGCCAATAAGCATTAATTGAGCGCCAGGGGCGAGCTGCGTGGGTAGCGCTTCAATTAACTGGCGCGTGGCTGCGGGCTGAGTGACATTGACGCTGACGAATGCCAGCTGTGCTTTTTCAGCGCAAGCGGGCTCAGTAAGCGAGGAAAAACCTTCTTGACTCAGGTGCTGTACGTCCATCAGCGGGAAGCGTTCTTGCAGCTGCTCTGCCTGATGACGGGCGGTGTCGTGGGTGGTAATCACACGATAATGGCTGAGGTCGCTATTGGCCGCATGCCTGCTGCGTTCCAGTAAACGCTCGCCCAGCGCGGGCGCACTAGGGCCGGCTTCCAGAAGCTGCAGACGCTGCCCGGCGGGTAGGGACGCTAACAGTGTATCTACCAGCAGCCCTAGCTCGCCCGCGATGGCTTGCCAACCGCTTTCACCCACTAGAACACGATTTAAGCGCGCTAAGTGGTCATGGCTAATGCCTAAAGAGTCTAAGTCGCTAGTGCCGCTGCGCAGTGCATTTTGATGTAGTCCTAAACGGCCTACGAGGTGAATCGGGGCAAAGTAGTCCGGGTAGTCTTGCACCAGCAGTTGCCAGATAACGTCTGGCGAATGCTGTGCTTGATCTGCTTCTTGCGACGTTTCTTGACCTGTTTCTTGAGCCAAGCTTTGCTGGGCAAACGCATCGCTCAGGCTATCAAGCAACGGCGCTACTTCATTGCCATAGCGCTGGCCGGTTCGTTCAGTGTAAATACTGACGATATTGGCCAGTTGCGCCAGTGCTTCGGCTGGTAATGTCAGCGGTTTGGCCTGAAGTGGCGCTGGCGTAAGCTCAATATCAAGATAGCTAAAGTGCTGATGATGGGCGCGGTTGAGGCGAATTGCTTTAAAGCGAGTTTTGCTCAGTACGGCAACAGCGTTCCCGGCCGCGTCATACAGCTCAAAATCAGCGGTAAACGAGTGCGGTGCACGCTTGCCCATCACCGCACGGGCTAATACGGGCGCGCCTGCCTGGGTATTTACCTGAATGCGCCCAACGCGTACCGGCACAAAGGCCAGCTGTGCGGCAAACTCGCTGTGCTGCGCGAGCAGCGGTATAAACATTTGAAAGGCGCTGTCCAGAATACCGGGGTGTACGTGCAGCGTGGTGAGCTGCGCTTGAACCGCCTCCGACAGGGCAATTTCGCCGATGACCGCATCGCCTTCAATCCATCCGCGTGAAATGGCTTGAAAAGAAGGGCCGTAGTGAAGGCCAATGCGCTCGGCCATTTGCAGATGATCGTTTAGCGTGTAGTCCGGCGCGCGACTGGGGAGCGCAGGTGCTTTGCGATTAAGCAGGAAGCCACGGCTCTCACGCATTGTGCGTGCCACGGCATTCAACTGCCATTCACTGCTGGTAGCTGGTTCGCGCGAGTGAATTTCTAGGCGACCGTCTTCGGGCAGATAGGCAAGGCGCATGGTGCGACCATGAGTGCCATCTAGCAGCAGCGGGGCGCGAATTTCTAGCTCTTCTATATCCAGCAGCGGAGTATCTTTTAGCTGCAGCGCTGCCGCGAGCATGAGCTCGACAAACCCGGCGCCGGGGAAGACTGCCCCTTCGCCAACGACGTGGTCTGCAAGCCAGGGCTGGCGCTGGGTGTCGAGCTGGCTTTCCCACGTGTGTTCATGCTGAGACAGCGAGTAGCCCAGCAGTGGGTGCTGATAATAACGGCCGAGCAGGCCTTGGCTGTCGCTGGTGCTTTGCACCCAGTGATGCTCACGTTGCCAGGCATAGCGCGGTAACGGTACGCGCTTACCCTCAACGGGGAAAAAGTTGCTGTCTAGAGCAAGGCCGCTTAGCAGCAGCTGGCTTAAGCAGCGCTGTAATCCGTCAAGCCCTGACTTATGGCGCTCAATGGTGCCAAAAACGAGGCCCGGGCATTCTAACTGGCGCAGAGAGTCGTTGAGATAACGCCGCAAGATAGGATGTGCGCCGATCTCGATAAACACGTTATGGCCCTGCTGAATCAATGCGCTGGCAGCATCGTCAAACAGCACCGGTTCACGGATATTTTTCCACCAGTAGATGGCATCTAGATCACGACCATCAATTAGTGTGCCGGTCACGGTGGAATAGTAGGGAATTTGCGTGGCCTGCGGGGCTATGTCGGCCAGTGCATGAATGACGCCAGCCTCAATGCTATCCATCGCCGGGCTATGGAAGGCGTAATCCAGTGGCAAACGCTTAGCGAAGATGCTCTTGTCGCTCAGGGCCGCTTCCAATGCACCTAGCTGTGCGCTGTCGCCTGCCAACGTAATGCCTTTCGGGCTATTAATGCCGGCCAAGCAAACGTTATCGTACGCTGGATTTGCCAGCCACTCAGCAATGTCGTCGGCGCTGATAGCGACGGCGGTCATGACGCCTTGGCCGCGGGTTTTACCCTGATAGTCGCTACGGAAGTAAATGACTTTGACCGCATCTTCCAGGCTTAGCGCACCGCTGGCCCAGGCGGCGGCAACTTCACCGACGCTATGGCCGAAAACCGCGGTGGGCGTAATGCCTTGATGGCGAAGCCACTCTGTGAGCGCTACCTGCAGCGCAAATAGGGCGGGCTGGGCTATCTCAGTCAGCGCAAAACGGTCTTGCTCCGCCTGGGCTTCGACCAGCGGGTTTTCAGTATTGCGACCTTCAAGCTCTGCGCGTAAAGAGAAATCACCGTACTGCTGGAATAATGCATCAACACGGTCGATCGCCTCAGCGAAGACCTGTGAATCCTGTAGCAGGTCGCGCCCCATGGTTTCCCACTGGCAGCCGTTGCCGTCGTAAACAAAAACTGGCCCCGCCGCGTTGGATAAGCGCGTAAGTAGGGTGGTGCTTGTGGTTTCACCCGCTGCAAATTTACTCAGCGCGATAGCCGCTTCTTCTGACGTCTGAGCAAAAAACAGGGCGCCATGGCTATGCTGGTCGCGGCGGTTAAACAGGGTATGGGCGATATCGTACAGCGGCGTAGTGCCGTTTTCGCGCAAATAGCTGGCCAGTGCATCGGCGCTTTGTGTGAGGGCGGCTTCGCTGCGTGCGCTAAGGCGAATGGGTAGCCGTGCGCCGGGTGTTTGCGGCGTTTGCTGAGTTCGCTCAGGCGGGCTTTCTAAAATAACGTGGGCATTGGCCCCGCCAAAACCGAAAGAGTTAATGCCAATAACCAGACGGCCCTGTTTTTTTAGCGCTTGGCCCTTGGTGACCACCGACAGATTCCACTCATCAAATTTGATGCGCGAATTGAGTTTGCGAATCCCAATGGTGGCCGGTACTTCACGGTGCTGAATGCTATAAAGCGCTTTTGCTAACCCAGCAACGCCAGAGGCGGTTTCCAAGTGGCCAAGGTTGCTTTTAACCGAGCCAATCAGTAGCGGTGTTTTACGGTACTGACCGAGCGCCTCGCCAATGGCGCGAGCTTCAATAGGATCGCCCACCGCGGTGCCTGTGCCATGAGCTTCTAAGTAGTCGATCTCATCGGGTGCTATGCCCGCCTGCTGATAGGCGCGCTTCATCAAGTCAATCTGGGCGCTGGGGTTAGGGACGGTCAGGCCGGATTTGTGACCGTCGGTGTTAACCGCAGAACCTGCCACAACGGCCATAATATTGTCGCCATCGGCAACCGCTTGATCATACTCTTTGAGCAGGAAAATGCCGGCGCCTTCCGAGCGCACATAGCCATTTCCGGAGTCATCGAATACCTGACAGCGGCCCGTCGGCGAGAGCATGCTGGCTTTGGAGAAAATAATAAAACCGTAAGGGTGCAGGTGCAGGCTAATGCCACCTGCCAGCGCCATATTAGTTTCACCACTGCGAATCGATTGGCAGGCCTGGTGAAAGGCCACCATGGAAGACGAGCAGGCGGTATCCAGCGACATGCTGGGACCATGTAAATCGAACACATATGATAGACGGTTCGATGCAATGCTCGACGTATTGCCAGTGGCGGTTGAGGCATCAATCGCCGCCATATCGTCTGCGATGCGATAGGAATAGTCTAAGCTTGCGACGCCTAAAAATACCCCGCACTGGCTACCGCGCAGGGAGCTGGGTGTAATGCTGGCATCTTCCATGGCCTCCCAGGCGAGCTCTAACAGCATGCGCTGCTGAGGATCCATATTGGCCGCTTCGCGAGGCGAAATGCCAAAAAACTCAGCGTCAAACCCGCTGATATCACCCAAGCTACCGGCGGCAAACGTCACGCTGGTGCCGGGGTGGCGTTTGTCAGGGTGCTGGAAAGCTTCATGGCTCCAGCGGTCGGCTGCCACTTCAGTGACTAAATCTTTTTCGGCTTGCAGGTCCTGCCAGAACGTTTCAGGGGTGGTGCCGGGGAAACGATGGGCGGCGCCGATAATGGCAACGCGTTTAGTCATTCTTGCTCCTGAGGTTCTGGTTCTGCCTTGATCATAACGCTACTTATATCGTGTCCAAACACTTGTTTGAATAACTGGACGCCAAGTTCGTTTGCGGCTAATTCGTAAGGTTCGTTGGCGCTTGCCAACCGTTCGCCTGCTGCTAACAAGTGCTGTGCTTCCGGGCCCTGCGTTGACCATATCATGTAGGGGGTGCGGCTATCCGGCGGCGTAAAATATTCATAGGCCTCCGGTAGAATGGGCACATGGTCACCATACCAGCCTAGCAGCCCCTGCCTATTTGCTGTACTTAATGCATTCTTAACGCTCGCTAGCATCTTGTCCGATTCACCAAGATGGTGCAAATAGACAGCAAGATCGCGTAAATGATCCGGTAATGGCCAAGGCGCGCCGGGCATGGTCGAGGCTAGCGTGTCTTGACTGGGCGTTTCTAGATGCAGCGGGCCGTGATTCTCCATGGTGATCACAAAAACAAATAGCGGCCTATTATCGTCATCTTCAAGCAGGCGTCCAATCTTTCGTGCCACCGCTTGGTCACTGATATATTGACCTGCTTTGTCATTGCTCTCAAATGCACTGATATCAATGAACTGGTCAAAGCCCATTTGCGGTATCACTTTGTGGCGAAAATAGAAACTTGCCAGGTAGGGATGCACGCAGACCGTACGGTAACCTGCTGCTTTAAAAGAACTTGCCAAGCTGGGAAGCGTGTGGCGTGATAACGTACGGTAAGGATTGAATTGGCGCGCGCCCCATTCCTCAGGTGCGATGCCCGTTAGCACAGCGCATTCAGTGCGAACAGTATTGGCGCCCCAGGCAGGCACGTTTAGCGGGCCGTGAAGCGTAGCGTTTGCGCGGGTGGTATCAAAATGATGCAGAAGACCGCTGTCAACGCCGTCACACCACGAACGTGGGTCAAAGAATGACTCGCTCTGAATTAATACCACATTGGGTAGTGATTGCTCAGTTGGATGCGCTTTCGCTACCTCTGTTAATGCATGAAAGGGCGATTGCTCAGGCTTAGGCACGGGGGCGCGCATAAGCGCCACGCCGTAGGCCCAGAGGCTAGCAAATAGTCCTAGCTGGTGCATGTCGTGTACGGGTTGCAACGTGATGGCAGGCTGCTTGGGCAGGCTAAATGACAGGAGCAGCACGCCTATCGCAATGATCTCAAACGCACCGATTAAAAAGCGGCTCGCGCCTTCGCTTGTGACAAGCGACGTTTCCCAATAGAAAAAAGCGCCAATAGCCACAGCCCCTGCGCTGCTGGCGGCAATCGCTAGCCCAACGCCAAAGAAAGGGACGTATAAGCGTGGGTGCAACATGGCGTCCCAAAAGTATTCAAAATCGTGGCAGATAAACGGCTCGTTGAGCGTGCGTGATTTGCTATTGCTCGACTGAATAACAACCAACTGCAGCGAAAGCACCACCACTACCGCAAACCAGGGGCGCTGTAGGAGCAATGCCAGCAGCCCAAAGAGCAGCAGCCAAGAGCCGATATGGGTGACATTAACCGCTATGCTGCGCTGCCAAAATGGGCGCGTTCGCGGGTTAAGCAAGGCTTCAAAGGCGCTGCAAATTATCAGGCCCACAAGGAGTGGCCACATAAGTGCACTAATCATGAGGTGTCTCCCCGTGATCATTAAAGCCCAGACGTTGAATTAGCCACTGAGAAATGCCAGCGGGCAGTACGGCAAGCCACCAGGTGCCAAAGTTGAGCGGGAATGGAAAGCTGATGCGCGAGCGATTAGCCGTTATGCCGTGCTTAATCACCTTAGCGGCGCGCTCGGGTGGCCACTCCCAAGGTTTGGGCCCAGGCATGGCGTCACACATGGGGGAGGTAACATAGCCGGGCATCACCACTGTCACGCCAATGCCGTGAGGGGCAAGCCGCCCGCGAAGGCCTTCGCCGTAGGCTTTTATGCCTGCTTTGCTAGCGCTGTAGCTCGGCGTAGTGGGCAAGCCGTGCCATGCGGCAAGCGAGCTAATAAAGACCAGCTGGCCGCTGCCGCGGCTTTGCATAGCCGGTACTAAATGCTGTGCCATCGCGATAGGCGTCTTGAGGTTAAGGTCTAGCAGCGCTTGTACTTCTCCCCAGGGCTCTAACATTTCGGCTCCTTGGGGGTGGGTGTTTTTGCCCGCATTAGCGATGACGATATCCGGAACTTGCTTGGCGCATAGTTCGTCCAGCCACGCCTTTAGAGCATGATCATCGGTTAGATTGATGGTCGAAAGCGTGACCTTTGCACCCTGATGGCGGCAAATCTCGGCCAGGGCCTCTAGTTTATCCTGCTGTCGCCCGTGCAGAATTAGCTGCGTATTCGGAGCTGCGTAGGCACGCGCCAGGGCGCCGCCAATGGCACCGGTCGCGCCGGTGATCAGGACGCACCGGTGGTGGTTTGCAGCCGTTTTCTGAAGGGTGGTCATAGCAGTTCCTCCAGCGGCGACGGGCAGGCTTCGAGCACCCGCGCGGCGTTGTCGACGGCTAAATCGATGCTAGGCTGGCAGTAATAGCCGCCATTGATTTGAACCGCATGCATCACCGTTTTCTGAAAATAGCCAAACAGCTCTGCGCTAGGCGGCTGTGGCTGCTGCCAGAAATCTTCAAGGATGCCTTGGTCGGTGAGCCCCGCGAGATTGTAGATGGGGTCGCTTAGTGCGAACGTTGGGCAATGTTTTTCAAGCGAAACGATACCCACCGTACTATTAACGGTTACGTTGCCTTTGGCGTGCTTGAGCAGCGCGTTAAGGTCGCCAGATTCCAGGTACACAATGCGCCCTTGCAAGCCGTAATGATCAGCGAGCCGGCTGATGATTTTAGGGTAGTTGGCAAGGCCCATATCCAGTGGGTGATTCTTAATGCACAGCATCGCATCGCTGGGTGCGTACTTCGCAAATGAGCCCATGACATGCTCCATCACTTCCTGCATATCGGCGTAGGGAGAGTGGTGGCGGATCTGGGCATCGCTGTTTAATTGCAGTGGCAGCATAAAGTAGGGGCGGCCGCTCTCAATCAGTTGTTTGATACGCTGGGCGTCGCGTTTTTTCCAGAATTTTAGCTGGGTGAAGCGCTTAACGTAGCCTGCATACTCAACGGGGGCGTTAATCGGCGCGTGATTGCGGTAGCGGGGCGCGACTAGCGGGTTCGCCAGGCCAGCCAAATGATAGCTAACGTCATGCATCGCGCGAATCTTAAAGGAGGATCGAAAGCGTACCGGGGCGGGCAGCTCGGGCAACGCTTTGCCTGTCTCGTAAAACCAGCGTGGATCACGGGGCAGCAGCGAATGACCATTAACGCCGTCACGCTCTAAGGTAATCCAAAAGGGGCGAAAGTAGCCTTCCTCAAAGACATGAGTGCGTACGCCAGCTGCCTCCGCATTATCGACCGCGGGGCGGTGAATAGGCCGACGATCACCAAACATCACTTGATCAGTAATGGCATATTTTTGCCAAAGTGCTTTGATGTAACCGGGTAGCTCGTCTTCAGCGCCGCGAAAGAGGTGGTTTTCTCCATGGGTGCGCTGCCAGTAGGCGATATCGCCCGCATTGAAGTTGACCTTTACAACGCGATGCCCGTCATTCACCAAGCGCTTGGCTAAGCGAGGATAAAACGGTGAGCAAACGCCCTGCAAAAATAAGAATGCACGCTTCGGATGCTTCAACTCAATGCCTTTTAATCAACAAGTTACGATAACAGCGGTAAAGATGCTGTTTCCATGTAAGGGTAGAATGTTGTGCTCTTGCCTGTTCCAACAGGCTAATGACCGTTTCAGCATTGCATAGCTGCCCGGACGCTGGGTCCACATAGCCGGGATACAAAATCAGCGTGCCTGCAACCAGCGCGTTTAACGAGAGTGATCGCGTGCGGCGTGGGCAGCTAAGCGAATCCTGTGTTAACCCCCAGCCAGCATAAAATGGCAAGCCATACGTGCACACTTCACGCTTGCGCAGCAGTGCTTCAAACCCTGTTAAGGAACTCATCGTGTGAACGGCGTCAACACGCTCTAATAACGCCGCGATATCGATATCACTGGCCTCTAGATCATACAGGCGTTTGGCATTGGTATCGAGTTTACCGATGCGCGCTCCGCTCAATACGTCAGGGTGAGCTTTATAAATGATAAAGGCATCTGGATGGGCGCTACGCACGGCACTTAATAACCCGCTATTGGTGGTGATATGGGGCGAGCCTGTAGCAATAGAGGCGTCACTTTCCACCTGGCCGGGTACCAGGATCGTATAACGATCCTGAGGTAGATCAATGTCTGTTTGGCCACGCACGTTGTATTTAGAGAGCTTGAGCGCCACGAGCCGCTCACGCAGCTGCTGGGCGCGAAGCAGCAGGTCATCGCTAAACGTGGTGCTGTTGAGCAGTGTCTCTAAGTCACTGGGCTGGCCGGGGTCGTAGTAAATGCCCTGGGAATCAATGACGAGTGACAGCGGCTGAGTTAAGTCGACCCCCAGGCCCACCGAGCGAATAAAGCCATCTTCCATCCGCCATAATGTTTCCATGTGCTGGGCATATTGGCGTTTAAAATTCGCATCAATGCGGCTTGACCAGACCAGTAGCCGCTTTGAACCAGGCTCAGCATTTAGTGCACAAGGTAGCTTTGGCTGATATTCGATCTGAGCGGCGGCGCCTAGAAAATTGCCAATAAAGCGACGCTTCCAAGATGAAAAGCCACAGGCTAACCATGTGCCTCGGTAGCGTTCCTGCTGGCGCTTTTGATCGGTGATCAGAGCGATAGTTTCTTCCAGCGTGGTGGGCTGCTGGGTGTAAGGGTTAGCGTAGCGGCAGTAGCGCAAATAGGCTGCGGCAAACACTTCTGTGAGCGTACGCGCTTGGCGGCGTCGATGGCAGGGAATTTGATCCTGTGTTAATCCCCAGCCTGCGTAAAATGGTATGCCGAAACAGTTGACCTGCTTGCCCGCTAGCAGGGCTTCAAAGCCGAGTTGGCTGGTCACCACATAGACGTGATCCACGTGATCAAAAAGCGCCCAAGGATTGAGGTCTTCACTGATAACATGACAACGAGGATGCTCAGCGGCTTTTAGCAGGTGGCCTTGTTTTTTACCCGCGATGACGTCCGGATGAATTTTAACCAAAATGTCAGCATCGGGATGCTCGCTTAAGGCCGCTTCAAGCATCTGCTCAAAGCTTTCAGCACTTGCGCCGCCATAATGAATGGACGCATCGCCAGCGGTTTGATCAACAACTAATACACGTGCCTGGTGTGATGCCTGAAGAGGGTGGTCCGCGGCGTGGTTATATTTGGATAGCCGATAGCGGGCAATCAACGCCATACAGCGCGTTGCTTGGTCTAGCTCTTCATCATCAAAGGTATCGGTGTTGAGCCAGTTTTCTAAGTCAGAGGGGCGCGAGGCATCGTAATAAATGCCGGTATGGTCGACGACGAGACTATGCGGCTGAAAGCCATTAACACCCAGGCCTAGCGAACGCAGGAAGCCATCCTCTAGGGCGATATAGGGCAATTGGTGGCGTTGGGCATACCCCCGAGCACGCACGCTGGTGGGCTTTAATCCCCAGCCGACCACCGCGTCAGGTTTGCGTTTCACGGGATGGATACGTTCAAAACGATCAAATTCGGTCAGCAGTGCAGGCAGGGCGCTAACCTTACGGATACCTGATGACGTGTAGCCTGCTGTTCGTTTCGCCATAAATAAGGCCGCGGTGAGGTGACAAAAGAGTAGGCGGGCGAACATACGTGAAATAACGGTAGGTATCAATTCAGCACTGCTGATTGTGAATGCTGCTGACAAAAACCTGCAATGCGATGCTGAACGCGATTATTTAATAGTAGTAAATGTCCGTGTAGCTTGCAGGTTTTAACGCGCGCGCAATGCTCTTTTTTGATAACCTCATGATGTGAATATAATTAATAATACTGAGGCTTTAGTTGCAGCGAATGAATGTGATCTATAGCAAGGTAGTCCGGTGCCATTAGCGCAACGTTTAACATTAAAGCGATTTCCTCGCTTTCATTCTTTAAAAGGTCGGCTCCTGCTGGGCCTGGCTTTTACCTGGCTGTTAGTCGTGACGTTAGTGCTTGGCATGGCTTGGCAAGCAGGCAAAGTTATGGTGCAGGAGACCAATATGGTTCATCTGCGCTACGAAGCAACATTATTAGCCGATGAAGTTACCCAACAAATAGAGACGCGCTTTCAAGCGCTTAACCGTTTAGACACCATTATTGGTAATAATGACGATACGCAATGGTTAAGCGAACAGCTGCGAGTGAATGATGCTTTAATCGCATGGTTTGAGGGTGTAATAGTGGTAAATGCTACTGGGCGGGTGGTGGCTGATTGGCCTGCCATTGGCGGGCGTGTTGGACTTGAAACCTCGGGCCGTGAGCACTTTGGTATGCTGCGTGGTACCCGTCAGCCTTACGTCAGCGAACCCTTTGTGGGGGCTGTGAGTGGCGTGCAAATGGTGCTGGTGAGCGTTCCTCGCCTCAACGAAGAGGGTGAATTCATCGGTTTGATTGGCGGCATTGTGAGCCTCAGCTCTGGTGGCTTGTTTGACCGGTTGTCAAAGGTTCGGTTAGGCGAGAAAGGCTATGCGGCTGTCGCTACGGCTTCGGGCAAAGTTTTATATCACCCAAATAAATCGCTGATTAATTCTTTTGTACCCAGTGCGACATTTAACCCTTGGTTGGACTTGGCACTGGATGGATGGGAAGGCGATAGCATTGGAATGCTGCGAGATGGTCAAATGGCGCTGCAATCATACGCCCAGGTATGGCCGGCCAGTTGGGTAGTGGGGCTCTATCTGCCTATCGATCAGGCCCAGCTTCCGCTATCAGAATTTATTTATCGGCTGTGGTGGACGTGGTTGACGCTTGCCATCTTAATGATGCCGTTAATGTGGTGGGTGCTTGCGCGCGTTTTAACGCCGTTGAAGCATTTAGAGATCCAAATTGGTGAGGTGGGGGTAGGCCAGCGGGAGCAGGTTGCTTTAGCTACGACCATGGAAGAGCTGCAGAAGGTTGCTACCACCTTTAATAGGGTCGAAAGCGAGCGTCAACTACTCGTCGAACATTTACAAGAGCGTCAAGCCTTTTTAGATTCTGTGCTCAATGCTACGCCTCAAGGAATGTTTATTACCAATTATGGTGGTGCTATCACCTACATGAACCCGACGTTGCTGGAAATGCTCGGAATTGATAGCGCCTTCCAAGTAGAGGAGTTGCTGCAGCATATCCATCATGAGGATCGTGCTGGCGCTAAAGACATGTGGCGGCATAGCTTGAAGAATGGCAGTGATTTCGTTAGGCAATTGCGCTTTATGCGCAGTGATAGCGAAACGTATTGGCTGGATTTTCATGCGCGAGCGGTTGTGCTCAAGCGGGGTGGGCAGGCGCTAGGTTGGGTCGGTGTTGTGAAGAACATCACTGAGCGTCGCGAAAGAGAAGCTATTCAGCGCTGGGAAGCCGAGCACGATCCACTGACCGGCCTATTGAACCGGCGAGGCTTTGAACGACGTCTCGAAGAGGCGTTTGTTGAATTTAAAAAAACCAATACCTCTTCGGCATTGCTACTGTTTGATTTAGACCACTTTAAGCCTATTAATGATCAAGGTGGCCATGCTCTGGGCGATGAAATGTTACGACGAGTCGCCCAAGTGGTGGTCTTGAAAGTTCGTCGTAGCGACCATGTGGCGCGCCAGGGCGGTGATGAATTTGGTGTGCTGCTCTCAAGGTGCACTCTATCGCAAGCAGAAAAAATTGCAGACACGTTGCGCCGCGCAGTTAGCGCTGTTTCTGTTATTCATGAAAGTAAGGAGCACAGAGTGACAATGAGTATTGGCGTCACGACGTTTAATGAAAGCGATACCAATGTGGCTGACGTACTTGTGCGTGCTGATGTAGCCAGTTATGAAGCTAAAAATCTTGGCCGGGATAATATCGTAGTGAATGTTTCTTCTAACGATCGTGATTCGTCAGCGTTATTCGATTAACGGTGATTACTGCGCAAAAAAAACGTAGCGAAATGACGTTTTATGTTAGCTCTCAGCCCTCTACTATCGATCATTCGTGGCTTAGCCAGTCGACAAATCACGTTTGGCAGTAGAGTATAAGCAGGTGCTTAACTGACCGAGATCTTGTTGTGAACCTACTTGAACTGTTTGCCCGCACGCTTGATATCACGCTGCCTGTGTTTGCGATGGTATTTGTTGGTCTAGTGCTAAAACGGTTGAAGTGGATCGATAGTACGTTTGTGTCAACCGCTTCTGCGCTTGTGTTTAGAGCTACGCTGCCTACCCTGATTTTCCTCAGTTTGATAAAAGCCGACTTAAGCGTTGCGCTGGACGTATCGCTCATGGTGTTCTTTGCTGCTGCCACGCTGGGCCAGTTTCTACTCAGCTGGCTGTGGGCGCATTTTCGTGTACCACGTAAAGATCGCGGCATTTATGTGCAAGGGGCGTTTCGAGGCAATTGCGGCGTGGTGGGGCTGGCGCTGGCAGCCGGCATGTACGGTAACTATGGCATTTCAGCGGGTAGCCTGCTGCTAGGCGTGGTGATTGTGATGTACAACGCATTTTCGGTCGTCGTACTGGCATTCTATCAGCCGGGCCAGTCGACCGACTGGCGCAGTCTGTTAAAACACATAGCCACCAATCCGCTGATTATTTCCGTATTTGCGGCACTGCCTTTTACCGTATTTGCGATCCCGTTACCTAGCTGGCTGATTACCTCAGGCGATTACTTTGCGTCTTTAACACTGCCTCTAGCATTGATTTGTATCGGTGCAACGCTCTCAGTATCGAGTATGCGTGCCGGTAGCCAGGTAGCCCTAGGCGCAAGCTGGATGAAGATGGTGACATTGCCGGTGCTCTCCACCTTAGCGGCGTGGATGGTGGGCTTTTCGGGCGAGCAGCTAGGTTTATTGTTCCTATTCTTTGCCAGCCCAACCGCTGCGGCAAGTTTCGTAATGGTTAAAGCGATTGGGGGTAATGTGGCATTAGCGGCCAATATCATCGCGATCACCACACTCATGGCGAGCGTCACCGTGACGGTCGGCGTTTTTGCCCTACGCTTGCTGGGTTGGATTTAGCCTCCTCGGTGGCCCTACCTGGGCTGACGCGTTATACTGCCGCCCGCTTATTTTAGAAAGCTTAAGTCCCTGTAGCTCAGTAGGATAGAGCAGCCGCCTCCTAAGCGGCAGGTCGCAGGTTCGACTCCTGCCAGGGACGCCAACGGCCATTCTGTGACCTTATTTACTATTCTTAATACCTAGCGATCACATACTTGGGCAATTATTTGCCTGCCTTGGTGCTTCATCGCTACTCGTTCCTGCTCTACGCACCCATAATGCACGGACAAATAATAATTAAAAGGAAAGCCCGTGCTTATTAAGGTAATGATGTTGATGCTGGTGCTCTGTTTCGCGAGCGTGGCCAGTGCTGAGAAATCGCTTGACCAATCCAGTGGATGGACAACCCAAGCCGAGCTTGTTGTGAGTGGTGAAGAAATCGTGTGCAACGACTTAGTGTTTGATGCGATACCCGACACGTTGTTGATTGCCCAAGGCGGATGTTGTCGCATGTGCTCCAAAGGAAAAGCATGTGGCAACTCGTGTATTAGCCGTAGCAATACCTGCCATCAACCCAGAGGGTGTGCTTGTGATGGTTAGGTGAAGGCTGAGATAATTTTGTAAGCCCCGCCCACACATATGCGGGGCTTTCTCGTTATGGGGGAGGGGCCAGCACTATTGGTCTTTCGGTTGGTGCACTTAGCGCTTAGAAATGAGAGCTCAGAAATTAGGGCTTAGGATCTCGCCCAACGGTAAACGTGCGTGGCGTTTGTCTTACACACATGGCGGGTAAAGTGTTGATTGGGTAGCAGTGTGCTTTGTTACCCAAGGCTAGTAATATATCTGTATAGACAATCTGTTTTCATCGAAAAGGAGCTTCATGACTAGTCCTCCTCTCTACCAGCAGATCCGTCAACATCTGCTGGATAGAATTCAGTGTGGTGATTGGCAACTGAATCATCAGATCCCCACGGAAGAGCGGCTGGCGAAGGACTTTGGCGTAAGCCGAATGACGGCCAATAAAGCCATTAGAGACTTAGTGCAGCAAGGGTACTTGGTGCGCCAATCGGGTGTTGGAACGTTCGTGACGGACCGTAAGGTCGAGTCCTCTTTAGTCGAGGTCTACAACATTGCCGAGGAAGTGCTTTCTCGGGGGCATCGATATAGCAACGAGGTGATTTTTCAAGAGGCGATAGAAGCTGACGATGAAGTCGCGCTTCGATTAGGAGTGAGGCTGGGCAGCCGAGTTTTTCATACGTTATTAGTTCACCATGAGAATGACATTCCGATTCAGCTTGAGAACCGCTACGTTAACCCGCGCTGGGTACCTAATTATCTGGACACCGATTTTTCACGCCATACGCCTAATGAGGTGCTAGTCGCCGCCTGTCCAATGACGGATATGGAGCACATCGTTGAAGCGGTACTCGTCGATGAGCAAACGGCTAAATGGCTAAGTATTGATACGCAAACTCCTTGCTTGAGCATGGTGCGTCGTACTTGGTCTCAAGAGCACTTAATTAGCTATGCGCGCCTCATCCACCCTGGAAACCGCTACAAGTTGCGCTCTTCTCTGCTAAGGAAAACCGCTTAAATGTGAGAGGGAGATTCCAGCCCAACGAGGTCGAGATACCGACCTCGTTGGGCTGTGGTGAGCGCTTGGGTTCAACTGATCAGCGATTGAACCAGATAGCCCGCGGGCACAGCTAGGAGCAAGCTCAAGGCTACTCGGATAAACCACACTACCAGCATGCGGCCCACAGAAAGAGGAATGCTGGTAGAAAGGATGCACGGAATCGACGCAGAAAAGAACAGCACGGCGGAGACGGAAACCACGCCTGCAGCGAAACGGGCGACGAATTCAGCTTCAGCCATCAGCAGAGCCGGTAGGAACATTTCCGCCAGCCCAGAAGCAGATGCCTGCGCTAGCGCTGCAGCGTCATCTAGCCCCCAAATGGCGACAAAGGGATAGAACAGCCATCCCAACCATTCAAATAATGGCGTGTACTTCGCGACGATCAGACCGAGCAGACCTACTGACATTATCGACGGTAGGATGCTGATGGCCATTATCAACCCTTCTTTAAAGTTGAGCGCTACGCTGCGGTGAAGGCTGGGCGCGTTGGCAGCAATCTCCGTGCCTGCTTGCCAGGCCGTGCTCAAGCGTTTTCCAGGTTGTGGCTCAGGCTCCCCATCACTTTTTTGGTCATCCATGTTTGCCAGAGGCGGCAGCCGCACCGTGATAGCTGTGACGATGAACGTAATCACCAGGGTGAGCCAGAAGTACAAGTTCCAAATGCTCATCAGATCCAGCGTACGGGCCACGATGATCATGAATGTTGCCGACACCGTGGAAAAACCAGTGGCAATGATGGCGGCTTCCCGGGCTGAGTATTGCCCTGCTTGGTAAACGCGATTAGTGATCAATAGCCCGATAGAGTAGCTGCCCACAAACGAGGCAACGGCATCAATTGCCGAGCGCCCAGGGGTTCGCCAGATAGGGCGCATTACCGGCTGAACAAGTACGCCAATCAATTCCAGCAAGCCATAGCTGATCAACAGTGCCAGGAAAATAGCCCCTAGCGGTACGATTAAACCTACCGGAATGACCAGCTTTTCAAACAAAAAGGGCAGCATGTCCGGTTCGTGCAGAAAAGCGGGACCCCAGCCCGTTAACGCCATGACTGCCACCGCAACGCCGCAGATTTTCAGCACGGTGAAGATGTCTTCGGTCAGCGTTCGTCGCCAATAGCCTTTGAGGAGTGGGTAGGCGGCGCCTGCCACGATCATGGCTAAAGCGTAGATGCCGCTGTATTCCCCCATTAATGAGCGTAGCCCTGTGACCATATGATCGAGCAGGATAGTACGCCTTCCGCCTATCTCGATGGGAACAAAGAAAATAAGAATGCCCAGGATACTAGGTATAAAGAGCTTCAAGATGGTGGAAGTGCTGGTTCGCTGCTCGGTGGGCGGGCGTATAGCGCTCATGGGCGTGCCTCTAATGGTGTGGTTATCATCGATATCACCGTGCTGTATTTATGTATATACAATAAATTAAACCTACCTGACGTATCCGTATAGCGCTTATAGATAGACATTAGTCTAATTTGGCAATTAGTTTTCGATGCTTTTTATTTCCTTTTTAATATTTAAGTAATTGTTATTTAAATGATTATAGTTATGTTAATAACGATTTAATTTACTCCACTTGTTTCTTGCTTTATCACTTCACTGCTTGACGAAAGGGCAGGTGGTGGGCTTAATTGTATATACATTATGTTTGCTCGGAGAAGGCCTCCATGCCCAACAACAAGCGGCGCTACATTTGGCGTGATATCAGTGTCTTTGATGGTCTGAAAACGTTGCCGACAGCCATGGCCGTCATTACTCAAGGTGAACGTGTTGTCACCGTAACGCCCATGGATGGCTTCGATGAGTCACTGGCTGATGGTTGCCATGAGATGGGGCGGGGCGGTGTCATGACGCCCGGGCTGGTGGATTGCCATACGCATTTGGTCTTTGGTGGCGCGCGTGCCGATGAGTTCGAAGCGCGTTTGGAAGGCGCCAGTTATGAAGACATTGCGCGCCGTGGCGGCGGTATTCTGCGTACCGTTTCCGCGACGCGTGCAGCGAGTGAGCAAGCGCTCTTCAACGCTGCCTTGCCACGTCTCAACGCGCTGGTCGAAGATGGGGTCACCACGGTAGAGATCAAGTCAGGCTATGGGTTGGACGTGCCCACTGAACTTAAGATGTTGCGTGTCGCTCGGCGCCTGGGAGAGGAATTGCCTGTACGTGTGGTAACGACACTGCTAGGTGCCCATGCGCTGCCACCAGAGTATGAGAACAACAGCGACAGCTATATCGATCTGGTCTGCAATGAAATGATTCCTGCCGCAGCAGCCGAAGGTTTAGCCGATGCCGTCGATGTCTTTTGTGAAAAAATCGCCTTTTCAGTAGCGCAATGTGAGCGGGTTTTCAAAGCCGCCCAAGCTCATGGTTTGCCCATCAAAGCACATGCCGAGCAGCTATCAAATTTGGGGGGCGCTGCGATGGCAGCGCGCCACGGCGCATTGTCAGCTGACCACATTGAGTATCTTGATGACGCCGGTATTGCTGCCATGCGCGAAGCGGGTAGTGTGGCCGTCATTCTCCCCGGTGCTTTCCACACCCTGCGTGAAACGCAGCAGCCGCCCATTGCGGGGCTGCGCGAAGCGGGCGTGCCGATGGCTGTTGCCACCGACGCCAACCCAGGCAGCTCGCCGATATTCATGCCCACGTTAATGCTCAACCTGGCTTGCACGCTGTTTCGCATGACGCCCCAAGAAGCGTTGGCAGGGATGACCGCCAATGGCGCTGCCGCGCTAGGGTTGAAAGGGCAGGGCCAGATTCATGAAGGCGCTGTGGCCGATCTATGTATCTGGGATATTGAGACGCCAGCTGAACTGGCCTACGCGGTGCAGCCAGGTCGCCTACGGCAGCGCCTCTATCAGGGGGAGTTAACCCATGGCCGCTGATACATCTATTGATATGTCGCTGTGGCAGGGGCGCACCGATCCTGAACCCGATAGTGACCGGTGGCACCAGCGTATTGAGCCGCTAACGGGCAGTGCGGTTCCGGGGTGTGTCTTGCTGGGCTTTGAAAGTGACGCAGGCGTTGCGCGTAATCAAGGCCGCATTGGTGCTGCTGAAGGCCCTAATGCGTTACGCCGTGCACTGGCGCCGCTGGCGTGGCATCGCAAAGCGCCTGCTTACGAGGCAGGTAATGTGAGATGTATCGATGATGCTTTAGAAGCTGCACAACAAACACTCGCTGATCGCCTGACGTCAATACTAACGGCTGGCCATCTGCCTATTGTGTTAGGCGGGGGGCATGAAGTGGCGTATGGCAGTTGGAGTGGTTTGGCACAATTCATTAAGCAAAAAGCCTCAGCGCCCAACGATCAGGCAACAAAAGAAACACCACCGCGGATCGGCATTATCAACCTGGATGCGCACTTCGATTTGCGCGATCCAGCGCATATTCGCTCCTCAGGCACCCCCTTCGCCCAGATTGCCGATAAGTGCCAAGAGTGGGATTGGTCGTTTCGATACGCCTGCCTGGGGGTAAGCCGCGTGGCTAATACGCGCGCTTTATTTTCGCGCGCCACCGCACTCAGAACATTGATTCGTGAAGATCGCGAGATCGATGCGCTACACCTTGGCTCTATTGTCAGAGACGTGCAGCACTTCATCGCCAAATGCGACCACCTTTATCTGACCATCGATCTGGACGTACTGCCTGCCGCCGAAGCGCCTGGCGTGAGCGCCCCCGCCGCGCGTGGTGTGTCGCTTGCCTTGATAGAGCCGCTTGTTGAAGTGGTGCGTGACAGCGGAAAGCTTCGCCTCGCTGATCTAGCTGAGCTTAATCCCAGCCTTGATATTGATAGCCGCACCGCCAGAGCGGCGGCTCGTCTCGTGCACTTGCTGACCTTTGATAACCGAACGTTTAAAACCGAACTTTGAAAGCTAGCTAGCCCTGGATAACTGACAGGGGCTCATCCTGCTCACTTAATAATGAACAGAAACATAAGGAATGACGCCATGTTACCCAACGATAAACGTCACGATGCTTCACGTAAAATCATTGCGCCGACCGGCACTAAACTCAGCTGTAAGAGCTGGCTGACCGAAGCGCCGCTACGCATGTTGATGAACAATCTTCATCCGGATGTGGCCGAAAGCCCAGAGGACTTGGTGGTTTACGGCGGCATTGGTCGTGCTGCTCGTGACTGGGCATGCTATGACAAAATCGTCGAAACGTTACAGCGCTTGGAAGATACTCAAACGCTGCTCGTGCAGTCCGGTAAACCCGTCGGCGTCTTTGAAACCCATAAAGATGCACCCCGAGTACTGATCGCCAATTCCAACTTGGTGCCGGCCTGGGCTAACTGGGAGCACTTTAACGAGCTGGATCGTAAAGGCTTGATGATGTACGGCCAGATGACCGCTGGTTCCTGGATCTATATCGGTTCCCAAGGCATTGTGCAGGGTACCTATGAAACCTTCGTTGAGGCGGGTCGGCAGCACTACGGCGGCGAGCTTAAGGGGCGTTGGATTTTGACCGCCGGACTTGGTGGTATGGGGGGCGCTCAGCCGTTGGCGGCTACGTTGGCCGGTGCCTGTTCGCTGAATATTGAGTGTCGGCAGGCGAGCCTCGACTTCCGCTTGCGTACCCGCTACCTGGATGAGCAGGCTGAGAACCTTGATGATGCATTGGCGCGTATTAAGCGATATACCGCCGAAGGTAAGGCTATTTCTATCGGCTTATGTGGTAATGCCGCCGATGTACTGCCCGAGCTGATTAAACGCGGCATCAAGCCTGACATGGTCACTGACCAAACCAGTGCCCACGATCCATTGCATGGCTACCTGCCTTCTGGCTGGACATGGGAAGAGTACGTGGCGCGCGGTAAGAGTGAGCCTGAAACCACCGTAAAGGCGGCCAAGCAATCAATGGCAGTGCACGTGCAAGCGATGCTCAACTTCCAGAAGATGGGCGTACCCACCTTTGATTACGGCAATAACATTCGCCAGATGGCAATGGAAGAGGGGGTTGCGAACGCGTTTGATTTTCCTGGTTTTGTGCCCGCTTATATCCGTCCGCTCTTTTGCCAGGGCATCGGCCCGTTCCGCTGGGTTGCGCTCTCTGGGGATCCTGAGGATATTTATAAGACCGACCAGAAGGTCAAAGAACTTATTCCTGATGATCCTCACCTGCATAACTGGCTCGATATGGCGCGTGAGCGCATTAGCTTCCAGGGGTTGCCTGCACGCATTTGCTGGGTGGGGCTTAAAGATCGTGCTCGCCTGGGGCAGGCCTTCAACGAAATGGTTAAAAGTGGCGAGCTAAAAGCGCCGATCGTGATTGGTCGCGATCATCTCGATTCTGGTTCCGTTGCCAGCCCCAACCGTGAAACAGAGGCGATGATGGATGGCTCAGATGCTGTCTCGGACTGGCCATTACTTAATGCGCTGCTAAACACTGCCGGTGGAGCCACATGGGTGTCGTTACACCATGGCGGTGGGGTAGGCATGGGCTATTCCCAGCATTCTGGCGTGGTGATCGTGTGTGACGGCAGCGATGATGCCCACGCCCGCTTAGGCCGTGTGCTGCGCAACGACCCAGGCACTGGTGTGATGCGCCATGCCGATGCTGGCTATGACATTGCTAAACAGTGTGCCAGCGAAAACGGTCTTGATTTGCCGATGGTCAAGTAAGAATCCCCATTAACAACCTTAATACCTTTAGCTTCTCTGGACACAAAGATAAAGGTGTCGACAGACAGCATGTCGGCACCTGATAAAAAAGCGCTATAACAATAAACTTCAACAGGAGACATAAAATGTCACTAACAGACAGGAAACAGTTAAAGCGAAGCGTCTTTATACCCGCCTTCGTGATTGTTCTGTTGGCCGTCATCATTGGCTTAGTTAATAACGAACTGCTGGTCAGCGTGGCTAGGCAGTTATTTTATCTCTCGCTATCCGATTTTGGTTGGCTTTATCAGTTACTGGCCATTTCGACGCTCGGAGTGACAGCGTTTATATTCTTTTCCAAGGCGGGCAATATTCGATTGGGTGGGGTAAATGCTAAGCCTACGTTCTCGTTGGCGGCTACCTTTGCCATGGCGTTAACCGGTGGAATAGCGACTGGGGTTGTTACTTACTCTGTCAATGAGCCCATTATCTACCTGGGCAATATTTATGGCGAGATCGCCAATCAGTCATTTGAACCCAACAGTGGTGAAGCGGCGATTTTCGCTTTGGCCAGGAGCTTCCATAATTGGAGCTTTATACCCTACGCCATGTACTCCATTGTTGGCTTGATGATTGGGTATATGCACTTTAATCGCAAAGAACGCTTTTCTATCTCTTCAACACTCTCCCCGCTACTTGGTAGTCGCGAGCAAAGCCCCTTCGTACGCGCCGTGGTCGATATTATTTCAATACTTGCCATCGCACTGGGTCTTGCATCCTCTTTAGGGGCTGGCCTAGCGCTGATTAGCTCTGGCATTGAAGCTGAGTACGGTATCGCTTCTAATCCTACTACTTGGCTGATTTTAACGTTGGTGATTGCGGCGATCTTTATTACTTCGGCGGTGTCCGGTCTCAAACGGGGCATCCGACTTTTATCATCAGTCAATGCTTATATCTTTTACGCTTTTGTAGCCATTCTGTTAATTATTGGCCCATTGAATTACATCCTAAGTTTATCGGTAACCAGCTTGGGTTACTGGTTCGATAACTTCTTCCTTTGGTCATTCGACACCAAAGAGTCCGGAGGTGAAGCGCTGGTCACTTGGTGGACCATGTATGACTGGTCGATCTGGATAGCCTACGCACCTTTGATGGGCCTTTTTTTGGCGCGGATCTCCTATGGCAGAACGCTACGTGAGTTCCTGGTGATTAACTGGATTCTGCCTTCTGTGTTCGGCATCGTTTGGTTCGCAATATGGGGCGGGTCAGCCATTAAGTGGCAGATGGATGGCACCCTCGACCTTGTTAGCGTGGTGACCGAGAACGGTGCGGTATCTGGGCTTTGGGGCTTTCTACAACATTTACCATTGTCCTCCTTGCTCATTCCGTTAGCCATTGTGACGCTGGTCATTTCTTTCTCCACTTCAGCTGACTCAATGTCCTCAACCATTGCGACCATCTGCACTAAAGACATGACAGCGGAAGAAGAGGCTCCTCGTAAGCAGAAAATTCTCTGGGGGCTTTCAATTGCGATTATCGCCTATGTGATGGTGGCCTTTGGGGGTGGTGCTCAGGGTGTCGACGGTATTAAGTTCCTGGCGGCAGCGGGAGGTTTTGTCGTGCTGTTTCTGTTTACTCTGATTGTGGCTTCTGCAGTGAAGGTTTTTATTATTCAAGGAGCTGGTGAGCCTGCAAATAAGCCAGCGCTTTCTGTTGAGAAGACCGGAGATGCACATGAGTGAGTTATCTGGGTATCTTGAAATCGGCCCTACGCCTCCTGCTTGGCTGGAGGTGGTCAAGGTCGCCCGCCATGGGCATCAGTTATCGCTGTCGCCTCAAGCTTGGGAAAGGGTGAGCTGCGCGCGCGAGGCTGTCGAAAAGATTGCCGCTTCAAGCGTGCCCCATTACGGCATTAATACCGGTTTGGGTGCGCTATGCGATGTGGTGCTTAAGCAAGATGAGCTGCAGCGCCTTTCACACCACACCCTGATGAGCCATGCCTGTGGCGTTGGCACACCGCTGCGAACGGAACAAGTTCGGGCGATCATATGCTGCGCGGTGATCAACTATAGTCATGGTTACTCCGGTATTAGTCTGGCCGTGCTGGAGGGGCTGATCAAATTGTTGAATGAGCAGGTGACTCCGATCGTGCCCTCGCGCGGCTCGGTGGGTTACCTTACTCACATGGCGCACATTGGGCTGGCTCTGATAGGTCATGGCGATGTTGAATTTCGCGGACAACGCATGCCTGCCAAGCAAGCGCTGGATGTCATCGGTATGCCGACGATAACGCTTGGCCCCAAGGATGGCCTGAGCCTCGTTAATGGTACCCCCGCTATGACGGGATTGGCTTGCCTGGCGCTTGCCGATGCCGCCCGCCTATCGGCGTGGGCGGATATTATCGGCGCTATGAGTTTTGAAGCATTGGGCGGGCAAATGAATGCCTTTATGGCGGAGGTGACGGCTCTAAAACGCCACCCAGGCGTTCAGCAAACGGGCGATAATTTACGTCGGCTTCTCGCCGATAGTCCGCATCTCATGCGCCATAAAGGCCAGCGATTGCAGGATGCGCTGAGTCTGCGCTCAATGCCTCAGGTGCATGGAGCCTGTCGAGATCAGTTCGACCACGCATCCCGGCAGATAGAGAAAGAGCTTCACTCAGCGACCGATAATCCATTAGTTATTCCATATAACGGCGGCTATCAAATTGTGTCGCAAGCCAATCCTCACGGTGCTTCGGTGGCGATGGCATGCGATCTACTTACCATCGCTGTCTGCGAATGGAGCTCAATCTCCGAGCGGCGCGCTTATCGATTAGTATCACCTCAGGCAAATCATTTACCGCCTTTCTTGACTGTCGAAAGTGGCGTCAAATCCGGCATGATGATAGCTCACTATTCGGCTGCCTCATTGGTCGCTGATAACAAGCGTTTGGCTCAGCCTGCAGTGACTGACAACTTTGTTACCTCGGGGCTGCAGGAAGACCATCTAAGTTTGGGTGAAAGCGCAGCTTTAAAGCTTGATCAGGCCATCGACAATGCTTTCTACGTCCTTGCTATCGAATATCTATTGGCCGCACAGGCCTTTGATTTGATAGACGGTGAAGACTTCGCCGTGGGTACTTTATTGGCCTGGAGATCACTCCGTGAGATTCTTCCTGCTTACCAGGAAGAGCATGCTCTGCACTTAGATATTCAGGCGGTCTACGAATGGTTGCGAAATGACCACTCGCTGGAAAACATGCTGCCTATAGCTCCGAACTTACTGCCTGGCAGTTAACCAATATAATTTTGAAGACACACAGTTCTTAAGGGAGGCAGCATGAAACAGCTCTGGTGCAACGCGCCAGGCGACAACAACTGCGGGCTCTATACCATTATATGCGCTGCGGTAGGGATTCTTGGTGAGGGACAGATGTGTGGATGGCTGTAAAGAGAGGCTATCATATTGCACGTATCAGGTATGCTCTCTGTTTGCCTCTCACGTGGTTAACTATTGCCAAGGAAGTACCCCATGTTTTTTCCTAAACGCCTTGCCCTCACATTGCTCATTTTTATATTGGCGCTACTACCGCCCACGCTATTTGCTCAGGATGCTCATATTGGCAGCGTGCGTACCGAGTTCCGTATGCTCGGGCCCAATAACACCATTGAAGTAGAGCGTTTTGATGACCCGAAGGTGCAGGGTATTTCCTGCTACATTTCCTATTCGCAGGTTGGCGGCATTTCCGGGGCGGTTGGGCTGGCTGAAGAGGCAAGTGAGGCCAGCGTGGTATGCCGGCAAACGGGAGAGATAGTGTTTAACCCAGCTGATGTGGAGGAGCAAGAGGTGATTTTTACCCAGCGCCGCTCAGCATTGTTCAAAAATCTGCGCGTTGTGCGTATGCACGACACCGAAACGCAAACCTTTGTTTACCTTACCTACAGTACTCGGCTGGTGGATGGGTCGCCTAAAAATGCTATTACGGCCGTTCATTACGGTGATTGATAGTCAACCCTTCTGGCCTTGACGCGGTTCAGGTCGGCTATGCGATATAAAAGTGTAGATGTAACGGCGTATCGGAATAAGCGCCCCGTAGTAGGGCGCTTGGGTATGACGTTAACCGCCGAACTTTTCGTTTTCACCGAGGTTCGGCGTGGCGTCTTTTTTCAGGTTAGCTTTCGCAATTTCGTAAAGCTGGAAGGCTTTGCTCTCTTTTGATTTCCAGTGCTCGCCCATCTCTACTTTAATTTCCAGCAGCGCAACATCCGGGTCGTCTTTGCCTTCAGGAAACCAGGCTGCAATGAAAGAGTTCCAGTATTTCTCGATCAGATCGCGATCATTGGTAAGGTTAGCTTTTCCGGAAAGCGAAACGTACACGCCATCTTCTTGATCAGAAAAACTAAGGCATACATCATGATCTCGTTTGGCTTCAAACACCTTTTCGGCGCTGCGCCGAGTAAAAAACCACAGGGTGCCGCCATACTCTTCTTGCACTAAGTGCATTGGCCGGGCGCGCGGGGTGTCGTTGTCTAACGTCACCAGCATGCCAACTTTGATATCTTTGATCATCTTCCAGATCTTTTGCTTATGTTCAGGGCTGGACATAGCTTCACTCTCCTTATGAATTCGATATTGGCCGTCTGAATTCGATCTTGGCCTTATGATCAGGGTACTGCCCGCCGGTACAGCTCATGTCTATCTACAAGAGCTATACATATGCGAGGCTGATTACAGCTTAGCTACCATTTTTGATAACAGCAAATGGTGGCATCAATAAGATAGCCATTGATAGCGTGCGGCGCTAAGGTAATGAATGAGTGTTCGAAACATATAAGGAGGCCGCCATGCGGATGATTTCAACGCCGGTAGAGGCAGGGTGTAACGTTAAAAGGCTGATGCGTGAGGGCCGTCAGGTTTTTTTAATGAGCGCTTTGCTGTTGCTGGCAGGTTGTGCAAGCGAGGGTGGGGGCGATAACACGCAAAACTATATGACCCAGCGCGCAGCTCAATACTGCGAAAGTATTGGCGGTGAGACGGAGGTTCAAGAAACCAGCCTGGGCACCGGAAGATACTGCCGCTTACCCGATGGGCGAGTAGAAAATCAGGGGCAGCTCTATCGTAACGAGCGGATGGAGAATGACTGATCAGCGCTCGGTGCTGCCAGTTTAAGCGTGTTTAAACTCAGAGGTCAGGAGCCAGAGTTCAGGAGCCATAAACATGGCTATTTGAGCGCGCTGCTTTTTCTACGCCAAACGCTAATGGCAGTGGCTAGTACGGCACAGGCTGCTGCTGGTAGCAGTACGTCGAGCGCTGAGTCGAGGGTCCAGCCGCGGCAAACGCCCTCGAACATGCCAACCGGTAATGTTTCACCCCATTCCCAGCCGCGTTGAATACCCAACCGATATTCGTGCTGTGCAATCTCTCTTCCCAGTAGCAGCGCAATGGCGATAGTGCCTCCCATCTTCGCCGAGACTAGCCACAGCAAGGCGCACTGAATCATCAACGCAATAATGACGTGCTCTAAATGTGTAATGTTCATGGTTACGTCCTCTATGCGGCACTGTTTTGGTTAGCCGATATTAAATATACGACGCCATTATTTTCGATGGATTGCCGATCTTGAGAGCCGAACACGCTATGGTAGAGCCGCTTTTCTATAAAACGTTTCAATTCTAGGCAATGCTATGCGTCTTGATTACCAAGGCCCTTTACCTGAAATGGTGGGGTTTTTATTGTTACCGCAGTTTTCCATGATGGCCTTCTTCGCAGCGGTTGAGCCGTTACGGATTGCGAATCGTATTTCTGATCGCCCACTGTTTGATTGGACGCTGATTAGCGCTGACGGTGGGCCGGTAACGGCGTCGAACGGCATGACGCTAATGGCGGATCAATCAACTGGCCAGGTGCACCATTTGCCCTCACTGGCAGTGTGCAGCGGTTTCACGCCAGAAGCCCATCTTACTCGGCCCTTAATGGCATGGCTGCATCAGTTAGATCAGGCGGGCTGCTGTTTAGGCGGTATTGATACTGGGGCATTCTTGCTCGCGTCCACCGGGTTGCTAACGCATGAACGGGTGGCGCTGCACTGGGAGAGCCTGCCTGCGTTTCGCGAACGCTTCCCGGGTATCGAGACAACTGACGAACTGTACGAACTAGGCGAACGGCGTTTTTCCTGCGCGGGTGGGGCGGCAGCCATGGATATGGCGCTAGAAGTGATTGCGCGCCGCCATGGAGTGACGCTGGCGATTGATGTCTCTGAGCAGCTTATTCATGACCGTATTAGAACGCGCAGCGACCAGCAGCGCACGGCGTTGGTAAAGCGGCTAAGCACTCATAACCGGCACGTGGTAGAAGCGGTTGCGCTAATGGAGCAGAACATTGAAGAGCCGCTCAGCCTGGAAGAAGTGGCAAGCCGCGTTGAGGTGTCGGTTCGCCAGTTGCAGCGCTTGTTTGAGCAAGAGCTAAGCATGACGCCTCGCCAGTGGTACTTGCAGCTGCGCGTTAAGCGCGCCAAGCGGCTGCTGGTCGAGACCGATTTAGCAGTGCTGGCGGTGGGGCTGGCCTGTGGGTTTAGTTCGTCATCAAGCTTTGCGCGCACGTTTCGTGCCCATTACGGCTACTCACCAAGAGCCGTTCGCTACCGGTGATTTTCAACCCCGTTGTAGAAAAGCCCTTTAAATAAGAAGTGGCGCCTTGTGGTTGGTAAGTGTCGCTTCATGCTTAGTGACCTGCAGGTAGCGGCGCATACTGGTTTAATCCAGTTAATAACATAATCCAGTTAATAAAAGGTTTAGCCTCATGTCTTACACTACCAAGTCGTTGTCACTTACAGCGGGTTTTTTACTTTCTGCGTTCGCTGCCGCCCCAGCGATGGCGGAGCTTGATGAGCTGCGTTTTGGCGTGCCGCCGTGGCCTGGCGTTACCGTGAAATCGGAAGTGGCTGCTCAACTACTTGAGACAATGGGGTATAAAACGCGCCAGCAAGATTTAGCCGTGAGCATTATTCTGGGCGGCTTATCGCGTAACGATCTGGATATTTACTTAGGCGGCTGGTACCCCGTCCAGACTGACATGATCGAGCCTCTGGTGGCTGACGGAAAAGTAGAAAAAGTGGTTTCCAATATCAAAGGCGCCAATTCAGGGCTCGTCGTGCCGCAGTATGTTTATGATGCGGGGGTGACCACCGTGGCTGAGTTGGCCGAACATCGTGATCAGTTCGATGGCGAAATCCAAGGCATTGAAGCGGGTACCGGCATTAACGAGGCGATCCTTAACGCCATTGATAACGACATTGCAGGCCTGGGGGATTGGCAACTGAGTGAAAGCTCAACCTCGGCCATGCTGGCCCAAGCTGAACAAAAAATAGCCGATGAAGAGTGGGTGACGTTTGTCGGCTGGGAGCCTCACTGGATGAACGTGAGCTTTGATTTGGCGTATTTAGCCGATAGTGATGATGCAGGCGTAGCCTCAATTGAAAGCACCGTCTGGACGGTCACACCTGCCAGCCTAGCTGAGGAAGCCCCCGAGGTTCACCGCTTTTTGTCACAATACGTGATCGATATTGAAGACCAAAATGACTGGGTGCATGAGTATAGCTATGAAGAGCGTGCGGCGGATGATGTCGCGCAGGAGTGGATTAGTAATAACTTAGACACTGTAGCCCAATGGCTAGACGGCGTTAAAACCCGCGATGGCGAACCCGCTATTGATCAGGTGCGTGCGCAGTTCGGCTCTTAACGTATCGGCTGATCTTAAAACGGTTGTTCTTGAAACGATTGTTCTTAAAACAGCGCCTTATTCAGTAAGGCGCTGTTTTAGTTTAAGGCAAAAGTCCTGCCATGCCGCGCCCATTGCGGGCAGTTGGGATTGGGCGTGAAGAGCGGCGTGCACCATTTGCGGTGCACATCGATAGCCAACTGAGGCCCCCGCTTTACGCCAGCCAGTAACGGCAGCTTCCATTGGCAGCGTTAGCGGGTCGTGCGCTACCGTCAATACTTCAATGCACGTGCTAGGAGGGCGTCGATCAAACTGATGTGCATTGATTTCTGGGCAGTATTTTCGAATGCCGAGTACGTCACTACGTGACAGCAGCGGTGCATCTTCACCGATATATTCCAGCAACAGTTCGCCAACCGGCGGGTAAATCAACCCTAACGGCGGCGCCTCGATAAGTGAACGTGCAAGGTCGATAGCTAACCTCCCGCCAGCGCTGTCACCCACTAACGCAATAGGTTGAACGGCCATTAGTATCGTTTGGCAGTCTGCCAACATAGCCGCGTAATCTACCTCTGGCGCCAGCCGATAGTTGACGCTGACCACTTCACGCCCTAGCGCTTGAGCTAGGCTTGCGGCGGGGCCGTGATGGCTCTCCACTGAGCCGATGGTAAATCCGCCGCCATGGATAAACAGCACACAGCCCGGTGCTAGCTGCTGGGGAATAAAGCGGCGCACGCTAACGCCGCTCAAAACGGTATTTTCAATTCTCATTCCCAGCGGGTCAGGTGGGGCGAACGTGCGGCAAAGCTTATCGTAGGCGCTGCGCGCTTGTGGCAAGGGCAGCTCATCCATCGCCGCCAGTCCTGCGCTAAAGTGCTGAATAAAGGCCTCTATGTTCATCTTTCCTGTCCCTATTAGCGTCGTAACCCTTAGCGGCGAATGCCAATGGTGCGGCCAGCAAGTTCCGGCCAGGCATCGCTGCTTGCTCGTGGCAGTGCTGCTACAAGATGTGCGACTGCTTCGGGAAACGGGCTTGGTCGCCCAGAGTCCTGTGCCATGCCCATCAGCATTTGTTCGCTGGTCGCTAATAGGTTGCCTTCATCGTCGAACATGGCGAAAAACACGTGCAGGCGTTTTGCATCGCTATCAAGCAGCGTTAGGTCAATATTGAGCGGTTGGCCTTGCTGCGCTTCGCGGCGATAACACAGGTGGGTTTCCAGGGTATAAATCGTATAGCCATAGTGCTCACGGCCCGCTTCATCTAAACCTATGTGGTCAATCAACGATTCACAGGCTTGGGAAAAGACGCGGGCGTACTCCGCGTCGTTCATGTGCCCGTTGTAGTCGACCCACTCGGGTGCGACGTGGGTTTCATGGATGATCATTAAATGCGTCCCTTTAGCCCTTCGGCTTCCGGCCAGTATTTTTGCACTACCTCCAACAGTTCGACTAAAAAGTCATCCCGACGCCGGTCCAGCGTGGCTACTGAGCGCCCGGCGGCTTGGTGCTCACAGCCCTCGACCACTTTGTCGATTAGCTCATCGGTGAGTTCTGGGGCCTCCAGTTTGGTCCAGGGGAGTTTTAGCGCAGGGCCGAATTGTTCCAGCATATGGCGCATGCCAGGCTCGCCACCGGCTAAGTGGAAAGTGAGGAACGTGCCCATCAGCGGCCAGCGCAGACCACAGCCATAAACCACGGCGGCATCGATTTCTTCAGTGGTGGCCACACCATCGTTGATTAAGTGTAAGGCTTCGCGCCACAGCGCTTCCATTAAGCGGTCGGCGATGTGGCCCTCAATTTCACGACGAACCACCAGTGGTCGCATGGCGAGCGACTGATAAAGCGCTTGGGCGCTAGCAATCTGCGCGGGCTGTGTGGCTTCGCCCCCGACAAGCTCAACCAGCGGCAATAAATATACTGGGTTGAAGGGGTGGGCGACGATGACACGCCCCGGCGCTTGCTGGCAGTTTTGCTGCAGGTCGGTAGGTTTGAAGCCAGAGGTGGACGAGCCAATAATGACATCGGGTGCTGCGGCGGCGTCAATGGCGGCCAGGATTTCTTGCTTAAGCTCTAGTCGCTCAGGAACGTTTTCCTGAATCAGGTCCGCGCCGTTAACTGCCTCTTCAATCGTCGCTGCAAACGTCAGTCGCTCCGGGCTGGCGTTGGGTGCCAGGCCAAGCTGTGTTAGCGAGGGCCAAGCGTTGTCAATAAACGCTTGGGTGCGCGCTGGCGCGTTCGAATCAGGATCAAAGGCAACCACATTCCAACCCTGTGCGAGTGCGCGGGCAATCCAGCCGTTGCCAATCACGCCGGTACCGATAATGGCTAAGCGATTCATAGGCCACCTCCGGCAGGGTCACGTAATTTAAGATGGGCGCGGGTTTCAGCAGGCGTCATCACCCGAGCGCCAAGATTATCAATGATGGTCGCGGCTTTCTCGACCAGTTGGCCGTTATTGGCCAGCACGCCTTTTTCCAAAAACAGGTTATCTTCCAAGCCAACCCGTGCGTGGCCACCCAGCAGCACCGCTTGAGCAACCATCGGCATTTGATGGCGGCCTATACCAAAAGCTGCCCAGTTAGCGTTGTCGGGTAGCTTGTTGCGCATGGCAAGCATCGTTTCGGTATCGGCTTCGGCGCCCCAGGGAATGCCCAGGCAGAGCTGGTAAAGCGGATCGCCGTCGATCAAGCCTTCTTGCTGAAGCTGGCGGGCAAACCAGACGTGGCCTAGGTCAAAGCATTCTAGTTCCGGCTTAACGCCAGCGGCTTGAACGAGACGAGCATGTTCACGCAGCCAATCGGCAGGGTTTACGTACACCATGTCGCCAAAGTTGAGGCTGCCGCAGTCTAGGGTACAAAGCTCAGGAAGTAGCTCGCCCACCGGTGCATGGCGTTCTGCCGGTGTTTGAATATCAGTGCCCGGGCCGCCGCGAGAGGGGTCTTGCACATCCGGTATCCAGTCACCGCCACCGCCCGCTGTGATGTTCATGACGATATCCACATCGGCCTCGCGTACGCGCTCCATCACTTCACGAAACTGCTCTGTAGAGTGGCTAATGCCGCCGGTTTCCAAATCGCGAACGTGGATGTGCGCGATGCTGGCCCCAGCATGGGCAGCCTCAATACAAGAGGCTGCGATGGCCTTGGGCGTAATGGGAACATTGGGATTTTTAGCGGTGGTATCACCTGCGCCAGTGACGGCACAGGTAAGGATGACATTGCGATTCATAGCGTGCTCTCTAATAAGCAGTTTGTTCGCCTACTAGTGTGTCGTCGTGAGCAGCAAAAAAGTTGTCGTAAAGCGCCGTTCAATATACATAACGTGCAGCTTGGTCAGAAAAAGACAGCGCGCTACGCTAGTGTCGAGCGACTAAAGTATAAGCGGTGGGGGCTTTCTCTATCTCATCCATACTACCATACTAGTCATGTCAGAAGGTGCCGCCACGGCCGGCAAGCTTTCATATCCGGATTCAGGTTTATGCAGACGACATTACAAACGCTATGGCAGGAAACCCGTGACAGCGATTCAGTTCGCCAGCGGCTATTTCAAGTATTAAGGCAGTCGATCATTCAAATGGTGCTGGCCCCTGGCCAAGCGCTGTCGGAAAAAGAAATCGCTGACACGTTCTCTGTCAGCCGCCAGCCAGTGCGGGAAGCCTTTATAAGGCTATCTGAGGCTGGCTTGGTGGAAGTGAAGCCTCAGCGCGGCACCTACGTGGTTAAGATATCGCAGCGAGCGGTGTTAGAAGCGCGCTTTGTTCGCGAATCGGTGGAAGTGGCGGTCGTGAAGTTGGCAGCAGAAAAAGGCATTGATGCAGCCATTTTAACGGAGCTGCATGATTTGTTAGCGCGGCAACGGCGCTGTGTGGAGCCGCATGATCACGACCGTTTTTATCGGCTGGATGAAGCCTTTCATCGCACGCTTTCACTGGGCGTAAAACAGCAGACTGCCTGGAAGGTCATTGAAGAAGTTAAGGCGCAGCTTGACCGCGTACGCTACCTGAGTGTGCCGCACAGCACTCCGCTGGAACGGCTGGTGGATCAACATACCAACATCGTTGCGGCTATTGAAGCGCGTAATGTCGAGCAAGCAGAGCAGGCAATGTGCCTTCATTTACGCGAAATACTAGTGTCTATGCCTGATTTAGTACGCCGTTTCCCCGCCATGTTTGAAGGTCGAGAAGCGTTCGACGCACAACCACCCCAACCCTGATGCAGGAGGCGATCCAATGAAGATCGAGCATGCTTACACCATTGTGACCTCGCCGGGACGTAACTTCGTCACCTTGAAAATAGTAACGGATCAAGGTACTTACGGCATTGGTGATGCCACCTTGAACGGCCGGGAAATGGCCGTCGTTGCGTATCTTGATGAGCATGTCATTCCTGCTTTGATAGGGCGCGATCCTCAGCGAATTGAAGATATCTGGCACTACCTTTATCGCGGTGCTTACTGGCGTCGTGGTCCCGTCACTATGAGCGCGATTGCCGCCGTAGACATGGCACTTTGGGACATTAAATCCAAGCTTGCAGGCATGCCGCTGTATCAATTGCTGGGTGGCAAAAGCCGTGATCGCGTCATGGTGTATGGCCACGCGACGGGGCGTGATATTGAAGCGTGCCTGGAAGAAGTCGCTCGTCATGTAGATGAAGGCTATAAAGCGGTACGCGTCCAGGCTGGCGTGCCCGGTATTGCCAGCATCTATGGCGTCGCTAAAAAAGATGGCGAGCCTTACGAGCCCGCAGATGCCGACTTACCCGCAGAGCACGTGTGGAGCACCAGCAAATATCTCAACCATGTGCCTAAGCTATTTGCCGCCGTGCGCGAGCGTTTTGGTGAAGATTTGCACGTCCTTCATGATGTGCACCATCGCCTGACACCCATTGAGGCCGCGCGGTTAGGTAAAGAAGTAGAGCCTTATCATCTGTTTTGGCTTGAAGACTGCGTACCGGCTGAAAATCAGGAAGCCTTTGGGCTTATCCGGCAGCACACCACTACGCCGCTGGCGGTAGGCGAGGTGTTTAACAGCATTTATGACGCCAAAGCGCTGATTGAAAACCAATGGATTGACTATATTCGCGCCACGCTCACTCATGCGGGCGGCATTACTCACGTGCGTCGCATCGCTGATCTGGCGGGTCTTTATCACGTGCGCACCGGTTTTCACGGACCAACGGATCTTTCGCCGGTGTGCCTGGGCGCCGCGATTCATTTTGATACCTGGGTGCCCAACTTTGGTATCCAGGAATATATGCCTCACACCATCGCCACTGATCAGGTATTTCCACACGATTACCGGTTCGAAGACGGTCACTTTATCGTGGGTGAAACGCCAGGCCATGGCGTCGATATTGACGAACAGTTAGCCAAACAATACCCCTATAAGCGCGCGAGCTTGCCGGTTAACCGGTTAGAAGACGGCACTCTATGGCATTGGTAAATGCGTGGCATAGGTAACTTAAAGAACGGGTAAGGAGGTTCTGTCAATGAAAGCATTTCAAGTTAAGGCGCCGCACGATTATCAGGTTGTCGATATTGATACGCCCACGGCGAACACGGGAGAAGTCCTGGTGCGAGTGGCGTTTGCCGGTATCTGCGGCTCTGACATGCACATCATCCATGGCGATAATGCCTTCGTCCGCTTTCCGCGTATTACCGGCCATGAGTTTGCTGGCGTCGTTGAATCCCTAGGCGACAACGTCGAGGGAGTGGCTGTTGGTGATCGCGTATGCGTTGATCCCGTAATCAGCTGCGGTGAGTGTTATCCCTGCAGAATTGGCCGCCCTAACGTGTGCAGCTCGCTGGAAGTCATCGGTGTGCATCGTGACGGTGGTTTTGAAGAGTTGGTGGCCGTTCCCGCTGCTAACGTGCACCGTTTGCCGGATCACATCGGGCTCGATGCCGCTGCTTTGGTTGAGCCTTACACCATCGCGGCCAACGTGCTTGATCGCATGCAGCCGCATCCTGGCGATCGCCTGATGATTCTTGGTGCGGGCGTTATTGGTATGACGATTCTACAGATGGCCTTAGCGAAGGGTATTAAAGACGTCATCGTCACGGATGTGATTAACGAGCGCTTGGCAGCGGCTAAAGAGCTGGGTGCCACGCACATATTTAATAGCCGTGAACACGATGTTGAAAAAGAAGTGCTCGCCTTGACGCAAGGCGAGGGTGTGCCGCTGATTGCCGATGCGGCCTGTGTTCCCGCGCTTTTACCTCAAATGCTGCGCCTAGCGTCAGCTGCCGGGCGTATTGGTCTGCTCGGCTTTAGCGTTCAGCCCAGCGACCTTGTGCAGCTAGAGGTTATTAAGAAAGAGCTGACTTTGGTGGGGTCGCGTCTTAATAACCGCAAGTTTCCTGAAGTGCTTGGGCTAATGGCCAGTGGCCAGCTCGATCCATTGGCGCTAGTCAGCCATCGACTACCGCTTAGCGACATGCCTAGCGCCATAGACATGCTTGACCACCGTCCTGAAGAAGCCCGAAAGGTACTTATTCAAATTAGCACTTAGCTTCAAACTAGTACTTAACTTCAGATTAGTACTGAGCTTCAAATTAGTACTGAGCTTCAAATTAGTACCTAGCGGCGCATGCCAACTCACGTTCAACCACGTTCGACTAACAATAAACAATGCAAATGTGCAGGAGCAGAAAATGATTAAACAACTGTTAACAACGGCGGTACTGGGAACGGTGCTGCTGAGTAGCCAAGCGGCATTAGCGGCAGACTACACGCTGCGTTTTGGTCACTTAGCCAACGAGCAAAATATTTGGCACCAGGCGGCGGAGAAGTTTAAGGAAGAGGTTGAGGCCAATTCCGACGGTCGTATTGAAGTTCGTCTTTATCCCAGTGAACAGCTGGGGAGTGAGCTGGACGTGATTAACAGTATCCAGCTGGGAACAGCGGATATGACGATTACCGGCGAGAGCCTGCAAAACTGGGCGCCCAAGGCCGCCATGATGGCCGTTCCTTATGCCTTCAGGGACTCTGAGCATATGCAGGCCGCCATTAACGGCGATGTAGGCGCTCAGATTGAAGAGCAGATCACTGAGCGGACAAACCTGGTTCCGTTGGCGTGGTTTGAGCGCGGCCCGCGTGAGTTGACATCTAACCGTCCTATCCGCACGCCGGATGAACTGGATGGCCTACGCCTGCGTGTGCCTAACGTGCCGCTGTTCGTTGATACCTGGCAGGCAATGGGCGCTCGTCCTACCCCCATGGCGTTTAGCGAAGTGTTTACCGCACTTCAGCAAAACACGCTGGAAGGCCAGGAAAATCCGCTTAGTTTGATTGAAAGTGCCAGCTTCAATGAGGTGCAGGACTACGTCAACATGACCGGGCACGTGCGTAGCTGGATCTACGTCGTAATCGGACGTAATCAGCTTGAAGACATGCCTGACGAGCTTCAACAAGTAGTGCGCGATGCGGCGCAAACCATGCAGACTTATGAATCTGAGCTGTTCATCGAGGACCAGGCTCGTCTGGAGCAGGCCCTACAGGAACGCGGTATGGAATTTGTGGAAGTCGATCTTGATGCGTTCGCCGAAAAAGCGCGCCCAGCGGTACTTGAGGCGTTAAACGAAGAGCAGCGTGAGCTTTTCGACGCTATCCAAGACCTGTAAGGCCGTTGGTAATAAATTTGTAGTAATTGGTAATGCGGGTGGGCTGGTTTCGTGCCAGCCCATCGGCCATCTGCAAGAACAGCTTGCCCATGAGGATACGTTTATGAGCTCGGATCAAAAAGCGCTTGAACAGGAAGCGTTAGACAGTCTGGATTCGATGTCGTCGGTGCCAAAGATCCAAGGCCCCATTGGGCGCATGATTGGCTGGGTGGATACCTGTTTTCTGACCCTGTCGGTCATGGCATTAATTGCCATTGCTGCCACGGTACTGCTGCAAGTTTGTTCACGGCTGTTTCTACCGTTTTCCATTGCCTGGACTGAAGAGCTCTCGCGCTATTTGTTTATTTATATGGTGGCTTTGTCGGCAGGTGTTGTACTGCGTCAGAACCGAAACATCAGCGTTGAGCTTTTTCATCACATGCTGGGCCCACGCGCCAAGGCTGGGTTTCAGGCACTGATTTACCTAATGGTGGGTTTATTTGCTTTTCTAGTACTGCCGTACGCTTGGCAGTATGCACAAAACGGCGCATGGCAGACCTCGCCAACGCTGCGTGTACCTATGCTGTATATCTTTTTCTCAACGGTAGTCACCTTTGCGCTGCTCCTGGTTTACAGCTTGCTAGGATGCCTTGAAGGAATTATCGCAATGTGTCGCTCCTCTGCCTCGCTTGATCAGGAGTTGTAAGCATGGAAGTTATTATCCTCTTTAGCGTCTTTTTAGTCTTACTGGTAGTGGGAATGCCCATCGCGTTTGCGCTCGGCATCGCGTCCTTGTCTTATCTACTGTTGGAAGGTATTTCGTTAACGATTGTGCCGCAACGTATGTATGCGGGCATCGACACCTTTGTATTGCTGTGTATTCCCGGCTTTGTGCTGGCAGGCAATTTGATGAATGTAGGCAATATCACTGAGCATATTGTGCGTTTTGCGAATGCGTTACTAGGCCATATCCGTGGTGGCTTGGGGCTTGCCAACGTAGGCGGCTCAATGATTTTTGGCGGTATTTCCGGCACGGCTGTCGCGGACTCAGCGAGCATTGGCGCGGTAATGATTCCGGGCATGGCGCGCTCAGGCTATGACAAGCCGTTTGCGGCGGCGGTCACCGCTGCATCGTCTACCGTAGGGCCGATTATTCCCCCCAGCGTGCCAATGATTATTGCGGGCTCTCTGAGTGGCATTTCAGTGGGCCGCATGTTCCTCGCAGGTGCCATTCCAGGCCTGCTGATGGGGCTTGCCATGATGATCACGGTTTACGTTCTGGCCGTGCGTCGCGGCTATCCAAAAGAGAAGCGCGTACCGGTAATGCAGCTGCTTAAAGAAGCCAAAACGGCGTTCTGGGCACTCTTGATGACCGTGATTATTCTTTACGGCATTATCGGCGGTTTTTTCACGCCGACCGAAGCATCGATTGTCGCCTGCCTTTATGCGCTGGTAGTCGGGATGTACGTTTATAAAGGACTGACGTGGAGAAAGCTTCCCTCGATCTTAGCCGACACCGTTTTAACCTCGTCGGCGCTGCTGCTAATGGTGGGGTTGGCAAACTTGTTTGGCTGGATACTGACCAGCGAGCAAATTCCTCAGATGATTGCGAGCCTGATTCTATCCATCAGCGATAATCCACTGATTGTACTTTTGATTTTGAATTTAATTTTGCTGTTTGTGGGTGCCTTTATGGAAACCATTGCAGCACTGATCATTCTGTTCCCCGCGCTGGTCGGCGTGGCGACGGGCGTTGGCGTCGATCCGGTGCACTTTGCGGTGATCGCCGTTATGAACCTGATGATAGGACTGACAACGCCGCCGGTGGGCGTCTGCCTATTTGTCGTCGCCGGGATTGGCAAGCTGCCGATGCTAACGGTCGCCAGAGCGATCGTACCGTTTCTGCTGTGCAATTTAGCTGTGCTGTTCCTCGTGACCTACGTGCCTGCCATTTCGCTTTGGCTGCCTAATCTATTGATGGGGAGTAATTAACAATGGCGACACAGCGCATAGACGCGATGCCTAAAACGGGCCAGATTGGGATTGTGCATTTAGGTTTAGGTGCCTTTCATCGTGCGCATCAGGCGGTTTACCTTGAGCGCTATCGACGGCGTAGCGGCGACGGTGAGTGGGGCGTATGCAGCGCAAACTTACGCTCAAGTATTGCATTAGTTGATAGCTTGCGCGGGGCCGATTATCGCTACCATGTGGCTGAATATGCCGATGCACAAACGCTAACGCTACGCGAAATCGGAGTTATCGAAGAAACGCTATTTTCTGGCTGTGATGCCGCAGGTAACTGGGGGCGTGATCGAGAAGCGCTGCTTACTCGGCTAGCCGCGCCGACGACCCGTATTGTGACGTTAACCGTTACGGAAAAAGGCTACTTCCTTAATCCGGCTACCGGCGAGCTGCGCATTGATGACCCGATGGTGGCGGGCGACATTGCCTCGCCTCGGCAGCCCCGTACGGCGCCAGGGCTGTTGGTAGAAGCGTTAGCACGACGCTATAGCGCGGGCACTGCGCCGTTCACGGTGCTTTCTTGTGACAACATGCCGCAAAACGGCCAGCGTACGCGAATGGCCGTTTTGCGGCTTGCCGAACAGCGTAGCGCTGAGCTGGCTCGCTGGATTGATCAGCGAGTCGCGTTTCCCAGCAGCATGGTTGACCGTATTGTGCCCGCCATGACCGACGCGGATTTCGAGCGCCTTGCGGCATTAGATGTTAACGACCCCAACGCCGTCGTGGGCGAGGAATTTTCACAGTGGGTCGTAGAGGATAACTTCCCCACAGGCCGGCCCCGCTGGGAAACTGAAGGGGTTGAGATGGTGCGTGACGTCGCGCCGTTTGAAACCATGAAGCTGCGCATGTTGAACGGCAGCCACTCACTGCTGGCTTACCTTGGCGCATTAGCCGGTATCGAAACGGTGGTTGAGGGCGTAGGCCATCCAGCGCTGCGTGCGCTGTTGCGTCGCTATATGCTCGAAGAGGCAGCCCCTACGCTTGATATGCCGGAAGGGGCTGACCTTGTCGTCTATGCGGATTCGCTGCTGGCGCGATTTACTAATGACAGCCTGCGTCATCGCCTACAGCAAATTGCTATGGATGCCAGTCAAAAGCTGCCTCAGCGCTGGTTAACCGGTGCCTTGACTCGCGCTAATGCGGGGCAGGCTTCGCCGTGTGTGGCGCTGGGGGTGGCGGCATGGATCCACTATACCGCGGGCTATGATTTAAACGGGCAGGCATATTCTGTCGATGACCCGATGGCTAAACTTTTTGCTGAGCTGCATCACATTCACGGTGATCATCCGGATGCGCTGGTTGGCGCGTTTTTGGCAATCGATGAAATAGTGCCTGCACAGCTTGCCGCGAATCAGCCATTTGTTGACGCGGTAGTGTCAGCGTATCGCGTGCTGAAACAAGGCGGGCTGAACGGGGCGCTAGCCGCGCTAAACAGCGAACAATAGGGAGAAAGTAATGGAGCATACGTGGCGCTGGTTTGGCCCTAATGATGCAATCCGGCTTGAGGAAGTACGCCAAACAGGTGCGACCGGCATTGTCACGGCATTGCATGAGATACCCAATGATCAGGTGTGGCCGGTAGCGGCCATTCAAGCGCGCAAGGCTATGATTGAAGCCGCCGGGCTGCGCTGGTCGGTGGTTGAAAGCGTGCCGGTAAATGAAGCTATCAAAAAAGGCCTGCCCGAGCGCGATGCGCTGATAGCAACGTATTGCCAAACGCTGCGCAACCTGGCGGCCTGCGGAATCGATACCGTTTGCTACAACTTTATGCCGGTGCTCGACTGGACGCGTACGGACCTTACCTATGCATTGCCGGATGGTGCGCTGGCGTTGCGCTTTGATCAGGTGGCCTTTGCGGCGTTTGATCTGTATCTGCTTCAGCGCCCAGGTGCCGAACAAGAGTACAGCGATGAAGATAAGGCTCAGGCGAGCCGCTATCTTGAAGGATTGGATAGCGGTGGCCGCGACAAGCTCGTCAATACATTGATTGCAGGGCTGCCCGGTGCTGAAGAGCACTATACGCTGGAGCAGTTTCGAGGCGTGCTGGCCGAGTACGCTGAGATTGATGCGACGCGACTGCGGGATAATCTAGGCTATTTTCTGCAGGCCATTATCCCTGTGGCTGAAGAAGTGGGTATTCGTATGGCGATTCATCCGGATGATCCGCCTCGGCCGCTGCTGGGGCTACCTCGGGTTGTCTCAACTCGTGACGATGCCCAGTGGATCATTGATCGCCTGCCAAGCCCGGCCAATGGTTTGACGCTGTGTACGGGTTCTTACGGCGTTCGTGAAGACAATGATTTGATTGCCATGACGCGCCACTTTGCCCCGCATATTCACTTTATCCACCTGCGCGCCACGCAGCGCGAAGAAGATGCGCGCTCGTTTCACGAGGCGCCGCATCTCAATGGCGACGTGGATATGGTCGGCGTCATAAAGGCGCTGGTGGAAGAGGAGTCCCGCCGTGAAAAAGAGGGTGGCGGGCGTTTGCCGCTCCGCCCCGATCACGGCCATCACATTCTGGATGATCAGCAGCGTAATACGGCACCCGGTTACCCGCTTTACGGGCGCATGCGTGGCCTAGCCGAGCTTCGCGGTGTAGAGCTTGCCGTGCGGCAGTTAGCCCTAAGTTAGTCGCTTAATGCGCAATGCAAAAAGCCCCGCTGATGTTTGTCACCAGCGGGGCTTTTTTACTCGGTTAGCCGCTAACTATTCGCGGATGTTTCCGTATTCGTCAAGGTTGGCTCAGGCACTTGCTCCATACGTTGGCGCTCCTGGTCTAGAATCGCCAGCGCCTGCTCTGAAGTGACGCGTGAGGCGGGTGTGATGAGAGTAACGATCACCCCAGCGGCCAAGGCGGCTAGCACTGCGGGAATGCTCGGATTACCCCAGAAAGCCGTCCATTCGCTGTTAGCAATAATGATTAGTGAGGTTGCTGAAGCGAAAATTAGCGTAGCGATCGCGCCTTGCCAGTTATAGCGTGGCCAAAAACGACCCAGCATGGCTGTCACAAACAGGCCTGACAGTATCGTTGAGATCATGCGGGTGATGTAGGTGATCACATTGTCTGAGGCAAGCGCGAAGAGTAGCGCCAGGCCAATAGTGGCGACGAGCGCAATACGTGAAAAACGCACGACGTTGCGTGCTGAAGGTGTGCGTCCCGCTACGAGCACATATAAATCACGAATCAGCGTGGAAACACCGGCAAGGGCATCTGAGCTTGCACTCGACATGGTCGCAGAAAGGCCGGCGACTAATAACAATAACCCTAGCCCGAGTGGCATGATTTCAGTCGCCAGAAAGGGGAACGCGTAGTTACTATTATCAAGCCCAGGATTAAGGGCGTGAGTGGCCATGCCAATGATCGCGGGGATGATAGAAAAGCCTAGGTAGAGCACCCCGGTAATCAAGAACGAGCGACGGACTGACTTCACTGACTCGCCAGAATAAATACGCTGGCGGAAAGACGGTGTTGCCAACACGCCAATAGCAATAACGGCCGCTAACGAAAGGGCGGGGAGCGCGCCTATTTTATCAATGCCTAGAAAGCTTGTGGCACTGACCTCCATGCCTGCCGTTAACCCTGAGAAACCGCCGACTTCGATCAAGGCAAGCACCGCCATTAAAATGAAGCCCGCGAAGAGCACAACGGCTTGAATGGTGTCGGTCCAGATAACCGCAAAATATCCTCCCACAACGCAATAAATGCCGAAGCCTAAGGCGACGAGAATGCGGGCAGTGGTTAGATCAATCCCTGCCATCCAGGAAAGATACAGACCGCCCCCCAGAATATGCGCGCCCAGCCAGCCGATGCAGGCGATATAGATCAGCAGGGCAACGACGTTGCGTACTAGACGGTTAGCGCCAACGTAGTAGGCCAATTCTTCACTCATGGTCATAAACCGAAACTTACGAACCGGCGCAAAACAAACGGCTAGCAATAGGATGCCCACAGCGCCGCCGAGCCCGTATAGCGCACCGGCCCATCCATTGGCGTAGCCGAAACCGACGGCACCCATACTGGAACCGGTACCCACCATAGTAGCCACCGTCGTGCCCACCGTCAGAAAGAGGGGAACGCTGCGCCCGCCAAGTAAAAAGTCGTCGCCACTGCCGCGTTTGTGTCTTGAAACCCACCATCCAAATACCACCATCGCGACAATGTAGAGCACAAAGGTGGTGAGGAATATTTGACTGTTCATGGTAACCTCTTATCGTTGTTTATCCGGCCGTTGCCGCGGCCGTCAGTAGGCAATGGAAGCGACTATCGCGAGGCTTTTTCTCCTAATCACGCGGTAATCTGGCGCCGCACCCTTGCCGGGGTGCGGCGTTTTCTTTATGGCGTTTAGGCGCGGTCAGCGCGGTAACATTTCACGTCTACTTCCACTTTGCAGTCCACCACTAAGTCCTGAACGCTACAGATGCGCGCCGGCGGGTTATCGCCAAATATCTCCTTAAAGACTTTATTGAAAGAGCTAAAATAGCGTGCATCCGTTAGCACGGTGGTGACATGAACGACATCTTCGACGCCATATCCGGCTTCTTGCATGATGGCGATGCAGTTATCGAACGCGAGGCGGGTCTGCTCAACGATGCTGCCTTCAACGACTTCACCGTCGGTCATAGGCGTTTGGCCAGATACATATAGCCAGCCGCCTGCTTCTACGGCGCGTGCAAAGGGTAGCTTTTGTCCGCCGGTGCCTACGCCGCCTTCAGTGCCGTATCGAGTAATGCTCATGGTGTTTGCTCCTGGTTGGGTTGAACGATGAAATTGTTTTGAGGAATACGCTCAGTGCGGCGTAACATTCGCCCGTGGCGCTGGTCGGTAATAGCGCCTTGGTAATAAGCGATCCTGCCATTGACCACGACCATATCGATGCCTTTGGCCGCCGCGATGGGGGTTTCGTAATTGGCGGTATCTTCTAATGCGTCGAGATCAAAGAGAGTGAGATCGGCGTAGGCGCCGATGCGCACAGTGCCGCGATCCGTTAAGCCAAAGTTGGCCGCTGAAAGACTGGTCATCTTGCGCACCGCTTCTGCCAGTGGCATTAGGTTTAAATCACGGCTGTAATGGGCAAGAACGCGCGGGAAGGCGCCCCATAGCCGTGGATGCGGGTGCGGGTCGTTGGGCAGGCCATCGGAGCCCACCATGGAGAGCGGATGCGCGAGCACTTGCTGCATATCCGCCTCACTCATGTTGTGGTAAACCGCCCCTGCAGGCTGCAGCTGCTTTGCAGCGTCCAGTAATGACAAGTTCCACTCGGCAGCGATGTCTTTCAGCGGGCGCCGCGCCTGTTCTGGGTGGGGGTGTGACCAGGTAATCGTAATCTCAATTTCATCGGTCACTTGGCCCAGGTCGAGAGTAGAAGAACCCGCCGTGTAGGGGTAGCAGTCACAGTGAACATGTTGATGCTGTGCGGCGATTTCAAGTTTATTAAGTGCTTTCCCAGCACCGCCCCAGTTGCCTGCGCCGGCGCATTTTAGATGTGAGATCACTAGTGGCACTTTGCCATTGCGAGCAGTGCTAAAGGCCTCGTCCATCGCATCCAGTAAGCCGGCAAACTCATCGCGAAGGTGAGTGGTGTAAACGCCACCCGATTCCCCGACGACCGCTACTAGCGGGGCCATCTCTGCGCTCGGCGCGTGGATCGCATTACGATAAGCAAGTCCTGAACTTAGCCCAAGCGCGCCCTCATCAAGCGCTTGGCGCAGACGTGAAGCCATCGAATGGATCTCGTCTTCGCTGGCAGGTCGCGAGAAACTATCCATGACCTGGCTACGCAAACTGGTGTGTCCCACTAATGCCGCCACGTTAATACTGGGCATCGCGGCGTCTACCGCGTTGGCATAGGCTGCAAAGCTTGAATAGCGGAAGTCTTCTAAATCGCCCAATAGGTTCATCGGGTCGGGAACGTCATGGGTTAGTGTGACGGGGCTGGCACTAATGCCGCAGTTACCCACGACCACGGTGGTTATTCCCTGGGTTAGTTTTGGCAGCATTGCTGGAGTACGCACGACATTCGTATCGTCGTGGGTATGAACGTCGATAAAACCCGGCGCTAGGTAGCGCTCTTGCGCATCAATAATGGTGGTGGCCGTTGCATCGGGCATATTGCCGATGGCGCAGATGCGTTCGCCTTGAATAGCAACATCAGCACGAAAATGTGGGGCGCCAGAGCCATCGAGCACATTGGCATTACGAATTAGCAGGTCATAGACCATTTTAGTCTCCTAATGGCTGGCGATTATCACCACCGCGATGGTCATCTAGGCTCAGCTTGAGCCGGCGCAGCTTAGTGCGCGAGCGCTCGCGATGGCGCATAGCAAGCTCAAGTGCCAAGACATCGATGACGGCAAGCATGGCGTAGCGTGATGCCGAAGGATGATAGATAAAGTCGGTTTCACGCGAGGTCACCGGCAGCACAATGTCGGCAGTGTTGGCGAGTGGCGAGTTCATCGCCGTAATAGCGATAACGGTGGCGCCGTACTGCTTGGCAATTTGCGCAGACTCCACCATTTCAGGGGTGTAGCCGGTGGCGGACAGCACGACCACCACATCGTCCGGCTCAAGCGTCGATGCCACCATGCGAGGCAACAGCGCTTGAGGGTAGGCGCACACTGCATAGCCAAGACGCACTAGGCGAAACTGAAGCTCCTGCGAGAGAATGCTAGAGCCACCTCCCGCGCCAAAAACGAGGATCTGTCGCGCTTTATCCAGCTGCTCAACGGCTCCGGGTATATCCGCCTGAGCGAGAAGATCTCGGTTAAACGCCAGCGTCTGCATAGCAATGTCATACACCACGCTTGAGCTATCGTCAGGGGTCGCTTCTTGAATAAAGCGTCGGCCTGCTGCCAACGCTCGATTTAAGCGTGTTTTTAAGTCGCGTACGTTGGTGCAGCCGACGGCGCGTGCAAAGCGAGTCACACTTGCATCGCTAACCCCGGCGCGCTGGGCAATCTCACCGATACTTGCTTCGGTGACAAAATCGATATCGGCGAAGATAAGCTCAGCCACTTTTTTTTCCGCATCACGAAGCGCGCTAACGTCAGTCGTAATACGGGATAAAATATCTATTTCTTGGCTCACCGTGGGCTCCTGAAGGTTGCCTTGCCTTAAAAGTATGTTAGTTTCTAACTTGAAGTCAATGAGTGTGAAAGTATCTAACATTGCCGCTTTGTCATTCATGATGATGAGGCGCAGGCAAAGAGCGAGGAGATGGGCGCATGGAAGTAGTGACGTTAGCAATGGAAAAAGGCAGCGTGGAACTGGGTCCCAATCTTTTGTCCGGTGTCAGCCTGCCCGCCGCCGTAGTGCATGAAGGGCCGCTTAACCATAACCTGGCTTGGATGCAACGGTTTGCAGAGGCCCACGGTGCTCGCTTAGCGCCCCACGGCAAGACCACCATGACGCCAGCACTGTTTCGTCGCCAGCTTCAGGCGGGGGCGTGGGGCATAACCCTGGCGACCGCGCCACAGTGTCGTGCCGCTTTCACTCACGGCGCCACGCGATTATTAATGGCCAACCAGTTAGTTGGGCAGGCGAATATGGCGATTGTCGCGGGCCTGATCGGGCAGGGGGCTACGTTTTACTGTGTGGTTGATAATCATGACAACGTGCGCGAATTAGGGCGCTTCTTTGCCGAACGTGGCTTGACGTTATCGGTTCTCATTGAAGTGGGCGTAGCGGGGGGGCGCTGTGGTTGCCGCAATCAGCAGGAAATTCTCTCGCTGGCGGAAGCCATCGCCGGTGAGCCGGCTCTGTCATTAGCGGGTTTAGAAGGCTATGAAGGCGTTGTTCACGGTGATAATCCAGAGGCGGGCATTCGTGCCTATGCCAAGTATTTAGTGGATGTTGCTCTAGAGCTTGAGGCTGAACAGCGCTTTTCAGAGCCCAACCCCATTGTGACGGCGTCGGGTTCTGCCTGGTACGACGTTATTGCTGAAGCCTTTCAAACATCCCTGCTTCAGGAGAAGTTTACCCCCGTACTGCGCCCCGGTTGTTACGTCGTACACGATCACGGGCTATACCGTGAAGCGCAATCTGCGGTGCTAGAACGCCGCCCTGATTTGCATCAAGGACTGGAGCCAGCGCTGGAAGTCTTTGCCCAGGTACAGTCGCTTCCTGAGCAGGGGCTTGCCATCGTTGCGCTAGGAAAACGCGATATTGGCTATGACCCGTTACCGGTGGTCTTACGCCGCTATCGGGAAGGCGGTGACCCAGCGCAGCTTTTGTCAGTGGCCGGCTGGGAGGTGACGAACATTATGGATCAGCACACCTTTATAAAGCTTCCCGAAGGGGTATCGGATATCAAGGTGGGGGACATTCTCGCTTTTGGCGCCTCCCATCCTTGCTTAACGTTCGATAAATGGCGCCAACTGATGCTGATAGACGCCGACCTCAACGTTAAGGAGCGCTTGGCTACCTGCTTTTAGCGAGCGAGCCAACCACCGTCAATGGCTAGACGGTTGCTTGCAGAGATAAGCGCGCGATAGCGGCGGGCAATTCACTGGCATGATGAATGCCCACCGCGCCTTCAGGCGTGCGCTCTTCTTCTGGAAAGTGATTGAGATGCACTACGTGCATACCTGCTTTTAGTCCCGCTTCTACGCCCACGGCCGCGTCATCAATAACGATGCACGCCTGGGGGGCGTAGCCCATGGCAGCGGCCGCTTGGCGATACAGCTCAGGGTCGGGCTTCCACACATTAAGGGTATAGGCGCTGAATAGGCGGTCGCCAAAATGATGGCCAAGCTCAGTGCTTTCTAGCGCACAGCGGATTTTGGGTTCAGGGCCATTGGAAACCACCGCTTTAGGGTGGGCTCCTAGCTTTTCCAGCGCGGCGGGCATGCCGGGAATAGCTTCAAGTTCTGAGCGCATGCGTGTCTCCATGCGTGCGCGCATGCCTGCTTCAAGCGCCGAAAACTCGCTGTCAGTGAGTGCTTGAAAGCGGCTTTCCAGCGTTTGAACGATGGTCTGGAAACGCACCCCCCGAAATTCCTCCATGTACTGCTGGGCGGAAAACGGCAAACCGAATTCGGGAAGAATCGTCCCCATGACATCGGCGAGCAGCACCTCGCTATCAACCAGCGTGCCGTCGCAGTCAAAAAGCAGGCAGAAAGGCGCCGCTGCTGGCGTCGCGCTGCTCATCGCCATGTTTCTTCGTTGACCAGGCTAATGGGCCGCTCGCCCTGCAGCGCCAGGCGGATATTATCCACCGCACGTTGGGCCATCGCATCGCGCGTTTCATGAGTGGCAGAGCCAATATGAGGCAAGGCCACGACATTGGCCATCGTGGCTAGCGGTGATGAAGCTGGCAGCGGTTCTTGCTCAAACACATCCAGGCCGGCCGCTTTAATCACGCCGTTTTCGAGTGCCTGGATCAGCGCATTTTCATCGACCACTTTGCCGCGGGCGATATTGATGAAGATGCCAGACGGCTTCATCAGTGCAAACTCTTGGGCGCCGATCAGACGCTCGGTTTCAGCGGTAAGAGGAACCGTCACGCAGACAAAATCGGATTCAGCCAGCAGCTCGCTAAGTTCGCGGTGCTGGGCACCCAGCTCACGGTCTAATTCAGGCTTGGCAGAGGCTTTAGCGTAAAGCACCTTCATGCCAAATCCCAGGGCACCGCGCCGAGCGACGGCCTGGCCAATGCGTCCAAAGCCGACCATGCCCAGCGTTTTGCCGTGCACATCGCTACCGAACTGTTCAGGGCCAACGCCAGCCTGCCAGTGGCCATCTTTGACCCATTGGGCTAATTCAACCACGCGGCGTGCGGTGGCCATAATAAGCGTAAAGCCCGTATCAGCGGTGGTCTCGGTGAGTACGTCAGGCGTATTACACAGCATAATGCCGCGCTTAGTGAGCTCATCAACGGGGATGCTGTCATAGCCAACAGAGATGGTCGCGATGACGGCAAGATTGGGCGCAGCATCCAAAATCTTTGCCGTAATCGGCAGGCCAGAACCCACAATGCCATGGGCCTGGGCTAATAATGCGCGGCTCTCTGGGGCATCAAGCTTGGCTGATTTAGGCAGTACGTCTACCTCAAACAAGCCGCTAAGTTCTGATAGCTGAGCATCGTTAAGACGTCCTTGAACCACTAAGCGTTTTTTCACTGATACTTCCTTATTAAAATTGTGTCGAGTTAAGCAGTTGGCTGGTCGGCTTCAAGCGTGCTTAGCCGCTCGCGATCAGGCAGGCCTTCCATATCGCCAATGACCTGAATCGCTTGAGCGCCGATCAGATTGCCGCGCATGGCCGCTTGGCGTGCCGAGCGGCCGTCTAACAAGGCGCTGACAACACCCACTGCGAAGCCATCGCCGGCACCTACGGTATCCACAACCTCGTCTACTTGGCAACCGTCTACAGTAAAGCTCTCTTCTTGACCGTCTAAATGGCCGCGATAATAGCTGCCTTCCGGCCCCAGCTTGATAATGACGGCGCTGGCGCCTTGGTCAAGATAGTAACCTGCTACGTCATAGGGCGTCTTCTGACCGGTGAGTAGCTGGCCTTCTGAAAGCCCTGGCAATACCCAGTCAGACAAGGCGGCAAGGGCATTGAGCGTCTCGCGCATGTCAGATTCACTGGCCCACAGGCTGGGGCGTAAATTGGGATCAAAGGAGATGCTGGCACCGCCCGCGCGTGCCTCTTTGAGCATGTGATAGGAAAGCTCGCGGGCGCTGGCAGACAGCGCCGGGGGAATGCCGGTCGCGTGCACATGGCGAAGCGCCGCGAAATCGACATTGCTAGCGTCTTGCGAGGTTAGGTGGCTGGCGGCGCTGCCGCGACGAAAATACTCAACGCTAGGGTCGGCTCCATCCAGCGCACGCTCTTTGAAAAGCAGCCCTGTAGGGTGCTCGCTATCGTTATGCAGATAGCGGCAGTCGAGCCCTTCATGCTCTAGCGTTTGGCGAATAAAGTCGCCAAAACTGTCACTGCCCACCCGGCTCAACCAGCCAACATGAAACCCTAGTCGCGCCAAGCCGATCGCGACATTAGTGTCTGCTCCTGCAATGCGGCGCTGAAAATGTTCTATTGCCGAAAGTTTGCCCGGCGACTGCGCCACAAACATGGTCATGGCCTCGCCAAAGGTGAGAATTTCCGGATGATTTGAAAATGAAGGAGGCATAAGTCATCTCGTAATGTTGTGATTAGCCCGATATGGGAACGATACCATTTGTGACCGCAATGATTAATTCGTGATACCTGTGATTGATTTGTACTGCAAAAATATTAGCGCTGCGTAGAGCCGCGTGCCATCAGTTTGGGTGGAAAGCTGAGCTGCTTGGGCATGGCCACTTTGGTAGGCGTAATGCGGTGCATTAAACAGTGCATCGCAGTTTTGCCGATCGTATTGGTGGGCTGCGCTAGTGTTGTGATGCCCGGGGCGACGAGTGCACACCAGTCGAGTTCATCAATGCCCATTAGGCCTACCTCGCCCAGGCGTAACCCGAGTTTTTGAAACAGCCGTGCGACGTCTAACGTCACGTTGCCGTTAGCGCATAGAACTGCGCAGCATAGCGAACTGTGCTCGCTGAGAAAGCGGCGAAGCGTCTCAAGCGCAGCGGTATCGCCATCGGCTGGCAGCAGCAGCGTGGCGTGCGTCAATTCGCGCTGTGTGGCGTCGTGGATAAAGTGGGTTAATCGCTGCTGTCGGCTACTCGACCGCTCAGGCGCTTCGCTGACATACAGCAGGGCTTGATATCCTTGGGCAGTGAGATGGTCGAGCGCCAGCGCTATGGCTCGCTGATTGTCGAGGCCCACCACCTCTGTATCGACGTGATTTACTTCACGGTCGAGCAAGACAACCGGTGTTCCCTGGCTGATAAATCGATGCAGCTGGCGCTCGGGACTACCGGCGGCATTCACCACCAAGCCTGCCACCTGATAAGCACCCAGCAATGCTAGGTGCTGACGTTCCTGCTCGGGGTCATTATCTGTGTTACACATCAGTAGCGAATAGCCATGCTGGCGGCATGCTTGTTCAACTCCATGCGTAATCGCGACCGAAAAAGGGTTGCGTATATCCGCTACCAGCATACCGATTAGCTTGGAGTGGCCGCCTTTTAAGCCGCGTGCCATTTGGTTGGGCTGATAGCCCAGCCGCTCTGCCGCTTCGGCAATACGTGCCTGTAGTGACGGAGACAGCCGTTCGCGCTCATCGCCGAAGTAACGTGAAACGCTGGTTTTAGACGCGCCGGCTAAGCGAGCGACTTCAAGAAGGGTGGAGCGGCGAGCGGCGGTAGACATAGCGATCGACTGCGAAATGGGAACGTTCCCACGATAAAAGGTTTAGCGCGTGGGAGCAACCGATTTACAAGCAAGCGTTTGACGGCTAAGGAAGGTAAACTACGGGCCCCTTTATGCCTAAAGCGACGCCTGCGGTATGCACCCCAACGATATGTCGAAGAACAACCTCATAAATAGTTATGAATTAACGCAGGCTGGCGATCGCTATTTTGACGGTTTAGCCGACAAATTTTCCCGCTCTCTTTATCAAGCGCCCCGAGGCGAGCTGCGCTTAGCCATGCTCGACTATTTGCTACCCACCATGCTGCAGCTAAACGGCCAAAAGGTGCTAGATGTGGGCGGGGGATTAGGTCAGCAAGCGGCGTGGTTTGCTGAGCGAGGGCACGCGGTGACCATGTCTGAGCCTTCAGAGGATATGCTGAATTACGCTAAGCATTGGCATCGTGACGCGAAATCGCTACCGGAAGAGGCCGTTACCTATGTGCAGGCGCCGCTGCAGTCATTAGTCGATCAGGCACCCGGACCATGGGCGCTGATTACCTGTCATGCGGTGCTGGAGTGGCTGGGCGATCCGCGGGCGGCAGTCGCTGCTTTGAGCACTTTATTAGCGCCCGGCGGGCAGCTGAGTTTGATGGTATTCAATCGCGACGCGCTGCGTTTTTCGAACGCGGTCAAAGGCAATCTAGAAAAGGCCTTGAGCGATCGCTTAGCGGGCAAAGGTAAGCGCCAACGATTGACGCCCATTTCACCCGTGACCCACGCTGATATTGAGCAGTGGAGCGCTGAGAACGGGCTGCGAATAGAGGCCGTTGCCGGTATTCGTGTGTTCCAAGATTATTTGCGCCAGCCGCCTACGACACCCGTTGAGCGTGAAACACTGCTGGAGTTGGAAAAACAGTACTGTCGCCAAGATCCGCATTGGCGCCTAGGCCGCTATCTACTTTACACATTAAGCAAACCGGAGATCACTGAATGAGCGCAAGAGTGCCCGCGTGTCAGTTACTAGAACGTCAGCAGGATAATTATGCCGCGCTGTGGGTCATCGACCCTCCCATGGATAGCTGGCTGGCTGACCAGTCAGAGGGCGTGGTCAGTGGCAATCAGGGCGTGCTGAACGAGTGGGCCGCCAAAGGCAAGCAAGCCCACAATCCCTTTGAAAGAGCTGTCGGTGAGCCGTTGGGCAAAGAGGTCGTATTATTTTGGCCCAAAGCGCACCAGCTGGGTATCTGGTGGCTTAAGTGGCTATGCGAGCAGCTACCCACCGGTACATCCATTGAAATAGTGGGTGAGCATCAGGGGGGCATTAAGCGAGTTCCTAAAATATTGGCTGAGCTGGGTATGCCATGCGATAAGCGAGATAATGCGCGGCGCTGCTCGCTTTTTGTCACTCGCACTGCGGCGCTAGACTTAGCCAGTGGGAATGGAGCCAGCGATAGCGCTTGGCAACGTTTTGAGGCCGTCGGAGTAACGCTGGAGAGCCATCCAGGCGTGTTTGGTCATGGCAAAGTGGACGAGGGCACGCTGCTGATGCTGGAAAGTATCGACAGTTGTTTGCCAAACAAGCCGCTTAAAGTGCTCGATATGGGCTGTGGTGACGGCATTGTGAGCGCTTGGCTGGCGCAGCGTGGCCATCATGTGACCGCTATCGACGTCAGCGCTTTTGCAATAGAGGCCTGTAAGCGTACGTTGGCCGCTAATGGGCTAGCAGGGCGTGTGCTGCATAGTGATGTCTTTAGTGCATTGGAAGGCGAGCAGTTTGACTGGATTATCAGCAATCCACCGTTTCACAAAGAGCGTGATATTAGCTATGGTCCTAGCCAGCGCTTAATAAACGGAGCGCCAGAGCATCTAAGCGCAGGCGGTCGTTTAGTGATTGTCGCCAATGGCTTTTTGCCTTATCCAGAGCACTTGCAGCGTGCGTTCCAAGACTTTCAAACCCTAGCGGATAACCGTCGCTTCAAAGTGTATTCAGCGATCAAGCCATCACGCTAGTGCGGTGGCTTAAGTACGGCGGCTCACTCTGCAAAGAAAACGTTGAGCACATGGTCGAGATGTACTTCCATCGCATGGCGAGCCGCATCGGGGTCACGTGCTTCAATGGCCTCAACGATTCGTTCGTGGTCGTCCTGAGAGCGCTGCGGCATGTCCGTTTCCATAAATAAGTCTTGGAGGCGGCGGAACATGGGACCGTATTTATGCCCGAGTAGGTGCTTGATCAACAGCGCATAGGCCGCATTGCCCGATGCTTCGGCAATGCGGATATGCAGCAGGCGATCCCCCGCGCAGTTGCGCCCGCCGTTGGCGTTGTCGGACACGTTGCGCTTATACGCTAAGCGCATCGCTTTCAGATCTTCTTCAGATGCATTCTGGGCTGCCAAGGCAGCAATTTCTGGCTCCAGGTAGCGGCGTGTCTGAAGGAGAGAAAAGGGCGGAATTTCTTCATTTAAATTGAGCTCGATTTCGCTCTCGAACTCAGGGTCCAGCGCCCAGGGTTCGGTGCGTGCGGCTGCACGCATCACCGGTTCGATAGACGTATAGCGAGCGTCGAGCACCACCACACCATAGCCAACACGCACGGCCACTTGGCCTACTACTTCCAGGGCAATCAAAGCCTCTCTAACGGATGCGCGACTAACGCCAAGTGATAGGGCAAGCTCGCGCTCAGGAGGGAGCAGCGTTCCCGGAGGGAATTCTCCTTCACTGATAAGCTGCTGAAGCTGATCAGCAATCTGACGATAGAGGCGCTGTGAGCGGATGGCTTGAATCGGCATTCGTGGTGCTTCCCGTCCATTTTGTCGATGGTTTGCGGCTACAAGGCGTAGCGACTAAAAAGAGGTAACGACTAAAGCTTATAAAGACTAAAGCCTATAAAGAACACAGCTTATAAAGACTAAAGTTTATAGCGACTAAAGTTCATCTTAAAAAACCGACATTTGGTCTTTTTGTGGCTTGCCAGGATGAAAGAAGTTCGCTCATACTCGGTTCATTGGTCAGGCCATTGGATATCTGGATGATTTGGCCTTATGTATGTTCCCATGATTTTCAGAGACGTGCCATCGCTATTAAAGGTGTGATATAGCATGAGACTCAAGAATAAAACTGCACTGATCACCGCCGCTGCGAACGGTATTGGGCGTGCCAGCGTTGAACGCTTTGTGGCCGAAGGCGCGCGCGTATTCGCCACAGATATCGATATTAGCAGCCTAGAAAATATGCCGGGTGTGGAAGCGTATCGCCTGGACGTAACGGACAGCCAAGCGATCCATGAGTTGGCTAGCTCGCTGCCAGCATTGGACATACTGTTTAACTGCGCAGGCATGGTTCCCGGTGGCAACATTCTGGAGTGCGACGAAGCCTCGTGGCAGCGCTCCATGGACCTGAACGTCACCTCGATGTTTCATACCCTGCAGGCTTTCCTGCCCGGTATGCTAAAAAACGGTGGCGGCAGCGTTATCAACATGGCGTCACTGGCATCTAGCATTAAAGGTGTGCCCAATCGCTGCGCATATGGCACCTCTAAGGCGGCGGTGATTGGGCTAACCAAGTCGGTAGCCGCCGACTTTATGACCCAAGGCATTCGCTGTAATGCGATTTGTCCTGGCACCGTTGAGTCACCCTCGTTGAAGCAGCGTATCGCTGAACAGGCCCGCCAAGAAGGGCGCAGCGATGCCGACGTGCTTGAGGCGTTCAAGGCGCGGCAGCCGATGGGCAGACTAGGGCGCGTTGAAGAAGTGGCAGCGCTAGCGACATTTTTGGCCTGCGATGAGTCGCAGTTCATTACCGGCACCACTCAGTTAATTGATGGTGGCTGGGCCAACTGATCATTATAGGAGTCATAACAATATGAAACTCGTACGTTTTGGACAGCCGGGCCAAGAGAAGCCGGGCATTATCGACAGCCAGGGCGCTGTGCGTGACCTTTCCGCCATCGTTGATGATATTGCCGGCGATGTGCTCAGCGATGAAGGGCTACAGGCACTGCGCGACCTGGATCTTTCGACATTGCCAGAAGTCGCGGCGGATACTCGCCTAGGGCCCTGCGTTGGCCGCATTGGTAAGTTTATTTGCATTGGTCTTAACTATTCTGATCACGCTGCGGAAACCGGTGCTGAAGTGCCGCCAGAGCCAGTCATTTTTAACAAATGGACCAGCGCGGTGTGTGGCCCCAACGATAACGTGGAAATTCCCCGCGGCTCTCAGAAAACCGATTGGGAAGTAGAGCTTGGCGTTATTGTCGGTAAGGGCGGCCGCTACATTGATGAAGCCGATGCCATGTCTCATGTGGCGGGTTTTTGTGTGGTTAACGATGTCTCTGAGCGCGCGTATCAGCTGGAGCGAAGCGGCACCTGGGATAAAGGTAAAGGCTGCGATACGTTTGGCCCCTTGGGCCCCTGGCTTGTATCACGCGATGACGTTGCTGACCCTCATCAGCTTAATATGTGGCTTGAGGTCGATGGCCACCGCTATCAGAACGGCAACACCCGCACGATGGTGTATCAGGTGCCTTTTCTGATCAGCTACTTGAGCCAGTTCATGAGCCTCCAGCCCGGTGACGTTATTTCTACCGGAACACCCCCAGGTGTGGGCATGGGCCAGCAGCCAGCGATTTATCTTCGCGACGGGCAGCAGATGCGCTTAGGCATCGATGGCCTGGGTGAACAGCTCCAGCGCGTTGTTCAAGCATAAGATGAAAATGGTCAGTTAGATCTAACGTCGGCGCCAGCGGCTTAATTTGCCGCTGGCGCTTCACTCAATAAGATTGTCAGACCACTAGATGGCGGGGTATTGCGCCGCCAAAGGTCTGACCACTGGATCAATGTACCTATTAATTTAACGTATCTATCAAGTCCAAGTACTTATCAAGTCCAAGTACTTATAACGTTAATGTACCTATCAGGTTGTATGGCTCATGGTCTGCGCTTGGTGGCCAGTGCTTTGCGAAAAGGAGCGCACTAATGCAAGTTCTCGTTTGTTCAAAACCGCATCACCTCGAGCTAAGCCAGGCCAGCCGCCCAGCATGCACCCCTGGCCACGCGGTTGTTCGTATTCGCCGTATCGGTATTTGCGGTACGGATATTCACGCCTACGGTGGCAACCAGCCCTATTTTGAATATCCACGGGTATTAGGCCACGAACTGGCGGGGGAAGTGATCGAGACCGGGGACGAGCAATCGCAGCATTGGGTCGGTAAGAATGTTTACGTGATTCCTTATCTACATTGTGGTGAATGTCGCGCTTGCCTGCAGGAAAAAACCAACTGCTGCCAGCACATGCAGGTCATTGGTGTGCATCGAGACGGTGGTATGGCGGAGTACTTAGCCGTTCCAACCAGCCACCTTGTGGTCTCAAAAACGTTGAGCCTTGATCAGCTAGCGCTAGTGGAATGTATGGCTATTGGCGCGCATGCGGTACGACGTAGTCAGCTGCAGGCGGATGAGCTGGCCGTCGTCGTTGGCGCCGGTCCTATTGGAATGGGCGTGCTGCAGGTAGCTAAGAGCCGTGGCGCACGTACGCTGATGGTAGACACTAATGCCTCACGGTTAGCTTTTTGCCGCGATGTGCTGGGCGCCGATGCCGTTGCGAATCCCTTGGAAGATGATGTTGCTGAACGCATCAGCCAATTGAACGGCGGGGCGCTGGCAGAGGTTGTTTTCGATGCAACCGGCAATCCTCGTGCGATGGAGGCAGGTTTCGATCTTGCCGGCCATGGCGGCCGCTATGTGCTGGTCAGTATCGTCAAAGCCGACATTGCATTTAATGATCCTGATTTCCATAAGAAAGAACTGACGCTGATGGGCAGCCGCAATGCGACGCCTGAGGACTTTGCCTGTGTCGTGTCGCTCATGGAAAGTGGCGCTATCAATGCCGATGCGATGATTACGCATCGTGCACCGCTCAGGGATGTGCCCGCCAAAATGCCGCAGTGGTGTGATCCTGCCAATCACGTCATTAAAGCCATGATCACCATCGATACTGACGAGGCGCACTCATGAGTGACCTGATTGCGACGCAAACGCCCCATCTCACCCTGCGGGTCCACGCGCTGGATAATGTCCGAGTGGCACTCACCGACCTGCCTGCAGGCACGGTGGTTGAAGATCAAGACACACAGATTACTCTCCCTGGCCCCGTGCGCCATAAGCACAAGTTCGTACTGGGTGACATGGCGGTTGGTGATTTGGTTGTCATGTACGGCGTCACGGTGGGTAAAGTGACTCAGCCTATTGCCGCAGGCGGCGCTATTACCACCGAAAACCTAGTGCATTCAACGGATGATTTGCCTGCGAATAGCCAGCAAACCGCGTGGCAGCCGCCGGCGGTCACCGCATTCGAGAAGACCACGTTCGACGGCTACCACCGCCCCGATGGCCGAGTTGGAACGGCCAATGTGTGGCTCGTAGTGCCGTTGGTGTTTTGTGAAAACCGTAATATTGAGGTGCTTCGCCAGTGTGTCGCTGACGCGCTGGGTGATGATCCTTTTCAAGACTACAAGCGCATGGCGCGCCAGTTATTGCATGGCGACAGTGCGGCTGAGTCTACGACGTCTTCAAATGAGCGTTTATTTCCTAACGTTGATGGCGTGCGTTTTCTGGTTCATCAGTTGGGCTGTGGTGGTACGGACGGCGATGCCGAGGCGCTCTGTCAGCTGCTGGCAGGCTATATTTGTCACCCCAACGTAGCGGGAGCAACGGTGCTGAGCCTGGGCTGTCAGAAAGCGCAGATCACCATGCTACAAAATGCTATCGCAGAGCGTGACCCAGCGGTCTACAAGACCGTTAGCTATTTCGAACAGCAGCGCTCTGAGAGTGAAGAAGTGTTAATTCGTGATGCGTTAACGGCTATTTTTGATGGCCTCAAGCAGGCCAATCAAGTCACCCGGCAGCCCGCACCGCTTTCTGAGCTCACGCTAGGCGTTGAGTGCGGCGGTTCGGATGGTTTTTCCGGGCTTTCTGCCAATCCGCTAGTGGGCGCAGTTGTTGATCGTTTAGTGGCGCTGGGTGGCAGCGGTATTTTGAGTGAGTTTCCTGAGCTGTGCGGTGTCGAGCATGAGCTGCTGGCGCGCTGTAGTGATCCAAACGTTGCCGAGCGGTTTAGCTCGCTGATGGCGGCCTATCAGCGTCATGCCCATGCGGTCGGCGCAGATTTCTCTATGAACCCTTCGCCGGGCAACGTGCGTGATGGCTTGATCACCGATGCGATGAAGTCAGCCGGGGCTGCCAAAAAGGGTGGCGATAGCCCGGTGGTTGACGTACTTGATTACACCGAGCCCATGACGCGTAAGGGGCTTAATCTACTGTGCACCCCAGGCAATGACGTGGAGTCGACGACAGGCTTAGTGGGCTCCGGCGCCAACCTTGTACTGTTTACGACCGGATTGGGTACGCCGACCGGGAACCCAGTTGCGCCGGTGCTGAAAATTGCCAGCAACAGCGAGCTCGCTAGCCGTATGAGCGACGTAATCGATTTTGATGCCGGTCCTATTATTCGCGGTGAAACCGATATCGCGACACTGGCTGATGAGCTGCTGACGATGTGTATCGACACCGCATCGGGGCGCTATGTCACCAAAGCAGTGCGGCTTTCACAGTTGGACTTTATTCCCTGGAAGCGGGGCGTCTCGCTGTGAGTCTCTCGCTGCATCAAGCAAGCATCGTTCAGTTTGGCACCAGCCGGTTTCTGCTAGGCCACGTGGCCGCCTTTGCTGGCGAGGCCATAGCTCAAGGGGTTAGCCAAGAGGCCGTACTGGTAGTGCAGACCTCTGATCGTCCGGAAGGCAAAGCCAAAGCCTCGGCCTTGGCGCAGCAGGCTAGCTACCCTTTACATGTTAAAGGCTTGCGCGACGGCTTACCTGTCGATGAGCAGTATGCCGTTGTCAGTGTGGCCGGCTGTATGGTGGCTGCACAAGAGTGGGCGTCATTAGCGCGCCACTTTATCGAAACGGCCCGCTGGGTGGTGTCCAATACGGGCGATAGCGGCTATCAGGTCGCCAATGATTCCAGCTTGGCGGACGTGCCTTCAAGTTTCCCAGGCAAACTTACCAAGCTGCTTTATGCGCGTTTTCAGGCAGGGCGGCCAGGGCTGACGATGCTTCCTTGCGAGTTGATTAGCCGCAACGGTGACGTACTAAAGGAGCTTGTCGCTACCTTGGCTCGACTGGACTATCAAGATACCGACTTTGACGCATGGCTGGTGTCCCAGTGCTGCTGGGTCAATACGCTGGTGGATCGTATCGTTTCAGCGCCGCTTGAACCCGTCGGCGCCGTTGCCGAACCCTACGCGCTTTGGGCCGTGCAACAAACGCCAGGCCTAGTCATGCCGTTTGAACATTCTGCCGTGCAAGTGGTGAACTCACTGCAGCCTTATGAATTACGCAAACTGCATATTCTCAATCTGGCGCACAGTTACCTGATAGATCAGTGGCGCTATCTGGGTTTGGGTGAATCAATAACCTACGTAAGAGAAGCCATGCAGGAGCCGCGGCTGCGTACGGCGCTTAATGAGGTGATAGCAGAGGAGGTGCTGCCCACATTATCCCGTGAGCTGCCCGACATGGACTTACAAAGCTACTGGCAGAGCACGCTGGAGCGATTCGATAATCCATATCTGGATCACCGCTTAGAAGATATCGCGAACTATCACCACGACAAGCTGGAACGTCGTTTGAAACCCGTGGTGAGCATGGCTAAACAACACAACATTCTAACGCCTCGGCTTGAAAAGGCGCTTGAGCGATAAGCATTGGCAACCGCGGCTTACCACGTGTTTGGCCGTCACTATTACTGCAGTTAAACAAAAAAAGTGGAGTACTACATGCGCCTTAATAAACTCACTCTTGCTATTACGCTTGCGACCGCAACCAGTATTGGCATTGTTAGCACCGCGAATGCCAGCACGGTCATTCGCGTGGCTTATGGCAACCAGCCCGGCGAGCCGGTGGACGTTGCTGTCAACCAGTGGGCCGAATGGGTGAACGAGGCTAGTAACGGTGAGCTGGAGCTGAAAGCGTTCCCCGCCAGCCAGCTAGGCTCGGAAACCGATGTAATGGAGCAGGCGCGGTTTGGCTCAGCCATTATTTCGATTACCGCCTACAGTAATTTTCTTGACTCGGTGCCTGATCTTGCGGTTTTAGATGCGCCGTATTTAAGCGAAGACTTCGACTCTAAACTCAAGGTTTTTGACTCCGAGTGGTTTGCTGAGCAAATGACCCTGCTGCAGTCGTCCGGTTACCACATTGTCATCCCTAACGCGGTGTATGGCGTTCGCCATCTGCTCACGCGTGAGCCGGTTAATACGCCGGAAGACCTCGACGGTGTAGGCGTGCGCGTGCAGAACTCGCAGATGTATGTCGAAGCGGTTCGCGCCATGGGCGCAACGCCGACGCCTATGTCGCTGGGTGATGTCTATCCCGCCTTGGCTCAGGGAATGGTCGATGGTGTCGAAAACCCGGCTGCCGTGCTTTACGGCGGAAAATTTTATGAAGTGATCAAGCACCTGAGCTTAACGGCGCATATGCACACCGTCGCGCCTTTCGTTACCGGCCAGGCCTTCTGGGAACAGCTGGATGAAGAGCAGCAGCAAATTCTGACCGATACAGGCCAGCAAATGGCTGAATACCTGGCTGAGCTTGTCGCTGAAGATAGTGAGCAGGCGCTTGAGAAGCTGCGTAGCGAAGGCGTGGAGATTCACGAAATAGATACCACTCCTTTCCGTGAGCGGGCAGCCGAGCAAATTCCCTCCGCTTTTCCGCAGTGGACCGACGGTCTTTACGACAACGTCTACAAGATTATCAACGGCTGATTAGCGTGTGATTTTATGGCTCCCCGGCGTGCCGGGGAGCCTAATCGAGGAGGCTGGTATGAAGCGTATTTTTACGTGGCTGGATCGGGTCATGCGCCTTGATGAGGTTATCGCCACCGCCGCTGTTTTTGCTCTTTTCCTGGTGGCTATTAGCAACATATTTATGCGCTATCTATTTGGTTCGCCGCTGGCATGGACAGAAGAGATACTCCAATTGCTGCTGGTCTGGGCCACCTTTTTAGGCGCCAGTGCGCTGGTAAGGCGCCGTGAGCATGTGTTTATCAGCTTCGTTACCGACAAGCTTCCACCTCGCTTAGCGCATTGGAATGAGCAGGTGTTCAGCGTTGGCATCATTTTGATCAGTGCCTTGGTCATGCTGTATTGGGGAACTCAGCTGCTTAGCTTCTCAGCGTTTCGCAGCACGCCGATGCTGCAAATTCCCTATTACTGGATTCACGTAGCCATCCCTGTCAGCGCGGTGGTGATGATTTATCACTGTGTGGTCCGGCTGATTCAGCGACATACACCATAGGAGCTCAATCAAATGGCTGTGAGTATTGCTATTGGCGCACTGTTTTTGCTGTTTCTTGTAGGGACACCCGTCGCCTTCGCGCTGTTTTTTTCTACTTTTCTGTACTTCATTGTCGGGGCCGATCAGCCGACGATGTTGCTGATTCAACGTCTGGCAGGAGGCTTGGAATCCGTATCGTTATTAGCGATACCGTTTTTCATTATGGCCGGCGTATTCATGAACTATTCCGGCATTACGGACCGGCTGCTTAAATTAGCAGAGCTGCTTACGCGGCGTATGCACGGTGGGTTGGCGCAGGCCAACGTCCTGCTAAGTACCTTTATGGGTGGGCTATCTGGCTCTAACATTGCCGATGCCGCGATGAACTCAAAACTGCTGGTGCCTAGCATGACCGCTAAAGGCTATCCCAAGCCTTTTTCCAGTGCAGTAACGGCAGCTTCGTCGTTAATTACTTCTACTATCCCCCCCGGTATTGCATTGATCGTCTATGGCTACGTCAATAACGTATCGATTGGGAGGTTATTTCTAGCGGGGGTAGTGCCCGGCGTATTGATGGCCATCAGTTTAATGGTCTTGGTATCTTATTTATGCCGTCGGAATAACTACCAGCCGCCTGAGCGCAGCAAAGTGACGCGCCATGAATGGGTTAGCGTCACACGGGCTGGCATCATCGCTTTAATGCTGCCGCTGGTTGTGATCGGGGGTATTCGTATTGGTGTCTTCACGCCAACTGAAGCTGGCGCTATTGCGGTGCTCTATGCGCTGATTGTGGGTGTCTTTGTTTACAAGCAGATGTCGGTCAAGAGCATTGCGCTGGCCACCAATGAGTCACTGTTGGCATCGGTCAATGTGCTATTTATCATCGCTGTCGCTTCGGGCTTTGCGCGTTTTCTTACCTGGGAGCAGATCCCTCAAGAAATCGCTATGCTGTTGTCTTCAGAGGTGGGTAGTGCCATTGTCTTCCTGCTTTTGGCCAACTTGCTGCTGCTGGTGCTGGGAATGTTCCTGGAGGGCAACGCGATATTGATTGTGCTGTCTCCGTTATTAGCCCCTGTGGCCGCTCAGTTCGGCATCGATCCGGTTCACTTTGGTATCATTTTTATCATTAATGCCACGATTGGAACCATAACGCCGCCCTTGGGCACGGTCATGTTCACTACCTGCAGCATCACAGGCGTCAAGGTTGCGGACTTTATACGTGCGGTCATGCCATTCTGGATGGTGATGGTAGGCATACTGCTGCTGACAACCTTTGTGCCAGCGATCTCTCTTGCTCTGCCCGCGTTAGTTTTCTAACCGTTCTGTTTATATCCCTCCGCTTGTCTAAATAGATAAAGGCGCAGAAGATTCTTCTGCGCCTTTATCCTTGAAATTGCCACATTCAGTCACCGACGAGACAGCCGTTCGGGTCTATAATGTGTCACAAGCATTGGGCGATTTGACAGACGTGAGTCGAGGTGGCCGTTATGACAGGAAACGTTCGAAATACTGCAGTGTTGGGAAGTGCCGTTTTGCTAGGCGGACTGCTCGCATTGGGGCTAGTGTGGAGCGGCAGCTACATCAAAGGTGCGGCTGAGGTATGGCAGCAGTCGTCGCGTAGCGTCACCGTGCGGGGGTTGGCCGAGCGAGACGTCGAGGCCGACTTGGTATTGTGGCCGTTTAACTACACGGTGAGCGCCAATAGTTTAAGCGATCTAGAGCAGCAGCTAAGCAATGGCGAAGGGGCGATTCGAGATTTTCTTCAGGCTCAAGGCTTTGCCCCAGAGCATGTGAGCTCGACACCGCCGAGAATTACCGATCAATTCAGCAATCAGTATGGTGCTCAGCGCCCGGATGAACGCTATCGCGCAGAAGCGACGCTGCTGCTGCGCTCACCCGACGTTGAGGGCGTGATTGAAGCGATTCCTAACGCGACCTCGTTAGTGCGAGAAGGCGTACTGCTTTCACCTAGCTACGAATACCGCACGGAATTTCTGTTTACGGGCCTTGATGCCATTAAGCCAGAAATGATTGCGGCCGCAACGGCAGATGCACGTAACGCTGCACAGCAGTTTGCTGAAGATTCGGGTAGCCAAGTGGGTCAGATACGCCAAGCGACCCAGGGCTACTTTTCGATTGATGATCTAGATAGCTACACGCCGCAAACCAAGCGGGTGCGCGTTGTGACGACGGTCGACTACTCGCTCCAGGATTGAGCCTTACAGCGTCGCTATTTAGGCGGTGTAATCGATGACGGTGATGGTATAAAACGTATAGCCGTTAGGCGTAAGCACTTTTGCTTCTTCACCGACCTGTTTACCTAGCAGTGCTTTGGCCATGGGGGCATCGATACTGATCCAGCGCTTTTTGGTATCGATCTCATCGTGGCCAACAATTCTAAGATGTACCTGCTCACCGTTTTCATCTTCCAGGCTCACGTAGGCACCAAAAAACACTTTGCTGGTGTCGGCGGGGAGACGATCAACAATTTGCAGCTCATCCAAACGCGTCGTCAGGTAACTAATACGCGCAATCACGCGATTTAGCTCTTTCTTATTGTAGGTGTAATCAGCGTTTTCACTGCGATCGCCCTGGGCTGCGGCTTCGCCGACTTTGGCAGAAATTTCCGGGCGTTTAACGCGTGACAGGTGATCTAAAATAGCGCGTAAGCGTGAAGCGCCCTCGCTGGTAATCAGGTTGCTCTTAGGGGCTTGACGCGGATCTTTTGCTGGATCGCGCCAGCGGGTCATGTTGCGGCCTTTCATTACCGGTTCCCTATTATGTATCGAGCTATCTACCTTACGTTAATTGCGGGAAGCATACCAAGCAACATGCTACTGGCGAATCATTCAAACGTTCGTTACATTGTTGGAGAGGCCCGCCGTTGTTAGGTCTCAACGGGACAACAATAATTTAGGAGCATGTATGCAAACTCTGTCTTTTTCACGTCTATCTTTAAAGCGTTCATTAATGGCTATCCTCATTGGCAGCGCGCTTACGCTGTCACCCCTTGCCGCCACGGCCTTTGAAGACGAGCTGTTCTCGCTGAAGAATCGCTGGGAACATACCGTTACCGACATGCCGGCGAATGAGCGGGAAAGCACGCTGAAGGCGCTGGCAGTAGAAGCGGGGCAGCTGGCGGAGCAACAGCGCGATAACGCCGACGTGCTGGTCTGGCAGGGCATTATATTGGCGTCTTATGCCCGTGAACGGGGCGGTTTAGGTGCGCTGGGCACCGCGGGGGATGCTCGTGATGTGCTTGAACGGGCAATTGAGATTGATCCCCAGGGTAGCAATGGCTCGGCTTATGTCACCCTGGGTGCTTTATACGACCGTGCGCCGGGGCGCCCCATCGGTTTTGGTAATAGCGATACCGCCGAGCGGATGTTCCAACGTGCTTTAGAGATACGCCCAGACGGCATTGATGTTAATTATTATTACGCTGCTTTTCTAAAAGAAGAGGGCAATGAACAGGCCGCGCGGGAGCATGCTCAGCGCGCGGTGGAGGGCACGGCCCGCGATAGCCGACAGGCGTCTGATGAAGCCTTGCGTCGTGATGCGCAGGCAATACTAAGCGATCTTTAACCTACCGGCTGAATTGGCATTCCCAGTGGCAAGCATTGATAATAGCGGCATTATCATCACTGGGAGTGCCTCATGGCGACCCGCTCTAAGAACGTATCTTCTCCAGGCTCCGCGCAGCCAGCCGCTCCTTTTAAAAACACCACGCTTAGCGTTGCGCTGTTAAATAGCGCCGATGTTCAGTTGTTCAAGCGTGAAACGCTGCACCAGGGGTTTTTTCGTCTCGATGGGCTAGAGCTTCGCCACCGCCTATTTGAAGGCGGTTGGAGCGAGCCTATGCGCAGAGAAGTGCATAGCCGCTTTGATGCTGTAGGGGTGCTGCTCTACGACCCAGAGCGCGATTCATTGGTGTTAATCGAGCAGTTTCGTGCGGGCGCTATTGATGATGCTTTATCGCCCTGGAAGTTAGAATTTGTGGCTGGCTTAGTGGAAAAAGGCGAGTCGCTGGAAGACGTTGCCCGCCGAGAGGCGTGGGAAGAGGCCGGCTGTAAAGTGACGGAGCTAACCAAACTGCATACTTACTACCCCAGCCCCGGTGCCTGCAACGAGCAAGTGACACTATTTTGTGGTTTGGTAGATACCCAAGGATTAGGCGGCATTCATGGGTTAGATGAAGAGCATGAAGATATTCGTGTCCACGTGGTGCCTTTTGCTAATGCTTGGGAACTCTTGGGCCTGGGAAGACTCGACAACGCCATGTGTTTGATTGGGCTACATTGGTTAAATAGCCAACGAGCGTCACTGCGCGCCGCGTCACAGCGGGCGTCGACTTAACGTAAAATACATGCAAAAGCGAAAAAAATGAGGAGTGAACATGGCGAGAACGGCCTATGTCACCGATTTAAAATCGCTCCAGGGGGAGTGCAGCGCCAACTACTTACGTTTGGTGCGGCTGGTCGGCGATATGGAGGCCGGCCAGCGCCGTGATATCGCCCTGCGGGGAGATAAGCAGCATTTTGGCGACTTGCATCTTTATATTCACGAGCAGGCGCCTTACACCACGATGGTGGATGTTTTTCAAAGCGGGCCGTTAGATACCGTCATGGAAAGCCCGCGTATGCGTGTGCATCTTTATCACGATGTACGCATGGCGGAAGTGACCGATTTTCAACGCGAGCGTCATTTTAACGGCCGCTATCGGTATCCCAATGCCCGCATGCATCAACCGGATGAAAAGCTTCAGCTAAATCGCTTTTTAGGTGAATGGTTGGCCCATGGCCTTGCCCACGGCCACAGCATTGACGTGCCGGAGATTCCCTAATGCGCCTAGTGCAAATTACCGATGCCCATCTTTACGCTGATATCAATGCGCGCTCTCGGGCGGGCGTGCCCTGGCGGCAGTTTCAGCAGGTGCTCAGTGCGGTGACGGATGAGCAGCCTGATATCGTGCTATTCAGTGGCGATATCAGCCAAGACGAGTCCGCCGCTTCTTATGCCTTAGCGGTTCAGGCAATGGACACACTGCCGTGCCCCTGGTATTGGCTGCCAGGCAATCATGATCAGCTGGTGTTAATGACCGCCGAGCGCCCGCTGATTGACGACCTAGCGTGTGGTTCGTGGCGTTTGCTGCTGCTTGATACACACGTGGAGGGCAAGCCTTTTGGGGAGCTGGGCAACGAGCGGCTAGCGGCATTAGATGAGCAGCTAAAAGCAGATGATCGGCCGACGCTGATTGTGATGCACCACCCGCCGGTGGACGTTGGCGCCGCGTGGATGGACGCCATTGGCCTGCAAGATAGAGAAGCTTTTTGGCAGCTGTTGAGCGCGTATCCTCAGGTTAGGATCATCCTGTTTGGCCATGTACACCAAGCCTATGCTCGGCGTCATGAAATAAGTAGCCATGAAGTGGGCCACCATGAAATAGGCGTATACGGCTGCCCGGCAATGGCCGATCAGTTTTTACCGGGGGCTGAGCATTTTGCGATTGATGAAGCGTCGCGGCCCGGCTATCGGGTGATCGACCTAGACGGAAGTGAGTGGCAGACCTGGGTCGAGCGAGTCGCGGTATAGCTAATTTATGGCTATGAATATCTCGATAGGCGATAAAGATATAAAAAGATAGTTATTAATTCTTTTGGGTTATTATGGGCTCGGCGTTACCCTACCTGCATTCGAACGTACATTTTAAGAACGTACACTGTATTTAATAGCTTGTACGACGAGCTAGTTCTTGCGAGGTATGGGCCATGACCCAATTTTCTACACTGTCCTCAGAGATGCCGTCTTCCAAGACGGTATCTTCAGCGCCGCTGCGCGAGGTTTCTGTTACACCTGACGCCGCGCGCTTGACCCACCTTAAGCAATTAGAAGCTGAGTCTATCCATATCATTCGCGAAGTTGCGGCTGAGTTTTCCAATCCGGTCATGATGTACTCGATCGGCAAAGACTCTTCGGTCATGCTGCATCTAGCGCGCAAAGCTTTTTATCCCGGTACGCCGCCATTCCCGCTGATGCACGTGGACACCACGTGGAAATTTCGCGAGATGATCGAGTTTCGTAACCGCATGGCGGCAGAAGCGGGTATGGAGCTGATCGTGCATACCAATGAAGAGGGGCGGGCTGCCAATATCAACCCGTTCGATCACGGCAGCGCCAAATACACCGACATCATGAAAACTCAGGCGCTCAAGCAGGCGCTAGACAAGCATGGATTTGATGCCGCTTTTGGCGGCGCGCGCCGCGATGAAGAGGCGTCGCGGGCCAAAGAGCGCGTTTACTCATTTCGCGACAAATATCATCGCTGGGATCCTAAAAATCAGCGCCCTGAGCTGTGGAATGTGTATAACGCCAAGGTCAATAAAGGCGAGTCAATCCGTGTGTTTCCGCTTTCCAACTGGACCGAGCTGGATATCTGGCAGTACATCTACCTAGAGTCGATCCCTATTGTGCCGCTGTACTACTCGGCCAAGCGCCCGGTGGTCGAGCGCGACGGTATGCAGGTGATGGTTGACGACGATCGCCTGCCGCTGGCGCCAGGTGAAGTGCCGGAAGAAAAGTCCGTGCGGTTTAGAACGCTTGGCTGCTATCCACTGACCGGTGCCGTGGAATCCGAAGCCGCGACGCTTCCAGAAATAATTCAAGAGATGCTGCTGACCCGAACGAGCGAGCGAAGTGGCCGTGCTATTGACCGCGATCAAGTCGGTTCGATGGAGAAGAAAAAGCGCGAAGGCTATTTCTAAAGGCTATTTCTAAAGGAGTAGGGCCAATGTCACATCAATCGAATTTAATCGCTGACAATATCGAGCAGTATCTGCACGAGCACGAAAACAAAGACCTGCTGCGTTTCATCACCTGCGGCAGTGTCGACGACGGAAAATCTACCCTGATTGGGCGTTTGCTACACGATTCGAAAATGATCTTCGAAGATCAGCTGGCTGCCATTACCCAAGCCTCTAAAATCAATGGCACCACCGGTGATACCGTCGATTTGGCGTTGTTAGTGGATGGCTTGCAGTCAGAGCGCGAGCAGGGCATCACGATCGATGTGGCGTACCGTTTTTTCTCCACCGATAAACGCAAGTTTATTATCGCCGATACGCCGGGGCACGAGCAGTACACGCGCAACATGGCCACCGGTGCCTCAACGGCGAGTCTGGCGATTATTTTAATCGATGCCCGCTACGGCGTGCAGACGCAAACTCGTCGCCATAGCTTTATTGCCGACCTGCTGGGTATCCAGCACTTGGTGATTGCGGTCAATAAAATGGATTTGGTGGGTTTTTCGGAGCAGCGTTTTAACGAAATAGTGGCTGAATACCGCGCGTTTGCCACGAATCTTCAGGCGCCGGACATTCGCTTTGTGCCTATGTCCGCGCTTAATGGCGATAACGTGGTGAATCGCAGCGAGCAAACGCCCTGGTACTTCACCGCCGACTACCAAGGGAAAACGCTGATTGAGCTACTTGAAAGCGTTGAAATCAGCCGTGATCAGAACCTCAGTGATCTGCGCTTGCCAGTCCAGTACGTGAACCGTCCAAATCTTGATTTTCGCGGCTACTGCGGCACCTTAGCGGCGGGCGTATTGCACTCTGGGCAAGCTATTAAAGTGCTGCCTTCGGGTAAAGTGTCCACGGTGACAAGAATCGTGACCTTTGATGGCGATCTCGCGACGGCTTATCCAGGCCAGGCAATTACCGTTACCTTGGAAGATGAGATCGATATTTCACGCGGCGACTGGATCGTGGCCGCGGAAAGCGAGCTGCCGCTCTCAAATACCTTTAAAGCCGATATTGTCTGGATGCAGGAAGAGGCATTAACCCCCGGCAAGCTTTACGATTTCAAACTAGCAACGCGCGATCTTTCCGGCCAAGTCAGTACCATTGATTATCAAATCGATGTGAATACGCTAGAAAAGCATGCCACGGACTCGCTCGGGCTCAATGCTATCGCTCGTTGTGATGTTGAATTGACCGCCGCTATTCCAGTTGATGATTATCGCACCAGCCCTGGTACCGGCAGCTTTATCATCATTGATCGGCTGACCAACGTGACTGTCGGTGCTGGAATGATTAGGGGAGCCGCCGGTGAACCTAGCGTTGCGGCCAATGCAACCGACTGGGCGGCCTTTGAACACGACCTCAATGCGCTGGTTCGAAAGCATTTTCCCCATTGGGAAGCTAACGATATTAGTAAGCTGTTAACGCGATAAACCGCCATGGGCTATTAATAAATAGCTCTAAAGTGCAGTTTTTAAAAGCGGCATACAGCAAAACGGCACGCCCTGAGGGCGTGCCGTTTTGTTTAGGCGGGAAAGGGCTACTCAGCGTTAGGGAAAAACAGTTGCTGCCCATCGACTTCGAAATCGGCAATCGCTTGCTGACCTTCTTTAGAGACCAGCCATTCGTGCCACTGCGCGGCGAGATCATGCTTCAAGTGCGGGTGACGTTCTGCTGAAAGCAGCAGGCTACCGTATTGGTTGAACAGCGCCTCGTCACCTTCAAACAGCAGCGTTAAGTCCTGCGGGTTTTCAAACGCAACCCAGGTAGCGCGATCGGTGAAGGTGTAAGCATCCATTCCCGCGGCGGTGTTTAGCGTGGGCCCCATGCCGCTGCCCAGCTCACGATACCACTCACCTTGCGGTGTTATTCCAGCGTCTTCCCACAACCGTAGCTCTGCGCGGTTGGTTCCGCTATCGTCACCGCGCGAGGCGAAAGGAGATTCGCTTTCAGCGATTTGCTGCATGGCATCGACAACCGTTTCGCTGTCACTAATGCCGGCGGGGTCATCACTGGGGCCCACAATCACGAAATCGTTGTACATCACATTCAGGCGTTCCGTGGCGTAACCGTCGGCCACAAACTGCTCTTCACCTGCCGTGTCGTGAACCAACAGGCTATCGGCATCGCCACGACGACCTATTTCGAATGCTTGACCGGTGCCTACGGCCACGACGCGTACGTCAATTCCGGTTTTTTCAGTAAACGCGGGAATAATGGCGCCAAACAGGCCCGAGTTTTCAGTAGAGGTCGTCGAGGCCAGCGTAATGTAGTCATCGTCTGCTAGCAGCGTGCCGCTCCACGTTAGGCTTAGAGCGCCAGCGGTTATCAGTGCGGTAGTCTTATTCATTGTAGTGCTCCTTGAGCGCTGCTCATCATTGCCAGGATTTATCCATGCTGTATTTCATCAATGCTATGGTTCATCAGTGCTAATGTGAAGCAAAGCCAGCGTTACCAGACCAGCTCGCCGCGAATAAACGCGCTTGCTTCGCGGGAGGCGGGTGCGGAAAAAAACTGCTTGGCGGGGGTGTGTTCAAGCAAATGCCCATTATGCAGAAACACGACGTCATCGGCTAAGCGGCGTGCTTGGTGCAGGTCATGGGTGGACATCACGATGCGTGTGCCTCGGCGATGAAACTCGAGCACTGCATCTTCAACGGCCTTGATGGCCGCGGGGTCTAGTGCGGAGGTAGGCTCATCGAGAAACAGTACCTGCGGATTCAGCAGCCAGGCCCGCGCTAGCGCTAGTCGTTGCTGCTCCCCGCCAGATAGTACCCGCGCAGGGCGCTGCGCTAAATGCGCTAAACCAAACGTATCCAGTGCCTGCATGGCCTGGGCTTTGCGAGAAATACTGTGACCTGCTGTGCGGTTGAGCGCTGGCCGCAACGTTTTGTTAATGGCGAGGACATAGGTGAGATTATCAAGCGCTGAGCGACGCAGCAGCACTGGGCGCTGAAATACCATGGCCTGATCAGGGGCTGTGCCTTGCCAACCCACAGCACCGCTGGTGGGGGGCAGTAAGCCATGAGCTAGGCGCATTAGCAGGCTTTTTCCTGCACCGTTAGGGCCCATGATCAGCGTACGCTGGCAGCCCGATAGGCGAAGCGTGGTGGGCTTTAGTAACGTATGGCCACGATGCGTGAACGCAGCGCCGTCAAATGCAAGCGTCGCCACCGGAGGCGGTTGGCTTGCATTCATCCCAACCTCTTTTTGGCCGTTTCGCCGATCATGTGCGCGATAGCGTTAATCATCGTCACCAGGATGAGTAAAATAATCCCTAAGCCGAGCGCCATGGGCAGATTGCCCTTGCTGGTTTCTAAGACAATGCTGGTAGTCATCACGCGAGTGACGCCATCGATATTGCCACCTACAATCATGACCGCGCCTACCTCTGCGCTGGCGCGGCCAAAGCCCGCCAGAATGACTGTTAGAAGCCCAAAGCGCGCATCCCACAGCAGCGTTGGAATCATGCGTGGGCGGGTCAGTCCTAATGATTGCAGCTGCTCGGCATACTCGCTATGCAGCGTTTCAATCTGCTGGCGGGTCAGTGCGGCGATGATGGGCAGTACTAAAATGACCTGGGCGATGACCATGGCGGTGGGCGTAAATAGCAGCCCCCAGCTGCCTAATGGGCCGGCGCGTGAAAGCAGTAGATACACGCACAGCCCGGCTACGACGGGTGGCAGTCCCATTAATGCATTGAGAACGATGATAACGGCATTACGCCCTGGGAACCGCCAAAGGGCGAGAGCCGCACCTAAGGGCAGCGCTAATAGGCCGGCGATCACTACCGCCATGAGTGATACCTGCAGTGACAGCATCACGATGGAAATGAGCGCGCTGTCCATACTCAGAATGAGAGCGAGGGCAGTGCTAAAGGCATTGTCACTGGTTAGCATAGTGGCTGGTTGGCATGGAACGTAGGCATCATTCTTATGTGTAATTAAGCATGATGTACTGAACAGCCCATAATTGCACACCCGACGGGCATTAATTGTGCATCGTTATTCATCAGCGTTAAGCGATTAGCAGGAGTGCTTGACGCTGTTACTATATACGCCAAACTGATATTGGACGGCTGCCGTCTATCATCACGAAAAGGAATGCATGATGAATCAATCATTGAATGGCCCCGTTTACGCTGGTCAACACGCTTGATGGGCTTAATGCGCCGGTGGGCAAGCTTTGTAAAAAGGGTAGTGCACATTATTGCCAAGCCTATTAAGGGCGACAGTGGCCGTGGTGGCATGGTGGTTCACCCCTATCGAGGTTATGGCTCGCAGAATGAAGTGTTTGTCATGGGGCGAGTCTTTCGTCAGGCTGCCTTAGGCCGCGCTATCCCTCGGCATGGAATGCTGCGTGATACTGCCGACGTTGCACGCCGGATTTTTCGTCGCGGCCTGGCCAATGCCCAGGTTGAAATTCATCTTGGCGAAAATCAACTCTGTGTCGGCACCGATCGGGATGGCTACTTCGACATGCATCTGCCGATCAGTCATACCCTGCCTATTGATGTATCGTGGCATCGTGCCGATATTCTGGTCCATTGCCAGGGCGAGACGCCGGTACGTACTCACGTTGAAGTCTACGTACCACCGCCTGAAGCGGACTTACTAGTGATCAGTGATATCGACGACACAGTCATGTTCACCGGCGTGGCGGAAAAGCTTAAAATGCTTTATCGCCTGTTTGTAAAAAAACCTCACCGCCGTACTGCATTTCCCGGCGTAGCGGCGCTTTATCAAGCGCTTCATCGTGGCGCTAGTGAACGCATCGAAAGGCCCATTTTGTATGTCTCCCGCGGACCTTGGGCAATTTACGAAATGCTTGAAATCTTTTTTCAGATTAACCGTATCCCCGTCGGTCCTATTCTGTTTCTTCGCGAGTGGGGGGTCTCTTGGCACCGCCCCTGGCCGCGTCGTGCAGAAGACCATAAGCGTGATCTGATCGACCGAATGCTTACCCTTTACAATGATATGCCGTGTATTTTAATCGGCGACAGTGGGCAGCACGATCCAGAGGTTTATATCGAGATCGTGAAAGCCTACCCGCATCGTATTAAGGCTATTTACATCCGGCGAGTTGATAAAGACCCTGAGCGTGAAAAAGCTATTCAGCGGCTGCGTGATGAGCTGGCCGGTACCGAGTGTGATTTGGTGCTAGCTGCCGACAGCGTGCTTATCGCTGAGCATGCCTACGCTCAGGGCGATATCTCAGCCCATGGCTTAGCGGCGGTGAAGCGCGATGTTGAAGAACATCGCAACGATCCTGATCCTACCTAAACAGCTTGGGGCACTGAGTCTGCCCCTTCATTTGCGGTGAATTGCCATGGTCGTTGTGTTAATCGTGCTGGCGCTGGCTATTTTTGTGCTCCCCAATGTATGGGCTAAATGGGTGCTCAAACGACATACGCGTGGCCGGGATGACTACCCTGGAACGGGGGCTGAACTTGCTGAACACTTGCTGCGTCGACTAGGCGTTCAGGGCGTTAACGTGGAACGCACTGAATATGGGGATCATTACGACCCAGAAGCGCGCTGTGTGCGTCTTTCGCCTGATCATTATGATGGCCGATCGCTAACGGCGGTGACAGTGGCTGCCCATGAGGTTGGTCATGCTATTCAGCATCATCAAGGCTATTCACCGCTGCTGGCGCGCAGCCGTTTAGTGGGGGTCGCCCAAAAGGCTGAGAAACTTGGCGCTATTTTAATGATGGCCGCGCCTTTTCTATTTCTATTAACGCGGCTGCCTGGCGGGCTGGCAATCGTGGTTGTATTGGCGGTGATCAGTTTCGGTACCGCCGCGCTGGTGCATCTAGTGACGCTTCCAGTGGAGTTTGACGCAAGTTTTAACCGCGCGCTGCCGCTGCTGAAGGAATACGTGCCGCCTTATGACATGGCCAGCGCGCGGCACGTGCTTACCGCCTGTGCCTTTACTTATGTCGCGGCATCACTCGCCAGCGTCATGAATCTAGGCCGCTGGCTGGTGATTTTAAGACGCTGAGATTAGCCGGCTTTCTTGATAATAGTTTATTAAAAAGGGCTTGTTGAAAATGACATGCCTAGAAAGGCTTATTAGCCAAAATCACCGCTCTGCGAGGCGCGGGGTAGCCTTCGATGGTTCGGGTGCGGTCGTTGGGGTCAAGAAAATCCGCCAGCGACTGGTAAGTCATCCACTCGGTTGAACGCTGCTCATCCAGTGTTGTGATGGCTTCATCGACCACCCGCACATTGGTAAAGCCGCAGCGCTCCAGCCAGTGGCACAGCGCTTTTGATGAAGGCAGAAAGTAGACGTTGGGCATCGCGGCGTATCGCTCGCCGGGAACAAACACCGTTTGCTCATCGCCTTCCACGATCAGTGTTTCCAGCACCAGTTCGCCGCCAGGCGCCAAGGCTGCTTTAAGCTGCTGAAGATGTTCAAGCGGGGCGGGGCGGTGATAGAGCACGCCCATAGAGAATACCGTGTCGAAAAAGCCTAGGTTCTCGGGCACATCTTCTATGCCGACGGGTAAAAACTGCGTTCTCCCGCTGTCGGCATCGCCTACAAAGTGGCGAACCGCCTGAAACTGCCAATAAAAACGCGGCGATGGATCGATAACGAGTACGAACGCTGCGCCGGCACCGGCCATCCGCCACGCGTGATAACCGCTACCCCCTCCGACATCCAGCACCTTGCGATACTTTAGCGGCGCCAAATGCGGTAAGACTCTTTGCCACTTCCAGTCTGAACGCCACTCTGTATCAATATGAATCCCGCCCAGCTGAAAAGGGCCTTTGCGCCATGGCGCGAGCTTTTTAAGTAGATTAAAGCATTGGCGCTGTTGGCTATCATTGAGTGCGAGCTCAACGCTGACGGTATCGCTGTTGAGATCAACGTTACGCTCGCGAGGCAGCGCGGGCAGTTTGGCAACGGCCTTCTCCCAGGCGGGAAGATCGCCGTGGCGGTTGCGGTCAAGCCCCTGGGCAAGCTGCTCGGGCAGTTTGGCGAGCCAGGCGGTGAGCGACGGGTCTATGACCGCTTGATCCAAAAAAGCTTGGTAAAGGGCGCGATGATGCTCGGGTAAATCCACCTCAGCCCTCCTTAAACGCGATCAGCGAGGCAAAGTTCAGGTACTGAAACCACGTTACCGAGCGGGGAAATCCTGCGTTTGCTAAACGCCCGTGAAGCGCATCCAGCGTATCGGGTACCAGCACGTTCTCAAGCGCGGTGCGCTTCTGGCTGATTTCTAAGTCGCTGTAACCGTTGGCACGTTTAAAGTCGTGGTAGCGTTCAACGCGCCAGGCGTTGTCGCGTTCGTCTGCGTCCACGGTTTTTTCTGAAAGAATTAGCACGCCGCCGGGCTCAAGCGCTGCGTACAGTTTAGCCAACAGGGCATCGCGATCAGCCGCAGGAAGAAACTGCAGCGTAAAGTTGAGAATGATCAACCCAGATGGCGCATACTCAAGCGTGCGAATATCGGCCTCTTCCACCTGCATGGCGTGATCAGAGCACTCTGCAAGGAAGGTTTGGCGTGCCTGGCTTACCATGGCGGGTGAAAGATCGACCCCGGTATAGCGAAAAGCGTCTGGTTCCAGCGTGCCTGCCAGGGCAAGCCCTGAAGCGCCAAGTGAGCAGCCTAAGTCATAAACGTGGGCGCCATGGCGCAAATGGCGCTGGGCAATCAGACTCAGCATGCCCAGAATTTGCCCGTAGCCAGGCACCGATCGACGAATCATGTCAGGAAAGCACGCGACCACCTTTTCATCGAATGAAAACCGCGCTACTCGGTCAAGGGGTGTCGAAAAGATAGCGTCACGGTAAGATGCATCACTCATGGGCAAGCCGGGATCATGGATGGGGCGTCATAGTTTACCCGCCCTGATATGTCTATAACAGACCCTGCTGCATGGATCGACGCCACTGGAGATATCACATGGCCTCAGCATCAAGCGCTACTCCCGATACGTTACCCGCTTGGCAGACGTTGAAGCATCATGCGCAAGCGCTGCAGAACGTTCACTTGAAAACGCTGTTTGGCACCGAGCCTTCGCGGTGGGAAAGCTTCACTCGCCAAGTGGCGGGCTTAACGCTGGATCTTTCCAAGCAGCGTTGGGATGACGATACCCTAGAGCATCTCTTTACGCTGGCCACTGAAGCGGGCGTGCCTTCGGCGATAGAGGCATTGCTTAGCGGCAAGCGTGTGAACGTCAGTGAAAATCGGCCCGCTTTGCATACGGCGTTGCGCTTGCCCGCCGATGCAACGCTGGACGTAGAAGGGGATGATATCGTTGCCGCGGTGCAGGAAAGCCTTGCCCAAATGGAAAGCCTAGTCAGCCGTTTGCACGCCGGGCAGTGGCGTGGCGCGACCGGCAAGCCGATTCGCGATGTCGTCAATCTAGGTGTGGGCGGCTCTGACTTAGGCCCATTGATGGTAACCCACGCTCTGGCTGACTTTCGCCCCAAAGGTATTCATCCCGTAGAAGTGCACTTTGCTTCCACGATGGATGGCTCGCAGCTTGCCGACTGCTTAAGCCGCTTAAATCCTGAAACGACCATTTTTGTTTTGTCCTCTAAGTCGTTTACGACGATCGACACACTGTCTAACGCCAATACTGCCCGTGAGTGGCTCTTGGGTCGGTTAACGCAGCATGGTTCGACGCCTATTAGTGCTGAGATGGTTGTGCGCCAACACTTTATTGGCGTTTCGGCGAGCCCGGATAAAATGACCGAATGGGGCATTACGCCAGACCATCAGCTAACCTTCTGGGAGTGGGTCGGCGGCCGCTATTCGCTGTGGGGCACCATTGGACTGCCGATTGCACTCGTAGTGGGGATGGATAATTTTCGCGAACTCCTAGCCGGTGCCCATGCCATGGATCGGCATTTTGCCGAAGCGCCTATGGAAGATAACTTGCCCATACTGCTTGGGCTGGCCGGCATCTGGAATGTCAATTTTCTGGACATTCGCGCGCACTCTATTTTGCCCTACGACGGGCGGCTGGAATATTTCGCGGCCTATCTCGAACAGTTAGAAATGGAATCCAACGGTAAGTCGGTGACCCGCCAAGGCCAGCCAGTTAACTACTCCACCTGCCCAGTGCTCTGGGGTCAGCTAGGTCCTAATGCTCAGCATGCGTTTTATCAATTGCTACATCAGGGCACTCAGCCTGTGGTATGCGACTTCATTGCGCCGCTTAAGCGCTATGATGAAGTAGAAGACCCGGATACCCGTCGTGACCTTAAAACCCAGCACCGTTTATCGCTGGCTAACTGCTTTGCTCAGTCGCGTGTGCTGATGCTGGGTGACGACGCTTTAGAAGACGATGGGCCGCGTCCGGAGCACAAACGCTATCGTGGCAACCAGCCTTCGACTACGGTGCTGCTTGACCAGCTAACACCGTTCACGCTGGGGGCGCTCATCGCGCTCTACGAGCACAAAGTATTTGTTCAAGCGGTGATTTGGGATATCAATCCCTTTGACCAGTGGGGCGTAGAATTAGGTAAGAAAATTGCCACGGATACGCAAAAAATTATTGATCATCAAGGTGATATTTCGCTCATGGATGCTTCTAGCCGCGGCCTGATTGAGGCGTTTTGGGCCGCTGAGCAAGAATAAGTAATGGCCCTGCCACCGTGCGGCAGGGCTACTCTGACGCTTTGCCAATAAGCATGGCTAGATATACAGCTTTTTGCTTTTCAGCTATCCTGTGTTTCTTTGCCAGCTGCCAGCACTTTTTTCAGGAATCGACGTTACATGACCCAGTTTGATGCCTCTCAGTACGGTGCGAGTTCCATCGAAGTCCTGTCCGGGCTCGAACCGGTACGTAAGCGTCCCGGTATGTATACCGACACCTCACGCCCCAACCATCTTGTTCAGGAAGTCATTGATAATAGCGTCGACGAAGCGCTGGCAGGTCACGCCTCAATCATCAACGTTGTGCTGCAAAGCGATGGCGGGATTGAAGTGCAGGATAACGGCCGAGGTATGCCTATCGACCTGCATCCAGAACACGGCGTATCGGGCGTTGAACTGATATTTACCAAGCTTCACTCAGGGGGTAAGTTTTCCTCCACAAGCTATCGCTTCTCGGGTGGCCTGCACGGCGTTGGGGTGTCGGTGGTTAACGCGCTCTCTCGTCGATTAGACGTAGAAGTGACCCGTAATGGCGCGCGCCACGCCATGGCCTTTGAGTTTGGTGAGAAGGTCGAAGAGCTGCATGAAATTGGCAAAGCGCCAAAGAGGGCGAGCGGCACTTTGGTGCGTTTCTGGCCAGATGAAAGCTATTTCGATAGCCCCAAATTAGCCCTAACGCGGCTGAAACATTTGCTGCGTGCCAAAGCGGTGCTTTGCCCAGGGCTAAAAGTTACGCTAGTAGAGCCGGATGGCACGTCCTCCGAGTGGGAGTTTGCTGACGGCCTGCGTGATTATTTGGTAGAAGCAACGGACGGTTATGAAGTGCTGCCCCGCGAGCCTTTTGTTGGCCACTTCAATGATGATGAGCACGGCGTTGACTGGGCAATTCAGTGGCTACCCGAAGGCGGGGAGGCGCTGTTGGAAAGCTACGTGAACTTGATACCCACGCCCCAAGGCGGCACCCACGTAAACGGGTTTCGTTCCGGCCTGCTGGACGCGCTGCGCGAGTTTTGCGAATACCGCAGCCTGCTGCCTCGTGGCATCAAACTTACCGCTGATGATTTGTGGGAACGCACCTCGTTTGTGCTCTCGGTGAAAATGCTCGACCCGCAGTTTGCCGGACAAACCAAAGAGCGGCTGTCTTCGCGAACCATTGCAGGCTTTGTGTCGGGCGTTGTCAAAGACGCTTTCTCACTGTGGCTAAACCACCACGTCGATCAAGCCGAAGCGATTGCCGAAATGGTGATTAGCGCAGCGCAAAATCGCCAGAAAAAAGCCAAAAAAGTGCTGCGTAAAAAGGTCACGTCCGGCCCCGCACTGCCTGGTAAGCTGGCCGACTGTTCCGGGCAAGACCCCGCGCAAAGCGAGCTGTTTTTAGTGGAAGGCGACTCTGCCGGCGGTAGTGCCAAACAGGCGCGCAACCGTGAAACTCAGGCAATCCTGCCGCTGCGCGGTAAAATTCTGAATACCTGGGAAGTCGAGACTCATGACATCTACAGCTCTCAGGAAGTCCACGATATTGCGGTCGCCATTGGTGCTGACCCCGGCAGCGACGGCCTGGATAAACTTCGCTACCACAAAATTTGTATTCTCGCCGATGCCGACTCCGACGGCCTGCACATTGCCACGCTGCTGTGTGCGCTTTTTGTTCGTCATTTCCCAAGCCTGGTAGACGCCGGGCACGTTTATGTCGCGATGCCGCCGCTTTACCGCATCGATCTAGGTAAAGAAGTGCATTACGCGCTAGATGAAAGCGAAAAAGCCGCGATTCTTAAACAGCTGGCCAGTAAGCGCGGTACGCCTAACGTGCAGCGTTTTAAAGGCCTGGGTGAAATGAACCCGTTACAGCTACGTGAAACGACGATGGCGGTGGAAACCCGTCGACTGGTTCAGCTCACGTTGACCGAAGGTGACGGCACCATGGAAATTATGGATATGCTGCTGGCCAAAAAGCGTGCCGGTGACCGCAAAAAGTGGCTGGAAGATTACGGCAACCTCGCAGACATTGAGGTATAACCCCCGATGACCATGGATATTCAAGTAGCAGAGGGCGACGTCGAACGTTTGTCCCTGCGCGACTATACCGAAAAAGCCTACCTCGATTATTCGATGTACGTGATTCTCGACCGTGCGTTGCCCAATGTCGGCGACGGCATGAAACCCGTGCAGCGGCGAATTATTTACGCCATGCGCGAGCTGGCGCTGCACGCTAGTGCTAAGTATAAAAAGTCGGCGCGTACCGTCGGCGACGTGCTGGGTAAGTTTCACCCTCATGGCGACAGCGCTTGCTATGAAGCCATGGTGCTCATGGCACAGTCGTTTAGCTATCGCTATCCGCTGGTAGATGGTCAGGGCAACTGGGGCAGCCCCGATGACCCTAAGTCGTTTGCCGCCATGCGTTACACCGAAGCGAAGCTTTCCAAGTTTGCCGAAGTGCTGTTAGGCGAGCTAGGCCAAGGCACCGTTGATTGGGCGCCCAACTTTGATGGCACCATGCAGGAGCCGCTGGTGCTGCCCGCCAAATTGCCGCACGTATTGCTAAACGGCGGTACGGGCATTGCGGTGGGTATGGCCACCGATATTCCGCCGCATAACGTAGCTGAAATTGTCGAGGCGACCTGTCATCTGCTGCGTAATCCAAAGGCGACCACCGCTGATTTAATGGCATTCGTGCCCGCGCCTGACTTTCCTACTGACGCGGAAATTATCACCCCGCCTGCGGACCTGCGTAAGCTCTATGAATCAGGCCGTGGCTCGGTGAAACTGCGCGCGCGCTATATTCGTGAAGAAGCCAATATCGTTATTACCTCGGTGCCTTATCAGGTTAGTGGCGCCAAGGTGCTTGAGCAGATTGCCGCTCAAATGCAGGCTAAAAAGCTGCCCATGGTGGCCGACCTGCGCGATGAATCGACCCATGAAGAGCCAACGCGCCTGGTGATTGAACCGCGCTCCAGCCGCATTGACGTTGAGTCGCTGATGGCGCACCTGTTCGCCACGACCGATTTAGAAAAGAATGTACGCGTGAATATGAACGTGATCGGCCTGGATGGTCGGCCACGGGTGATGCCGCTGCCTGAAATGCTCGGCGAATGGCTGCAGTTTCGTCGCAGCACCGTACGTCGGCGTTTAGAGCATCGATTAGGTAAAGTCGAAGACCGCCTGCACATCTTGGAAGGCCTGCTGACTGCCTATCTGGATCTCGATGAAGTAATCCGCATCATTCGTGAGGAGGATGATCCCAAGGCTTCGCTAATTTCCACGTTTAGTCTTTCTGATCGACAAGCAGAAGCCATTTTAGAGCTGCGCCTGCGTCATCTGGCCAAGCTCGAAGAGATGAAAATTCGTGGCGAGCAGGATGAGCTGGAAAAAGAGCGTAAGTACTTGCAGGGCTTGCTGGGCAGCGAAGCTAAGCTCACCACGCTAATTGAAAAAGAAATTCGCGCCGCCGGTAAAGAGCACGGCGATGCGCGCCGCTCACCGCTCGTTGAGCGTGAAGAATCCAGAGCGCTTTCGGAAGTAGAGCTGCTGGGCGCTGACCCCATTACCGTGGTGTTATCAGACAAAGGCTGGATTCGAGCAGCCAAAGGGCATGATATCGATCCCGAGGGGCTTTCCTATAAAGCGGGTGATAGTTTCCAGCTTGCGGCGCGGGGCAAAACCAATCAGCCGCTGGTCTTGCTGGATGATACCGGCCGTGCCTATACGCTGTCAGCGCATAATCTTCCCAGTGCTCGGGGCCAGGGTGAGCCGGTGACTGGGCGCGCCAATGTGGCGGCTGGGGCGAAAATGGCGGGGTTGATGTTTGCACCGCCCGAGCGGCGTTTCGTGCTGGCCACTGACGGCGGCTATGGTTTTGTCGCTAGGCTCGATACGCTCACCGGTAAAAACAAAGCCGGTAAAGCGGTACTGAGCCTGCCCAAGGGCTGTAACGTGATGGCGCCGATTGAAGTGCCGGAAGGTGAGGAGCTGTGGGTTGCTTCGGTATCAAATGAAGGACGTTTACTGCTCTTCCCCTTGGCTCAATTGCCCGAGATGTCCAAAGGCAAAGGCAATAAAATGCTGGATATACCTGGCCCTAGAGCGGCACGCCGGGAAGAGTTTGTATGTGGGATTGTGGTATTAGCTGCCAGCGATGCACTGATGCTGCATGCCGGTAAGCGCAAACTGACGCTTAAAGCCGATGACTTGGCCTATTACCGCGGTGAGCGCGGACGGCGTGGCAGTAAACTACCGCGGGGTTTCCAAAAAGTAGATCGTTTAGAGGCAGGGGAATAAGTAATGGCACGCGGTAATTTTATTCTAACCGCCTTAGGGTCGCGTTTGACTGTGGATATTCAAACGCAAGTAGACGCTTTAGTGGCACAATTTGGCCTTGAGCAGAAAAGTACCCAGCGGCTTGCCGATGCCTCACTGCTACAGAGCGACATAATTGATTGCATCGAGTACCGTTTGGTCGGTGACAGCGTTGATATTGAGGCGGTACGTAAAGCAGCATTAGCACTGGGTGAGACTCTAGGCGTGGATGTCGTTATCCAGGATGATCTGCGTGGCCAGGTTCAACCACGCTTGATCTGCTTTGACATGGACTCCACGCTTATCAAAGCCGAAGTGATTGACGAGCTTGCGCGTCGTCACGGGGTAGGAGACGAAGTCGCTGCGATTACCGAGCGCGCCATGCGTGGTGAGCTAGATTTTCAGCAGAGCTTTCGCGAGCGCATGAGTAAGCTAGCCGGTTTGGATGAGTCGGTGCTGGCGGATATCGCTAAAGAACTGCCGCTGATGGATGGCGTTGTACGTTTGATGGCCAACCTAAAGCGCTTGGGTTACCGCACGGCGATTCTCTCCGGCGGCTTTACCTACTTTGCTCGCTACTTGCAGGAGACGTTAGGCTTCGACGAAATCCATGCTAACGAACTGGTGATTGAGAAAGGCAAGGTGACCGGCGACGTTCGCGAGCCTATTGTCGATGCCGAGCGCAAAGCGGAGCTATTAGCCGCCATTGCGGAGCGTGAAGGCTTTACCTTGAATCAAACCATTGCGGTGGGCGATGGTGCGAACGATCTAAAAATGCTCGCTAGTGCTGGCTTGGGCGTCGCGTTTCATGCCAAACCCGTGGTGCGTGCCCAGGCACGTCAGGCAATCTCAACGCTAGGCATTGATGCGTTGCTGTACGTGATGGGCTATCGTCAGCAGGATTTAACGCCTTAAAATGCATATAAGACGGTGCTTTTCAGCACCGCCTTATGTCGTTGGTGCGAGACGCTATGGGATTGCTTTTAACCATGGCCCTTGTCGGGATGTGGCACCGGTTTTTCGCCGACTTCTTCGGTCTTCAGTTCCAACGGTTTGCCCTGGGTTTTATCGGTATGTTTTAAGCGCATGTGCAGGCCGGATTTAGCCAGCAGGTGGGCGCTCACGGGGGCAGTGATAAACAAAAATAGCGTAATGAGCATCTCTTGAATATCCGGCTTACCGTCCACGCTCCAGAAATACAGCATCGAAGCAATCAGCATGCAGCCGATACCTAGCGTGGTGGCTTTGGTAGGGCCGTGCAGGCGCATATAAAAATCGTGTAGGTGAGCCATGCCCAGCGAACCGATAAAAACGAACACACCGCCCGCGATCAACAGCAGTGAAATAATCCCTTCCACTATTATCGACATAGCCACTGCTCCCTGTTGTCGGCGTCCATTATGTGCGTCATTCGATAATATCTCCGCGCAAAATATATTTACACACTGCCACAGTACTGATGAACCCTAGCATGGCGATCAATAGCGCTGACTCGAAATACGTTTTGCTGTTAAGCCATAGCCCCAAGAGCACAATGAGCGCAATTGAGTTTACGTACATGGTATCCAGCGCTAATACCCGATCAGGCAGGCTAGGACCGATGGTGAGCCGATAAAGGTTCAGCAGTAGTGCCATCACGACCAGGGTTAAGGTGATGTAGAGTGCAATACTTAACATTCGTAAATCTCCTTAAGGGGGCGTTCATAGCGCTCGCGTATTTGCTCGATCAGCACCTCTTCATCATCCACGTCTAAGGCGTGAATCAGCAGTGATTTACCGTCCAGGCGTAAGTTAGCCGAGACGGTGCCCGGCGTCAGGCTAATAGTGCTGGCCAGTAGGGTGATGGTGAATCGTTCTTCAAGTATCAGCGGGTATTCAATAAAATGGGGGCGAAGCTTGCGCCAAGGGTTGGTAATTAAGTAAGCCACTTCAAAGTTGGCGATGACGATATCGCCGAGCACTCGAAAGAAAAAGCGCAGTAGAGCGAAAGGCTTGGCGATCCTTGGGCGTGCATCCCAAAAGCGGTGGGTCAGCAGGGGAATCAAAATGGCTAAGGAGCCACCTAACACAAACTGACCAATGGCGTAGCTGCGCACTAACAGCAACCAAACTACCAGCAGTAATAGGGATAAAACAGGCGTGGGCAGCCAGGCGCGTGGAGCAATCATTGTGCTTCTCCTGCATCAGTAGCTTGATCAGGCAGTAGCGTGCGGATAAGCACCTGCGGATTAGCGAGTTGCTCAGCCGTGGCCTGTGTATAGCTACTCACTGGCCCAGCCAATGCCACTAACAGGGGAGCCGCGCTAAGTAGCCAGATAACGCCAAACCACTGGCGATACGGTAGCGGACTGCCGCTAATGTTGCCGCGGTAGCTGCGCCAAAACAACGTAGACCCAGCGCGCGCCAGGGCGACCATGGAACACAGCCCCGCGACCAGTAACAGCGGCCATAGCCATAGCCGCTGAGTGCCTTCTGCTGAATTGAGCATCAGAGCTTTGCCAATGGCGCCTGACAGTGGCGGCATGCCCGCTACGGCGATCGCGCCTGCAAAAAAAAGAATCCCTAGCGCGGTACCTTGCACCATGGGGCGGCCCTTAACTAGTCGGGTACCGGCTTTGCCACGCTGCAGGCCGATCATTTCTGCTAACAGAAACAGTCCGCCGGTAATCAGCGTCGTATGTATCAAGTAGTACAAGAGTGCCGAGATCGCTTGAGGCGTGCCTATGCCGATGCCGGCCAGCAGCGTACCCACTGATACCAGCACTAAATACGCAACCAATAGGCGTAAGTCGCGTGCGGCCATTACGCCAGCGCCTGCGGCTGCAATAGTGGCCAGCGACAGCCACCAAACCCAGGGCTGCTCCAGTGCTTCCAAATCGCCCGCACTATCACCAAAAATTAACGAATAGACACGTAGGATGGCGTAAACACCCACCTTCGTCATAATGGCGAAAAGGGCGGCGACCGGTGCCGGCGCTGACGCATAGGCTTTGGGCAGCCAAAAATACAGCGGCAGCATAGCGGATTTTAAAGCAAAAACGACCAGCAGCATTAGTGCGCCAGCGGTGACTAAGCCTTCGCGCTCAACCGGCAGGTCAGCCACCCGAATCGCCATATCGGCCATATTGAGGGTGCCCGTTGCGCCATAGAGTATGCCCACTGCGATTAAAAACAGCGAAGAACCCGCTAGGTTGAGCACCACATAGTGCACGCTGGCTTGAATGCGCGCTTTGCCACCGCCGTGCAGCAGCAGCGCGTAAGACGCCAGCAGCAGTACTTCGAAAAAGACGAAAAGATTGAATAGGTCGCCGGTTAAAAAGGCGCCGTTTATCCCCAGCAGTTGCCATTGAAAAAGACCATGGAAATTGCTGCCTTTTTCGTCGTCACCCGCGCAGGCAAACACCACGGCACCCACTGCTAGGGTGGCGGTTAACAGCACCATTAACGCAGAGAGGCGATCCAGCACCAGCACGATACCAAAGGGTGCCTGCCAATCGCCCAGCGCGTAGTAAGTCACGTCGCCGCTGGCGGCTTGGCGTACTAAGCCTATTGCCACCAGTAGTAACAGCAGCGTAGCCGCCACGCTAACCGTGCGCTTATAGCGCACTAATCCTTGGCGCTGATAGAGCATTAAGATGCCCGCAATCAGTGGCAGGACAACAGGAAAAACAATCAGGTGCTGCATCATTCTCGGTCTTCCTTATTGCCGTCGACGTGGTCGTTGCCCACTTCGCTGCGTGCCCGCATTGCCAGGATCACCACAAAAGCCGTCATTGCAAAGCCGATAACGATGGCGGTAAGCACCAGCGCTTGAGGAAGAGGGTCGGCAACGTTTCCGCCCTCGGACACAATCGCAGCGCCGTCAGTAGTCAGTCCGCCCATCGAAAACAGAAACAGGTTTACCGCGTAAGAGAGCAGCGTAAGGCCCACCACGACGGGAAAGGTACGGCCTCTTAACGTGAGATAGAGACCAGAAGCGGTCAATACACCGGTGGTCATCGCGTAAAGCAATTCCATTAACGGGGCTCCTGAGTAGCTGAAGAGGCTGGGGGGGCGTCGATATCTTTTTCCGTCGCTTCGGTCACCGGGCGATGCGCGGTGGTGACTTTACCAAGGTTGGCAAGAATCATCAGCGTGGCCCCGACGACGGCCAAGTACACGCCCAGATCAAACAGCAGTGCGGTGGCCAGCTCAAACGTGCCGATCAGTGGAAGACTAAAATAGCCGAAAGCGGAGGTTAAGAACGGATGCCCAAACAGCCAGCTGCCTAGTCCGGTGAGCGTGGCCACGGCCACCCCGATAACCGCCACTGGTTGGAATGGGAAATCCAAACGTTCCTGTGCCCACGCCACGCCACGCGCCATATACAGCAGAATAAGCGCCACGGCGGTAATTAAGCCGGCAATAAACCCGCCGCCTGGCTGGTTGTGGCCGCGCAAGAAAATAAACGCAGAGACCAGCAGCGCCAACGGAAGCAGCGTCATTGAAATGGAGGTAAGCACCGCAGGGTAACGGTCAGGGGACCATACACGGCCTTCGCCGTCGCTGTGCGGCATAAACAGACGCAGGCGATTCAATAGCTTAAATATCGCTAAGCCCGCGATGGCCAGCACGGTAATTTCACCCAGGGTATCGAAGCCACGGAAGTCGACCAATATAACGTTGACTACGTTATAGCCACCGCCGCCAGGCTTACTGTTTTCTAAAAAGAAGCTAGAAATTGACTGGGTATCATGGGTCATGACCGCATAGTTAAGGCTAGCAACGACTAACCCTAGCGACCCCGCCAGCAGCATATCGCGAATATTACGCAGCGGGCTGGATTCTCTGGGGGTTTTCTGCGGTAAGAAAAATAGCGCCAGCATCAGCAGAATCATGGTCACAACTTCGACCGAAAGCTGTGTCAGGGCAAGGTCGGGCGCTGAGAAACGGGCAAAGGTGAGAGCAACAAACAGGCCCACCACCGATAGCATTAGCAGCGAAATAAGCCGATAGCGGTGAGTGGCAGCGGTCGCTATGCCACCGAACATCAGCATTCCCGCACCTAAAATCAGCACGCCGTCTAAGGGTTGATTGCCCGCCGCGCCAGTTAAATCGGGTATTTGAACGAGGCCTATGCCGCCCATTAATAGCGCCGCTAACCATAGCCAGCCTACATAGCGCTGTAAGGAGTTGCTGTCGAGCGTAGTAATAAGCTGTTCGGCGCGGAAGCTAATGGCAATAAGAATACGTTCAAATATGCGGCGAGCATCCACGCCCACAAACTGCTGGGTAAAACGTTGAACGTTGCCGTAGCGCCAATAAAGCGCAATGCCGGCTACAAAAGCGAGCACACTCATCATCAGCGGCAGGTTGACGCCATGCCAGATCGCCAGGTGGATATCCAGAGGGCTGCCAATCACGGCCATACTGGCAAGTTCTAAGATGTTGGTGGCCATCACTGCGGGAAATAATCCCACCACTACGCACAAGGCAACCAGTATTTCCATCGGCAGGCGCATCAAATGAGGCGGCTCATGAGGTGATTTAGGCGGTGCTTCGCGAGCGGGCTTGAAGAAGACCGCGTGAACCAAGCGCAGCGAGTAGGCGACCGATAGAATGCCGCCGATTGTTGCTAGCGCGGGTAATAGCCAGCTTATTCCGCCGAACACGGGGGTCGCCAACGTCTCGGTAAAGAACATTTCTTTGGATAAGAAACCGTTGAAAAGAGGGACGCCCGCCATGGACGCTGCCGCTAGAGTGGTTAATAGCGCCGTGACCGGCATGGCTTTTCTCAGCCCGCCCAACTGCTTAAGTTCGCGGGTGCCGGCTTCGTGATCGATGATGCCCGCACTCATAAACAGTGCGGCTTTGAAAGTGGCGTGATTGAGAATATGAAAAAGGGCCGCCAAAATTGCCATTGGGCTGCCAATGCCCAGTAGCACGGTAATCAAGCCGAGATGGCTAACCGTGGAAAACGCTAATATGCCTTTCAGGTCGCTCTTGATCAGTGCAAACCACGCGCCATACAGCATCGTTATAATGCCGACCAGCGAGACAACCACGCTCCATAGCTCGCTGCCGGCAATCGCAGGATGCAGTCGCGCCATCAGGAAAATGCCCGCTTTAACCATGGTGGCAGAGTGTAGGTAGGCCGACACCGGCGTGGGAGCGGCCATTGCGTGGGGCAGCCAAAAATGAAAAGGAAACTGCGCTGATTTGGTAAACGCGCCGAGTAATACTAAGCACAGCATCAGTGGGTAGCGCGGGTCGGCAAGAATTGCGTCGCCGCTTGCTAATACGTCGCCCATGCTGAAACTGCCCGCCATGTTGCCAAGCAGTAGCAAGCCCGCCAACAGGGCAAGCCCACCGGCACCAGTGATCGTTAGCGCCATTCGGGCGCCCTTACGAGCATCTGATTGATGTGACCAATAACCAATAAGTAAGAATGACGAGAGGCTGGTTAACTCCCAGAAAAACCAGAGCAGAATCAAATTGTCCGACATTGAAATGCCCACCATTGATGCCATAAATAGCATCAAGAAGGCGTAAAATCGGCCAAACGGCTCATCTTTTGCGAGATAGTAATGGGCATAAAGTATAATCAGTAGCCCAATGCCCAGTATCAGCAGGTTAAACAGCAGCGATAACCCGTCCAGCCGAAACGCTAAGTTTAGCGCTAGTTCCGGCATCCAGGTGGCTGAAAAACGCAGCTGCTCGCCATCTTGTAGCGCCGGCACGTTGAGTAGCGTCATTGCTAGCGCGGTCGCTGGTAGCACGGCGGTTGTCAGTGAACAGACACTGCGACCAAATCGTGCGGTGAGTAGCGGCACCAGTACGCCTAGCAAAGGCAACAAGGCTATCCAAAGCAATGTCATGGGTGTCATCCAGCGGCTAAGTTAAAAAAGTCAAAAGAACACCTCCTGAGCGCCTGGAGAGGGTTCTGGTGGTGCAGGATACATCAAGTGGAACAAGAGGATATCACTTGTGCAGTAGCTGTGTAATTTTAGTATAAAGTGTGCCGGTCAACCGATGAGAGATTTTTTGTTCCATGAGTGAACCCTTTAATACCTGGCAAGCCCGTTTTGAAAAGCTGCGATCAAACAAGCTTTTCGAAGCCGTAGTGATTGCCATTATCGTTATTTCGGCCTTAGTGATAGGGGCCAAAACCTATGAAGAAACCTCTCGGATTGAGCAGTGGCTGCTGTATTTAGATGTCGCCGTCACTATCTTCTTTTTGATAGAAATTTTAATCAGGATGGCCGCTGAGCGCACTCTTCTGAGCTTCTTCAAAAAGGGCTGGAACGTTTTTGATTTTCTGATTGTGACCGCCAGTTTAATCCCTATGGATGACTCTGAAATGGTCCTGTTGGCGCGGCTGCTGCGTATTTTCAGAGTGCTGCGATTGGTGTCGATGATTCCTGAACTGCAGATGCTGCTCAATGCCCTGGTGAAGTCGGTGCCGCGGATGGGCTATGTCGTTCTGCTGATGTTTATCATTTTCTATATTTATGCCGCCATTGGCAGCTTTCTATTTCATACCGTTGATGAGGGGCTGTGGGGCAATATTTCGCTGGCGATGCTAACGCTGTTCCAGGTGGCGACCTTTGAAAGCTGGGCGACGGCCGTGCTTTATCCCACCATGGAAGTTTATCCCTATGCCTGGATCTTCTTTTTAACGTTTATCTTTCTGAATGCCTTTATTTTCCTCAACATGATGATTGGCATCGTGTTGGACGTGATGCAGAAGGAGAGTGCGCTACTCGATTTAGAGAATGATGACGGTGATGCTGCCCAAATGAAGGGGCTGCGTAGCGATGTGCGGGATTTACGCGCGCAGCTTGACCGAATGGAATCAGCGCTGGCTCAGCGCGACGGGCACTCGCCACAGAAGGATTCAGTTAGTAACCATACTGACCATTGATGATATTTTTTTGCCGTTTGAAAGCAAAGCGGGGTGGGGCGTTTGAATGAAAA